>JBKHXX010000021.1:0-33960 GCA_046565765.1 Acidimicrobiia bacterium | reverse complement strand
GTGTCGGGCTGCTGTACTCGACGGCCTCGCCAATGCACCCGACCACCGACCCTCCAAGCCCTCGATGGCGATTCTCCAGGTTCGTCGGGCTCGCCCTGCTGGCGACCTTGGTCCTGGCGGCGGCCTGGCTTTCCGTCACCGGTAGCCCGGACCGAGGCGGACCACCCCGCGAGGTCCCGACGGTCGTAAGCCAAGCGCAAAGTCCTCCAGTGGCGGACGGGTATCGCCGGGCTGGCGTCGTGCGGGGGCCCCTCGAGCGGATCCCCCCGCCGGTGGTCGCCGCGGCCGCGCTGGCGCTCGTCCGCACCGGTGGACGCTTCAAGCGGATCCGCCTCGTGGCGGCCCCGACCGTCTCCGGGTGGCAACCGGCGTGGGTCAACCGGGGACCGCCCCCCCTCCTCGTCTCAGCTTCACCGCGCCCAGCTTGAACGGCCTGGCTGGCGACTTTGCCAGCCCGCCGTCCCGCCGCCCGTACGAGGAGTGTCTGCCCAAGTGGAAGGTTCACTGCCCCAGCTCGCGCTGGTGGCTGTACTCATCCTGATCAACGCCGCCCTCGCCGGCAGCGAGCTGGCCCTGGTGTCGCTGCGCGAGGGCCAGCTCCGTCGCCTGGAGGCCAGGGGCGGCGCGGGTCAGACCCTGGCCCGACTGGCCAGGGACCCCAACCGGTTCCTGGCGACCATCCAGATCGGCATCACACTGGCCGGCTTCCTGGCATCGGCGGCAGCCGCAGTGTCGTTGGCCGAGCCGCTGGAGGAACCGCTCGGGTTCCTCGGCAGTGCCGCCCGCCCGGCGTCCATCGTGCTCGTCACACTGGCGCTGACCTACCTGACCCTCGTCTTTGGCGAGCTGGCACCCAAGCGAGTGGCCATGCAGCGTGCCGAGCGCTGGGGACTGCTGGCCGCCCGTCCCCTGGCGTTGTTCTCGGCGCTGACCCGTCCGGTGGTGTGGCTCTTGTCGCACTCGACGAACCTGGCCGTCCGGGTGATGGGCGGCGATCCCCACCGGGAGCGGGAGGAGGTCAGCGAGGAGGAGCTCCGGGACATGGTGGGCGCCCACCGGGCCTTCAGCCCCGAGCAGCGGACGATCCTCTCGGGGGCCTTCGAGATCGCCGAGCGGACATTGGACGAGGTGATGAAGCCGCGGCGGGACGTCGTCGTGCTGAGCGCCGGCACCGCCTGTGGCGACGCCCTGGAGGTGCTGGCCACCAGCGGCCACTCCCGGGCCCCGGTGGCCGACGGCGGCGACCTCGACCACGTGGTGGGGGTGGTGCACCTGCGGGATCTCATCGGCGGCGGGAACGCACCGGTGCGGGACCGGGCCAGCCCGGCCACCTTCCTGCCGGAGTCTGCCCACGTGCTCCACGCCCTGCGGGACCTCCAGGAGGCCCACCAGCAACTGGCCGTGGTGGTCGACGAGTACGGGGGGGGCGCCGGCATCGTCACCGTCGAGGACCTGCTCGAGGAGCTCGTGGGGGAGATCTACGACGAAAGCGACCGCGACGTCCTCGGCGTCGAGCGGGAGGCCGACGGCGCCCTGGTGGTACGGGGCAGCTTCCCGGTCCACGACCTGGCCGACGTCGGCGTCGACCTCCCGGAAGGGGACTATGCAACGGTGGCGGGGCTGGTTCTCAGCGCCCTCGGCCGCATCCCCGACGAGCCCGGCGACCACGTCGAGATCGACGGCTGGGGGGCCACGGTGTTGGCCGTCGACCACCGGGCCATCACGCGCGTCCGCTTGAGCCGGGGGGCCGGCCAGCGCGGCCCCGGCGGCCACGGCTCCCAACCGAGCTGAGAGCCGTTCGCCTCGACGGACGCGCCTGCGCCTATGCGCTCCGCGGTCCTATGCTCCGGTCGCGGCGAGTCGGGGGGCGGGATCGCGGGGGGAGCGGGCATGGCGCGGGCGGGATGGTTCAAGGCGGTCGTCTTCGGTCTGGCGGCGGCGGCCACGGCGGCGGTACCGGTAGGGCCGGCCGGCGGTCAGGGGCGGGCGGGGGACGGGCTGGCGGTGACGGGCGCGGTGCAGGTGACCACCAACCCCGACCCGGCGCGGGCCCACGTGGTGCCGTGGATCGTTCGCAACCCGGACAACGGCACGCTGGTCATCGCCGACACCGAGAACCGCACCCGCAAGACCGTCGACATCTACCTCTCCACCGACGACGGGCGGTCGTGGTTCCCGGGCGGGGACCCGATGCTCGAGCCGTGGACCGACTCGTCGGGCGATCCCGAGGCCAACGTCAACCACACCATGGCCTACGACCGCAACGGCGACCTGCTGCTCACCTACCAGGCCAACGACCGGCGGTTCAGCGACCTGCCCCGGCCCGACCGTCCGCGCCACATCTTCTTCACCCGCTCCACCGACGACGGCCGCAGTTGGTCGCGGCCGGTCAAGGTCTGGGACGCCCCCGAGTCGCCCGACGTGCCCCGCAGCGCGGGCAAGCGCAACAACCGGCCATGGGTGGCGGTCGACCCCAACGACCCCCGGCGCGTCTACGTCTCGTGGATGCAGTGGCACATCAACGACGAACCGACCCCGTCCGGCAACAAGGCGCTGCTCTCGGCCTCGTCCGACGGCGGGCGCACGTGGGGCCAGCCCGTCAGCCTGCGGGAGGGCGACCCGCAGGGGTCGTACGAGGCCCGGCCCGCGGTCGACCGCCGCGGCACCGTCCACACGATCATGGCGGGACGGGCGTTCGTGGCGCCGGGGAGCGTCCCCCAGGGGACGCCGGCGCCGATCCGCACCGTGCTCTACCGGTCCTCCACCGACCACGGGAGGACGTGGAGCGAGCCCCGCCAGATCGAGGAGGGCAACGCCGGCTTCGCCCACAACCGCAAGTGGGGCCTGCGGGCCGACCCCAACAGCGACACCCTCTACGCCGTCTGGTACGGCCACCCCAACCCCCGGCCGACGCTCCCCGACGACGAGCGGGACATCTACCTGCGGGTCTCGAGGGACTCGGGCAAGACGTGGAGCGACCGCATCCTGGTCAACACCGAGAGCGAGCCCCTGCGGGGCGTCCACCACTTCGACCCCAACCTCTCGGTGGCGCCCAACGGCCGGCTCGACATCGCCTGGTTCGACAACCGCAACAGCCCGGTGCCGGCGTCCACGACCCCGGCCGTCACCGGCTTCCAGGACGTCTGGTACACGTACTCCGACGACGGCGGGCGGACGTTCTCCCCAGCGGTCAAGGTCACCGACCGCATGATCGACCGCCGCTACGGGATCTGGTCGAACAACGTGGACGTGCACGCACCGGTGGGGCTGACCTCGACCGACGAGGCCGTGTACCTGACGTGGCAGGACAGCCGCAACGGCACCAACGACGGGTCGGCCGAGGACACCTACTTCGCCACCGTGCGACATACGCCGGCGGCGGCCGCCGGAACCGGCGGGGACGACGAACCGGCCACGTGGCTGCTGGTCGGCATGGGCCTGTTGCTCGGGATGGGCCTGGCCATGCTGGTGGCGGTGGGCGCCCGGCGCAACGCCGAGGCGGCGGCGTGAGGCGGCGTCGGATCGCAGCCGCCGCCGTGGGGCTGGGCCTGCTGGCCACCGCCGCCCCCGCGGCCACGCAGGAGGACGACCGGCCGTCGGTGACGGCGGCGGTGCAGGTCACCGACAACCGCGACCCCAACCGGGCTCACTCGACGCCCCAGATGGCGGTCAACCCGGTGACGGGGGAGATCGTCATCGGCTCGGCCGAGGTCCGCACCAGGAAGACGTGCGACATCCACATCTCGGCCGACGGCGGCCGGTCGTGGGCGCCGGGCGGGGACCCGATGATGCGGCCGTTCACCGACTGCTCCCAGCAGGCCACGAACGGGCCCTACATCACCTTCCAGTTCCTGCCCGACGGCGTGCTGTGGGCTGCCTTCTTCGCGAGCGACCCCAAGTACGCGGTCCTCAACAACCGCATCGAAACGCCCCGGCACGTCTTCGTGGCCCGCTCGCAGGACTCCGGGCGGACGTGGGAGACGATGCGGGCCTACGAGGGCAAGGAGGGCGACCCCGGGATCGGGAACAGCCGGCGGGCCCAGATCGCGGTCGACCCGGGTGACCCGCAGAACGTGTACGTGGGTTGGCAGCGGGGCGCGGCCAGCGGCACCCCCCGCCGGGCCTTCCTCTCCGTCTCCCACGACGGCGGGCGCACGTGGGCCGATCCGCAGGAGCTGAGCGACGGGCGGGGCGGCGACCAGCCCCGGCCGGTGGTCGACCGCAACGGCGTCGTGCACGTGATCTTCCCGGCCGACGGCTTCCGCCCGCCGGGGGCGACGGGCGACCCCGAGATCCGTCCCATGATCTACCGGCGCTCGACCGACCGGGGCCGCACGTGGTCGCCCATGCAGGAGATCGACCCGGGCAACGCCGGGTTCAGCTTCATGCGCAAGCCCATGCTGGCGATCGACCTGGAGTCGGGGACGCTGCACCTCACCTGGTACGGCAACCCCAACCCGAGGGCCCGCCGCCCGCCCGCCGGGCAGCCCTCCACCGACGAGTTCGACGATCGGGACATCTACCTCCGCACGTCGACGGACGGGGGTGCCACCTGGGGCGACCGGGTCACCGTGAACGACGACGCCAACCGCCCCAACGTCCAGCACTACGACTCGGGGATCGCGGTAGCCCCCAACGGTCGGGTGGACGCCGCCTGGTACGACTTCCGGAACAGCCCGGTGCCGGAGTTCGAGGCGTCGGGCGGCAACGCCGGCGGTTCCCAGGACGTCTACTTCTCGTGGTCGGGCGACGACGGCCGGTCGTTCGCGCCCAACGTGCGGGTGACGGACCGGATCATCGACCGCAGCATCGGCGTGTGGTCCAACAACGTCCACAGCCACACCAACGTGGCCGTCGCGTCCACCGACGCGGCGGCCTACGTGGCCTGGCAGGACACCCGCAACGGCAACGCCACCGCTCAGGCCGAGGACATCTACTTCGCCGCCGTGCGCTTCGGGCCGGTGGAGCGGGCCGGGTCGGGCGGCGACGACGGGGCGCCGGCATGGCTGGTGGTCGGTGCGTCGGCCGCGGTGGGCATGGGCCTGACGGCCCTGCTCGTGCTGGCGCTGTCCCGGCGCCGGTCGGCGGCCACCGCCTGAGGGCAGCGCGGCCTACGGTGGGGCGTGGCGCGACGGGCACCGCTGGTGGCCGGCGGGGGTGGGCTCGCCCTCCTGGCCTCGTTGTGGACGCCCTGGTTCACCGGGCGCCTGTCGTCGGGGTTCGGCCTGCTCTCGCTGCGCCGGGTGGAGTCGGGCTGGGACGTGCTCGGGGGCACGGCGGGGGCGGTGGTGGCGCTGGTGGCGGTGCTCGGGCTGGCCTGGGCCATCCGGCCCGCCGGGCCGCTCTCGGGGTCGTGGATGGTGGCGGCGGCGTCGCTGGCCCTGGTGATCACCGTGGAGGCGACCTCCTCGCGGCTGGGCGCCGACAGCAGCGTGCCCATCACCTACCTCCCCGCCTGGGGCCTCCTGGTGGCCTACGCGGGCGGGGCGACGGTGCTGCTGGCGGGGGTCGCGGCGCTGGTCGCCTACGCCCGGGAAAGGTCGAAGTCCGCCTGAGGGCGGCCGTCTACCCTGGCGGCCATGCGAGTTCCCTCCTCCTGGCTGCGCGACTTCGCGCCGATCGAAGCGCCCGCCGAGGAGCTGGCCGGGCTGCTGTCGGAGCTCGGGCTGGTCGTCGAGGGGATGGAGCGGGTGGGGGAGGGCCTGGGCGACATCGTGGTGGCCAGGGTGTTGTCGACCGCGCCCCATCCCGACGCCGACCGGGTGCAACTGGTGGAGGTCGACCGGGGCGACGGGGCGGTCACCCAGGTGGTCTGCGGGGCGTTCAACTTCGGTCCCGGTGACCTGCTCCCGTTCGCCCCCGTCGGGGCCCGGCTGCCGGGGGGCATGGAGATCGGTCGGCGCAAGGTGCGGGGCAGGTGGTCGGAGGGGATGCTGTGCTCGGGGGCGGAGCTGGCCCTCTCCGACGACCACGACGGGATCATGGTCCTCCCCGAGGGGTTGGCGGCGGGCATGCCGCTGACGGAGGCCCTGGGCATCACGCCCGACGTGGTCTTCGACCTCGACGTCACCCCCAACCGGCCCGACGCCCTGTGCATCCTGGGCGTGGCCCGGGACGTGGCGGCCAAGCTGGGCGTGCCCCTCGACGTGCCCACGATCTCCGTGCCCGAGATGGTCGTCGACAGTGGCGGCGCGGCGCCCACCGTGGTGGTCGACTCGCCCGACCTGTGCCCCCGCTTCACCGCCACCCTGCTCACCGGCGTGGTGGTGGGGCCGTCGCCGGGGTGGATGGCGAGCCGGCTGACGCTCGCCGGGATGCGTCCCATCAACAACGTCGTGGACGTCTCCAACTACGTGATGCTGGAGCTGGGCCAGCCCAACCACCCCTACGACCTCGACCTGCTGGCGGGCAAGGGGTTGTCGGTGCGGCGGGCGGCGGAGGGCGAGGTGCTGGTCACGCTGGACGGCACGGAGCGGCGGCTGTCGGCCGACGACTGCGTGATCGGCGACGCCGAGGGCGCGGGTGTGGGCATCGGCGGGATCATGGGCGGGGCGACGACCGAGATCGCCGAGACGACCGCCACGGTGCTGCTGGAGGCCGCGTACTTCGACCCGATGGCCATCGCCCGCACCTCCAAGCGGCTGGGGTTGCGGACCGAGGCGTCGGTGAGGTTCGAGCGAGGCACCGACCCCGACAACATCGAGCGGGCCGTGGCCCGCTTCTGCCAGCTCGCGGCCGACGTGGCCGGCGCCGCGGTGGCCGGCCCTCTCGTCGACGTCAGCGCGCCGCGGCCGCCTCTGTCCCGGGCCCGGGTGCGCACCGCCAAGGTCAACTCCGTGCTGGGCTCGTCGCTGACGCCCGAGCAGGTGCAGGGCTACCTGGAGCCGATCGGGTTCCGGTGCGAGCCCCTGGGCGAGGGCGACTTCGACGTGACCATCCCGTCGTGGCGGCCCGACAGCGAGCGCGAGGCCGACGTGGTGGAGGAGGTCGCCCGCCACCACGGCTACGGCAACATCGCCCGTACCCTGCCGGCGGTCACCCGGGTGGGCGGCCTCACCGACGGGCAGCGGGGCCGGCGCAAGGCTCGGGAGGCCCTGGTGGGGGCCGGCCTGTCGGAGGCGTGGTCGACGTCGCTGGTGGCGCCGGCCGACCTGGCCCGGGCCGGGCTGGCGACGGACGCAGTCGAGGTGGAGAACCCCCTGGCCCAGGAGGAGTCGGTGCTGCGCACGTCGCTCCTGCCCGGCTTGCTGCGGGCGGTCGTGACCAACGCCAACCGCCGCTACCCCGACGTGCGCCTGTTCGAGATCGGCAAGGTCTTCCTGCCCCCGGCCGACGGGGCCCGGCTGCCGGACGAGCCCGAGCTGGTCGGCGCTGCGCTCGGCGGGGCCGACGCGGCCGAGGCCAAGCGGGTGCTGGACACGCTCGTGGGCGCCCTGCGGGTCGACCGGGTGGCCTTGGCGCCCGCGTCGGGCGCCGGCCTGCGTGGCCCGAACGCCGTGGCCGGCCTGCGTGGCCCGAACGCCATGGCCGGCCTGCACCCGTCGCGGTCGGCGGCGGTGTCGGCCTCCGGTACGGCGGTGGGCGTGGTGGGCGAGATCGACCCGGGGGTGTTGGAGGCGCACGGGCTCGACGGGCCGGTCGGGTGGTTCGAGCTCGACCTGGGCGCTCTGCTGGCCGCGCCCAGGCGGTCGGACGACTACCGGCCGGTGAGCCGCTACCCGTCGGCCGACTTCGACCTGGCCGTGGTGGTGGCGGCCGACGTGCCCGCCGCCCGCGTGGCGGAGGCCATCGAGGGGGCGGCCGGCGACCTGCTCGAGGACCTGTGGCTGTTCGACGTGTTCCGGGGCCCGCAGCTCGGGGAGGGGCGGCGCAGCCTGGCCTACCGGGTGCGGGTGGCGGCGCCCGACCACACCTTGAGCGAGGACGAGCTCGCCGCACTGCGGGAGGCGTGCATCGCGGCGGTGACGGCGGTGGGAGGGACGCTGCGGACCTGACCGGCCCGGGGGCGCTGGCGGTGGCGCTGGCGTGCTCGGTCGCGGCGGCGGCGCTGGCCGTGACCGGCCTGCGTGGCCCGAACGTCGTGACCGGCCTGCGTGGCCCGACAGCCCGGCGGTTGGTCGGGGTGGCGGCGGCCGCCTTGACGGTGGCGGTGGTCACGCTGGCGGCGGCGCTGCTGCGGGGGGACTGGTCGCTGGTGTACGTGGCCGACTACACCAGCCGTGACACGCCCTGGCCCTACCGGCTGGCCGCCCTGTGGGGCGGCATGGAGGGGTCGCTGCTGGTGTGGGGTTGGGTGCTGTCGCTGTGGGCGGTGGCGGCGGCGCGGTGGGCCCGTCCCTGGGCGCCGGCGGTGACGGCCGTGCCCGCCGCAGTGCTGGCGGTGGTTGCCGGCCTGCTGCTGTGGGCGGCGTCGCCGTTCGACCGCCTCGAGGTGCCGGCCATCGACGGGGGCGGGCTCACGCCCGTCCTCCGCCACCCGGCCATGCTGTACCACCCCGTCCTGCTCTACGCCGGCCAGGCGGGGCTCGTCGTGCCGTTCGCCCTGGCGCTGGGCGCCCGGGCCGCCGGGCTTGCGGCCGGCGAGTGGGTGCCGGCGGCCCGCCGGTGGATGCTGGGCAGCCTGGCGGTCTTGGCGGTGGCCGTGGTGGCGGGCGCCCACTGGGCCTACGTCAACCTGGGCTGGGGCGGGTACTGGGCGTGGGACCCGGTGGAGAACGCCGCCCTCCTCCCGTGGGTGGCGGGTGTGGCGTTCCTGCACCTGGCCCGGCGGTCGGGGGCGGGCTCGGGCGGCGGGGCGGGCCCGGCGCGCATGGCCGCCCTCACGTTCGGCCTCGCCCTGGGCGGGGCCATCCTGACCCGGTCGGGCGGCACCGGCTCCGTGCACGCCTTCGCCGAGGCCGGAACGGTCGGCGTGGTGCTGGGGGGGCTGCTGGCGGCGGTGGTGGCCGCCGTGGTCGTGGTCGAGTGGCGGGCGCCACGCTCGGTGCCCTCCACCGGCGGGGACGTCTACGTGCTGGCCGCCGCCCTGCTGGGCGGGGTGGTGGCGGTGGTGGGGGCGGGCACCGTCCTCCCGCTGGTGGGCGACGACGGGTCGCTGGTCGCGGGACGCTACTTCGCCGTCACCGCCCTGCCGTTCGGCCTGGCCCTCCTGGCCCTGGCCGGGGTGGGCCCCCGGTGGCGGGGACGGTCGACGCCGCCGGGGCGGTTCCTTCCCGCCCTGGCCGGGGTGCCGGCCGCGATGGCCGCGGCTGGGGTGGGCGGCCGCCCGCTCGTGGTGCTGGGCGCTGGCCTGGGCGGCGCCACCGCCGGCCTGACGGTGGCCGAGGTGGCGGAGCGGGGCTGGGCCTGGCGGCGGTGCGGCGGGCTCGTCGCCCACCTGGGCATGGCGGTCCTGCTGGTGGGCGTCCTGGCGACGTCGGCCGCGACCCGCGAGCGGGGGGTGCTCGGGCCCGGCCAGGACATGGCGGTGGCCGGCTACACCCTGCGGTTGGCGGCGGTCACACCGGCCGACGCCGAGGGGCCGGGGGCAGCCGTCACCGCCACGGTGGCGGTCGAGCGGGGCGGGGAGCGGGTCGCCACCCTCCGCCCCAAGGCCATGCTGTCGGGGGCGGGGCAACGCGTCTCCGTCTCGGGGCTGCGGTCGACCCTGCTCGAAGACCTGCAGGTCACGCTGCGGGCGGTGGGCCCCCAGGGCGACGGGGCGGTGGTCGACGTGGCCGTCACGCCCCTCGTGCAGTGGGTGTGGTGGGGCGGGCTGCTGGTGGCGGTCGGGCTGGCGCTGTCGGTGGCGTCCGGCGGTTTCACGCCGATTGGACCAGGGGTAGGGGAGGCGCAGTCGACCAGGGAGGTCCAATGGACGCCGTGATGCTGCTGACCGCCGACCACAACCGCGTGCGCGGGCTGTTCGCCAAGTTCCAGACGGCCCACGAGAGCGAGGACACCGCTCAGATGACCGAGCTGGCGGTCAAGATCCTCACCGAGCTCGAGGTCCACACCAAGATCGAGGAGGAGATCTTCTACCCCGAGGTCAGCGACGCCAGCGACGAGATCCGCGAGGTCGTGGCCGAGGGCATCGAGGAGCACCACGTGGTCGACGTCCTGGCCGCCGAGATCCAGCAGCTCTCCCCCGACGACGAGGCGTGGGAAGCGAAGATGATGGTCCTCATCGAGAACGTGGAGCATCACGCCGAGGAGGAGGAGAAGGAGCTGTTCCCCCAGGTGCGCAGCGCGCTGGACAGCGCCTCGCTCACCGATCTGGCCGAGCGCATGGAGGCAATGAAGGCGCAGCTGGGCGCGCCCACCTCGGCCGACAAGGAGGCGTTCACCACCGAGGAGCTCAAGGAGCTGGCCAAGGACCAGGAGATCCCGGGCCGCTCGAGCATGAACCGCGAGGAGCTGGTCGCCACGGTGGCGCCCGAGTAGGCCTCGGCTACGGCGGCGGGTCCTCCGCCTCGCCCCGCTTCTTGCGGAGGAGGCGGTCGATGGTCGGAGGAGGCGCGACCGGCTCGGGAGGGCGGTCGCGCCTCCTGCGCGTCGGGGCCCGGGGCGGGCCGGTCGGGGCGGCCGGGCCGGGCGTGCGCTTCAACCTGTGGCGGACGGCCTCGGCCACGTGCCGGCTGCGGGTGCGGACGGCCGCGGTGGCCGAGCCGTGGAGGGCGAGGCGGCTGAGGGCGACGGCCAGGGGCCACAGCAGGGCGGCGGCCATCAGGAACCACCCGGCCAGGGGGATGCGGCCCCTGCCGGCGACCAGCCCGTCGGGGTCGAAGGCCTGCTCCGGGGTGATCGTCCCGCGGCCTTCGGTGAGGGTGGAGACCCGGTTGAGGGCCTCGGGATCGGCCGGGCCGGGGCGGTACTCGGCCGAGTAGGACTGCACGGCGGTGGCGGTGGCGGTGAGCAGCGGCCCGCCCGGGCCGGCTACGGCCACGCCGGCTGCGTAGGTGCCCGCGGCGGTGGCGGGGGCCTCGCCCACGAAGGCGGTGGGGGAGACCCGCTCGAGGGGGAGCTCGCGCCCGACCAGGTCGGGCCCGGTGAGGCGGGCGGTGGCGGTGGCGCCGTCGGGCCACGGCTCGGCCGACTCGGCGACCACCCGTACCCGGTCGCCGTCCACCTCGGCCCGCACCGCCGAACCGCCGGCGCCGGCGAGGGGGAAGGTGTCCTTGACCAGCGTCGACCAGAAGTCGGTGTAGCCGGGCCAGGCCGCCCACTGCTGGCTCCAGCGGGCGGAGGCGTCGCTGGTCCACGACGTGACCTTGCCCAGCCCGACCTGCCACGAGGCCAGCAGGGGGTCGTTCTCGTCGCCCACGGTGAGGTGGACCGACGACGCCGGCTTGGCCGTGGTGACCAGGTAGCCGAGCACGGGCGGGGCGGAGCGGAGGTCGCGCACGGGGGCGGCCGACGAGGTGACCTTGGGGTAGAACTCGCCCTCCTCGACCAGCTGGCGGGAGGCGAGCACGGCCTCCTGCATCATCAGCTGAGGCACCTCGGACAGGTCCACCTCGTTGTAGAACCGCCCCCGGCCGGCCTCGGCCACGCCGGCCAGGTTCTCCGCCGCCCCCGTCTCGCCCGTGGCCAGGACCGAGACGGTGATGCCCTGGGCGGCCAGGTCGGTGGCCTGCTGGCGGAGGGTGGCCAGCGCCTGCGGGCTGGTGAACCCGTCGGTGAACAGGATGATGTGGCGCAGGCTGGCCTTGGCCGCCTTGAGGGCGTCGCCCGCCTCCTTGAGGGGCAGGGCCAGGTTCGTGCCGCCCGCGGGAGCCAGGCCCTGGAGGCCCCGGTTGACCACCTCCTCGGACGGCAGCTGCTGGAGGGGGACGATCCACTTGTCGTCGGTGTTGAAGGCCAGCACGCCCACCTGGTCCTGGGCGGCGAGGGCGGAGATGGTGCGGCTGGCGGCGGCGCGGGAGATGTCGGTCTTGTTGACCCCGCCGTCCATGCGGTTGCCGCCGGTGACGATCCCGTTGGGGCCGCCGCCCTCCCGGCAGTGGCAGGCGCCCATGGAGCCGCTGGAGTCGATGGCCAGCACCTGGGCCACCGACGGCCGGCGCTTGGGGTCCTGCACGTCGCTGGTGAGGGGCAGCAGCTTCTCCAGGTCGCTGCCCAGGTAGCCGCCCAGGGCGTAGGAGCGGTCGCCGCCCACCACGACCAGGCCGTGGCCCAGGTCGCGGCTGGCGGCGGTCAGCGACTCGACGTGGGTGGCCGAGAGGGCGCGGGCGTCCACGTCGACCAGCACCGTGGCCCGGTAGGAGGCGAGGCGGTCGAGCGGGGGAAGGTCGGGGGCGGCGACCACGTCGGTGGGGATGCCGCCGGCCCGCAGGGCGGCGGCCAGGGCGGCGGACTGCCCGGGCATCCCCTCGGCCACGAGGACGCGGGCCGGCCCCTCGACCTGGACGGCGGCGAAGCCCACGTCGTTCTCCCTGACGGCGTCGTCGGGGCCGCCGATGCTCACCGAGTAGCGGGCCAGGGCCCCCTCGGTCCCCGCCGTCTGGGGCAGCTCGAGGACGGTGCGCCCGGGGGCGACGTCGACCAGCCCCTCCTCGACGGCCTGGCCGTCCCGTTCCCACCGCACCCGCAGCGTCTGGGCGGTGGCAGAGACGACGGTCGCCCGAACCGTGAACGACTCGCCGGCCCGGGCGGTGGCGGGGGCGTCGACACGGTCCACGGCGACGTCGGGGCCGGTGGCCCCCTCGACGAGGTGGACGTCGACCCGGACCCCGGCCTCGCGCAGGCGGCGGGCCTCGGCCGCGGCGTCGCCCTCGGTGGCCCGCCCGTCGGAGACCACCACGATGCGGCGGCGGGAGTCCGAGGGGAGGACGGCGGCGGCCAGGCGGAGGGCGCCGGCCAGGTCGGTGCGGGACGAGTCGATGCGCACCGACGGCTGGAGCAGGCGGGTCTCCTCCTGCACGGTCAGCTCCAGGCGGGCGTCGGCACCGAACAGGGCCACGCCGGCCCGGGCCCCGCCGGGCTGGCGGGCGAGGGCGTCGCGCACCCACGTGACCGCCTCGCTGCGTCCGGCCGGGCCCATCGAGTCCGACCCGTCGACGAGGAACAGCACGGCCACCTGCCGGCCCGCCCTCGGAACGGTGAGCCCGAGGACGGCCCCGGCCAGCAGGGCGGCGACGGCGACGCGGGCAGCCACCGCCACCCGCCATTGGCGGCGGCTGACGCCGCGGCGCCGGCGGCTCACGAGCAGCTCGGCGAGGAGGACGGCGGCCAGGGCGGCCGCCACCCAGGCCAGGACCGACCGCTCGCCCACCGGCCGTTCCTCGCCCGGGGCGGAGGGGCGCTGCGGTGCGGGCAGGCTGGCGGCGGGGGCCAGGGTCGACTCGGCCGGGTCGGGGTTGACCGCGACCGTCAGGTGGGGGCGGGCCTCGCGGGAGATGGTCCAGAAGCCGGGGCGGTCGAGCACGGGGGCGGCGCCGCCCGGAGGCACGGTGAGGCGGGCCCCGCCCGGCGCCTCGACGGTCGTGCCCTCGGCCAGGGAGAGGGGGAGGGACTGCCCCACCCGGAGGTCGGAGGGAGGGGCGGTGGCCCCGGCCAGGCCGGTCACCAGGCGGTCGGCCAGGACGGGGAAGGCGACCTGCACGGGCAGGTTGGACTGGGCCAGCGTGAAGCCCAGGTAGGCGAACGGGCGGGCGTCGCGGGTGCCGCGCACGAGCAGGGGGGTGGTCTCCGACCCGACCAGCACCTCGTCGCCGGGGGCGTCGATCCGCTGCGCCGACGCCACCGCCACCTCGGACAGGTCGAGGCCCTCCAGCAGCGGGTCGCTGCCGCGCACCAGGGTGACGGCCGGGTGCTCGGCCGTGCCCGTCACCCGCACGCCGGGCGCACCGCCGGGCGGGGCGATGGCCAGGAAGGGCACGCCCGGGTCGGCGGGGACCGGTACGCCGGCGTAGATGGCCAGGTCGTAGCCGGGGGCGGGGCGCCCGTCCGGCACCCGCTCCACGACGAGCTGGGGCAGCACCGCCAGCAGCCGTTCCAGGTAGAGGTCGTCGGGGCCGGCCCACAGCACCCGCAGCGACCGCCGGGCGGTGGCCACCGCGACGGCCCGGTTGTCCACCCCCAGAAGGTCCTCACCCTCGAGGAAGGCCTCGACCCGGTCGCCGGCGGGCAGGTCGACGTCCCGCTCCAGGGAGGCGCCCGGCTCCAGGGTGACCCGCTCGCGGTGGGCGGTGCGGCCGTCCACGTCCAGCCGCAGCTGCTGGGTGGCGGACGGGCCCCCGGTGTTGCGCAGCGTCACCCGGGCGTGGAGGCCGCTGCCCCGGGGTTCGACGGTGAGGCGGGTCACCGCCCGGTTCGTGGCCATGTCACCCGTCTTGACGTAGCGCGTGCCGGGGGGGAGGAGGGCCTGCTCGGCGTCGGTGAGGCCGCCGTCGGAGAGCAGGAGGAAGCCCACCGGCGTGCCCGGCGTCTCCAGGCTCTCGGCCAGGGAGAAGGTGGTGGGGAAGTCGGCCGCGCCGGCGGTGGTGCGGATGGCGCCCACCGCCTCGTCGAACGCCCGCCGGTCGGAGCTGGAGGACAGGACGACGCGAGGCTGGGACGAGGCGACCACCACGCTGGCCACGCCGCCCGCGGGGAGCTGGTCGCGCAGGTCCCGGGCCTTCTCCACCGCCTCCCCCAGGCGGTCGGGGCTGCCGTCGGCGGCGTCCATGGAACCAGAGGCGTCCACGATGAAGACGGTGTGGCGGGCCAGGGGGGCGGTCGTCGTGCGCACCGGGCGGGCGGCGGCCATCGCCAGCAGCAGCACGGCCAGCAGCTGGAGGGCGAGCAGGAGCGACGGGCGGAGCCGCTGCCACGGCGAGGCCACCGAGACCGGCTCGGACAGCTCCTTCCACAGGTAGGTCGAGCTGACCTCCACCGGCGGCCGGCGGGGCCGCAGCACGTGCAGCAGCACCACCGGCACGGCCAGGGCGGCCAACCACAGCCCGGCCGGGTTGGCGAACCTCATGGACCCGTGGTTTTGGGGAGCCGCAACCACGCCTGGCGTGGTGCGGACGCCCCAAAACGATCGGTCATCGGAGCACCCCGGCGCGCTGCCAGCCGCCGAGCAGGGCGGACTCGAGGTCGTCGGTGGTGAGGAGGCGGAGGTAGGGGGCGCCGACCTGGCGGCAGCGGGCGGTCACGGCGTGCAGCCACGTGTCGACCGCGGCCCGGTAGCGGGCGGCGGTCTCGGGGGCGATGCTCACCGCCACCCGCTCGCCCGTCTCCCGGTCGACCAGCTCCACGTCGCCCACCAGGTCGGGGCGCAGCTCGGACGGGGAGAGCACGTGGACGACCACCACCTCCGCCCCCCGGGCGGGCAGGCGGGCGATGGCCGGCTCCCACTCCGGCGTGAGGAGGTCGCTCACCACGACGGTGAGCCCGGCAGGGCCGGGCCGCGACAGCAGGTGGGAGGCCGCCGCCGCGAAGGAGGTGGTGCCGGTGGCCTCCAGCCGTTCGAGGTGGTCGAACAGGGGCGGGACGGCGCGGCGGCCGGCGAAGCGGGGGGCCCGGTGCGGCGTGGGGAAGGTGTGGAGGCTGACCGTGTCCCGCCGGAGGAGGGCCACGTAGCCGAGGGCGGCGGCGACCCGGCGGGCGAGGTCCAGCTTCCCGTCGGAGGCCATGGAGGCCGACGTGTCGACCAGCAGGCGCAGGTGGAGGTCGTCCTCGGCGTCGAACAGCTTGAGGACCAGGAGGTCGAGGCGGGCGTAGAGGAAGTAGTCGATGCGGCGGAAGTCGTCGCCCGGGTGGTACTCCCGGTAGTCGGCGAAGTCGGGCGACGCCCCCCGCTGCGGCGACCGGTGCTCGCCCGCGAACTGGCCGGCCAGGCGGCGGCGCGTGCCGAGTTGGAGCGACTCGAGCCGGGCCAGGAAGGCGGGTTCGAGCAGCGGGCTCATCAGGGGGCGCCCCGAAGGCCGGCCGTCGGCTCGGGCACGCCCACCAGCACGGCGTCGACCACGTCGTCGGCCGACACGCCGTCGGCCACCGCCTCGTAGCCGAGGACGATGCGGTGGCGGAGGGCGGCGGGGGCAACGGCCCGCACGTCGGCCACCGCCACGTTGGGCCGGCCGTCGAGGAGGGCGGTGGCCTTGGCCGCCAGGATCAGGGCCTGGGCGCCGCGGGGAGAGGCGCCGAAGCGGGTGTAGCGGCGGACGGTCTCGGGCGCCTCGGGCTTGTCCGGATGGGTGGCCACCACCAGGCCGACGGCGTGCTGCACCACGTGGGACGCCACCGGCACCTGCCGGGTGAGGCCGATCATGGCCCGAAGCTCGGCCTCGCCGGCCACGGGCGTCACCGTGGGCAGGCCCTCGCCGGTGGTGCGCTCCACCACTGCGGCCAGGTCGTCGGCGGGGGGGAAGGGCACCAGCACCTTGAGCAGGAACCGGTCGAGCTGGGCCTCGGGCAGCGGGTAGGTGCCCTCCATCTCGATGGGGTTCTGGGTGGCCATGACGAAGAACGGCCGGGGGAGGGGCCGGGTCTCGCCCGCCACCGTCGCCGCCCGCTCCTGCATGGCCTCGAGCAGGGCCGACTGCGTCTTGGGCGTGGCCCGGTTGACCTCGTCGGCCAGGACGAGGTTGGCGAAGATGGGCCCCGGGCGGAAGTGGAAGCGGCGGCGGCCCGACTCGTCCTCCTCCAGCACCTGGGTGCCGACGATGTCGGCGGGCATGAGGTCGGGGGTGAACTGGATGCGCCCGAAGTGGAGGTCGACGGCCGACGCCAGCGTCTTCAACAGCTGGGTCTTGCCCAGCCCGGGGACGCCCTCGAGCAGGGCGTGGCCCTCGCAGAGCAGGCAGACGAGCACCTGGCGGACCAGGTCGCGCTGGCCGACGATGACCCGCCCGATCTGCTCCTCGAGGGCGAGGGCGATGCGCCCGTAGTCCTCGGGCGTCACGGGCCGGAGCCGGCCAGGGCGGCGAAGTAGGCCTGCACCAGGGCCCGCTGGGACGGGGGCAGCCCGAGGCGGTCGAGGGCCTGGGTGGCGGCCGCCGAGTAGCGGGGGAGGACCGAGCTGAGCGGCACCTGGGCGCCGTTGCGGGTGGACGGGGCGTCGCCCCGCCCGGCGCCCGCGGTGGGGCCCTCGCCGATCTGGCCCGACGTGTTGAGCCGCTCCCCGTCGGTCGAGCCTGCGGGAGGAGCGAACACCGTCGCCTCCTCCAGCCCCACCGACGGGTTGTTGCCCGTGCCGCCCCCGACCTGCCCGGGCCCGCCGTCCCCGCTGCCGGTGGGAGCGTTGGTGCCTCCCACCTGCCCGCTACCGCCGCCCGCCCCGCCGCCTTGCCCTTGGCCCTGCCCTTGCCCTTGGCCCTGCCCTTGACCCTGACCCTGACCTTGACCCTGGCCTTGCCCTTGACCCTGCTGGCCCTGGCTGCCGCCGGCGGCGGAGGTGGCGGCGGCGTCCAGGGTGGCGGCGGTGGTGCCCAGGGTGGCCAGGGCGTCGAGGGTGGCCTCCTGGTCGGCGACGGAGCCCGACGTGGCCGACTGGGCGGCCGACGCTGCGCCCAGGGCGGCGCCGGCGGCGGCCAGGTCGCCCGAGCGCAGGGCGGTCGCCGCCTGCTGGAGGGCACGGGCCGCGTCGGGATCGCCCGCGACCTGGGTGGCGGCCAGGGCGGCCAGGCGGTCGGCCAGGGCGGCCCGTTCGGCCGGGTCCAGCCGATCCAGGGCCGCGGCCAAGGCCTGGAGCTGGGACGCCGCGTCGCCCGTGCCGGCCTGGGGCAACGGGTTGGCGGCGAGGGTGCGGTCGAGGCCCCGCGCCGCCGCCTTCTGGGCCAGCAGGTCGGGCGAGAGCCCGTCGGCCAGCTGGCGGGCGGCGCTGTCGACCGCCGCCTGGCCCTGTTCCAACCCCTCGGCCGAGGCCAGCTCCCGGGCCAGCTCCTCGACGCGCCTGGCCACCGCCTCCTGACCGGGCGTGCGGGCCGCGGCCCGCAGCTCCTCCGCGGCCCGCTCCAGCCTCTCCGCCTCGGCTGCCAGCGCGGCCTGCTCGACCGCTCTCCGGCGGCGGACGTCGTCCTGGGAGTTGGCCACCACCGCCAGCACGACCGCCAGCGCGCCCAGCGCCGCCACCATCGCAAGCCGGCGGGGCCGCAGCCGCAGGGGCACCGCTTCTGACGCCTCCCGTCCCCGGGCCAGCGCGTCGGCCCGGGCCCGCACCCGCTCACCCAGGACCGACCCCGGCGGCGGGCTGGGACGCTGCGAGAGCTCCAGGGCGGTGGCGAAGGCGTCACCCGTTGCCAGCCCCCGGTCGGCGGCCCGGGCCGCGACCGGCAGTGGCACCCGCAGGGCCAGGGCCCCGACGACCATGGCCGCCAGCCCGGCCACGGCCACCCCCAGGGCGGCCGGCTCGGGCCACGCCCATGGCCGCACCCGACCGGCGACGACGAGCAGCAACGCCACCGCCGCCACCACCGGTCCGACCAGCTGGGCGGTGGCCACCAGCCACGCCAGCCGCAGCCGGCGCCGGACGGCGGCCAGCAGGGCGGTCACTCGGCCCGTCCCCGCACCGGCACGCTCACCCGGCGGATGGCGACCAGCAGGGCTGCCACCGTGAGCACGGTGAAGCTGCCGAGCGACGCGGCCCAGAACGGCATGCCCGCAACCTCCGGCCGCCGCTCCTCGGGCGCGGCGAACTGCTGCACCACCCCGGCCGGCCCCTCGATGATCTGCACGACCTGGCCCCGCTCACGGGCGGCCACCACCGGCGGCGGCGGGATGGGGCCCGGGACGGTGACGGCCACCCCCGGCGCGGGAGCGAAGCCCTGGCCGGTCTCCACGAAGACCTGGTTGTCGAGCAGCTCCTGGATCCCGGTGAACGGCGAGGAGAGGTCGACCGCCTCCGTGCGGCCACGGATGACCTCGGCGGTGGCGGCGAAGGGATTGAGGAGCAGGACCGTCGGCTCCGTCCTGCCGGTCAGGTCGTCGTCGAACGACCGCTGGGCGGCGTACACCACGACGGTGCCGATGACCAGCATCCCCACCAGCCCGTAGGCGGTCACGGTGGCGGTCTGGGTCCGGCGAACCACGCTGGAGCAGGCCAGCGACAGGGCGGCCACCGCCACCGCCACCACCAGCACCATGGCCGTGCCCTTCATCACCTCGGCCAGCGCCACCCCGCCCAGGAGGAACGACACGCTGAGGAAGGGCAGGGCGGCCAGCACCAGCAGCACGACGAAGGCCAGCGACGCCAGCAGCTTGCCCACCACGATGGAGCGGGCGCTGAGCAGGGTGATCTGCAGGGGGACGAGCGTCTGGCGCTCCCGCTCGCCGGCCACCGCTCCGGCCGTGAGCCCGGGCACGATGAAGCAGATGAGGGCCAGCATGACGAACAGCAGCCAGTGGAAGATCGAACGGCCCGCGGTCGAGGCCTGCTGGAACTGGCCGCCGAAGGCGAACTGTTCCGACTCGGCCACCACGTCGTAGACCAGGCGCAGCAGCAGCCCCAGCACGACCAGGTAGAGCGTCAGCGAGACCCAGGCGGCCCGGCCCCGCAGCCGCTGGCGGAGCTCGCGCTCGAGGACGGGGTTGACCGGCACCCTGCGCCGGACGGCGGCCAGCACGGCCGTCACGGCCGTCACGGCCGTCACGGCCGAGCCTCCTCGCCCGTGACCTCGAGGAAGACCTCTTCCAACCCGCCCGCCTCGCGGAACTCCACGACGGGCAGGCCCTCCCGGGCCACCAGCCGGTGCAGGAGCGCCGCCTGGGCGGCATCGTCCTCAACCAGGTGCCGCTGCTGCTCGCCTCCGGCCAGGCGGACCACCACCGCCCGCCCGCCCCTGAGGTTCTGGCGCACGCGGCGGGCCTCGCCCGAGGTGACCAGCCTCCCGGCCTGCATGATGGCGACATGGCTGCACATCTCCTCCAGCTCGGCGAGGATGTGCGAGCTCACGACGATCGTCTTGCCCATGGCCTGGAGCTCGCCCAGGAGCACCCGCAGGTCGACCCGGGCGCGAGGGTCGAGGCCGCTGGCCGGCTCGTCCAGGATGAGCACGTCGGGATCGTGGACGAGGGCGCGGGCCAGCCCCAGGCGCTGCTTCATGCCCCGCGACAGCGAGTCGACCATGGCGTCGCGCTTGTCCTCCAACCCCACCAGCTCGAGGAGCCCGGCCAGCAGGCCCGGCCACTGGCGGCGGGGCACCCGGTAGGCGGCGGCGAAGAACTCGAGGTACTCGGTCACCCGCAGGTTGTCGTAGACGCCCAGCGAGTCGGGCATGTAGCCGAGGTGGCGGCGCACCCCGGTCGGGTCGACGGCGGGATCGAAGCCGGCCACCTCCACGTAGCCGGCGGTGGGGGCGAGGATCGAGGCCAGGATGGCGAACGTCGTGCTCTTGCCCGCCCCGTTGGGGCCGATGAGCCCGAAGATGCTGCCGCTGGGGACCTCGAGGTCGAGGTCGTCGACCGCCACCAGCGGGCCGTACCGCTTGGTGAGCCCCGACGTTCGCACCGCCACGGGCGGGGCCTCCACCGCCTCCGCCTCCACGGCCACCGCCGTCATGCCGCCTCCCGCAAGGCGACGCCGGCGTCACCGAGGAAGGGCGGGATGCCCGAATCGGCGCGCACGTAGACGACCCCGTTGCGCACCGCGCCGTCGGGCAGGGCCACGTCCACCACGGGGGCGTCGGGCCCGATCGGCCCGCGGAGGGCGGCCGGCGGGCATGGCATGCCGGGCGGGCAGGCCGGCCGCACGTCGAGGAACTGCCCGGGCCCCGAGGCGAACTGCAGGGCGGGGCAGCGGGGGTCGTCGCACTTCACGGGCGTCCACGCTTCGCCCGTCCACACCTCGAGGGGGAAGAAGGCGCTGCGCAGGCTCAGCTTGGCCGGGTCGACGGCCCGGCCGGTGGTGTCGACCGAGAACCGGAACACCGACCCCAGGCCGCCGGTGGTGCGCACCGTCTCCCGGCGGATGGACACGTCGGCGTGGCGGGCGCCGGCGGGGTGGACGGGGGCGGTGCCGACCACCAGGGTGCGGCCCTGGGGCCGTTCCGTGCGTCCGCTGGCCCGCACCGGTGGCCGGTAGCCCTCGGTCCAGCCCACCGCCACCACGTCGCTCCCCTGGAGGTCGACCATGCCCGCCTGCTGGGCCGCGTAGAAGAGCGAGAAGCGGCTGAACGACGTCTCCCCGCCGAGGCCCACCTGGTCGGGTTCCCACAGCTCGAACTCCACGGGCGGGCCGCCCTGCCAGCGGCCGGCGACCAGCGACCAGTCCCGGGACTCGCCCGGCCCGAGGCTCCCGAGGCCCACGGCGTTCGACCCCAACAGGATCCCGACGCCGTCGAGGGCCAGCCCCGTGTCGTTGCGGACGGTGCCGGCGGCCCGCCCGTCGGCCTCGGCGCCGGCCTCCACCACGAGCGCACCCGGTTCGCCCGAGGGCCCGCGGGCCGACGCCAGCCCGAACTGCCCGGCGTTCAGGGGGAGCAGGGCCCGCGGTCCGGACGGGGTCACCTCCACCCGCCGCAGGGTCGACAGCTGCGGGAAGTCGCGCCCGGCGGTGCCCACCACCCACCGGTCGGGGTAGCCGAGCTCCAGCTCGGCGCCGCCGCGCGAGGAGAAGCCCAGCCACGTCTGGGCGGTGGACCCGTGGGCGCCGGTGGCGATCACCGTGCCGTGCACCGACTCGGTGTCGGTACGCAGGCCCCGGCCGCCCACCCAGGCGGCCCCCGCGAACAGCACGGCGACGACCGGGATGACGGCCCACGCCAGCTCGGGGCGCCCCCGGCGACGGAGGAGGACGTACATGCCCGGGCCGACGACCACCACGTACAGGGCCAGGAAGCCGACCAGCCACGACAGCTCGGGCACGCGGAAGCCGGCGTCGCTGGCGAGGGCGTCGCCGAGCGGCGGTCCGCCGACCCGCCGACCCCGCTCGTCGGCCAGGCGAGCGGTGGGCTCCACCAGGCCGGCCCATCGCCCGGCGGCCATGGCCCCGGCGGTGAGGCGGACCTCCCCCTGGCCGGCCCGGGCCCGGTCGGCTGCGCCCGGCTGCCACCCGTCGGGCAGGCCGGCCACCGGCTCGCTGCCGGGCGTGGCGTCGACCAGCAGCCGCCCCCCGGTCTCGACCCAGCGGAGGAGCCCGTTGCGCACGGCCGGCGCCTGGCGGGCCACCTCGTCCGCCCCCACCGCGATGGTGCGCAGGGCCATGAGGCTCTCGGGCGCCCGGTCGAGCTCGGCCGGCCCCAGGGCCACGAAGCGGGCGGTGCCGGCATCGACGGCGAGCGTGGTCGGCCCTGGGAGGGGCCGGCCGGCCAGGGCTCCGGGCAGCACGCCGACCACTTCGGCGTCGGCCATCGGCGTCACCGTCCCCGTCCCGCTGGCCACGGTGTCGGAGCCGTCGGGCAGGCGGGCGGTGACGTTGAGCCCCTCGCCCACCGGGCTGGTCGACACCAGCACGAGGAACTCCTTCTCCGACCCCCCGGGCACCTCCACGCCGACCGACGTGGGGGCGCCGCCGGTGGAGACCTCGAGCGTGCCGGCCAACAGCCGGTCGGCCGTCACCCGGACCCGCACGGGCAGGGGCTGGCCGGGGACGTAGGCGCCGGCGTAGCCCGCGTCGACCCGCAGGGTGGTGGCGGCGGCGGCGGGGACACCGGGCGTCCCCAGCACGATCGCGGCGACGGCGACGGCGGCCACCGTTGCGCTCCTCAGGGATCCGCCGATACCCATGCATCCTCCGACGCCGGCTGAACGGCGGCCAGTATCCCAGGGTGGCGGCCCGGTGTCTCAGCGTGTTGGAGGGATTTTTCCCGGCTACACCCAGTCGTCGATGGCGGCCTCCGCCTCGTCCATCGCCTTGCGGGCCTCGGCGAACAGGCGCTGGCCCTCCTCGACGGCGTCGGCGTTGGTCTCCCGGGCCCCCCGCAGGCACGCCTGAGCGGCCTCGATGCCCACCTCGACGGCCTTGGTCAGGTGGGTGTTCACCGCCGCGTTGGGCACGGGCAGGGCCTCCTCGCGCACCTCCCGGGCATCGTCGTTGACCTGGGTGCACGAGGCCACCGTGGCCTGCCGCTCGCCCTGGTTGATGACGTTGACCGCGTCCACCAGGTCCCGGCTGTAGGCGTTGACCAGGGCTTCGTGCTCCTCCAGCCACTCCTCCTTGGACGCGGCGCCCTCCTCGCCGCCACCGCAGGCGCCCAGTACGAGCCCGCACGCCACCACCGCGGCAACCGTCCACCGACCTCGTCTCATCCCGCTCCCCTCTGGACCAACCGCCGGCTCGGGGCCATCGTCGCGCGTGGCGGCCATGGCCCGCCCCCCCGGGGGGCTGTGCATAGTCATTCGAGTTGCTGTATAGTGGTCGGTCATGCACCGGGTCGGCATCGTCGGAGGATCGGGGTACACGGGAGCGGAGCTGCTCCGGCTGCTCGCCGGGCACCCCGATCTGGAGGTGGCGTGGGCCACGGCCGACACCCAGGCCGGCACCGCGGTGGGCGCCCTCTACCCGAGCCTGGCCGCCGCCTACCCGGGGCTGACGTTCGTGCCCTGGTCGGCCGGCCTGGCGGCGGGCACGGACCTCGTCTTCCTGGCCCTGCCCCACGGGGCCTCGCAGGCCATCGTGCCCGGCCTGCTGGAGGCGGGCGTGGCCGTGGTCGACCTGGCCGCCGACTTCCGGCTGCTCGACGCCTCGGCCTACGAGCGGTGGTACGGCGAGGCCCACACCGCCCCCGAGCTGCTGGGGCGGCTCGCCTACGGCCTGCCCGAGCTCAACCGGGAGGCCATCGCCAAGGCGGACGGGGTGGCCGCCGCGGGCTGCTACCCGACGGCCGCGGCCCTGGCCCTGGCCCCCCTCGTGCGGGCCGGCGCGGTCGAGACCACGGGCATCGTCGTGGACGCGGCCAGCGGCGTGTCGGGGGCCGGGCGGGCCCTCAAGCACACCTCCCACTTCGGCACCGTCAACGAGGACTTCGTGGCCTACGGGTTGTTGAACCACCGCCACACCCCCGAGATCGAGCAGACGGTGGGCGCGTCGGTCCTGTTCACGCCCCACCTCGCGCCCATGACCAGGGGCATCCTGGCCACCTGCTACGCCCGGCCCGCGGCCGGCACCGCCCCGTCCACCGACGGCCTGCTCGCCACTTTGGCCGACGCCTACGCAGGCGAGCCCTTCGTGGTGGTGTCGCCGGCATCCCCGTCGACCAAGGCCACCTGGGGGTCGAACTGCGCCCACCTCACCGCCCGCTACGACGAGCGCACGGGGTGGGTGGTCGTGCTGTGCGCCCTCGACAACCTGGTCAAGGGGGCGTCGGGCCAGGCCGTGCAGTGCGCCAACCTGCTCCTCGGCCTGGTCGAGACGGCCGGGCTGCCGACCGTGGGGGTCTATCCGTGAGCGTTGTCAGGCCGAAGGGGTTCGTCGCCTCGGGGGTCCACTGCGGGGTCAAGGCGGGGGACGCCCTCGACCTGGCCCTCGTGGCCACCGCCGACGGCAAGCCCGTACCGGCTGCGGCCGTCTTCACGTCCAACAAGGCCACCGCCGCCCCCGTCCAGGTGTCCAAGGCCAACCTGGCCGCCACCGGTGGTCAGGCCGCCGCGGTGGTCCTCAACAGCGGGAACGCCAACGCCGCCACCGGCGCGGCCGGCCGGGCCCACGCCGAGCAGATGGCGGCCGCGGTGGCGGCCGGCCTGGGCTGCGGGGCCGAGGAGGTGCTGGTCTGCTCCACCGGGCTGATCGGCATCCCGCTGCCCATCGACGCCGTCCTGTCCGGCATCGACCCCCTCGTCGCCGCCAAGAAGGGCACCGAGGCGGCCGGGCTCCTGGCCGCCCAGGCCATTCTGACCACCGACACCCGGCCCAAGGAGGCGCTGGTCGGCACCGGCCTGGTCACCGTGGGAGGGATGGCCAAGGGGGCGGCCATGCTCGCGCCCAACCTCGCTGTCCACGACGTTCACGCCACGCAGGCGACCATGCTGGCCGTCCTCACCACCGACGCCACCGCCACCCCGGAGGAGTTGCAGGAGGCGCTGGCCCAGGCGGTCGACGCCACCTTCAACACCCTGGTGGTGGACGGCTGCACGTCCACCAACGACACCGTGATCGTGCTGGCCAGCGGCAAGATGGCCAAGCCGCCGGCGGGGGCCCTGGCCGAGGCCCTCACCCTGGCCTGCGCCGACCTGGCCGAGCAGATGGCCGACGACGCCGAGGGCGCCACCCGCCTGGCCACCGTCCGGGTGTGGGGCGCCCGCACCGCCGACGACGCCCGCCGGGCCGCCCGCAAGGTGGCCCAGAGCCAGCTGGTGCAGTGCTCGCTGCACGGCGGCGACCCCTACTGGGGCCGGATCGTGAGCGAGCTGGGCTCGTCGGGGGCCGAGTTCGACCCCGACACCGTCTCGATCGCCTACGGCGGGGTGACGGTGTGCGACGGCGGCGTGGCGGCCGCCCACGACGCCGAGCGGGTGCGGGCCCATCTGGAGGGGCGCATGGTCGAGATCGCCGCCGGCCTGGGCGTGGGCGACGCCGAGGCCACCTTCCTCATGACGTCCCTCTCGCCCGCCTACATCGCCGAGAACGAGAAGACCTCGTGACAGCCGGCGCCGGCCTCCGTGGCCCCAACGGCGCGACAGCCGCCGACAAGGCGGCGGTGCTGGCCGAGGCCCTGCCCTACATCCGGCGGTTCTGGGGCAAGGTCGTCGTGGTCAAGTACGGCGGGTCGGCCATGGAAGACCCGGCCCTGGCGGCCCTGTTCGCCCAGGACGTCGTCCTCATGCGCTCGGTGGGCATGCGGCCGGTGGTCGTCCACGGGGGCGGGCCCCAGATCGGCGCCCTCATGGCCCGCCTGGGCATGGTGCCCGAGTTCCGGGACGGGCTGCGGGTCACCGACGCCGACACCCTGGACGTGGCCCGCATGGTCCTCGTAGGCAAGGTCAACCGGGACATCGTCTCGTCCATCAACGTGCTGGGGCCGCTGGCCGTGGGCCTGTCGGGGGAGGACGCGGGGCTGATCATCGCCACCGCCCGCAACCCCGAGCTCGGGTTCGTGGGCGACGTCGTCCAGGTCAACCCGTCGATCATCGAACGGCTGATGGCTGAGGAGCTGATCCCGGTGATCGCCACCATCGGCAGCGACGCCGAGGGGCAGGCCTACAACATCAACGCCGACGTGGCCGCGGCCGCCGTCGCCGAGGCCGTGGGGGCGGAGAAGCTCGTCTACCTCACCGACGTGATCGGGCTGCTGGCCGACGTCCGCGACCAGTCCAGCCTGGTCCACAGCCTCACCGTCGACCAGCTCGACGCCTGGCTGGCGGGGGGGCAGGTGAGCGGCGGCATGATCCCCAAGCTGGCCTCGTGCGCCCGGGCGGTGCGGGGCGGCGTGGTCCAGGCCCACATCCTCGACGGCCGGGTGCCCCACGCCCTCCTCCTCGAGGTGTTCACCAACGAGGGCATCGGCACGATGATCGGGCCGGCCGCGACCACGCCGTGAACCCGCTGATGCCCACCTACCCGCCTCCTCCGGTCACGTTCGTGCGCGGCTCGGGCAGCCGGCTGTACGACGCCGACGGCCGGGCCTGGCTGGACTTCGTGGGCGGGGTGGCGGTCACGTCGCTGGGCCACGCCCACCCGGCGGTGGCCGAGGCCCTGGCCACCCAGGCGCGCACCCTGCTCCACACGTCCAACCTGTACGGGACCACGGTGGGCCCGGAGGTGGCCGCCACCCTCGACCGCCTGATCGGCGGCGGGGGGCAGGTCTTCTTCGGCAACTCGGGAGCGGAGGCCAACGAGTGCGCCATCAAGCTGGCCCGGCGGTGGGCGGGCGAGGGTCGCTACACGGTCATCTCCGCCGACCGGTCGTTCCACGGGCGGACGTTGGCCACCCTCCACGCCACCGGCCAGCCCGCCCGCCACGTGGCCTTCCAGCCCCTGCCGGCCGGGTTCCGCCACGTGCCCTACGGCGACCTGGCCGCCCTGGCCGCGGCGGTGGCCGCCCCTGACGTGGCCGCCGTGCTGCTCGAGCCCATCCAGGGGGAGGGCGGCGTGTGGCCCGCCCCCGGCGGCTACCTGGCCGGCGTCCGCCGCATCTGCGACGAGGCGGGCGTGCTGATGATGCTGGACGAGGTGCAGACCGGCCTGGGCCGCACCGGCCGCTGGTTCGGCTTCCAGCACGTGAGCGGGCTGGTGCCCGACGTGGTCACCGTGGCCAAGGCCCTGGGCAACGGCGTGCCCATCGGGGCGTGCTGGGCCCGGGCCGAGGTGGCATCCGCCTTCCAGGTGGGCGACCACGCCACCACCCTGGGCGGCCAGCCCCTGGCTGCGGCTGCGGCCCGGGCCGTGCTGGCCGTCATGGAGGCGGAGGACGTGCCCGGGCGGGCGGAGCGGGCCGGGCGGCGGTTACGGGCAGGGCTGGAGGCGATCGAGGGGATCGTCGAGGTGCGGGGGGCGGGCCTTCTCCTGGGGGCGGAGCTGGCCGAGGGCCCGGGCGCGCCCGACGTGGCCGCCGCCGCCCTGGCCTCCGGCCTGCTGGTCAACCCGGTCGGCCCCACCACGCTGCGGTTCCTGCCCTCGCTGCTGGTCACCGACGACGAGATCGACGAGGCCCTCGCCGTCCTGGCCGGCGTGCTCGAGCGGGTGACGGCGTGACCCGGCACCTCCTCGACTGCGACGACCTGTCGGCGGACGAGCTGGAGCACGTGCTCCGGCTGGCCGCGCAGGCCGACCCACCCCCCGTGCTGGCCGGCAAGGGCGTGGCCCTGCTCTTCGAGAAGCCGTCCAACCGCACCCGGGCGTCCATGGAGATGGCCGTGGTCCAGCTGGGCGGCCATCCCATCTCCATCCGCCCCGACGAGGTGGGCATCGACACCCGGGAGCCGGCCGAGGACATCGCCCGCGTCTGGTCGTCCTACTGCGCCCTCATCGGAGCCCGCGTGTTCCACCACGACGTGCTGCGCCGGCTGGCCTCCGCCGCGTCGGTGCCCGTCGTCAACCTGCTCAGCGACGAGACCCACCCCTGCCAGGCGCTGGCCGACCTCCTCACCCTCCGGCAGGTCCTCGGCCCCGACCTGTCGGGCCGCACCCTGGCCTACGTGGGCGACGGCAACAACGTGTGCGTGTCGCTCATGACGGGGGGCGCCCTGGCCGGGCTGACCGTCCGGGTCGCCACGCCGCCGGGCTACGAGCCGCCCGCGGGCGTGGTGGCCGGCACCGGCACCGTCCTCACCACCGACCCGGCCGAGGCGGTCAAGGACGCCGACGCCGTCTACACCGACGTGTGGGCGTCGATGGGCCAGGAGGACGAGGCCGCCCAGCGGCGCCGGGACTTCGCCGGCTTCCGGGTCGACGACGCCCTGCTGGCCGGGGCCGCCCCGGGCGCCGTCTTCCTCCACTGCCTGCCCGCCCACCGGGGCGAGGAGGTCGCCGCCTCGGTCGTCGACGGTCCCCGCAGCGTGGTCTGGCAGCAGGCCGCCAACCGCCTCCACGCCCAGCGGGGGCTGCTGCTCTGGCTGGCGCAGCAGTGAGGCTGGCCAAGCCCCAGCGCCAGCACCGGCTGGCCCGCATCCTCGAGCAGCATGCGGTGACGTCCCAGGAGCAGGTGGTGGACCTGCTGGCGGCCGAGGGCGTGGTCGCCACCCAGGCCACCGTCTCCCGCGACCTCGAGGAGATGGGGGCGGTCAAGGCCCGCCTGCCCGGCGGCGACCTGGTCTACGTGATCCCCGACCAGGCGTGGGACCGTCCCGCCCCCGAGGAGCACCTCAAGCGGGTGCTGGGGGAGTGGGTGGTGGAGGTGTCCCACTCCGCCAACCTGGTCGTCCTCCGCACCCCACCGGGGTCGGCCCACGTGGTGGGGTCGGCCGTCGACCGGGCCGGCCTCCCCGAGATCCTGGGCACCGTCGCCGGAGACGACACCGTCCTCGTGGTGGCCACCGAACGGGCCGGCGGCGAGGCCGTCGCCCGCCGCCTCAGCGACCTGGCCGGCCTGTGAACGCCCCTCGTCTCCCGGCGCCAGTCGTACCTCCCGGGTGCGTTCGTCGCCACCGAAGGGCTGGCTACCCTTGCCCGCCCCCCATCTCCCAAGGAGCAGTGTGATGCCCAAGCGGGTTGTACTCGCCTACAGCGGCGGCCTCGACACGTCGGTGGCCGTGCGGTGGATGAACGAGGAGCTGGGGGTGGACGTCATCGCCCTGGCCGCCGACGTGGGCCAGGGCGGCGACTTCGACGAGGTGCGCAAGCGGGCCGTGGCGGCGGGGGCGGTCGACGCCACCGTCGTCGACTGCCGGGAGGAGTTCGCGGCCGACTTCGTGGCCCCCGCCATCAAGGCCAACGGGCTGTACGAGGGCCGCTACCCGCTGGTGTCCTCCCTGTCGCGGCCGATCATCGCCCGCCACCTGGTCGCCGCCGCCCGCGAGCACGGGGCCGACGCGGTGGCCCACGGCTGCACCGGCAAGGGCAACGACCAGGTGCGCTTCGAGGTGTCGGTGCGGGCCCTCGCCCCCGACCTGGAGGTGCTCGCCCCGGTGCGGGAGTGGGGGCTCACCCGGGAGGACGCCATCGAGTACGCCGAGCGGTTCGGCATCCCCGTGACCGCCACCCGCACCAACCCGTACTCGGTGGACGAGAACCTGTGGGGCCGGGCCGTGGAGTGCGGCGTGCTGGAGGACCCGTGGGCCCGCCCACCCGACGACGTGTACGAGATGACGGTGCCGGTGGCCACCGAGCCGGCCGACGTGGTCGTGAGCTTCGAGGAGGGCGTGCCCACCGCGCTCGACGGCACGCCCATGCCCCTGCACGAGCTGGTCGTCAACCTCGGCACGCTGGTCGGGTCCTACGGCTGGGGCCGCCTCGACATGATCGAGAACCGCCGGGTGGGGATCAAGAGCCGGGAGGTCTACGAAGCCCCCGGCGCCCTGGCCCTCATCGCCGCCCACCAGGACCTCGAAAGCATCACCCTCGAGCGGGACGTGGCCCACGAGAAGGCCCGCCTGGAGCCGCGCTGGGCCGAGCTGGTCTACGACGGCCTGTGGTTCTCGCCCCTCAAGGACGCCCTCGACGCCTTCATCGACTCGAGCCAGCGGTGGGTGACGGGCGACGTCCGCCTCCACCTGGAGCCGGGCCGGGTGATCGCCGAGGGCCGGCGCAGCCCGTCGTCGCTGTACGACTACTCCCTGGCCACCTACGACGCCGCCGACCGCTTCCGCCACCAGGACGCAGCCGGGTTCGTCCGGCTGTGGGGCCTGTCGGTGGAGACGTGGGCCGGCCGCCAGGCCCGCCGCCGCCGGTGACGCCGGTGACGGCCGCCCCGTCCGCGGCCGCGCCCGCCGCCGTAGGCGGCCACCCCGGCTGCGGACGCCATCAAGTGGACAGAGCGGAGGCGGCGCGAGCTGTGCTCGCCCGCCGGAGCACGTTCAATTCGACCGAATGGAGTGAGCGAAGCGAACGAATGAGGTCGACATGACCCTCTGGCGCACGCGGCTGGCGGGCGAGTCGGCCGAGGCCATGTGGGCGTTCACCGCCAGCCTGCACTTCGACGCCCGGCTGGCGCCCGACGACATCGCCGGCTCCCGGGCCCACGTGGCCGGCCTCCAACGGGCGGGGCTGCTCACCGACGACGAGGCCCAGATCCTGTCCGCCGCCCTCACCCGGGTGGAGGAGGAGCTGGCGTCCGACGCGTTCGCCTTCAAGCCCGGCGACGAGGACATCCACACCGCCATCGAACGGCGGGTCACCGAGCTGGCGGGGGACACGGGGGCCAAGCTCCACGCCGGCCGCAGCCGCAACGACCAGGTGGCCACCGACCTGCGCCTCTACGCCAAGCGGGCCGTGGCCGAGGTGGCGGCGGGAGTCCTCCGGCTGCAGCGGGTGCTCTACGACCGGGCCAAGGTCGCCGCCCGCGACCACGTCTACCTGCCCGGCTACACCCATCTCCAGCGGGCGCAACCCGTCCTGCTGGCCCACCACCTGCTGGCCCACGGGTGGGCGCTCGGGCGCGACGTCGACCGCCTCCTCGACTGCCGCACCCGCCTCGACGTCAGCCCCCTGGGCGCGGGCGCCCTGGCCGGCTCGTCGCTGCCCCTCGACCCCCGGGCCACCGCCGAGGACCTCGGCTTCGAGGGCTGCTTCGAGAACTCCCTCGACGCCGTGTCCGACCGCGACTTCGTGGCCGAGGCCCTGTTCGGGCTGGCGCTGCTGGGCGTCCACCTGTCCCGCCTGGGCGAGGAGGTCGTGCTCTGGGCCAGCGCCGAGTTCGGCTTCCTCTCCCTCGACGACGCGTGGGCGACCGGCAGCTCGATGCTCCCCCAGAAGAAGAACCCCGACATCGCCGAGTTGGCCCGGGGGAAGTCGGGGCGGCTGATCGGGCACCTGGCGGGCTTCCTCACCACCCTCAAGGGCCTGCCCCTGGCCTACAACCGCGACCTCCAGGAGGACAAGGAGCCCCTCTTCGACGCCGTCGACCAGGTGTCGGCCGGCCTGGCCGCCCTGGCCGGGCTGCTGTCCACGGCCACCTTCGACGCCGAGCGCATGGCTGCCGCCGCCGACGCGGCCGACGCCGCCGCCGTCGACCTCACCGAGTGGCTCGTCACCCGGGGCACCCCCTTCCGGGCCGCCTACATGATGGTGGCCGGCCTGGTGCGCGACGCGGCCCAGCGCCACGTCCCCCTGGCCGAGCTGGTCACCGCCCACCCGTCCCTGGGCCCGGAGGCGGTGACCCTGCTCGAGCCGGGCGTGTCGGTGAGACGCCGCACGTCCCCCGGCGGGGCCGGCCCCCGTCCCGTGAAGGACCAGCTCGACCACTTCAAGGCCCACCTGGCCACCACCGAGGAACGCCTCAGCCATCTGTGACCCGGCGCTCAAGGTCGCCCCCGCCCCCGGCCGATATCCCTCTCATGTCCCGGCGGGTCGCGGTGTCGATCGCCCTGGGGGTGGCCGCCCTCGGCGTGCCCGCGACCGCGGGCGCGGAGACCGCCTGGGTGGACGCCTCGATGGGCGGGCGTCCGGTCACGGTCGACCTGGGGCCCGGCTCCGACGTCGCTACCGCCCTCGCCGTCCAGCCTGACGGCAAGGTCGTGGTCGTCGGGACCGCAGACACCCGGGGAGACGCCGACATGGCCGTCCTCCGGTTCCACCCCGACGGTCGCCTGGACTCCACCTTCGGTGCGGGCGGCAAGGTCCTCGTCGGCGCCCCCGACAGCCGTCAAGGTGCGGCCGCGGTGGCCCTCCAGCCCGACGGCAAGATCGTCGTGGCCGGCAGTGCCGAGGCGTGGAACGGCTTCCAGGTGCTGAGCCGGATGGCCGTCGTCCGTCTCGACGCCAGCGGCCGGCCGGATCCCACCTTCAACGGGGGGGAGCTCCTGGTCCTCGGGCACCGCACCGCCATGAGCAGCGCCGCCGCCGTGGCCCTCCAGCCTGACGGCAAGATCGTCGTGGCCGGTTCCGGCTCGGTGCACAACGACACCACCCGGCGGGTCAGCGACGTCATGGTGGCCCGGGTGACCGCGACCGGCGCCGTCGACACCGGCTTCGGCGACAACGGCGTCGTCCTCACCGACATGGACGGCTACGAGAACTACGACGGCGCCAGCGCCGTCGCCCTCCGGCCCGACGGCCGCATCGTGGCCGCGGGCACCACGAGCCAGGCGTCGTTCAGCGGCGCTCCTCCCATCCGCCACGTGCTCGTCCAGCACCTCTCGACCGGCGCCCTGGACCCGACGTTCGGGAACGGCGGCACGATCGTCGACGGCGAGAACGGCGCTCTCGCCGATGCCGCCCTCCTGCCCGATGGGACGCTCGTCGGCGTCGGGGACCGCCAGTTCACCGCAGGCGTGCGCTCGAGGAGCGTGGCGGTGACGCGCTACCGCCCCATCGGCGGCGTAGACCCGTCCTTCGGCACGGGCGGGCGCACGGTGACCCACGCACCGCCGACAGCCCGTGCCGACAGCGGGACCGTCTTCAACGGGAACAGCTTCGGCGGGGCGGTGGCGGTAGACGGGCGGGGCCGGCTGGTCGTGGCCGGAGCCGCCTACGGCTTCACGAGCATGGACCTGGCCGTCGTGCGCTACAACCGGGCCGGCGCGCTGGACACCGCCTTCGGGCGGGCGGGCTGGATGAAGACCGACGTCGGCGGTGACTACGACCAGCTCAACGCGGTGGGGATCCTTCCCGACGGGCGCATCGTCACCGCCGGGCGGACGGGCGCGGACGACGACTCCCGCTTCGTGTTCGCCGTCTACCCCGCCTCCGACGCGCCGAGCCCGGCGGCGGCGTGGGGCTGGAACCCCGTCGGCCAGGTCGGTGACGGGACGACCACCGACCGCTCTACGCCCACGCCCGTCGCTGGATCGGCCAGTGCCGCCGCCCTGGCCGGCGGCGCCTTCCACAGCCTCGCCCTGGACGACGGCGGCCAGGTGCCGGCGTGGGGGTGGAACGGCGCCGGCCAGCTGGGCGACGGGACGACCACCGACCGCCACCAGCCCGCCGTCGTGCCGGGCCTCAGCGGGGTCGCCCGCATCGGCGCCGGGTACTACCACAGCCTGGCCGTGCAGTCCGGGGTGGTGAAGGCGTGGGGCTGGAACCCCCTCGGCCAGCTGGGCGACGGGACGACGGTCGACCGCCACCGCCCCGTCACGGTGCCCGGGCTGGATCGCGTGGCGGGCGTGGCCGCCGGCGCCTACCACAACCTGGGCGTCCGCAGCGACGGCACGGTGTGGGCCTGGGGATGGAACGGGGTCGGCCAGCTGGGCGACGGGACGACGGTCGACCGCTCCCGGCCCGTGCAGGTCGCTGGCCTCAGCGACATCGTGGCCGTGTCGGCCGGCGCCTTCCACAGCCTGGCGTTGGGAAGCGACGGCTCGGTCTGGGCCTGGGGCTGGAACGCCGTGGGCCAGCTCGGGAACGCCCTGTCGACGGAGGACAGCGCCCGGCCGGTGCGGGCCATGTGGCCCGGCGTCGTGGCCATCTCCGCCGGCGCCTTCCACAACCTGGCCCTCAAGGGGGACGGGACGGTCTGGGCCTGGGGGTACAACGGCCTGGGCGCGGTCGGGGACGGGACGTCGGTCGATCGTCGCTGGCCGGTACAGGTC
>JBKHXX010000020.1:0-47562 GCA_046565765.1 Acidimicrobiia bacterium | reverse complement strand
GCCGCCCGGCGACGGGAACCGGCCGCCGCGCCGCATCCCGGAGGCGACGGTGGCCCGGCTGCCCGTCTACCTGCGGGCCCTGGTCGAGGTGGCCGAGTCCAAGACGGCCACGCTCTCGTCGGAACGGCTGGCCGAGATGGCCGGGGTGAACGCGGCCAAGGTCCGCAAGGACCTCTCCTACCTGGGCTCCTACGGCACCCGGGGCGTGGGCTACGACGTCGAGTACCTGCTGTTCCAGATCAACCGGGTCCTGGGCCTCACCCAGGACTGGCCGGTGGTGATCGTGGGCGTGGGCAACCTGGGGTCCGCCCTGGCCAAGTACCGCGGCTTCTCGGCCCGCGGCTTCCGGATCGTCGCCCTCATCGACGCCGACCGCCACAAGGTGGGCGACAACGTGAGCGGCCTGGCGGTGCAGTCCCTCGACGACCTGCCCGCCATCGTGGAGAGGGAGAAGGTGGCGATCGGCATCATCGCCACGCCGGCCTCGGCGTGCCAGGACGTGGCCGACCGGCTGGTCGCCGCCGGCGTCCGGTCGATCCTGAACTTCGCGCCCGCAGTGATCAACGTGCCGCCGGGCGTGTCCGTCCGCAAGGTCGACCTGTCGATCGAGCTGCAGATCCTCGCCTTCTACCAGCAGCGGGACGGGACCACCTCGCCGGCCGAGGTCGAAGCGTTCCCGGCGTGAGCGTCCCTCCCTACCCGGTCAACCTCCTCGTCGACGGTCGCCGCTGCCTGGTGGTCGGGGGCGGCGCGGTGGCCGCCCGCAAGGTGGCCGGCCTGCGGGCGTGCGGGGCCGAGGTCCACGTGGTCGCCCCGCAGATCTCCGACGCCCTGCGCGACCGATCGGGGGTGACCTGGGACGAACGGCCCTACCGCAGTACCGACCTCGAGGGCAGGATGTTGGTCATCGCCGCCACCGACGATCCGTCCGTGAACGCCGCCGTCTACCGGGACGCCGAGGCGGCCGGCATCTGGGTCAACGGGGCGGACGACCCGGCCCACTGCTCGTTCACCCTGCCGTCGGTCGTCCGCCGGGGCGACCTCCAGATCACCGTCTCCACCGCCGGGCGCAGCCCCGCCCTGGCGGTGTGGCTGCGCGAGCGGTTCGAGGCCGAGATCGGCCCCGAATACGCCGTCCTGCTCGATCTGCTGGCCGAGGAACGGGAATCGATCCGGGCCGCCGGTCGTTCGACTGAACAACTCGATTGGCGTAGCGCCCTCGACTCGGACATGCTCGGGCTCATCCGATCGGGTGACGTAACGCACGCAAGAGAACGGCTGCACACGTGTCTGTCGTCGTCGTCGGGCTGAACCACCGCACCGTCCCGCTCGCTCTGCTCGAGCGGATGGCGGTGCCGGCCGACCGCCTGCCGAAGGCGCTGGGTGACCTGGCGGCGCGCCCGTTCCTCACCGAGGCGGTGCTGCTGTCCACGTGCCACCGCACCGAGGCCTACGTGGTGGCCGAGCGCTTCCACGGGGCGGTGCAGGACGTCCGCCACTTCCTCTCCGAGCTGGCCTTCGCCGCTCCCGAGGAGTTCAGCGACCACCTGTACACCTACTACGACGAGGCCGCCGCCGCCCACCTGTTCGGCGTGGCCGCGGGGCTCGACTCGGTGGTGCTGGGCGAGAGCCAGATCCTCGGCCAGGTCCGCGACGCGTGGCGGCTCGCCCAGGGCGAGGGCACGGCCGGGGCCCAGCTCTCCGCCCTGTTCCGCCACGCCCTCGAGGTCGGCAAGCGGGCCCGGGCGGAGACGGGGATCGGGCGGGGCGTCACCTCGCTCTCCCAGGCCGCCGTATCCATGGCCCGCCAGCGGCTGGGCACCCTGGCCGGGCGGACGATGCTCGTGATCGGTGCCGGCAAGATGGGGGAGGGCATGGTCGCCGACCTGGCCGAATCCGAAGGGCCTGCCGACGTGATCGTCGCCAACCGCACGTGGGAGCGGGCCACCACCCTGGCCGCCCGCATCGGCGGCCGGGCCGTGCAGATGGAGGGGCTGCCCGAGGCCCTGGTCGAGGCCGACGTGGTGTTCACCTCCACGTCGGGCGCCGACGAGGTGATCGAGCGTGACGCTCTGGCCCCGGTCGTGGCCCGCCGCGCCGCCGACCGGCCGCTGCTGATCGTCGACCTGGGCATGCCCCGCAACGTCGACCCGGGCGTCCGTGAGCTGGCGGGGGTGACCGTGCTCGACCTGGCCGACCTGCGGGGGTTCGTGCAGGTGGGCCTCGACCAGCGCCGCAAGGAGGTCACCCCGGTCCGGGAGCTGGTGGCCACCGAGGTCGCCCGCTACGTGGAGGCGACCACGGCCCGGGGCATGGCGCCCACCGTCGCCGCCCTCCACGACAAGGGCGAGCAGATCCGCCAGGCCGAGCTGGAGCGGTTCCGGGCCCGGCTGGCCGGTCTCGACGCCCGCCAGCAGGCCGCCGTCGAGGCTCTGACCAGGGGAATCGTGGCCAAGCTCCTCCACGACCCCACCGTGCGCCTCAAGGACTCCGCCGCGTCGGCTCGCGGGGAGCGCCTCTCGACGGCCCTTCAGGAACTGTTCGGGATCGCCGAGGAGCAGTGAGCGGCCCGGAGGGCCGCTCCGTCAAGCCATGAGCGGGCGGCGCCTCCGGGTCGCCACCCGGGGCAGCACGCTGGCCCGCACCCAGACCGACCACGTCCGCCGGCTGCTCGGTCCGTCCGCGGACGTCGAGCCGGTCGTGGTCGAGACCATGGGCGACCGCCGCACCGACGCCCCCATCTGGCAGCTCGGCGGCCAGGGGGTGTTCGTCAAGGAGGTCCAGGCCGCCGTGCTCGAGGGGCGGGCCGACCTGGCCGTGCACTCGGCCAAGGACCTGCCTTCGGCTCCCGCGGTCGGCCTGGTGATCGCCGCCGTGCCCGAGCGGGAGGACCCTCGCGACGCGCTGGTGGGCGCCGCCCTCGACGACCTCCCCCCGGGCGCCCGGGTGGCCACCGGGTCGGTTCGGCGGCGGGCCCAGCTGGCGTGGCTGCGTCCCGACCTCACCTTCACCGGCCTGCGGGGGAACATGGAGACCCGCCTGGCCAGGGCGGCCGAGCACGACGCGGTGGTGGTGGCCTACGCCGCCCTCCGCCGCCTCGGCCGGGAGGGCGCGGCCGCCCACGTGCTCGAGCCGTGGCTGATGGTCCCCCAGGTGGGGCAGGGCGCGCTGGCGGTGGAGTGCCGTTTCGACGACGACGAGGTGCGCGACCTGCTGGGCGGCATCGACCACGCCCCGTCGGCCCGGGCGGTGGCGGCGGAGCGGGCCTTCCTGGCCGAGATCGGAGGGAGCTGCGACCTGCCGGTGGGCGCCCACGCCACCGTCGAGGGCGACGGCGACCTGCGCCTGACCGGGCTGCTGGCGACCCCGGACGGCCGGGTCGTGCTGCGCCACACCGGCGCCGGTCCCGACGGCCAGGCCCTGGGTCGGGCCCTGGCCCGCCACCTGCTCGACCGGGGCGGGGGCGCCGACCTGCTGGACGCCACGACTACCGCCCCGGCCGCCGGGGGCGCCCCGGCCGGGCCGTGACCGTCTACCTGGTCGGGGCGGGGCCGGGTGATCCGGGGCTGCTGACCGTCCGGGGGGCGGAGGTGCTGCGGCGGGCCGACGTGGTCGTCCACGACCGCCTGGCCGAGCCGTCGCTGCTCGACCTCGCCCCCCCCGGGGCCGAGCGCATCGACGTGGGCAAGTCCCCCGGCGGACCGGTGGCCCAGGGCCAGATCAACGAGCTGCTGGTGGAGCACGGCCGGGCCGGCCGCACCGTCGTGCGGCTGAAGGGCGGCGACCCGTTCGTGTTCGCCCGGGGCGGGGAGGAGGCGGCCGTCCTGCGGGAGGCGGGCGTGCCCTTCGAGGTCGTGCCCGGCATCACGTCGGCGGTGGCCGTGCCCGCCTACGCCGGCATCCCCGTCACCCACCGGGGCCTGTCCACGTCGTTCACGGTCGTCACCGGCCACAGCCGCCACCAGGCCGACCGCCCCATCGACTGGACCGCGCTGGCCCGTACCGGCACCACCCTCATCGTGCTCATGGGCGTGGCCCACCGGGCCCAGATGGCGGCCGAGCTGGTGGCGGCCGGGATGGCGGCCGACACGCCGGTGGCGGCGGTGCGGTGGGGCACCCGTCCGGCTCAGCAGACGGTGCGCACGACGCTCGCCGCCCTCGCCGACGTGGTCCTCGAACCGCCGGTGACATTCGTGATCGGGGCGGTGGCCGCCCTCGACCTGCGCTGGTTCGAGGACCGGCCGCTGCTCGGCCGCCGGATCGTGGTGTGCCGGGCCCCCGGCCAGGCCTCGGCCCTCTCCGACCGGTTGCGCGCCCTGGGGGCGGCGCCGGTGGAGGTGCCGGTGATCGACATCGGCGACCCGGCCGACGGCGGCGCGTCGCTGGCCGCGGCGGCGGCCCGCATCGGCGTGTACGACTGGGTGGCGTTCACCTCCCCGAACGCCGTCGAGCGGCTGTTCGCCCACCTCCACGACGCCCGTGACCTGGGGGGGGTGAAGGTGGCGGCCGTGGGCCCCGGCACCGGGGCCGCCCTCGACGCCCGGGGCGTCCGGGCCGACCTCCTGCCCCAGACCTCGGTGGCCGAATCGCTGGCCTCCGCCCTCGCCGGCGCCACCGCCGGCCCCGCCCGCATCCTCCTGCCCCAGGCGGCCGCCGCCCGTCCCGCCCTGGCCGACCGGCTGCGCGCCGCCGGCTGGACGGTCGACGCCGTCGAGGCCTACCGCACCCATCCCCGCCTGCCACCGGCGGACGTGGTCGCCGCCGCGGCCAAGGCCGACGCCATCGCCTTCACGTCCTCCTCCACCGTCGACAACTTCCTCGACGGGGCCGGTCTCCACGCCCTCCCCCCGGTCGTGGTGTGCATCGGGCCCGTCACCGCGGAGACGGCCCGGCGGCGGGGGCTCACCGTCACGGCCGTGGCCGCCACGCACGACCTCGACGGCCTGGTGGCGGCCGTCGCGGCCGCCCTCCCGCCTAGCCTGGGTACGTGACCTTCCCCGCCCGGCGCATGCGGAGGCTGCGGCGCACCCCCGCCCTGCGGCGGCTGGTGGCCGAGACCCGGTTGTCGGTCGACGACCTGGTCGCTCCCCTCTTCGTCCGCGAGGGGATCGACGCCCCCCGGCCCATCCCGTCGCTGCCCGGCGTCGTCCAGCACACCCGGGAGTCGCTGCGCAAGGAGGTGCGGGAGCTGGCCGAGCTGGGCGTCCCGGCCGTCATCCTCTTCGCCGTCCCCGCCCGCAAGGACGCCGAGGGGTCCGAGGCCTGGAACCCCGACGGCATCGCCCAGCTCGCCCTGGCCGACCTCCGGTCCGAGGTGGGCGACGACGTGGTGCTCATGGCCGACCTCTGCCTCGACGAGTACACCCACTCCGGGCACTGCGGCCTCCTGGCCGAGGACGGCACCGTCGACAACGACGCCACCCTCGACCGCTACGGCCGGGTGGCCGTGGCCCAGGCCGGCGCGGGGGCGGCCGTGGTCGCCCCTTCCGGGATGATGGACGGGCAGGTCTCCGCCATCCGGGCCGCCCTCGACGCCGCCGGCCACACCGACACCGCCATCCTGGCCTACGCGGCCAAGTACGCCTCCGGCCTCTACGGGCCGTTCCGCGACGCAGTCGACGTCACCATCGCCGGCGGCGGGGACCGCAAGGGCTACCAGCAGGACTGGCGGAACGCCCGCGAGGCCATGGCCGAGATCGACCTCGACGTGGCCGAGGGGGCGGACATGGTGATGGTCAAGCCCGCCCTGCCCTACCTCGACGTGATCGCCGCGGCCCGGGCCCGCACCACCGTCCCCATCGCCGCCTACCACGTGTCCGGGGAGTACGCCATGCTCAAGGCGGCGGCCGAGAAGGGCTGGATCGACGGGCCCGCGGTGGGCCTCGAGCAGGTCACGGCCATCAAGCGGGCGGGGGCCGACGTCATCCTCACCTACCTGGCCCGGGAGCTGGCGGCCACCCTTCAGGCCCGGTGACCGGCCCCACCAACCAGTCCCTGTTCGACCGGGCCTGCGCCGCCATCCCCGGCGGTGTCGACTCGCCGGTGCGGGCCTTCGGCAAGGTGGGGGGGACGCCCTACTTCGTGGCCCGGGCCGAGGGGGCCTACGTCTGGGACGTGGAGGGCCGCCGCTACACCGACTACGTCCAGTCGTGGGGGGCGTCGATCCTGGGCCATGCCCACCCGGCGGTGGTGGAGGCCGTGCAGCGGGCGGCCGCCGACGGCACGTCCTACGGCGCCCCCACCGAGCGGGAGGTGCTGCTGGCCGAGGCGATCAAGGGGCGAGTGCCCTCGTGCGAGCGGGTGCGGCTGGTGTCGAGCGGCACCGAGGCGGCCATGACGGCGGTCCGCGTGGCCCGGGGCTTCACCGGCCGCGACCGCATCGTGGTCTTCGACGGCTGCTACCACGGCCACAGCGACTCCCTGCTGGCCGCGGGCGGCAGCGGCATGGCCACCCTGGGCGTCCCCGCCTCGGCCGGCGTCCCCACGGCGGCGGTGGCGGACACGACGGTCGTGCCCTACAACGTCGTCCCCCAGATCGGCGACGACGTGGCCGCCGTGCTGGTCGAGCCGGTGGCCGCCAACATGGGCCTGGTCCCGCCCGCCCCCGGCTTCCTGGAAGGACTCCGCCGGGCGACCGCGGCGGCCGGCGCCCTGCTCGTCTTCGACGAGGTGATCACCGGCTTCCGCCTCGGTCCGGGCGGCGCCCAGGGCCGCTTCGGCATCACGCCCGACCTGTCGGTCTTCGGCAAGGTCATCGGGGGGGGCCTGCCCCTGGCCGCGCTGGGGGGCCGGGCCGACGTGATGTCGGTCCTGGCCCCGGAAGGCCCCGTCTACCAGGCCGGCACCCTGTCGGGGAACCCGCTGGCCACCGCCGCCGGCCTGGCCGTGCTCGACCACCTCGACGACGGCGCCTACACCCGGCTCGAAGGCCGGGCCGCCCAGCTCGCGGGCTGGCTGACCGACGTGTTCGGCGACGCCGGCATCCCCGCCCAGGTGCCGGTGGCCGGCCCCCTGATGGGCCTGTTCTTCGCCGACCGGGCGCCCACCGACTACGCCACCGCCAGATCGGCCGACGCCCGCCGCTACGCCGCCTTCTTCCACGGGATGCTCGACCGGGGCGTGGCCCTGCCCCCCAGCCCCTTCGAGGCCCTGTTCCCGAGCCTGGCCCACACCAAGGACGAGCTCGAGCGCACCGCCGACTTGGCCGCCGCCGCGGCCGCCGGCCTCCGCTAGCCGTGCAGGTCGCCATCGTCGTCTTCGACGGGGTCACCGTGCTCGACGCGGTCGGGCCCTACGAGGTGCTGGGCTGGCTGCCCGAGGCCGACGTCCGCCTCGTGGGCATCGAGACAGGCCCCGTGCGCAGCGGCCAGGGCACGCTCGCCGTGTGCGCCGACTACACCCTCGAGGACGTCCCCGCGCCCGACGTGGTGCTCGTACCGGGCGGGCCGGGGGAGGAGACCCTCCGGCGCGACCCCGAGGTGCTCCGGTGGCTCAGGGACGCCCACGCCACCTCGAAGTGGACGACCTCCGTCTGCACCGGGGCGTGCACCCTCGCCGCCGCCGGCCTGCTCGACGGCCTCGAGGCCACCACCCACTGGTCGTCGATGGAGGTCCTGCGCCGCCTGGGCGCCGTGCCCGTCGAGCGCCGCTGGGTCCGGTCCGGGCGCATCCTCACCGCCGCCGGGGTCTCGGCCGGCATCGACATGGCCCTCCACCTGCTGGCCACCGAGGCGGGCGACGGGGTGGCCCAGGCGGCCCAGCTGGTCCTCGAGTACGACCCCCAGCCGCCCTTCGACAGCGGCTCCCCGGCCAAGGCCCCGCCCCACATCGTGGCCCGGCTCAGAGAGCGTTTTGGGGCGCCGGAAACACCTCCCAGGTAGCTTGGACGCCCCAAAACGAGTCGAGCTCAGGCCCAGCCCAGCTCGTCCAGGCGGTCGTCGTCGATGCCGAAGTGGTGGGCGACCTCGTGGATGACGGTGTCGCGGACCATCTCCACCACGTCGTCCTCGGTGTGGCACTCGGCGAGGATGTTCCGCCGGTAGATCGTGATGCGGTCGGGCATGGCCAGGCCGCCGTACGACTCCCGCTCGGTCAGGGGCACACCCTCGTAGAGCCCGAGCAGCGGCTCGCCCCGGGCGGAGTCCTCGACGGTCACCCAGACGTTGTCCATGAGCCGCCCGAGCTGCTCGGGCAGGCTGTCGAGGGCGTCGGCGACCAGCTCCTCGAACCTGGCCCGGGGAACGTCCAGCAAAGGGCTGACGGCTAGCGGCTCGGGGCCACCCGGGCCAGGGCGGCCACCGCCTTGTAGGCCGCCTCGGCCGGGCCCAGCTCGTCGGGGCGCAGCAGGTTGGCCATGATCCGCAGTATCCACTCCATCAGCGTGCGCGACCGCATGCCGGTGTCGACCAGGGCCTTCATCAGCGCCGGCCGGCCGATGACCCGCACGAAGGCCCGGGCCACCTTGAAGTACAGCGCGTACTCGGCCTGGAGCCGGGAGTCGTACACCGGCCCGCAGTCGTCCCCCGCGCCGGCGATGGCCTCCGCGGCCATGCGGCCCGTCTCGTAGGCGTAGGCGATGCCTTCCCCGTTGAACGGGTTGATCAGCCCGCCGGCGTCGCCGGTGACCAGCCACCCGGGACCGTACCGGGGGCCGACCGACAGGCCCATGGGGAGCTTGCCGCCGGTAGGAGCCCCGCAGGAGGTCTCGGCCCGGATGTCCCACGAGGCGGGGGCGTGGTGGGTGAACGCCTCCATCAGCTTGGACGTGTTGACGTCCTTCCACCCCCGGAACGTGGACAGCAGCCCCACGCCCACGTTGATCCGACCGTCGCCCAGCGGGAAGATCCAGCCGTAGCCGGGGAGGACGTTGCCGGCCGCGTCCCGCACGTCCAGGTGGGACTCGATCCACGGCTCGTCCGAGCGGGGGGACTGGTAGTAGCCGCGGATGGCCATGCCCAGCGGGTAGGCCCGGTTGCGCGACGTGCCTAGCATGCGGCCGAACCGGGACAGGGAGCCGTCCGCCACCACCACGTAGCGGGCCCGCACCTCCTCCTCCTTCCCGCCCTTGGAACGCACCACGGCCCCGGTGACCCGGCCGTCCTCGGACAACGGGGCCACCGCCTCGGTGCCGTCGCGCACGGTGGCGCCCGCCTTCTCGGCCCGCTCGGCCACGATCTGGTCGAGGTCGTGACGGGTGATGACGTAGCCGTACCGGGGGAACCGGGGGGTCTCCGGCCAGGCCAGCTCCAGCGTCTTGCCGAAGGCGATGGAGCGCAGGCCGTCGAAGCGGTGGTGGCCGGCCAGCACCCCGGCCAGGCCCATGTCCTCGAGCTGGCGGACGGCCCGGGGCGTCAGCCCGTCGCCGCATGTCTTCTCCCGGGGGTACGTCTTCTTCTCGACCAGGACGACGTCGAGCCCCCAGTCCGCGAGCCAGTGGGCGCAGGCCGCTCCCGATGGCCCGCCGCCGACCACCAGGACGTCAGGCACGGCCGGCTCCTACAACCCTCGTTCGTACTCGACGACGGCGGCGATCTCCTCGGGGGTCATCTGGCCCGCGAACCCCGGCATGCCGCCGGTGGTGGCGATGCGCTGGCCGCCGGGACGGTCGGGAGCGCCGTAGGGCTGGCCCCGCTTCGTCTGCGACCCCTCCTCGACCCACTTGATGTGCTCCTCCTCGTCGGGGAAGGTCGCCAGCGACTCCCCCCCGGAGATCTTGGGGCCCACGCCGCCCTCCCCGGTGGCGCCGTGGCAGGCGGCGCAGTTGGTCGTGTACAGCTGCGCCGGCGTGGGAGCGGCAGCCGCGCCCCCCGTCTCGCCGAACGACCCCATGTAGAGGATCCCCCACAGGGGGATGAGCAGCAGGATGGGCATCATCCACGCCGGGATGCCGCTCTTCGGGCCGGGATCGGTGACGTACTCCGGCAGAGGCACGGCCGGACCGGCCGGCACCACCGACTGGGGGGCGGTGGCCACCGCCGCGGGCGCCACCTCGGGGGAAGCGGCCGCAGGGGCGGCGGCGGGGGCGCCGCCGGCGTCGCCGCCGCCTGCCGCGGCAGGGGCGGGGGCGTCGCCTCCGAGGCCCAGCGCAGCACGCCGGGCTCGGGACCGCTCGAGCAGGTACTCGGGCACCTGGGTCATCGCTGCGATCGTAAACCGCCGTCGCGCGATCGGGCCAAGCGGGGCGCCCGCTCGATGTGCCCAGCGCAGAGGGGGCGTGCTAGAACCGCCTCGCTTTGGACAACGCTGCGCCGAATCGCTGGAACAGAACTCCGCCGGTAGAATGTGAGCGCGTTCACGAGGAGAGGTGACTGGTGGTCGCGTTCGTTTCGACGTTTCTCATGACGATTCTCGGGGTGGCCATCTGCCTCTGGGTCGGCGCCCGCCGCCCCCTGGGCACCCCCCTGACCTGGGGTGAGGCCTTCGTCGCCGGCACCTTCGTGTTCGCCCTCATGGTCCTCGCCTACGGGGTCGTGCCCCACCAGTGGCTCGACTGGGCCGACAACGAGCTCAGCTGGCGCCCCGACAAGCTCCTCTTGGCCTTCTCGGCCGACGGGGTGAAGTTCAACGAGGCGGCCGGCGACCTCGGCGGCCGGGGGCGCATCATCGTGAGCTACGAGACCCTGCGGGACATCATCGCCGCAGGCCTCTACATCGTGTTCCTCGGTGCCCAGATGGTGCTGTGGTCAATGTGGCAGAAGCGTGGTCGGGCCAAGGCCGGGATCGAGCCCACGTCCCGGTTCGGCCGGCCCGTGATCAGGAAGGTGTGAGCGATGGCCAAGACCGACGCCAACCCGCCCATGCCCGCCTTCCCTGGTGAGTACGTCGTCCAGGAGGTGGGCAGCGATTACCTCGCCAAGGCGGTCAAGCCCAAGCAGTTCCTCCACATCGACCAGTCCGAGTGCATCATGTGCGAGGGCTGCGTCGACATCTGCCCGTGGAAGTGCATCCACATGCTCTCCACGGAGGCCGTGGCCGACGCGGTGGAGACCGACCAGCCCGGCACCGACCCCGACGACCACGTCATCTTCGTGGTCGACGAGGACGTGTGCACCCGCTGCGGCCTCTGCGTCGACCGCTGCCCCACCGGCGTCATCATCATGGGCAAGGCCGGCGTGGCCGCCCGTGAGGGCGACGCCCACCAGCGGGACGAGAAGCACGGCTTCGCCTACGGGATGCGGTTCTAGGTGTCGCCCTCACTCCGCTTCGCTTCGTTCGGGCGAATTGATCGTGCTACGGGCGGCCGGCAGAGCCGGACCGCCCTCCGCCCTGTTCCTTCCCGCCGCCAGCAGGAGGGGGCGCCTCTGGCGCCACCGGCTGCCAGCGGCGAATTGGCAGCGAGGTAGGGATTGGCAACGCTCTTCCGCCGGGGTGGCAACGGCAACGGCAGCAACGGGGACGGGAACGGCAACGGGCACCGCAGCCCGGCGGAGCGGCTCGCCGAGGTAGGGGAGAAGGTCCGGGGGTCGCAGGCCTGGGCCTCGATCTTCCGGCCCGGGTCGATCTTCCGCAAGGGCTACACCGACAGCCCGAGGAACCGGTCCTACGTCATCATGAACAGCCTCATCTACCACCTCCACCCGGTGAAGGTGAAGAGGCACGCGGTGAAGGTCAGCTACACGCTGTGCCTGGGCGGCCTGTCGTTCTTCCTGTTCATCCTGCTGACCGTCACCGGCATCTTCCTGATGTTCTTCTACCGGCCGACGACGGCGGCGGCGTGGGACGACATCAAGACCATCGAGACGGCGGTCTCCTTCGGGCTCCTCGTGCGCAACATGCACAGGTGGGCGGCCCACCTCATGGTCATCTCGGTGTTCCTGCACATGGCCCGGGTCTTCTACCACGGGGCCTACAAGCCGCCACGGGAGTTCAACTGGGTGATCGGCGTCATCCTGCTGACGCTCACCCTGCTGCTGTCGTTCACCGGCTACCTGCTGCCGTGGGACCAGCTGGCCCTCTGGGCCGTCACCGTGGGCACGAACATGATGGGGTACACACCCGTGTTCGGTCAGCAGGTGCGGTTCGTGCTGCTGGGAGGGGTCGAGATCGGCCCCGAGACCCTGCTCCGATGGTACGTGCTGCACGTACTCATGTTCCCGTTCGTCATCGTCATCTTCATGGCCATCCACTTCTGGCGTGTCCGCAAGGACGGCGGCATCAGTGGTCCCCTGTAGCCATGTCGCCTTCACTCGCTCGCTTCGCTCGCTCCGTTCAGGCGAGTTCAACCGTGCTCCGGCCGCCCGGCCCGGCCTGCGTGGCCCGAACGCAGACCGAAGCCGGATCGGCCTCCGCCGTCTCTTTTCGGCCGACAGCCGAGGGGGCGCCTGCGGCGCTTCAGCGGCCGTCGGCGGTAGGAGCCACCCGTGACTGACGTTCCCGAACACCTTCTCAAGCGCTCGCAGGAGCGCCGGGCCGCCCTGGGCAAGCCGGCCGCCGGTGGCGACGGCGGCGGCGGTCCCGAGGCCGAGGCCGGCGGCGGCGACGCGGGCGACAAGATCCCGCCCCACCTGCTGGCCCGCAGCGCCGCAGCCGGGGCCGGTGGCGGTGGTGGCGGTGCCACCGCAGCCGGCGCCAGCGCCCCCGCGGCGGCGGCCACCGCGGTGGCCGCGCCTCCCGTGGCCCGGGGGCCGGAGGGCCACACCCAGCGGCTCCTCACGGTCGTCAAGGCGGGCTCCATCCAGGACGTCAAGGCCACACCCACCGACAAGGTGCACGTGTGGCCCCACCTCCTGGTCGGCGAGTTCGTGGCCGCCCTGTTGATCACCGCCTTCCTGCTGATCTTCTCGGCGGTGGTGAACGCCCCGTTCCTGGCCGCCGCCAACTTCAACTTCACGCCCAACCCGTCCAAGGCGCCCTGGTACTTCCTCGGCCTTCAGGAGCTGCTGACGATGTTCCACCCCATGGTGGCGGGGGTCACCATCCCCGGTATCGGCATCTTCGCCCTGATGCTGGCGCCCTACATCGACCGCAATCCGAGCAACAAGCCCGAAGACCGGAAGTTCGCCATCGCCTTGATGACCGTCCACATCATGTTCTGGGCGGTGCTGGTCATCATCGGCTGCTTCTTCCGGGGCCCCGGCTTCAACTTCACCTTCCCCTGGCGGGACGGTGTGTTCTTCGACCTCTAGGAAAAAACGACACGCATGGACTCCGGGACCATCTTCCTACTGGCGATCGTGGGCCTTCTGGCCCTCGCCTTCCTGTTCCTGTTCGCCACCACCCGCCGGCGCGACACCGAGCGGGCGCTGGAGTACGCGCCCGTCGAGGAGCAGCGCCCGGCGGAGACGGCCCTCGTGCCGGCCGACCAGGGCGCCGCGCCCCGCACCGGCCGCGAGCTGGAGCGGGCCGTGGCCCTCGAACGGCGCGCCACGCCGCCCCCGTCGGTGTCGCCCCCGCCCGCCCCGCCCGCCATCCCCGACGAGGAGACGCTGGGCGTCACCCGCCGGCAGGTGCTCAACCGGGGCATCGTCACCGGCATGGTGCTGGGTATCACCGGCTTCGGGGGGGCGTCGCTGGCCATGCTGTGGCCGACGTTGTCGGGCGGCTTCGGGGCCAAGATCCGGGCCGGGTCGGTCGACGACGTGCTGGGCCAGATCGCCCAGAGCCGCGAGCCCTTCTACAACGCCGCCGGCCGGTTCTACCTCAACCCCTACCCGGAGGAGGCGGTGGCGGCGGCCGAGGGGGTGCCCGCCTACGCCGCCGTGGTGGACGGCTACGAGCAGGGCTTCGTGGCGCTGTACCAGAAGTGCGTCCACCTCGGCTGCCGGGTCCCGTGGTGCAAGACGTCGCAGTGGTTCGAGTGCCCCTGCCACGGCTCGCAGTACAACCGGGTCGGTGAGCACAAGGGCGGTCCCGCGCCGCGAGGCCTCGACCGGTTCCAGGTCAGCGTCGAGGGCGGGAACGTCGTCGTCGATACCGGGCTGATCATCGCCGGGCCGCCGATCGGCGTGAACACCACCGGCCAGGAGTCGGAAGGCCCGCACTGCATCGGCGCGGTGGCCGGCGGGCACTGATGGATCTTCTCGCTGCGATCTCGCAGCGCAGGGTTGCGGCGATCGTCGTCCTGCTGCTCCTGCTCGGCTGGGTCATCTACCTCATCAGCACCGCGCGGCGCACCTACGTGCCCGGGTCGGAGACGGAGATCGCGCCCAACCGCAAGCCGTATTACTCCGACGAGATCCTGGAGGGCCCCCGCCTCACCCGCTACCTGTGGTGGGCCTTCGCCAGCCTCGCCATCCTCGCCGTCGGCCTGCCCGCCTACTGGATGCGGGAGCCGTTCCGCCAGCAGGGCGCGGGGTTCGACCGGGGTACGAAGTACTTCGAGAACAAGGCCATCCAGCGCGGCCACGAGCTGTACCAGACGTCGCCCGGCGACCCTCCCACGCCCCGTGAGCCGCACTTCGGCTGCGACGCCTGCCACGGCAAGGACGGTGTGGGCGGTGTCGCCTCGTACACGCTGACCGACCCGGCCAACCCTGACGGCCCGGCCCGCCAGGTGCAGTGGGTGGCGCCGCCCCTCAACACGGTGATGCTGCGGTACCGCCCCGAAGAGGTCAAGACGATCATCGTGTACGGCCGCCCCAACACCCCCATGCCGCCCTGGGGCGTCGAGGGCGGCGGCCCGATGAACGACCAGCAGGTCGACGACCTCATCGCCTACCTCACCCACATCGCCCGCAACCCGCGTGAAGTCCAGGCCGAGCACCTGGAGCGCTTCGGTACCGACGGCAAGGTCCTCTACGAGAACTTCTGCGCCCGGTGCCACACCCAGGGGTTCTCCTACGGCGAGCCTGGCTTGCCCGGCGGCGGCGCCTTCGGCCCCGCCCTCACCGGCGGCGCCACGCTGCGGCAGTTCCCGACGCCTGAGCTGCACTTCGAGTGGGTGGCGGAGACGGCCGAGTTCGGCGAGGCCTACGGCGTCCGGGGCGTCAGCTCCGGTCGGATGCCCTTCTTCGGCAACGAGCTCACGGCCGAGCAGATCCAGGCCATCGTCGACTACGAACGGAGCCTGCCGTGACCGAGGTGATCGCCGCCCTCACGTGGGAGCCGCAGGTCAAGGGCGCCCTCTACGTCGTCATCTCCGTGCTGGTGCTGTGCGGGTCGTGCTACATGATCCTCGCCACCGACGTGGGCGCCCGCCTGGGGTTCCTCCTGGCCGGGGCCGGCCTCTTCGGCTGGCTGGCCACCATGGGATTCATCTGGTGGGGGTATGCCCAGGGCCCGGTGGGGCCGGACCCGTCGTGGAAGGGCCAGGGCATCGTCGTCGGCGACCTGGAGGCTTCGCAGCGGGCGGTGCTGAGGGACTTCCCCAGGGGCTGGAACCGCCTGGAGCTGGAGGACCCGGAGCTGGCCGATGCCACTCCCACCGTCGACGGCATCCTCGCGCCCGCCGAGGGAGGTGACGGGCCGTTCCGGAGCGCCAACGAGTACGTGCTGGTCGGCGCGTTCCAGAAGGGCGGGGAGACGTACGGCCCGCTGGGGCTCAACTTCCGCCCCTTCAACGTGTTCCACAAGCCCAACTACCTGGTCGTCCAGGCCCAGAGATCGGTCGAGGAGCCCAACGAGGCAGGCGGCCCGCCGCGGGCCGTGCCGGATCCGTCGGCCGAGCCCACCTCGGTGGTCCTGCTGCGCGACCTGGGCGCCAAGCGGCTCAACCCCGCCATCTTCGCCATCGCCTCGACGATCATCTTCGGCCTGTTCTGCTACCAGCTCCACGTGCGGGACAAGGAGGCCTGGGCCCGCAAGGAGGCCGAGTCCCAGGAGGGCTCGGGTCGCACACTGGAGCCTGTCGGCAGGTAGGCGCGGCGCTAAGGTGGCGAGCTGATGGACCAGTACCTGCCAGTGCTCGCGATGCTGGTGCTGGCGGCGCTGTTCGCCGGGCTGTCGTTCGTGGCCTCGAAGCTCCTGGCTCCCAGGAAGCCCACGCAGGCCAAGTCCGCCCCGTACGAGTCGGGCATCGTCCCCACCACCACGCCGGGGCGCTTCCCCGTGCAGTTCTACCTGGTGGCGATGATCTTCATCATCTTCGACATCGAGATCATCTTCATCTACCCGTGGGCCGTCATCTACCGGTCGCTTGGCGCGTACGGCCTGTGGGAGATGCTGATCTTCTCCTTCGCCGTCCTGGTGTCGTTCATCTACCTGCTCGGCAACGGCGCCCTCGACTGGGGGCCGTCCCGCCGGATGCGGCCCGCCACCGACTCGGCGGGCGCCACCGCCGCTGATCGCTCGGCCCGCTCCACGATCAAGCGGGTGCCGTCCAAGCCGGCGGTCACCCCCGGAGAGGCGGCCTGATCGCGTGGGCCTCGAAGACCTCAACCACAACTTCCTGACCGGCCGTGTCGAGGACCTGGTCAAGTGGGCCCGCCGCAACAGCGTGTGGCCCGCCACCTTCGGGCTGGCCTGCTGCGCCATCGAGATGATGGCCACCGGTGCCGCCCACTTCGACCTCGGGCGCTTCGGCATGGAGGTCTTCCGGGCCTCGCCCCGCCAGGCCGACCTGATGATCGTGGCCGGCCGGGTCTCGCAGAAGATGGCCCCCGTGCTCCGCCAGGTCTACGACCAGATGATGGAGCCCAAGTGGGTCATCTCCATGGGGGTGTGCGCCTCCTCGGGCGGGATGTTCAACAACTACGCCATCGTCCAGGGCGTCGACCAGATCGTGCCGGTCGACGTCTACAGCCCCGGCTGCCCGCCCGGCCCGGAGACGCTCATGCACTCGATCCTCACCCTGCACGAGCTCATCCGCACCGGCGAGATCACCCGCCGGCGGGCCGAGACGGGCGCCGGAGCCGGCATCTCCGTCGAGCGCCCGGTGGCGGTGGCGACGCCCAAGTGAGCGACAAGCCGGCGGCAGCCGGCCAGTCGGGCGCCACCGGCACGGCTGCCGACAACCCTGCCGACGCCGGGGAGGTGCCGGCCGAGCCCACCCCGGAGAGCGAGGGGCCGCCCACCCTCCATGGCTGGCCCACGTCACTGTCCCGAGGCCAGCTGGTCGTCCACCCCGACCGGTCCGCCTACCTCGACGTGATCCGCACCCTTCGCGACGACGGGTACCAGATGTGTGTCGACCTCACGGCCGTCGACTACCTCAACCACGCGGGCCGCTCGCTCCCCGCGGGCGTGAGGCCGGAGCGGTTCGAGGTGGTGGCCAACCTGCTGTCGATGACCCCGCCCCGCCGCATCCGCGTGCGGGTGCAGGTGCCCGAGTCCGATCCCACCATCCCGTCGCTCTACCAGCTCCATCCCGGCACCGACCTCATGGAGCGGGAGGCCTACGACATGTTCGGCATCGTGTTCACCGGCCACCCCGACCTGGCCCGCCTGCTCATGCCCGACGACTGGGAGGGCCACCCTCTGCGCAAGGACTACGGGGTGGGGCGGATCCCCGTGCAGTTCAAGGGAGCCCCCCAACCCCGATGACGATCACCGATCCCACCTGCGGCGTGGAGGCCCTGCGGGCGCCCGAGGCCGTGCTGCGCATGCCGCACCTGCCCGAGTCGGTCGACGAGCAGCCCGTCGGCGACGACCGCATGCTCATCAACATGGGACCCCAGCACCCGAGCACCCACGGTGTGCTGCGGCTCATGCTCGAGCTCGACGGCGAGACGGTGATCGCGGTCAAGCCCGTCATCGGCTACCTGCACACGGGGATGGAGAAGCAGGGCGAGGAGCTGACCTACCTCCAGGGCCCCACCAACGTCACCCGCATGGACTACACGTCGCCGCTGTTCAACGAGCTGGTCTTCGCCCTGGCCGTGGAGCAGCTCCTGGGGATCGAGGTCCCCGAGCGGGTCACGTGGGCGCGGATGATGCTCTGCGAGCTCAACCGGATCTCGTCGCACTGCCTGTGGCTGGCCACCAACGGCATGGACCTGGGCGCGGTGTCGATGATGATCTACGGCTTCCGTGAGCGGGAGATGATCCTCGCCTTCTTCGAGAAGTGCTCGGGCCTGCGGATGAACCACAACTACATCCGTCCCGGCGGGCTCGCCGCCGACCTGCCCGACGGCTGGCGGGAGGACGTGGAGCACATCCTCGAGGTCATCCCCCGCCGGCTCGACGAGTACGACAACCTCCTCACCGGCCAGCCCATCTGGCAGGAGCGCACCCAGGGCGTGGGCGTGATCACCGCCGCCGAGTGCATGGCCCTGGGCCTCACCGGCCCCATCCTGCGCTCCACCGGGGTGCCGTGGGACCTGCGCAAGGACATGCCGTACCTGTTCTACGACCAGGTCGAGTTCGACGTGATCGCGGGCAGCTACGGCGACACCTTCGACCGCTACGCCATCCGCCTCAACGAGATCCGGGAGTCGGTGAAGATCGTCCGGCAGTGCCTCGACGTCATGCCGCCCGGCGACTACAAGGTCCAGGACAAGAAGGTCACCCCCCCTCCCCGGGCCCGTATCGACGAGTCGATGGAGGCCCTCATCCACCACTTCAAGATCTTCACCGAGGGCTTCAAGGTCCCCGAGGGCGAGGTCTACGCCGCGGTCGAGTCGCCGCGGGGGGAGCTGGGCCACTACATCGTCTCCGACGGGTCGGCCAAGCCCTACCGCCTGCACGTGCGCGGGCCGTCGTTCGTCAACCTCCAGGCCCTGCCCCACATGATGCGGGGCGGGCTGCTGGCCGACGGCGTGGCCATCATCTCCACCGTCGATCCCGTCATGGGCGAGGTCGATCGATAGCTGACCCCTTCGGGCGGGGCGTGGTGGTTCCCGCCGGCGCGCCGGTGCCGCCGCCGTGGGTGGGGGCGCCCGTGTTCACGGTGGACGAGGCGACGCTGGCCGACCCCCGGTCGACGGTCGACCGCCTGCACGGAGCCTGGGTGCGGCGAGAGCCGGTGGTCGTGGCCCTCGCCGTCGACCCCGCCCGCTTCCGCGAGCCGGCCTCGGTGGTGGCCGAGCCGTGGACGCTCGGCCCCTCCTTCGAGCCCCTCCTCGACCGCCTGCACTTCCTGGTGTGGGCCAACAACTACGACGCCCGAGGGGCCGCTCAGGGCGAGCCGGTGTGGTGGTGGGCGAGGAAGGCGCAGCGGCTGGGCGCGACCGGAGGTGGTCCCGCCGACGTGGTCCTTCCCGACGGCCAGCCGGCCTGGGTCGACGGTGGCCCTCGTGGCCCGCTCGACGTGGACCGCGCCGTGGTGCACGCCGACTCGGTGGAGCTGGGCCGGCTGGCAGTCGTTCCGCCGCCCGTCCCGCCCCACGCCGACATCGCCCCCGACCAGCTGGAGGCCGTCTCCCACGGCGCCGGTCCGGCCCGCATCCTGGCCCCCGCCGGCTCCGGCAAGACCCGGGTGCTCACCGAGCGGCTCCGCCACCTGATCGTCGACCGGGGCTTCGAGCGGGACATCGTGCTGGCCGTCGCCTACAACAAGAAGGCCCAGCTGGAGATGGAGGAGCGCACGACCGCCTTCCGCCCCCGCATCCAGACCCTGAACGCCCTCGGCCTGGCCGTGCTGGCCCGCGCCCGCGGCGGCCGGGCCCCCGCCGTGCTGGAGGAGCGGGAGGTCCGCCGCCTCGTCGAGGAGCTGGTCCCCCGCCAGCGCCGCCGGGTCAACACCGACCCTCTCGGTCCCTACCTCGACGCCCTCTCCCTCGTCCGCCTCGGCCTGCGCGACCCCGCTGTGGTCGAGGACGAGCGGGACGACGTGCCCGGCCTGGCCGAGGCCTTCCCCCGCTTCCGCCGGGCCCTGGCCGACCGGGGTGCGGTGGACTTCGACGACCAGGCCTACGCCGCCATCGAGACACTGCTGGCCGACGGCACGTTCCGCCGCCGCGAGCAGGCGGCCTGCCGCCATCTCCTCGTCGACGAGTTCCAGGACCTCACTCCGGCCCACGTCCTGCTCCTGCGCCTGCTGGCCAGTCCCGGGCTCGACGTGTTCGGGGTGGGGGACGACGACCAGGTCATCTACGGCCACGCCGGGGCCGACCCATGCTTCCTGGTCGACTACGACCGCTGGTTCCCGGGGGCGGCCACCCACGCCCTCGAGGTCAACTACCGCTGCTCGACCGGGGTGGTCGACGCCGCCCGCCACCTGCTCTCCTACAACCACCGCCGGGTCGGCAAGGTGATCCGCCCCGGCCCGGCGGCCGCCGCGTCCGGCCTGGCCGTCCGCCGCCACGGCCCGTCGGAAGGGGCGGCCGCGTTGGCCGAGGTGGTCCGCCGCTGGCTCGCCGACGGCGCCGCCGACCCGGCCTCGGTCGCCGTCCTCACCCGGGTCAACTCCCTGTTGCTCGCCCCTCACGTGGCCCTGGCCGAGGCGGGGGTGCCGGTGGACTCGGTGCTGCGCCCCGACGTGCTCGAGCGCACCGGCGTGCGGGCCGCCCTCGCCTACCTGCGCATCGCCGCCGACCCCGACAACATCGACGGGGCCGACGTGGTCGAGGTCTACCGCCGGCCGTCCCGGGGCTTCCCCCAGTGGTTCCCGAAGTGGCTCCGGGGGCGCCAGAGCTTCGACCGCCTGCTCAACATCGCCGACCGGCTGGACGACGAGAAGGTGGCGGCCAAGGTCGTCACCCTGGTCGACGACCTGCGGCTGGTGGCCGGCGCCGCCACCTCCGGCACCACCCGCGACGTCCTCGACGTGGTCAAGGACAAGGTCGGCCTGGGCGGGGCCATGGGGCTGCTCGACTCGTCCCGGGCGGGCGAGGGCGGCGGTGGCTCCAGCCACCTGGACGACCTCGAGGCCCTGCTCCAGGTGGCCGACCTCCACCCCGACCCGAGGACGTTCGAGCCGTGGCTGCGGGCCGTCTTCCGGCGGGAAGCCGATCCCGCGGGCGTGACCCTCTCCACCATCCACCGCGTCAAGGGCCGGGAATGGGACCGGGTGGCCGTCTTCGGCGTGACCGCCGGCCTCCTGCCCCACCGTCTCGCCCTCGACGTGGAGGAGGAGCGGCGGGTCCTCCACGTGGCCATCACCCGGGGCCGCACCCTCGTCACCCTGCTGGTCGACGCCTCCCGCCCCAGCCCCTTCCTGGCCGAGCTGGACGGCACGGCCGCCCAGCCGGCGGTGGCGGCGGGGCCGGCGGTGGAGGGGTCCGCCCGCCAACCCCGGGCACCCGGCACCCTCGCCGATCTGCCGCCCGAAGCGGAGGCGGCCGAGGGCGCCCTCAGGGCCTGGCGGCTGGAGCGGTCCCGGCGGGACAACGTGCCCGCCTACGTCGTCCTCCCCGACCGCTACCTGCGGGGCATCGCCGTCGCCCGCCCCCGCACCCTCACCGAGCTCCGGGCCCTCCCCGGCATCGGCCCCACCAAGCTCGAGCTGTACGGCGAGGAGATCCTCGCCCTGCTCACGCCACCCGGATGAGCCCGGCCATCCCGCTGGACCGGTGGTACACGCACACGTAGGGGAACTCACCGCTCTGGGGCACGACGAAGGTGAAGCTGCGGGCCGCGAGGGGCAGGCCGGAACCGGCAGGCGAGGCAGCCGGTACCGTCCCGGTGCCGGCCGGCTCCCCGCCCGAGGGCAACGGCTGGGGCGACGGTCCGGGCAGGGGCACGGCCGCCTCGGGCGACGACGGGTCCTCCGGCGGGGGCCGCTCCCCCGGGAAGGTGGCGGTGTGCGGCGCGTAGGAGTCGTTGACGAAGGCGACGGCGTCGCCGGGCCGGAGGTCGGCGGTGACGGGGGCGAAGGCCAGGACCTCCGTGTGGGCCGTGCTGGCGCCCATGGCCACGGTCCAGGTGAGCGACCCGTCGGGGTTGGGAGAGCTCGCCGGCGGCCCGCTGGTCAGGCGACGCTTGGCCTCCCGGCCCTCGGCCGCCCATTGCCGCAGCTCCCGCTCGCCCCGCTCGTTGACCCGGGCCGGCGTGTCGGCCTCCGAGCCGCCGGTCGTCACCCGCACCGTCCCGATCATCTGTGGATGGAGGACGCAGTGGTAGGTGTAGGTGCCGACCGCATCGAAGCGGAGCTTGAAGGGGGCGACGGGCGGCGGACCCCTGGGTACCAGGCCGCTGTTGACCAGCCGCCGCGGGTCGTGCGCCCCGTCCGGAGCGGGCGTGGGGGCGAACAGCGAGCGGTCGCTCCCCAGGGGCGGGACGCCCTCGCCGACCGGGAAGAAGGTGACCGAGTGCGGCTCGGGCCCGGTCAGGGCCCACGCCACGGTGGATCCCTGCGTCACGGTGATCGACTGCGGCAGGTACATGAGCACGGCGATGGACAGGTCGTCGGGGACGTTCAGGGCCCGCACCGTCACCTCCCCACCCGGCGACCGTGCCGCCCGGCCGCCGCCGCCGTCCTGGCACCCCACCAGGCCGGCAAGGGCCACCGTCGCCACCACCATTCGCACCCGGCCGGTCCCCATCGCCCGGCCAACCTACAGAGGTCGGACACCCCTGTAACGACTAGGGTTCGGGCGGGATGGCACGCCTATCGCCCGAGAACGTCCAGCGGGCCAGGGACCTCATCGCGCTTTACCCGCAGCCTCGCTCCGCCCTCATCCCGATCCTCCACGTGGCCCAGGAGCAGAACGGCTGGTTGACGCCCGACGTCATCGCCCACGTGGCCGAGCTGCTCGACCTGGAGGCGGCCGAGGTCTACGGCACCGCCAGCTTCTACGACATGCTGTTCACCCACCCGGTGGGCCGCTACCTGGTGTCGGTGTGCACCAACCTGGCCTGCATGATCAACGGGGGCTACGAGCTGCTGGAGCACGCCGAGGAGTCGCTCGGGGTGGCCCCGGGCGGCACCACCGAGGACGGCATGTTCACCTTGGAGGACGTGGAGTGCATCGCCTACTGCGGCGGCGCTCCGTGCCTGGCCGTCAACTGGCGGTTCTTCGGTCCCCTCACCAACGACGACTTCGACCGCCTCGTCGACGACCTGCGGGCCGGCCGGCTGGAGGAGGAGGTGCCGCCCCACGGCACCCTCAGCCGGGTCCGCCGCCAGGCCCCGGTCCCGCCTGGCGCCTCCCACGGCGCCGAGCGCTCCCCCGGCGGCCTGGGGCTGGGCGGCTGATGCTCACCGACGCCCCCGCCATCGTCACCGCCCGCCTCGGCCAGCCCGAGTCGTGGACGCTGCGCACGTATCTCGACCGGGGCGGCTACCAGGGCCTGCGCAAGGCGCTGACCATGACGCCTGAGGACGTCGGCCAGGAGGTGCTGACCGCCAACCTGCTGGGCCGGGGCGGCGCCGGCTTCGAGGCCGGCAAGAAGTGGTCGATGCTGGCCAAGCCCCGTCCCGCCTACCTCGTCATCAACGGGGACGAGAGCGAGCCGTGCACGTTCAAGGACCACATGCTCCTCGAGGGCGATCCCCACCAGGTCATCGAGGGCACGCTCATCTGCGCCTACGCCATCGGTGCGGCCCAGGCCTTCATCTTCGTGCGGGGCGAGTTCGCCCTCGGCATCGAGCGCATGACGGCCGCCCTCAACGAGGCCTACGAGTACGGCGCCGTCGGCCAGGACATCTTCGGCTCGGGGTTCTCCATCGACGTGGTCATCCACCCGGGGGCGGGCGCCTACATCTGCGGCGAGGAGACCGCCCTGCTCGAGAGCCTGGAGGGCAAGCGGGGCTTCCCCCGGGAGAAGCCGCCGTGGTTCCCCGCCGTCAAGGGCCTGTACTCGCAGCCGACGATCGTCAACAACGTCGAGACGGTGTCCAACCTGCCGTGGATCGTGCAGCAGGGAGGCGGCGCCTTCGCCGCGCTGGGCGTGGGCCGCTCGGCCGGCACCCGCATCTTCTCCCTGTCGGGCCACGTCAACCGTCCCGCCAACTTCGAGATCGAGATGGCGAAGACGACCTTCCGGGACCTCATCTACGACCCCGCCCTGGGCGGCGGCATCCGCAACGGCAACCAGCTCAAGGCCTTCGTGCCCGGCGGCGTGTCGGCCCCCTGGTTCGGGCCCGACCAGCTCGACATGCCCCTCGACCAGGACGCGGTGGGCAAGGCCGGCTCCATGCTGGGGTCCGGCTCGGTGGTCGCCATGGACGACACCACGTGCATGGTGCGGGCCGCCTGGCGGATCACCCGCTTCTTCCACCGGGAGTCGTGCGGGCAGTGCACCCCGTGCCGGGAGGGCGGCGGCTGGCTCGACAAGGTCATGCGCCGCATCGAGATGGGCGGCGGCCGGGAGAGCGACCTCGACCTGCTCCTGGACGTGTGCGACAACATCGCCCCCGGCCTCCGCTGGCCCCCGGCCAAGACGACGATCTGCGTGCTCGGCCCGTCCATCCCCTCGTCGATCACCTCGATGATCAACATGTTCAAAGACGAGGTCCTGGTCCACATCAAAGAGGGCGGCTGCCCCTATGGGTGATCGCCCTCGCTCGCTTCGCTCCGCTCAGGCGAGTGGAATTGTGCTTCGGCCGGCCGGCAAAGCCGGCCCGGCCTCCGCCGTTCTTCACTTGTCGGCATCCGGGGGGGCCGCCGACGGCGGCGAGGACGGCCGCCTCCATGCCTGAGATCTCGATCGACGGCAGGACCGTGCAGGCCAAGGACGGCGAGATGATCATCGCCGCCGCCGAGCGGGCCGGCGTCTACATCCCCCGCTTCTGCTGGCACCCCCGCATGAAGCCGGTGGGGATGTGCCGCATGTGCCTGGTCGAGGTCAAGGGCCCCCGCGGCTTCGCCCTCCAGCCCTCGTGCTACGTGCCGGTGTCCGACGGCCAGGAGGTCGTCACCACCTCCCCGGCGGTGAAGAAGGCCCAGGACGGGGTGCTCGAGTTCCTCCTCATCAACCACCCCCTCGACTGCCCGGTGTGCGACCGCGGCGGCGAGTGCCCCCTCCAGGACCAGACCTTCGGCTTCGGCCCGGGCGAGAGCCGCTTCGTCGAGGAGAAGCGGCACTGGGCCAAGCCCATCCCCATCAACAACCTGGTCGCCCTCGACCGGGAGCGCTGCATCCAGTGCGCCCGCTGCACCCGCTTCCAGGACGAGGTGGCGGGCGACCCCATGATCGACTTCGTGGGCCGGAGCGATCAGACCGAGGTCAACATCTTCGCCGACCAGCCCCTGCAGTCGGTCTTCAGCGGCAACATCGTCCAGCTGTGCCCGGTGGGCGCCCTGACCGCCACGCCCTACCGGTTCAAGGCCCGGCCGTGGGACCTCGAGGTGGTGGAGTCGACCTGCACCGCCTGCGCCGTCGGCTGCCGCATCGCCGTGCAGTCGAGCACCAACCGGCTCGTGCGTCACCTGGGCGTCGACAGCGACCCCGTCAACCATGGCTGGCTGTGCGACAAGGGCCGCTTCTACTACGAGGCCGTCGACAGCCCCGAGCGGTTGGGCAACCCTCTCGTGCGCAAGGGCGACCAGCTGGTGGAGACGTCGTGGGCGGAGGCGTTGCGGGTGGCGGCCGACGGCCTGCGGGCCGCCAACGGGTCGGTCGGCGTCCTGGGCGGCGCCCGCCTCCCCAACGAGGACGCCTACGCTTGGTCGAAGCTCGCCCGCACCGTGCTCGGCACCGACAACGTCGACTGCCAGATGGGCGACGGCCTCCCCGCCGAGGCGGTGCTGGGGCTGCCCCGGGCGACCATCGACGAGGCCTGCAACGCCGCCGCCACCCTCCTCCTGTGCCCCGACCTGAAGGAGGAGCTGCCGGTCCTCTACCTGCGGCTGCGCACCGCCGCCATCGACGGCACCACCAAGCTGGTCGAGCTCACCCCCCGTCCCACCGCCCTCACCGAGCACGCCGCCGTGAGCCTCGTCTACCGCCCGGGGGAGGCGGCGACGGTGGCCCGCGCCCTGGTGGAACGGGCCGACCAGGACTCCCGCCTGTCCCGCGCCGCCGAGGCGCTGCGCGCCGAGGGCGACCTGGTCATCGTGCTGGGCCGGCCGTCGGTGGCCGAGTCGGCCGACGGCATCGTCCAGGCCGCGGCCGTACTGGCCGAGGCGTTCCCCAACGCCCGGTTCCTCACCGCCCTGCGGCGGGGCAACGTCCATGGCGCGCTCGACATGGGCCTGGCGCCGGGTGTGCTGCCCGGCCGGGTGTCCCTCGACGAGGGCCACGCCTGGTTCATGGACGGCTGGGGCGCCCTCCCCGAGAACCGGGGCCTCGACACGCTGGGCATGCTCCAGGCCGCCGACCAGAACCACCTCCAGGCCCTGGTGCTGCTGGGCGCCGACCCCATCAACGACGTTCCCGACCGGGCCCTGGCCCGGCGGGCGCTGGCCGCCGTGAACTTCACGGTGGCGGTCGACTGCTTCGCCAACGAGTCCTCCCGCCACGCCGACGTCATCCTCCCGGTGGTGACGTTCGCGGAGCGGCCCGGCACCACCACCAACCTGGAGGGGCGGGTCAGCAGCCTCAGCCAGAAGGTCACCGGTCCGGGTACGGCCCGGCCCGACTGGATGATCGCGGCCGAGCTGGCCCTCCGGCTGGGGGGCGACCTCGGCTTCGACTCCCTCGACGCCATCGCCGCCGAGATCGAGCGGTTGGCGCCGGCCCATGCCGGGCTCACCCGCCGCCGCCTGGCCGGCGACGGTGTCGTCGTCCCCCTGACCGAGCGCCACGCCTCCTCGTCGACGGCCGGCAACGTCATCGAGGAGATCGAGGTGAGCGCCTCGATGATCCAGGGCGAGACGCTGCTGCCCGAGAACGACCCGGGCCCGTCGACCCCCGACCCCAGCCCCTCCGCGTCCGACCCGGCCGAGGGCGGCCGCCCGCCCCTCCTGCGCTTCACCGCCCCGCCCGCGACCCGCACGGCTCCGCCCGTCGACGCCTACTCGCTGCGCCTGGTCACCGGCCGGCGGCTCTACGACCGCGGCGTGCTCGTGCAGCACTCGCCGGCTCTGTGCCAACTCGTGCCCGAGCCGGTGCTGCGGGCCAACCCCTACGACCTCGACCAGGTGGGCATCAAGCCCGGCCAGCGGGCCCGGGTGACGTCGCCCCGGGGCAGCCTGGTGCTGGCCGTGCACCCCGACCCGTCCATCCCCCGGGGCACGGCCTCGCTCGACCACAACCTCCCCGGCGAGGGCCCCGCCGAGCTCATCGACGCCACCGCCCCCGTCACGGAGGTCCGTCTGGAATCGGTCGGAGCAGGCGGCTGATGGACCCGGAGCTGGTCAGCCCGGGCGACCCGCTGTTCCTCGACGGCGTCGACCTGACCGTCGTGCTGATCGTCATCGGCAAGCTGCTGGTGGTGTTCGGGTTCCTGATGGTCGGCGTGCTGTTCATGGTTTGGTTCGAGCGCAAGATCATCTCGGACATGCAGAACCGCATCGGCCCCGACCGGGCCGGGCCGTGGGGCATCATCCAGGCCCTGGCCGACGGCATCAAGCTGTTCTTCAAGGAGGACCTGCTGCCCGAGCGGGCCGACCGCAAGATCTTCCGGCTCGCCCCCTACATGTCGATCGTGCCCGCCTTCCTGGCCTTCTCGATCGTCCCCTTCGGGGGGACGGTGTCGATCGCAGGCCGCGACACCTACCTCCAGCTGGCCGACCCGCCGGTGGGGGTGCTCTTCCTCCTGGCCATGTCGTCGGTGGCCGTGTACGGGGTGATCCTCGCCGGCTGGTCGTCGGGGTCCAAGTACCCCTTGCTGGGCTCGGTGCGGGCGTCGGCCCAGATGGTGTCCTACGAGGCCGCCATGAGCCTCAGCGTGGTGTCGGCCGTGCTCATCGCCGGTTCGCTGTCGACGCGGGACATCGTCGAGTCGCAGGCGGTGTGGAACTGGAACCTCTGGCAGCTCGGCGCGGTGCCGTTCCTGATCTTCATGGTGGCGGTGACGGCCGAGCTCAACCGCCCCCCCTTCGATCTGGTCGAGGCCGAGCAGGAGCTGGTCGGCGGGTTCCACACCGAGTACTCCTCCATCCGCTTCGCCATGTTCTACCTGGCCGAGTACATGAACCTCATCACCATGTCGGCCATCGCCATCACCCTGTTCCTGGGTGGGCCCAACGGCCCGAGCATCCCCCTGCTGCCCGGCGCCCTCGAGGGCGTGCTGTGGTTCATCCTCAAGCTGCTGGCCTTCCTGTTCGCCTACGTGTGGCTGCGGGCCACGCTGCCCCGTCTCCGCTACGACCAGCTGATGAACGTGGGCTGGAAGGTGCTCATCCCCCTCGCCCTGTTCTGGCTGCTGCTGATCGCGGCGCTGCGCATCGGGCGGGACGAGGGATGGTCGACCATCTACGTGTTCGTGGGCGCCATCGTCGTCGGGTTCCTGGGATGGACGGTGCTGGGCGCGGCCCTGCGCCTGGGCGAGCGGGCCGAACCCCTGTACACCGAGGAGGCGAGCACCTGATGGGCTTCACCGAGGGGTTCAAGGTCACCCTGCGCCAGATGAAGCCGGGCCAGACGGTCACCTACGAGTACCCGCAGGAGAAGCGGCCCAAGCCGGTGCGCTTCCACGGCCGCCACGTCCTCGGCCGCTACGAGGACGGGATGGAGAAGTGCATCGGCTGCGAGCTGTGCGCCGGTGTGTGCCCCGCCCGCTGCATCTACGTGCGCGGGGCGGACAACCCGCCCGACGAGCCGGTGTCCCCCGGGGAGCGGTACGGCTTCGTCTACGAGATCAACTACCTGCGCTGCATCCACTGCGACCTGTGCGTGGAGGCGTGCCCCACCGAGGCCATCACCGAGTCCAAGCTGTTCGAGTTCTCCTTCACCAACCGCCAGGACGCCATCTACACCAAGGACGAGCTGGTCGTGGCCGACAACGGCCATCCCCAGAAGCTGCCGTGGGAGGACTGGCGGGAGGGCGAGGAAGTCAACACCTCGGCGTGGGTGCGGGCCACCGCGCCCAACGGCGCTGCGCACTACTCGGGCAAGGTGGGATGGTCGGGGGAGCTGGGGTTCGGCGTACGCCCGCCCGAGAAGGGCCAGTCGACCGACGTGCCTCCGGCCGAGGGCCCGTTGTCGACCGAGCGGGACAAGGCCGACTGATGGACTGGTTCGTCTTCGTGGTGGCGGCGCTGGCCACGCTGACCGGCGGGCTGGGCGTCGTGCTGGCCCGCAACCCCGTGCACTCGGCCCTGATGCTCGTCATGACCCTGTTCGCGGTGGCGGTGCTGTTCGTGGCCCAGGAAGCCCACTTCCTGGCCGCGGTGCAGGTGATCGTCTACGCCGGGGCGGTGGTGGTGCTGTTCCTGTTCGTGATCATGCTCCTGGGCGTCGACCGCTCCGAGGACGTGAAACGGGAGCCGCTGGTCGCGCAACGGCCGCTGGCCGTCGTGGTGTCGGGGCTGGTCCTGCTCGAGGTGCTGCTGCTGGCCCGCTCCCGCTGGGCCACCGGGGCGCCGTCCCTGGCCGGGCCGGCCAGCGGGCCCGGGTCCAACGTGGAGAAGCTGGCTTCGTCGTTGTTCACGCGTTACCTGCTCGCCTTCGAGGTCACGTCCATCCTGCTGGTCATCGCCGTCGTGGGGGCCGTCGTGCTCGCCCGCCGGACACCCGGGGGCGGGCTCGAGAGCCGCCAGGAAGCCGCTCCACCTTCGGAGACGGCGGCGCCGTGAGGGTCCCCGGAGCCTGGTACCTCGGCCTGTCGGCGGTGCTGTTCACCATCGGGGCCCTGGGCCTGCTCGTGCGCCGGAACGTCCTGGTCATGTTCATGTGCGTCGAGCTCATGCTCAACGCCGTCAACCTGACCTTCGTCACCTACGCCCGCATGCTGGACGACATCGGTGGCCAGGTCCTCGTGTTCTTCGTGCTCGTCGTCGCCGCCGCCGAGGTCGTGGTGGGCCTGGCCATCATCGTCGCCATCTTCCGAAGTCGCGCCGGCGCCACCGCCGACGACATCAGCCTGCTGAAGGGCTAGCCCTGCCCCCGGTTTTGGGGCGTACCAGCCACCTGTGAGGTGGTTTGGACGCCCCAAAACACCCAGCCCAGGTGCCTTCGCTACCGATGAGGCGGGGGATCAGGCGAAGGCGTCTCCCCGGCCCACGAGGCCGACGGACGGCAGCTCGACCCGACGATCCGGCCCGTCGACGACCCGGCCGATGACCGAGGCGACTTCCCCGACCTCGGTCACGGCGGCCACCGCGGCTGCAGCCGCCTCGGCAGGCACCACCACGCACAGGCCGACGCCCATGTTGAACGTCGCGTACATCTCGGACAGCGGCACGTCGGCCGCGTCGCGGACGGCCTCGAAGATGTGCGGCACGGGCGGCTGGGCGTCCAGCACGTAGCCGACGGGCGCAGCCAGCCGCAGCACGTTCAACAGCCCGCCCCCGGAGATGTGGACCATCCCGTGGATCTCCACGCCCGCCGCCCACAGCGCCCGCGCCGCCGGCACGTAGACCCGGGTCGGTTCGAGCAGGGCATCCGAGAAGGCGAGAACGTGGTCGCCCAGCGCCCGGCGGGCCAGCGAGAAGCCGTTGCTGTGGAGGCCCGAGCTCCGCAGACCTACGACCACGTCGCCGGGGACCACCAACGACCCGTCCAGCACACGAGCGCCCGGCGGCAGCACGCCCACGGCCGTCCCGACGAGGTCGAACACGGGCGGCGCCCGCTCCTCCCGACGAGCGAGCATGGACGCGACCTGGGCGATCTCCCCGCCGACGACCGCGATACCGGCCGCGTCCGCCCCCAGGAACAAACCCCGGGCCAGCTCGCCCAGCACGCGCTCGTCGACCTCGTCCAGGGCGATGTAGTCGACCAGGGCGACGGGGTCGGCTCCCGCGCAGATCAGGTCGTTGACGTTGTTGGCCACGCAGTCGATGCCGACGGTCTCGAACCGTCCGGCCAGGCGGGCGACCTCGATCTTGGTGCCCACCCCGTCGGTGGTAATGGCGACCGACGGCAGCCCGTCGCCCAATGACAGCACGCTGGCGAAGTGACCGGAGCCGATCCCGCTGGTGACCCGCACGTCGGTCCGGGCGACCCTGGTCTTCTCCAGCCACGGCCGCATGACGGCGGCGAAGGCGTTCTGCTCGCGTTCCTCGTCGACCCCCGACGCCGCGTAGTCGCCCACGAGGGCACCTTACCGGCCGGAACTGTGCAGAAACCTACCTGAGAGGTAGGTTTCTGCACACCGCCGTGGCCCGCGAAGCGTGAACGGCGGCCCGCCACCCGGTAAGAGTTGTGGCCCGGGTCCGCTCAGGAGAGACTAAGGCCGCTCATGCTCGATGCCGTCTGGCTCATCCCGGCATTGCCCTTGGCGGGGTTCCTCATCCTGCTGGTGGCCGGCCGTCGTCTGGGCGACCCGAAGGCGGGGTGGCTCGCCACGGCCATGATGGCGGGGTCGTTCCTCGTGACGCTCCTGGTCTTCGCCGACCTGCTGGGGGAGGACGGCCACGACCGCAGCTTCACCAAGGTCCTCTTCACCTGGGTGCCGGCCGGCGGCCTCGAGGTGGACTTCGGGTTCCTGGTCGACCCGTTGTCGATCACCATGGCCCTGTTCGTCACCGGCGTGGGCACGCTCATCCACCTCTACGCCACCGGCTACATGCACGGCGACGAGCGCTACCCCAAGTTCTTCGTCTACCTGAACCTGTTCGCCTTCTCCATGCTGATGCTGGTGCTGGCCAACAACTTCCTGGTGACGTTCCTCGGCTGGGAGGGAGTCGGGGCGTGCTCGTACTTCCTGATCTCGTTCTGGTTCGAGCGCAACAGTGCCGCCACCGCCGGCCAGAAGGCGTTCGTCACCAACCGCATCGGCGATTTCGGCTTCATGCTGGCCATGTTCCTCATCTTCGCCACCGTCGGGTCGCTCACGTACACGACCGTCCTGGGCGAGGCCGAGACGCTCAGCGAGTCGACGGCCACCGCCATCGCCCTCCTCCTCTTCCTCGGCGCCGCCGGCAAGTCGGCTCAGCTGCCCCTCTACACCTGGCTCCCCGACGCCATGGAGGGCCCCACGCCCGTCTCGGCCCTCATCCACGCCGCCACCATGGTGACCGCGGGCGTGTTCCTGATGTGCCGGGTGAACCCCATCCTCGACGTCGCCCCCACCGCCCTCACGATCGTCGCCGTGGTCGGCGCCGCCACTGCCTTCTTCGCCGCCACCGTCGCCTGCGCCCAGAACGACATCAAGAAGGTGCTGGCCTACTCGACGGTCTCCCAGCTCGGCTACATGTTCCTGGCCGTGGGGAGCGGGGCCTACGTGGCCGCCATCTTCCACATGGTGACCCACGCCTTTTTCAAGGCCCTCCTCTTCCTCGGGGCCGGTTCGGTGATCCACGGCCTCCACGACGAGCAGGACATGCAGCGCATGGGCGGGCTCCGCAAGTGGATGCCGGTCACGTCGGCCACCTTCATCGTCGGCTGGCTGGCCATCGCCGGCGTGCCGCCCTTCTCGGGCTTCTGGTCGAAGGACGAGATCCTCGCCGCGGCGTGGGACAAGTCTCCCGTCCTGTGGGCCATCGGCCTCGTGACCGCCCTCATGACCGCGTACTACATGAGCCGCCAGGTCTTCCTCGTCTTCTTCGGCGAGGACCGCTGGAAGAAGACGGCCGACGCCCACACGCCCACCCAGGCCCACGCCCAGCCCGAGCACGAGCCGGCGGCCGCCACCACCGCCTCCGCTTCCGCCACGGCCGCCGCCACCGCCACGCCCGGCCACGACGCCCACGGCGCCCACGGGGACTTCAAGCCCCACGAGTCGCCACCGTCCATGGCCGTCCCGCTCATCGTGCTGGCGGTGGCTGCCGCCGTCGGCGGGATCCTCAACCTGCCCTTCGGCGGCTACGCCATGGAGCACTTCCTGGAGCCCGTCTTCGAGGACCGGCTCCACCACTCCGCCCTCGACTCGGCCGGCAAGGTGGTCCTGGGAGCCATCGCCACCGCCGCCGCCCTCTCCGGCATCGCCATCGCGTACCTCATCTACATGCGGAGGGTCGCCCGCCCGGTCGAACCGGCCGTACTCCAGCACGCCTGGTACGTCGACGACCTGTACTCCACCGTCGTCGGGGAGGGGGGGCGCAAGCTGGCCGACGCGGCCACCGCCATGGACCGCAACGTCGTCGACGGGGCGGTCAACGGGGCGGCCGCCCTCGTCGGGGCCGGGGGCCGTCGCCTCAGGACCGTCCAGACGGGGTTCGTGCGCAACTACGCGCTGGCCATCGGGGCCGGCGCGGTGGGCATCCTCGGCTTCGTGCTGTCCCGCACCTGATGCTCACCTGGATGATCCTCGTGCCCGCCCTCGGGGCGGTGGTGATCGCGCTGCTGCCGCGCCAGCAGGAGCAGGCCATCAAGGCGGTCGCCCTGGTGGCGTCGGTGGTGACCGGGATCATCACCCTGGGCCTCCTCGCCGGCTTCGACGGCGACGAGGGCGGCTTCCAGAAGGTCACCGACGCCGATTGGATCAGCAGCCTCGGCATCTCCTGGAAGCTCGGAGTGGACGGCATCTCGCTCTTCCTGATCGTCCTGACCGGGATCATCTTCCCCATCGCCATCTTCGGGCCCGAGGTGCACCACGACTTCAAGGGCTACGCGGCGTGGATGCTCGTGCTGGAGGCGGGGTGCCTGGGCGTGTTCTGCGCCCTCGACCTCTTCATGTTCTTCGTGTTCTGGGAGATCGTGCTCGTCCCCATGTACTTCCTCATCGGGGGCTGGGGCTACGACAAGCGGGTCTACGCCGCCCTCAAGTTCTTCCTCTACACGATGCTCGGCTCGGCCCTGATGCTGGTCGGGATCCTCACCCTGGTGTTCCTGCACCAGGCCGCCACCGGCGACCTGACCTTCGACCTGGTGACGCTGGCCGAGAGCCAGGCGATCGCCGAGAGCACGGCCCGGTGGCTGTTCCTCGCCTTCGCCGCCTCGTTCGCCATCAAGGTGCCCATCTTCCCCGTCCACACCTGGCTGCCCGACGCCCACACCGAGGCGCCCACCGGTGGCAGCGTGATCCTGGCTGCCATCCTCCTGAAGCTGGGGACGTACGGGTTCCTGCGCTTCGGCCTCTACCTCTTCCCCCAGGCGGCGGTGGACCTGGCGCCGCTGTTCCTCACGCTGGGCGTGATCGGCATCCTCTACGGGGCCATCGTCGCCACCATGCAGCGGGACCTGAAGCGGCTCGTGGCCTACTCGTCGGTGGCCCACCTCGGCTTCATCGTCATCGGGACGTTCGGCCTCTCCACCCAGGGCCTGCAAGGTGGGGTGCTCCAGATGGTCAACCACGGCCTCTCGACCGGCGCCCTCTTCCTCCTCGTCGGCATGATCTACGAGCGTCGCCACACCCGCCTGATCGCCGAGCTGGGCGGCATCCAGAAGGTGGCGCCTCTGTTCGCGGCAGTCTTCACCGTGGTCATGCTGAGCTCGATCGGCCTCCCGGGGCTCAACGGGTTCGTCGGCGAGTTCCTGGTGCTCATCGGCACGTTCGTCACCCGCCGCTGGTGGGCGGTGGCGGCCACGGCCGGCGTGATCCTGGCCGCCATCTACCTGCTGTGGGCCTACAAGCGGGTGTTCCACGGCGTGCCCGAGGGCGCCAACGCCGCCTTCCGGGAGATGACGTGGCGGGAGCGGGCGATCATGGCCCCGCTGGTCGCGCTGATCGTGCTGCTGGGCGTCTACCCGGGCCCCGTCCTCGACCGCATCGCCCCGTCGGTCGACGGGCTGATCGCCCACGTCGAGGAGCACTCCGACTACGAGCAGCCGGCGGTGGCCGCCGGTCGGGGGGGCTGACAGCGCATGCCGCTCGGACTACCGCCCATCGAATGGAGCCAGATCAGTCCCGAGCTGATCCTCATCGGCGGCGCCCTGGCCCTGCTGCTGGCCGGCACCTTCTTCCGCGACCGCCACTTCGGCGCCGGCTACGCCGTGTTCGCCATCGCGGTGGCCACCGCCTCCCTGGTCGCCACCTGGGCCCTGTGGACGGAGGTCACCGGCGACGGACCGGGCGACGGCCCCCGCCTGGCGGTGGCCGATGCGGTGGTGGTCGACGGGTTCGGCCTGTTCGTCACGGTGGTCATCGTCAGCGCCGTGGCCCTGGCCGTGCTGCTGGCGGACGGCTACCTCGGCCGCGAACGGCTCGATCGGCCCGACTTCTACGTCCTCATGCTCCTGTCGGCCGCAGGCGGCATCCTCATGGCCAAGGCCAACGACCTGATCCTCGTCTTCCTCGGCCTGGAGATCCTGTCCATCTCGCTCTACGTCATGGCCGGCTACCAGCGGGAACGGCCGCGGTCGCTCGAGGCCTCGATCAAGTACTTCGTGCTCGGCTCCTTCTCCTCCGCCTTCTTCCTCTACGGGGTGGCGCTCACCTACGGGGCCACCGGCTCGACCAACCTGGCGATCGTGGCGGAGTTCCTCCGCACCCAGACGGTCACCACCGGCGTGTTCCTCGGCGGCATGGCCTTCCTCCTCGTCGGCCTGGGGTTCAAGGTGGCGGCCGTGCCCTTCCACATGTGGACCCCCGACGTCTACCAGGGCTCGCCCACGCCGGTGACCGGCTTCATGGCCGCCGCCGCCAAGGCGGCCGGGTTCGCCGCCCTCCTGCGCATCTTCTTCTCGACCTTCGGCGACAACCGCCTCGACTGGCAGCCGATCGTGTGGGCCCTGGCCGTGCTCAGCCTGATCGTGGGCTCGGTGCTGGCCGTGGTCCAGACCGACGTCAAACGCATGCTCGCCTACTCCTCGATCAGCCACGCCGGCTACGTGCTGGTGGGACTCCAGGCGGCGAACACCCGGGGTATCTCGGGCTCGCTGTTCTACCTGCTGGCCTACACCTTCATGATCCTGGGCAGCTTCGGCATCGCCACCATCGTCGGCCGCAAGGGCGACGACCGCCACAGCCTCGACGACTACCGCGGACTGGCCAAGGCCCGACCCGGCCTGGCCTTCGCCTTCACGATCTTCCTGCTGGCGCAGGCGGGCGTGCCTCTGACGGCCGGCTTCCTGGCCAAGTTCACCGTGATCTCGGCCGCGGTCGAGGCCGAGTCCTACGCCATCGCCGTCATCGCCATGCTGGCGGCGGTCATCGCCGCCTTCTTCTACCTGCGCATCATCGTCACGATGTACATGGTGACCGAGGAGGAGGAGGCCCACGCCGGACCGGACGAGGTGCCGCCGTCGGGCCGGTCGGAGGAGGAGCTCCCGGCGGTCGAGCCGGCCCCGCCCCGGCTCGCCATCCCGGCCGGGGCGGCCGTCGCCCTCGGCCTGGCCCTGGCGTTCACGCTGGTCGTCGGGTTCCTCCCCGAGCCAGTCCTGGAATTCGCCCGGGACGCCACGCTCCTGCGGCTGTAGTACTAGTTCGAGCTCAGGGGCAGGGCCTGGCGGGCCCTGCGGGCCGCCCGGCGGGCGCGCCACCCGAGCGAGGGAGCCCCACCCGTGTCGACGGCGGCGAGGATCAGCCCGCCCAGGAGGCCCATGTTCTTGGCGAACTGGGTCTGCTGTTGCGCCTTCTCGGCCGGGTCCTCCGCCTCCCAGAACCGGTGCCCGGCAAGGGTGGTGGGCACGAGGCTCACCGCCAGTGCCACCGCCGCCAGCCGGCGCAGCTTGCCGACGGCCAGCAGCACGCCGCCGACCACCTGCACGACGGCGTTGGCCTTGACCAACTGGTCGGGGTCGTCGGGCAACGGCGCCGGCTCGCCGATCTTCCCGGTGACGGGCTCGGCCAGCTCGGCGCGGGGTCCGGGGTTGCGGAGGGTCTCGATGCCGCCGTTGACGAAGACGGAGGCCAGGAGGGGTCGGGCGAGACGTCGTGCGATCACCTGGACGGCCTACCCACCGGGCCGGACGGGCTACCTCGGGACCGGCGGGACGGCCGGCGGGGTGAGGCATCCGGCCTCACGGCCGAGCAGGCGAAGGCCGTCGAGGTCACCCCGGTGGTACTCGGCCCGACCCGTCTGCACGCCCAGGTCGTCGAACATGATGTCCTTCGACGCCCGCACGTGGCCCAGGCCGGCCAGATGCCCCAGCTCGTGGATGAGCACCCGGCCCCAGCTCGCGCCGGGCCCGAACCCGCTGTCCAGGGGCGTGCGCCGGCGCTCGTCGGTCACGGCGTCGACGTTGAGGATCAGGATGCCGCTCACGTAGACCCCTCCGCCGTTGTACGGGCGGCCCCCGCCCGGGTTCGTCGGGCGCAGCCGGTGGGCCTCGCCGTGGTCCCACGCCACCAGGATGGGGGCCCAGCGGTTGCCGTATCGCTCGGGCTGGAAGGGACGGCGCACGAGCGACGCCGGCTCGTCGGTCGGGCCGTCGTTCACGAACTCGATCCCGGTGGCCCGCGAAAGCTGCTCGAAGGCCTCCTCCAGGTCGGCGACCGCCCCGGGAGGAGCGAGGGCGGAGTTGACGACGTAGTGGACCGGCTCGCAGGGGTTGAACCGCACCGGCTCGCACCCGCCGGGGCGAACCTCGAGGAACGAGTAGTCGTCGGGGAGGGGGACGTTGCGCCGCGGCAGCCCGGCCGGGTCGGGCGCCAGGTGGCCGGCGACGGGACAGTCGGCCGAGGCCCGCTGCTGCTCGCCGATCCCGACGTCGTCCTCGCCGTCGGTGCCGGTCCCACCGCCGCCGGTGACGAGCACCCCGGCCACCAGGGCCACCATTGCCAGCACCGGGGCCACCACCTTCCAGGCGGCCCGCCGCCCGGTCCGGCCGCCGCGGCCGGCCGGGCCCGGCACGACGCCCCCGACGGTGGCCGCCGGCCCCGCCTCCGGCTCGGCCCGCACCGTGTACGCGTCACCCGGCCGCCCCCGCGCGGAGAGCCTGACCGTGGTCGAGCCGCCCGCCTCGAGCTCCACCCAGCTGCTGTCGAGCTGGGCCGGCCCCTCCACGGAAAGGGCGGCCCGGGTGGGCAGGTTGCCCCGGTTGCGGACGGTCACCTGCCCGCCGGGCGTCACCGACAGCCCGAGGTCGACCACGGGCAGCACCTCGAGGGTGGCTGCCAGGGACAGCGAGCCTGCCGGCCCGCCCCGCACCTCGACCGGCACCTGCACCCGGCCCGCGGCCGGCGAGGGCGGCGGAGGGAGGCGGATGCTGACCCGCAGCTCGCCGTCCTCCCCCGGCTCGAGGCGGACGTGGTCGGGGCTGAGCCAGGTCCAGGCCGCTGCGTCCCCGCCGACGGTGGCCCGGCAGACCGCGGCCGCGGCCGTCCCGTTGCGCAGCCGGACCGTCCAGAACCCCCGCCCGTCGGGCGCGACGGCCAGCGTCTGCGGCTCGAGCTCCCCCTCCAGCTGTCCTTCCGTCACCGCTCCCGCCTGGCGGCGCCCCCGTTTGGGCGTTCCGTGAACCGCTTCACTAGTCTGCGGACGTGTCCGAATTCTGGCGCCAGTACCTCACGGTAGCGATCTTCGCCGTGGCGGCGGTGGGCATGGTCGGTGCCATGCTGGGCCTGGGCAAACTGGTCCGGCCCACCCGGCCCCAGCCGCAGAAGTACCTCAACTACGAGTCGGGAGTCGATCCGGTCGGCTTCGGCTGGTCGCAGAGCCAGATCCGCTACTACGTGTTCGCCCTGTTGTTCGTCATGTTCGACGTCGAAGCGGTGTTCATCTTCCCCTGGGCCACCCGGCTGGAGGAGATGGGCCTGTTCGGGCTAGCGGAGATGGGCATCTTCATCGTGATCCTCGCCCTTGGCCTGGTCTACGCCTGGCGCAAGGGCGTCCTCCGCTGGGCTTAGGAGGCTGGTGTGAGAGCCCTCGTTCTGCGGCCGACCGCCCATGGGGCGGCGACCTCTACTCGCAAAGGAGCTTGTCAGGTGCAGGTCGGCCGTGTCGGCGCTACGCGCCGAACGCGAATCACACCAGCCTCCTAGGAGTACCGCTATGGGCATCGTCGAGCGGGGCACCCTCAACAAGAAGGTGTTCAAGCCGCTCACCCACCTCCTGAACTACAGCCGCAAGTACTCCCTCTGGGTGTACCAGTGGGGGCTGGCGTGCTGCGCCATCGAGATGGGGGCCGCCTTCGGGTCCCCCCGGTATGACGTCATGCGCCTCGGCGTCATCCCGTTCCCGGCCGGGCCCCGCCAGGCCGACCTCGTCGTGATCTCCGGCACGGTCACCGACAAGATGGCCCCCCCCATCCGGCGGCTGTGGGAGCAGATGCCCGACCCCAAGTACGTGATCTCCATGGGGTCGTGCGCCAACTGCGGCGGCCCCTACTGGGACTCCTACTCGGTCACCAAGGGGGTCGACCAGATCATCCCCGTCGACGTGTACGTGCCCGGGTGCCCGCCCCGCCCGGAGGCCCTGCTCGAGGGCATCGTCCTGCTCCAGCAGCGGATCCAGAACGAGGACATGGCCGAGCGCTGGAGGGGTGAGCCCATTGTCGTCGGTTGAGCCGGGCACCGAGGCTGCCGCCGCCGACGTCGAGGCAGCCCCCACACCGATCGACGACCCGTACCAGAGCGTGCTCCAGGTGCTGCGCACCGAGCTGGGCGACGGGTTCGTCGCCTCGGAGACGCAGCGGGGCGACCTCTGGGTGCGGGTTTCGAGGGACTCGTGGAAGAAGACGGCGGAGGTCCTCCGCTTCCAGCTCGGGTACGACTACTTCTCCTTCCTGTCGGCCATCGACTGGATGCCCCACACCTGGCCCAACCCCAAGGTGGTGGAGGGCGACGGGGAGGCCGAGGAGGAGCCCGAGCCCGCTCCGGCCCCGACCGGTGAGGGCGACGGCGGCTGGCAGACGGGCGTGACCGGGGGCGACACCCGCTTCCAGCTCCTCGCCCGGGTCTACTCGATCAGCCGCAAGAACGGCGTGCTGCTCAAGTGCGACCTCGACGACGAGGCGCCCCAGGCGGAAACGTGGCACGAGGTCTACCCCGGTGCCGACTGGCACGAGCGGGAGACGTGGGAGATGTTCGGCATCGACTTCGTCGGCCACCCCAACCTGGTCCACCTCTACCTCCCCTCCGCGTTCGAGGGCTTCCCCCTGCGGAAGGACTTCCCCCTGCTCAGCCGCGAGGTCAAGCCCTGGCCCGGGCTGGTGGACGTGGAGGGCTTCCCCGCCGGCTACGGCGGCGACGACGCGGCGGAGGAGGCGAGCTAGCCATGGCCGTCACCGACCAGCAGCGGCTGGCCTACATCGCCACCCAGGCGGCCGACGCCCGGGTGAACGTCGAGCTCCAGACCGAGCAGATGACCCTCAACCTGGGCCCGCAGCACCCCGCCACCCACGGCACCCTCCGCCTCATCGCCCGCCTGGACGGTGAACAGGTGGTCGAGGCCGACGTGGTGTGCGGCTACATGCACCGCGGCTACGAGAAGCTCGTCGAGGTCCGCACCTACCCCCAGATCACCACGCTGATCAACCGCATCGACTGGCTCTCGCACTTCGCCAACGAGGTGCCCTTCATCCTGGCCGCCGAGCAGCTGATGGAGGTCGAGGCCCCGCCCCGGGCCCAGTACATCCGCACCATGTTCTTCGAGATGGCCCGCATCGCCAACGTCACCCTGTTCATCGGGGAGATGGGGGTGCAGCTGGGGGCCATCACGCCCGTGTTCTTCGCCTTCCGCGACCGGGAGTACGTGCTCAACCTGCTGGAGGCGGCCACGGGCGGCCGGTTCCACCCCAACTACGACCGCATCGGCGGCCTCAAGGACGACCTGCCTCGCGGCTGGGTGGCCGAGTGCCACGAGGCCATGAAGCGGATCCGCACCTACTGCGACGAGCTCGAAGACCTGCTCATGGGCAACGAGATCTTCGAGACCCGCACGCGCGGCGTGGGGGTCATCCCCGCCGACGTGGGCCTGGCCTACGGCCTGTCGGGGGCCAACATCCGGGCCAGCGGGGTCGACTGGGACCTCCGCCGCGACGCCCCCTCGCCGCTCGTCTGGAAGGACCTCGACTGGCGGGTGTGGACCCACCCCGACGGCGACTCCTTCGCCCGCTACTGGGTGCGGCTCCAGGAGGTGCGGGAGGCCACCAAGATCGTCGAGCAGTGCCTCGACGGCCTACCCGCCGGTCCGATCCAGGCCAAGGTGCCCCGCATCATCAAGGTGCCGGCCGGCGAGGCCTGGTGCCAGACCGAGAACCCGCTGGGCGAGATGGGCTACTACATCGTCAGCCAGGGGGGCCTCGGGCCCTTCCGGGTGAAGATCCGCTCGGCCTCGTTCAACAACATCTCGATCGTGCCGTGGCTGCTCAAGGGCGTCTACGTGCCCGACATCATCACGATCCTGGCCAGCCTCTACTTCATCCTCGGCGACATCGACCGCTGACCGACGGCCGCACCGAACAGGACTTTGTCCCCATGCGAAGCGGTTCACTAGGCTCCGCCGCGATGTCGGGGGGAGTCGGTAAGGGTCGGGCAGCGGCGGGGGCGGCGCGCCGCTGATGCTCGCCCTCGAACTCAGTTACTGGCAGGAGACCGTCATCAAGACGGTCGTCGTGCTGGCCATCATCCCCGGCTCGGCCGTGGTGGTGGGCTACGTCTTCCTGCTGAAGATGATGGCCCACATGCAGAGCCGGCTCGGCCCCATGGAGTCGGGCGGGTTCCACGGGTGGTTCCAGCTCATCGGCGACGGGATCAAGTTCATCCAGAAGGAGGACATCATCCCGAGCCGGGCCGATCGGCGGGTGTTCGCCCTGGCGCCCATCGTCGTGCTCGCCTCCACCTTCCTGCTGTACGTGGTCATTCCTGCCGGCCCCGACCTCGTGGTGGAGGACCTCTCCGTCGGCATCTTCTTCGCCCTGGCCGTGTCGTCGCTGTCGGTGGTCGGCATCCTGATGGCGGGTTGGGCGTCGGCCAACAAGTACTCCCTCCTGGGCGCCCTGCGGGCTGCGGGCCAGCTCATCGCCTACGAGCTGCCGCTGGTGCTGGCCGTCGTGGGCGTGGTCATCCAGGCCGGCACCATGAGCCTGCCTGGGATCGTGGACGCCCAGAAGGAAGGGTCGATTTTCGGGTTCGACCTGATCGGCAACCCGTTCATCCTCACCCAGATCGTCGGGTTCGTCCTGTTCATCCTGGCCGCCCAGGCCGAGCTGACCCAGACCCCCTTCGACATGCCGGTGGCGGAGTCGGAGCTGGTGGCCGGCTACATGACCGAGTACTCGGGCTTCCGGTTCCTGTTCTTCTTCATGGCCGAGTTCGGCACCGCCTTCGCGCTCGCCGCCATCGCTGCCACCCTCTACCTGGGCGGGTGGTTCGTGCCGGGGGTGACCGGCACCCTCGCCAACGTCCTCGGGCCCCTCGTGCTGGGGGCCAAGGCCATGCTGGTCGCGTTCCTGATCTTCTGGATGCGCTTCACCTTCCCCCGCTTCCGGGAGGACCAGCTCCAGACCCTCGCATGGAAGTACCTCATCCCCCTCTCGCTCGTGAACATCCTCGTCACCGGCATCCTGAAGGTTGCATTCTGAATGGCTGAGATTCCTGGAAAGGGGCTCGTCAAGGGCCTCGGTGTCACGTTCCGCACCATGCTCGAGGGCGCGGTCACGGTGCAGTACCCCCACGAGAAGGAAGCGCCTCCCACCCGGGCCCGGGGCGTCATCGCCCTGAAGGAAGAGAACTGCACGGTCTGCATGCTGTGCGCCCGGGAGTGCCCCGACTGGTGCATCTACATCGAAGGGCACAAGGAGAAGCGCCCTCCCCGGCGGGCAGGGGGCAAGCCCCGCACCGTCAACGCCCTCGACCGCTTCGACATCGACTACGCCCTGTGCATGTACTGCGGGATCTGCGTCGAGGTGTGCCCCTTCGACGCCCTGTTCTGGTCGCCCGAGTACGAGTACTCGGAGTCCCGCATCGCCGACCTGCTCCATGACAAGGACAAGCTGGGCGAGTGGATGGCCACCGTCCCCGAGCCGCCGCCGCTCGAAGCCGGCGCCCAGACGAAGAAGTAAGGGGTCCTGGCCATGGTGGCGCAGAACATCATCTTCGGCATCCTCGCCTTCGTGATGGTCGTGGCCGCCTTCCGCCTCGTCACCACCAAGAACGTGGTGCGGGCCGCCCTGTTCCTCGCCATCGTCCTGGCCGGCGCGGCGGGCCAGTTCCTGCTCCTGGCGGCCGAGTTCGTGGCCGTCGTGCAGATCCTGGTCTACATCGGTGCGATCATCGTCCTGCTGCTGTTCGGCGTGATGCTCACCCGTGCCCCGATCGGTCGCGACGCCGACGTCGACAACGACCAGCGCTGGCTGGGCGGCCTGGTGTCCCTGTTCCTCCTCGGCGCCCTGGGCGCGGTGCTGCTCGACGCGTGGGGGAACGACAAGATCCGCTTCGGTCCCATCCAGGGCGTGACCGAGGTGAGCGACGCCATCTTCGGGCCATACGTCATCGCCTTCGAGGTAGCGTCCATCCTCCTGCTGGCCGCCCTGGTCGGCGCTGTGGCGATCGCTCGGAGGGACTGATGTACCTCAACCAGTTCCTCCTGCTCTCGGCCGTGCTGTTCTGCCTCGGCGTCTACGGCGTCCTGTCCCGCAAGAACGCCGTGCTCGTCCTCATGTCCGTCGAGCTCATGCTCAACTCGGTCAACCTCAACCTGATCGCCTTCGGTGCTTTCCGCGACAGCGTCGTCGGCCAGGTGTTCGCCCTGTTCACCATCCTGGTGGCGGCCGCCGAAGTGGGCGTCGGGCTGGCCATCGTGCTCGTCATCTTCCGCAACCGGGCCAGCATCGACCTCGACGAGGTCGACCTCATGAAGGGCTAGGGGGCACCACGTGCTCGACCTCCTGGCGGTGACGTCCCCGGCGGGGGAGGCCGCGGCCCACCCGGTGGAGGCCGGCATCCTCGGCTACGCCTGGCTCATCCCCCTGATCCCGGCCATCTCCTTCTTCGTCATCCTGTTCTTCGGCAAGAAGCTGCCCAAGAAGGGCTCGGAGGTCGGGATCCTGGCCCTGCTGATCGCCTTCGGGCTGTCGCTGGCCACCGCCGCCAAGTGGATCGGCCTCGACGCCCCACGCCACGCCGTCGAGCGCCACAAGACCTGGTTCGAGTTCGGCGGGGTCGACATCGGTGCCGGCATCGCCGTCGACGGGCTGACGGTGATGATGCTCGTCGTCGTCACCTTCATCTCGCTGATGGTGCACATCTACTCCACCGGCTACATGCACGGCGACCGGCGGTTCACCTACTTCTTCGCCGCGCTCTCCCTGTTCACCGCGGCCATGCTCACCCTGGTCGTGGCCGACAACACCCTCCAGCTGATGATCGGCTGGGAGCTGGTCGGCCTGTGCTCGTTCATGCTGATCGGCCACTGGTGGGAGGAGGGGGCCAACTCCAGCGCCGCCATCAAAGCCTTCATCACCACCCGCACCGGCGACGTCGGCCTGATGACCGGCATCATCCTGCTGTTCTTCGCCGCCGGCCGGAACTTCGACATCGCCAACCTCAACCGCCTGGCCCTCACCGGCGGGATCGAGCACGGCCTGCTCCTCGCCGGCGGAACGCTCCTGTTCCTGGGCGTCATGGGCAAGAGCGCCCAGTTCCCCCTCCACGTGTGGCTGCCCGACGCCATGGCCGGCCCCACGCCCGTCTCCGCCCTGATCCACGCGGCCACCATGGTCGTGGCCGGCGTCTACCTCGTGGCCCGCCTCTACGGGGTCTTCTGGTCCGGCTTCTCGATCGAGGCCGGCGGGATCAACCTGGTGGCGCTCATCGGCGGGATCACGGTGATCATCGCCGCCCTCCTCGCCTTCGTGCAGGACGACGTGAAGAAGGTCCTGGCGTACTCCACCGTCAGCCAGCTCGGCTACATGGTCATGGCCCTGGGCGTGGGGGCCTGGACGGCTGCTGTCTTCCATCTCTTCACCCACGCCTTCTTCAAGGCCAACCTCTTCCTGGGCTCCGGGTCACTGATCCACGCCGTGCACTCGAACAACATGAGCGACATGGGGGGCATGAGGAAGTACATGCCCACCACGTTCTGGACGTTCATCGTGGGCTCGATCGCACTCGCCGGCATCCCGCCACTTGCCGGCTTCTGGTCCAAGGACGAGATCCTCAACGGGGCCTTCGAGGGCGACTACCAGCTGTTCCTCGTGGTCGGCCTGCTGGGGGCGTTCATGACCGCCGCCTACATGACCCGGGCCTGCTACCTGATCTTCGCCGGCGAGTACCGCGGCCACGGCCACCCCCACGAGTCGCCCCCGTCGATGGCGTGGCCGCTGCGGATCCTGGCCGGGCTCTCGCTCGTGGTTGGCCTCCTCAACGCCCCGGGCATCGCCAAGTTCACCGACTGGGTGGCCTTCGAGGTGGAGGGTGCACCGCACTTCCTCCACCACCACGACTTCAACATCGGCCTGGCCGCCATCTCCACCATCGTGGCCCTGCTCGGCGTCGGCGCCGCCGCCGGCTACTACCTGCGCGGCGCGTTCAAGGGCCTCACGGCCAAGAGCGGCCTGGCCGCCACCGGCCACAAGGTGCTCGTGAACAAGTACTACCTCGACGCCCTGTTCGTCGACGGCATCGTCCGCAGCATCCAGTACCCGGTCGCCAGGGCCGCCTACTGGATCAACCAGAACATCCTCGACGGCGCGGTGAACGGTGTGGGCAAGGGCGCCCGGGGCGCGGCCCACGTCACCTACAACTACATCGACCAGATGCTGATCGATGGGGCGGTGAACGGGGCGGGCCTGAGCGCGGAGGAGAGCGGCGAAGGCCTCCGCCAGACCCAGACCGGGCGGGTCCAGCAGTACGCCGCCTACCTGTTCGGCGCCTCCGCCCTCGCGGCGCTCGTCCTCGTGTTCGTGACGTAGGAGATCCATGAACGACGGTTTCGACAACTGGGCGCTGACGCTCGCCATCTTCCTCCCCGCGGTGGGAGCAGCGGTGCTGGGCTTCCTGCCCAGGTCCAAGGAGGGGGCGCTCAAGGCCACCGCGCTGCTGTTCAGCCTGGCGACGGCGGCGGTGGGCGTCTACCTGCTCGTCAACTTCGACCACGGGAACTCCGACCGGTTGCAGTTCGACGTCGACAAGACGTGGATCGACGTCATCAACAGCCACTACCACATCGCCATCGACGGGATCTCCCTCCCGCTGTTGCTGATGGCCATGGGGATCACCGTGCTGTGCGTCGTCTACTCCTGGGACCACTTCCCCGAGCCGCACAACCCCAAGGCCTTCCTGATGCTCATGCTCATCCTCGAGACGGGCATGAACGGCACCTTCGCGGCCCAGGACCTCATCCTGTTCTTCGTGTTCTTCGAGCTGGTGCTGCTCCCGATGTACTTCATGATCGGCGTCTGGGGCGGGCCCAACCGGCAGTACGCGGCGATCAAGTTCTTCCTCTACACCCTGTTCGGCTCGGCCCTGATGATCCTGAGCTTCCTGGCCCTCTACTTCAAGGGCGGCCAGACGTTCGACATCCCCGAGCTGATCTCCACCGGCGGGGCGCTGGCCCGCGGCACCCAGATCCTGATCTTCGCCGGCCTGTTCATGGGCTTCGCCATCAAGGTGCCGATGTTCCCCTTCCACACGTGGCTGCCCGACGCCCACACGGAGGCGCCCACCGTCGGCTCGGTCATCCTGGCCGCCGTCCTCCTGAAGCTCGGCACGTACGGCTTCATCCGCATCGCCATCCCCATCCTCCCCGAGGCGGCCCAGGCGTGGGCGCCCTGGATCGGGTTGCTGGCGGTGATCGGGATCATCTACGGCGCCCTGGGGTCCCTCGCCCAGAGGGACATGAAACGGCTCATCGCCTTCTCTTCGGTCGCCCACATGGGCTTCGTGATGCTCGGCATCGCCACCCTGACGTCGTTCGGCATCAACGCCGCGGTGTTCGGCATGGTCGCCCACGGCTTGATCACGGGCATGCTGTTCTTCATCGCCGGCTCGATCCAGGAGCGGTTCCACACCCGTGAGCTGGCCCGTCTGGGCGGTCTCCTGCTCCAGGCGCCCAAGCTGGGCTGGATCCTGGGTTTCTGCGCCTTCGCGTCCCTCGGGCTACCGGGCCTGGCCGGGTTCTGGGGGGAGTTCCCCGCCATCCTCTCCGCCTACCAGCCGGCCGAGGGCCTGAGCGAGGCCGTCTTCCGCACCTACATGGCCGTCGCCGCCATCGGCACCGTGTTCGCCGCCGGCTACCTGCTGTGGATGTTCCAGCGGACGTCGTTCGGCCTGCCCAAGGCCGAGTTCGAGCACGCCCACATCCACGACGTGCACGGCCCCGAGTGGATCGCCTGGACGCCGCTGCTCGTCCTCATCCTCGTCTTCGGCATCTTCCCGGGCCTGCTCTTCCAGGTGACCGACGGCGCCGTCCAGACGGTCAGCTCGGCCTTCGCGGAAGCCACCGGGGAGTAGCCGACCGTGCTGGCCACCGTCTCCGCCGTCCTCGCGCAGGCCTCCTCCGGGGTCGAGTTCAGCGCGCCGAAGCTCGACTACGCCGCCCTGGCGCCCGAGCTGATCCTGACCGGCGTGCTCGTGGTCATCCTGCTGCTCGACCTGTTCCTCGACGAGACCCAGAAGTACCTGATCCCCACGGTGGCGGGCTTCGGCATCCTGGCCGCCTTCTTCCCGATCGCCTACCTGGCCCTCGAGGGAGCGGACGTGCGGGAGATGTTCTCGGGGGCCTACGTCTCCGACAACTTCGCCCTCGTGCTCAAGGCGCTCTTCCTGGGCACCGGCTACGTGGTGCTCCTGATGTCGAACCGGTACATCGAGGAGGGCGACTACTACTCGGGCGAGTACTACTTCCTGCTGCTCTCGTCGTTGCTCGGGATGGTGATCATGGCCTCGAGCCGTGACCTGATCTCGATCTTCGTGGCCCTCGAGCTCCTGTCGATCCCGGCCTACCTCCTCGCCGGCTGGCGCAAGCGAGACCTCAGGAGCAACGAGGCGGCGCTGAAGTACTACCTGCTGGGCGTGCTGTCGACGGGCGTGATGCTCTACGGCATGTCGCTGAT
>JBKHXX010000019.1:0-31859 GCA_046565765.1 Acidimicrobiia bacterium | reverse complement strand
ACCGCGACACGGGTGCCGGTGGGACCGCCGCTGGCGACGAGATAGATGATGGTGGCGGCCAGACCGGCGACCACCCCGAGCACGAGGGTGCCTGGCACTCGGGTCCGCAGGCGCCGACGCGCCGGGGCCGTTACCGAGGCCTCGCCATCGAACGCCGGCGGGGCCAACCGGGTGGGGGTCTCAACCATGCTTTCCGCCTCCTACTCGGCCCCCCAGCCGCTTACAGAATCACCCAAGGCGACGCTGCCCGCAACCACCTCGCCACGCCACGTGAGGGGCCTCAAGCCCCTCCGACACCGTCCTGAACCGGCCAGAGCCCCTTCCTCCGGGCCCACCGCTTGACGTCGGGCCAGTACCAGACAAGCGAGCCCGTGGCCGCCTGCGGAGTGAACACCGGGGTTGGGAAGTCCGGATCGACCCGGGCGTAGTAGTGGACCATCTGCACGCGCTTGAAGCGCAGACGTTCTTTGATAAGGCGCGCGTCGACCAGCAGCTCGACATCGACTTTCCGCCCCACAGCGGCACGGTACTCAGTCCGCTCGTCATGGCCCTCGGAGGGTAGGCCGGGATGGCCCGTCTGTAAAGTCTTACACTCGGCTTGAGTTCCGCAGAAAATCTCGCGCGGCTGTCACTGAGGCGGTCGGTCGCCCACCAGTAGTGCGACACGTTCCCCCGACCGACACCTCGAGCCCTTCGCCTGGCTTCCTGTGTGGCCGTAGTCGTCACGCTGTTCCTCAGCGGGTGTCGGGGCGCGGCTTCCCGGTCGACGCCGCGGGCCGAGCCCGCCACGAGCACCACGGCGTCTGTCCCCGTGGACCACGGCCACGACCACCTCAGCGGCGCGGCCAGCGCCACACGGCGGCTCGACCCCGCCCGGCGGGCGGCGCTGGGTCTGCCCCCCGAGGGGGCCACGCCGCTGGCCGCAGCCCTCCCTCCCTTGGACGTTGCCCAGTGGCGGGACCCCGAGGTCGTCGCCGCCCGGTACGTGCTCGTGGACACCAACCATCCGGCTGTCGAGGACCCGGCCAGCCTGTGGGCCCGGAAGGCCACCTACGCCAGCCCCCGCTTCGCCGAGGACCTGCGGTCGTCGTCCTCGGGGGCGGCGAGGCTTGCCGAGCTGGCGGCGGAGGACGCGGTGTTCCAGGGCGAGGTCATCGGCATGGCCACGGTGAACCGCACCGACACGACGGCCATGATCGCGGCCTCGGTCCATCGGGCCACGGCCGTTCCCGGCTCTCCGCCGCTGCGGCCCCGCGTCGCCCTCTACCGGCTCACCCTGGTGCGCCACGACGACGGTCGATGGCTGGTCGTCGACGTCGAGGTCACGTGAAGAAGGTCCTCGCCCTGGCCGCGTTGGCGATGACCGGCGTGCTCGCCGCCTTGGTCGCCGCCTTCGTCCTGTTCTTCATGGCCGTGGGCGGTGTCGAGGAGGCCGAGGCCCGACCGACCGCCGGGCCCTCGGGGCAGGCGCTTGCCGACATTCCCCCGGAGCTGCTGGCCGTGTACCGGCAGGCGGCCAGGGAGACGTGCGGCATGCGGTGGTCGGTGCTCGCCGCCATTGGCAAGGTCGAGACCGACCACGGCCGGTCGACACTGCCCGGGGTCCACAGCGGCGAGAACTTCGCCGGCGCCGGCGGTCCGATGCAGTTCCTCGCCTCGACGTGGGACGCCTACGGGGTCGACGGCGACCGCGACGGCGACAAGGACCGCTATGACCCCGTCGACGCCGTGTGGGGGGCGGCCAACTACCTGTGCGCCAACGGCGCCGGCTCGGGTCGCGAGCGCGACGCCATCTGGAACTACAACCACGCCGACTGGTACGTCGATGAGGTCCTCGAGGTGGCCGCCGGCTACGAGGCGGCGGGCACGGTGCCCACGGGCGACGCCCAGGCCCTGGCCGACAGCCCGAACCTGACCCTCACCCCCGAGGCCCGCCAGGACCTGGTCGCGGGTGTCCTCGACCAGCGCCTCGTGAACTTCCTGGCCTGGGCCACCCAGCGCCGCCACATCGCGGTCTCGGTGTTCAAGACGGGCCACAGCCAGTACGTGGCGGGGACCGACCGGGTGTCCAACCACTGGTACGGCCGGGCCGCCGACATCTACGCCGTCGACGGCGAGCACTTCAGCCCGTCCTGTCGCCCGTGCCGGGGCTTCGTGGAGGAGATCCTCTCCATGGGCGAGGGAAGACCGCACGAGCTGGGCCAACCCTGGTCGGACCTCGCCGCCGACGCCGGATGGAACGTGTTCGCCGACGACGACCACGCCGATCACGCGCACGTGGGGTGGGGGGCGTGAGCAGGCCCGGACCGGCCGCGCCGGGTGTAGGCCGCGCCGTCCTTCCTGTTGCGTCTCACCGCCCGTCTCGGCGCGTCAAGGGCCGCTGCGAGCCGCCGCTGCGCTCCGGTTCTCGCTGGGGCTGCCGCCCCGCCCTTGACCCGCCGCCCGGCGGTGACGCGGCCGCGCCCAGCGATCCCATGGCCCTTCCTGCCCCGTCGGGGCGGCCATCGGATCGCGCTCAGCACAGCCAGGGGCAGAGGGAGGTCGATCGGATGGGAACGAAATGGCGGGCAGTCGGCGGGGAGGTGCGGGTGTCCGCGGAGGAAGCCGAGTGGTGGGGAGCGGCCCTCGCCGTTCTCGTCGCCGCGATCCACCACCCACACGTGCTCGCCGCCCGCGAGCCGGACACGGACCCCGCCCACGTAGCCCAGGAGGTCCTCGGGGGCCTTGGTGAGCTCCAGGGCGCAGCCGCGTGCGCCGCCAGCCAGACCGAGCGCGACGACGCCGACGAGCGGCGAGGGCAGGCATCGGTGCACGCCGAGGGCGACGACCTCGTCTTCTCACCCGGCGCAGAGGTGGCCAACCTCGCCTTCTGCCTCCTGGCCTTCGCGACCGCTGTCCTCGACCCCGGGAGTCCCGAGGGGTCGATCGCGCAGGGAGCGACGGCGTACGCGGCGTCGGCGTGGTCACGGGACATCGGCAGGGCGAGCGGGGCGCTGTAGGTGACGGGCGCGAACGGTCGGGGCGGCCCAGGGGAGCAAAGCTCGGGCGTCGAGCCTCCGCGGGCGATCACCTCACGGTCGCCGCTCGAGGCGGCGCTGGCGTACGCGGCGGCAGGATGGCCCGTCGTGCCCGTGGCCGGGGTGTCGGCCGGCGAGTGCGGTTGCCGGCGGCCCTGCGAAAACCCGGGCAAGCATCCCCTCACCCGCCGCGGGGTGCACGAGGCGACCACCGATCCCGTACTCATCCGAGAGTGGTGGAGACGGTCTCCGGGAGCCAACGTGGGCATCGCGACCGGCGCGTGTTCGGGGCTGGTCGTGGTCGACTTGGACCTGCCCCGAGGCGGCCGTGAGTCGCTGGAGGCTGTGCTGGATGCGGGCCGGGACCTGCCTCGGACGCTGCGGGCGCGCACCGGCGGCGGGGGGCTGCACCTGTTCTACGCGGCACCACCTAATGTGCGTGTGGCGAACACCGCCGGTCGCCTTCCCGGCGTGGCAAGGCCGCTGCCCGGCATCGACCTGCGTGGTGACGGTGGATACGTGGTCGTCCCTCCCAGCGTCCACGCCAGTGGACGCCGGTACCGGTGGGACGGTCGGGCGCGCGTCTCGCCGCTGCCGGCCTGGCTGTGGCCTGCACGACCGGCCCCGACGGCTCGGGCCGCAACGCCGGCCGCGACGTGGGAGGGGGCGAGCGCCTACGGCGCGGCGGCGCTCAGCCGGCAGCTCGAGCGGGTGCGGGGCCTCGCCGTGGGCGAGCGCAACGACGGCCTCAACCGGGCGGCCTTCTCCCTCGGCCGTCTCGTAGGCGGCGGCGAGGTGGGGGAGGAGCTGGTGCACGAGGCACTGCTGTGCGCGGCGCTGGCCATCGGGCTCGGACAGGGGGAGGCCGAGGCGACGATCCGCAGTGGTCTGCGGGCGGGCATGTCGCTGCCCCGGAGGGCGGGGGAGCGAGGCGTAGAGCGGACGGGCCTGCGGGAGGAGGGGCGATGACGGCGGTCGCTATCCGAACCTTCGTTGCAAGCACCTCGTGGGGAAGAGGGAGGGCGCCATGGCCGCGCAGGCGGCTGGGCAAAGTCCTGCTCGACCCCGCGGGGTCTCCGACTGCCCGGGTGTCAGCGGGGCGTTCGTGCGCCGGCTCGTACTGACGCGACCCGGCCGCTACTACGAGGTGGGCGAGTTCGTCCGCTTCCGACCCGTCGACCTCGACGCCTTCGTCGAGGTTGGTCGGAGCGATTCCGCGGAGCCGTGGGTCCCCGCCCGGTCACCACGGTGGCGCTTCCTCAGCGCGTGCCACGGCGCAGGGAGCGGGCATGCCCGGGAAGCGCCCGAGCGCAACTCCCCGGCATGGGCGCGCCACCAGACACTGATACCCGTCCGACGCTCCGGACGCGGCACTTCCGCGGAGTCATGTTGAGCCTGAGTGACGAGCGCTCAGACCCTGGCGGCACCAGCCAGGTTCGGGCCGGCCCACGGGTGCGTTCAATCACGTGGCGTCTCTCCGATCCCGGCATCTCTCTCGAGCTCTGGCGGCTACTCGCTGAGGTAGTGTTCGGCCCGTCGAGTGTCCCAACTGGCCTCCAGTGTGATTCAACCGCCCAGACCGGCCCAGCCCGCCCGCGGTGACGGCATCGGAGGGTAAACGTGAGCCCGACGACTTGTGCACATGGCCAGCCGAGCGAGGCGGCGGTGCGCGCCGCTGTCTACGCCCGAGTCAGCACCGACGAGCAGGCGGAGCATGGCACGAGCTTGGACGAACAGGTCCGACGCTGCGAGGCCTATTGCGCTGCCCACGGATGGACCGTCGTGGCCATCTACCGCGAGCAGGGGGTGTCAGGCAGCCGCGCCTCGCGGCCCGAGCTCGATCAGCTCATGCGCTCGGCCCGTTCGCGCGAGGTGGATGCGATTGTCGTCGCGAAGCTCGATCGTTGGGGCCGGTCCATGCGTCATCTGTGCTCGGCGCTGGGGGACCTTGATGATTGGCAGATCCGCTTTGCCAGTGTGGCTGAGGCCATCGACTCGTCGACGGCGTCGGGCCGGCTGCTACGCAACGTCCTCGGCGCCATCGCCGAGTTTGAGCGCGAGGCAATCGTCGAGCGCACGTCGTCCGGCCTGCGCGCCGTGGCCCGCGGCGGGTGGTGGCCCGGCGGGCCGCCTCCGTACGGGTACCGAGTCGAGAAGAGCGCCAACCGGGCCCGGCTGGTCATCCACGAGGACGAGGCGACCGTCATCCGCGCTGCAGTCGAGTTTCTCGTCGATCGCCGCATGACGACGTGGCAGGCTGCGCAAGAACTGAACGCCTTGGCACTCCATCCGCGACGTTCGCCTCGCTGGACCCATCACAATCTCCGGCGCCAACTCCTCGATGCCAAGGGGCTGTCGGGCCGCTGGCCGTACCGCCGGCCGGGTCGGGCGAACCGCTCCGTCGGCGAAGAGATCGAGGTTGAGATTCCGGCGATCCTCACGCCCGAGCGACACGAGCTACTCCGGACCGCACTAGCGCGCACGAGTCGTGGACCAGGTGCGACGGCCCGCAAGTCGACATACCTCCTGGTTGGCCGCATCCATTCGGCGTGCGGCGGGACCATGCACGGGGTGCGCCGGCGGGACCGGAATACGCGGGTATACCGGTGTCTGAACGACCGGGCCGAGGCGTACGAGCGTTGCGAATGCCGGCGTTGTGACGCGGATTCGCTCGAGTCGGTCGTCTGGTCTGAGGTGCTCAGCGTCCTTACCGACCCCGATCGAATTGTCGCCCTGGCTCAGACTGCCTTGGACGCCCGAGGGCCAGCTGAGGCGGTCGAGGGCGAAGACATTCACGCCTTGGACCGTCGCATCGCCAGGCTGGAGCGCGCTCTCGGGTCGACTGTCGCCGACCTGCTGCGCAGAGGCATGGACCCTGCCGTGATCACCGTGGCATCAGCCGAGTTGGACGCCGACCTCGTTCGGTTGCGCGAGCATCGTGCGCGTGTGGCTACCTGGCAGGAGGTCACACGGGAGAAGGCTGATCGGATGCAACGGCTGTGGGAACTCGCCCGGCGAGCGAGAGAGCTCCTCGCGACTCCGACGCCTGAGATGCAGCGCCGCATCCTGGATCTCCTCGACGTGCGGGTTCGGGTGGTCGGCTGGGAGCTGTGCGAATTGTGCGCCGGACGGGGGTTCGTCTCGGCCGGCTTCGACGCGAGGAGTCGGCCGCGTGGCTCCACGGGCGTGGTATGTGCCTCCTGTCGACGGCACCGCTTCGTTCCCGTGATCGAGATTGCTGGTGTAGTTCCGGACCAAGTGTCGCTGGACCCGGGCGACTGCGTTCTCGCAGCAGGTACCTATCCGTTCCAGATCCACGCGGCCGGGTGAAGCCTCGCCCGGTTCAGCGCCTCCCACCTTCGGTCCCTGAACGGTATAAGTAAGGCTGCCCCGGCAGGAGGCGTCGGAGAGCTGCTAGCCATCCTCACCTCGCGCTTCAGCGTTATACATAGTGGTTCGTGCCGGCAGGTTTTCGCGGCCGGACCCCGTTGTCCCGCACACAGTGGGTGTCCGACGCCACGCTCGGCCGGTGGCGTTTCGCTCGTCGCACGTCGCTCACCGGAACGCGGAACCGCTCTGCTGCCAGCACGCGTCACCTCCCAACGCGCAGCCAGCGGGAGTCGTTGACACGCGGTACGCAGCGAGCCAATCGGCTCACCTCGCTGATGGAGAAACCCCATTCGGGGAACGGCATCGGACGAGGGACGGTTCAGCGATCCCGAAGTCACCGTTGGTAACGTTCTCGAAGGAACGCTGAGGCGCTGCCTCTGCTCCTGACGCTGTCATCGGGGGTGAAGGGCTTCACCACGATCCACGCCGGCTCCGCTCGCCAGGCCCTCACCCGGCTGCGGTTCATCTGCCAGCTGGCCGACACCTCCACCGAGCTCCCGCTCTCGGCGCTGAGCGCCCTGGTGAGCGAGGCGGTCGACTTGGTCGTACACTGCACGCGGGCCGGCGGGGAGGTGCGGGTCAGCGAGATCGTGGCCGTGGAGGAGCTGCAGACGGGCCGGGACGGCGTCGCCTTCACGCTCACCGAGCTGTTCACCCGGCCGCGCCACGACCAGCCGCTGCGCTGGACGGGCCAGCTGCCCGTGCGGGCCGGGCGGTTCCTCGAGGAGGCGGGCTACGACCCGCGTGCCCTGCTCGACCCGTCGGGCGGCGCCGCCAACGGCGTGGTGCCGCGGCGGCCTCGTGCGGTGGCGGCCACGACGACTCGCCGGCCGCGCACCAAGGCGGCCGAGTGACCCGCTTGGCCCTCTCCCTGGTGGGCGCCTATGGCGTGTTCCTCGTCTACACGTCGGCGGCGTTCGGGTGGCGCGGCCTCGGGATCTCCCCCGGGATCGCTGGTAGGCGCCGCCGGCGTGGGGGCGTGCAGGAGTGGCTGGTACAGGCCGGTCTCGACGGCGTGCGCCCGTCGCAGTTCGTCGCCGCGGTGGCGGTGATCCTCGTGGTCGGCACCGCGCTGGCCTACGCGCTGCTCGGCGGGATCGTTCCCGCCCTGGCCATCGGCGGGTTCGCGGCGACCTACCCGGCCGTGTCCTACCGCTCCCGGCGGCGCCGGCGCCGGCAGACCACGGCCGAGGCCTGGCCTCGCATGATCGAGGAGATGGCCCTGCTGACCGGCTCGCTCGGGCGGTCGATCCCGCAGGCGCTGTTCGAGGTGGGGGCCCGGGGCCCGGAGGAGATGCGGCCCGCCTTCGCCGCCGCCCAGCGGGAGTGGCTGCTCACCACCGACTTCGCCCGCACGGTGGGCGTACTGAAGTCCCGGCTGGCCGACGCCACCGCCGACGCCGCCTGCGAGACGCTGCTCGTGGCCCACGACGTGGGGGGCACCGATCTGGAGCGACGGCTGGCCGCGCTGGTCGATGACCGGGTGGCCGACGTGCAAGACCGCAAGGACGCGGTGGCCAAGCAGGCGGGCGTGCGTTTCGCGCGGCGGTTCGTGCTGATCGTGCCCATCGGCATGGCCCTGGCCGGGCTGTCGATCGGCAACGGCCGGGAGGCGTTCCGATCCCCGGCCGGTCAGCTCGCGGCGCTGGTGGCGGTGGCGGTGGTGATCGGTTGCTGGCTGTGGTCCGGGCGGATCATGCGGCTCCCCGACGAGGAGCGGGCGTTCGAGTGAGGGTCGCGGTGCTGTGTGGGTTGGGGCTGTGGGCGGGCGCCACCCTGCTCTTCTCGCAGCTGCGGTGGTTCAACCGGCTGAGCCTGGTCGACCGCCTGCGCCCGTACACGCCCGGGGCCGCCGCCGCCGGGGGCGACCGCCACGTCCTGTCCATCGAGTCTTTCCGCGACGTCGTCGGGCCCCTATGCCGCGGCATCGGCGAGCGCATGTCGCGCGCCCTGGGCGTCCCCGAGGACATCGGCCTCCGGCTCGAGCGGCTCCACTCGCCCCTCGACGTCACCGCTTTCCGGCTGCGCCAGGTGGGATGGAGCCTGGCCGGCTTCGGCATGGCGGGGCTGCTCACCCTCGCCATGCGGCCACCGGCGCTGGTCGGCCTCATCCTGCTCCTGTCCGGGCCGCTCCTGGCCTTCCTGATCCTCGAGCAGCGGCTGGCCATGGCGTCGGCGGCGTGGAAGTCACGACTGTTCCGCGAGCTGCCCGTGGTGGCCGAGCAGCTGGCCATGCTCCTCGCCGCCGGTTACTCGCTGGGCGGTGCGCTCAACCGGCTGGCGGCCCGGGGCAACGGCGTGGCGGCCAAGGACCTGGCCCGGGTGTGCGGTCGGATCCGCCAGGGGCTGTCCGAGGTCGAGGCGCTGCGCGAGTGGGCCACCGTCGCCGACGTCGAGGCCCTGACCCGCCTGCTGCCCGTGCTGGCGCTCAACCGCGAGGCCAGCGACCTGGGCCGGCTGGTCTCGGAGGAGGCGCGCGCCATCCGCCGGGATGCCCACCGGGAGCTGATCGAGACCATCGAGCGCCGCTCGCAGCAGGTGTGGGTGCCGGTCACCGTGGCCGCCCTCGTGCCCGGGATCCTCTTCCTCGTCGTCCCCTTCATCGAGGCCCTGCGCCTCTACTCCCAGTCATGAAGCGAACCCAAGGAGCAACACCGATGATCGACACCGTGCGATTCACCTACATCTGGCTGCGGATGACCGCGGGCCGGGCCGTGCGCGACGAGCGGGGCGAGGGCGTCATCTCCGCCGCCATCGCGGTCCTGATCATGGCCGCCCTCGGAGCGGTCATGTGGGTCGGCCTCCAGGAGCTGTGGGACAACGCCAGCACCCGCACCGACGACCAGATCTCCCAGATCGGCGGCGGCGCCGGCGCCGGTTGACAGGCGGCGGCTCCGGCCGCCGGTGCTGGCAGCGGTCGGAGCGGGGCAGTGGGCCGATCTCGACGTGGATCGGGTTCGTGATCTTTGTCGGGATGCTGCTGTTCACTCTGCAGGCGCTGCTCAACCTCTATGCCACCTCGGTGGTGACGTCGGTCGCGTACGACGCCGCCCGCCAGGTGGCGGCGTCGGGCGGAGCGCCGGACGCCATCGCCGCCGCCGAGGAGCAGGCCCGCCGGCTGCTCGGTCGTTTCGGCGACGAGGTCACGTTCGACTGGGCCCGGACGTCGGACGAGGACGTCGTGCTGCGGGTGCAGGGACGGGTGCCCAGCGTGCTCATGTCGGCGGGCACGGTCCTCGCCCTCGGTGACATCGACCGCACCGTGCGGTTGCGGGTGGAGCGGTTCCGGTGACGGTGCTCGCCCGCCTGCGTCGGGACGAACGGGGCCAGCTGGCGGGGGCCGAGGCGCTCCCCTTCGGGGTGTTGGTGTTCCTGGTGGGCGTGCTCCTGGTCGCCAACGCCTGGGCCGTGGTCGACGTGAAGATGGCCGTGTCGTCGGCGGCGCGCGAGGCGGTGCGGGCCTACGTGGAATCGCCCGTGGGGGAAGACCCCGTGGCCCGGGCCGAGACGGCCGCCCGGGCGGCCATCGCCGGCATGGGGCGCAACCCCGGGCGGCTGACCATCACGCCGGTCGAGGCCGACTTCAGCCGGTGTTCCGAGGTCCGGTTCGAGGCCCGGTACCCGGTGCCCTTCGTCACCGTCCCGTTGATCGGGCGGTTCGGCACCGGGTTCACCGCCGTCGCCCGCCATGCCGAGATCGTGGACCCCTACCGCAGCGGGGTGCCTCGGGGCGCGGCCTCGTGCTGAGGACGACCGAGGAGCGGGGCAGCGTGCTGCTGCTCTTCCCCGTCGGCGTGCTGGCCGTGCTGGTGCTGGCAGCGGTGGCCGTGGACTCGGCCGTCGCCTTCATGGGCCAACGGGAGCTGGCCGGCGCCGTGGCGGCGGCCGCCAACGACGCCGCCACCGACGCCCTCAGCGAGACGGCCTTCTACGGCCGGGGCGCCGTCGAGGTGGACGACGCCGAACTGGCGCGGGTGGCCGAGGAGCGGGTGCGCACCAGCATCGACACCGGCCGTTACCGCAACGTGGCCGTGCGGGCCGAAGTCGTCCGGGGTGCCGCCGGCTGCTCGTGGTCGCTGCGGGTGGAAGCGTCGGCGACGGTGGGTTACGTCTTCGCCCGTGCGGTGCCCGGCGCAGCCGACCACGTGGACGTGGCAGCGGCCGCCTCGTCGAGCCCCCGGTCAGGGGTTTCCACGTGCCCTTAGGGCATGAAATATATTGTCATGCACTCAAAGAGGCCGTAGTATCCCCTCTGTGCAGGTCGAACCGGCGATCGACGAACGGGGCCGCCAGGTGGCGGTCAAGCAGGCCGAGACCCCCGATGACGCGGCCCGGCTGCGGCGGGAGGCCGACCTGCTCGAGGTGGCGGCTCACCCAGGGCTGATCGAGGTCGTGCGGTGGGAGGACGGCGCTGAGGCTCGGCTGCACACGATCTGGGTGGGAGGGCCCTCCCTCGCCCAGGTCCGACCGCTCGACGTCGAGGAGGTCGCGGGCGTGGTGGCCGCCGCCGCCTGCACCCTGGCCGACCTCCACGCCGCCGGGCTGGTGCACGGGTCGGTCGAGGCCAGCCACGTGGTGCTCGACGAGGACGGCCGTCCGGTGCTGTGCGGGCTGGGGTCGGGCGGGCTGGCCGGAGAGCGCTGCGGAGAGGAAGCGGTGCTGGAACCCGCGTCCGACGTCGCCGGCCTCGGTGCCGTCCTGGAGCATCTGCTGTCCCGAGTCACGGGCCGGCTGCGGGGTGCCGGCGCCGAGGCGCTCCGCCACCTGGCGGGGCTGGCCTGCGGGCCGGTCGAGACCAGGCCGTCGGCCCGGAGCCTGGCCGACGCCATCCATGACGCGGTGCCGGGGGCGCGCCTCCCACGTCCCGAGGGTGAGCCACCGACGAGGCCAGCCGAGCCCCCGGCGCCGGTGCGCCCATCCTTGGAGGCGCTTCGCCGGCCGGTCGCAGCCCGCCCACCACGGGGGCTACGGCTGGCCGGTGTCGGAGTGGCGACGGCCGTCGTGGTCGGCGTCGCCGTCGTGGCCCTCGGCGGCCAGGCCCGACCTGCGTCGCCGCCGGAAGGGGTGGCATCGGCGTCGCCGTCGACATCGACGCCGCCGGCCCCTTTCCCGGAAGTCGCCGGAACCCCTCCGTCCCCGCCCGCCACCGCGCCGCGGCCCGCCGTGCCGGCCGGCTGTCCCGCGGTGGAAGGGCCGTTGACGGCCGACGTGGACGGCGACGGCTGCGCCGAGGCGGTCACGTTCACGGCCGGAGTGGTGGAGGCAGCCGGCCGCCGGTGGGCGGTCGGCCAGGAGGGCGACGTGGTGGCGCTCGGCGACTGGGCCTGCTCGGGCGTCCGCTCCCTGGCCGTCCTCCGGCCCTCGACCGGGGACGTCTACGCATTCTCGAGCTGGGCGTCGGCCGAGGCCGAAGCTCGCGCCCCGGTGGTCAGCCGGGTGGCGGGAGGGCAGGCCTTGCGATCGGCCGACCTCGACGGCGACGGGTGCAACGAGCTGGTCGTCGAGCGGGCCAGCGGGGCTCCTGCGGTCCTCCACCCGCGCCGGGGGACGCCATGAGGCGCGCGCGGGCGCTCGGGTTCGTCATCGTGGTGGCGGCCGCCGCCCTGGCGCTGCAGAGGGCCGGCGCCGGCGCGCTGGCCGCACCACCTGTCGCCGAGCCGGCGCTATGGGGAGAGTGGCTGGCTGCACGGGAGCCGGTCGAGGCCGCCCTGGCGCTGGTGCGTCTCGCCGCCCTAGTGGCCCTCTGGTACCTCGCCGTCGCGGTCCTGGTGGGGGCGCTGCTCCGGGTGGTTCGAGCCGACGCGCTGGTCGCACTGACCGACAGGGTCACCGTTCCCGCGGTCCGGCGGCTGCTGGTCGCCACCGCCAGCGTGTCCCTGGCGTCGGGCGTGGGGCCGGCCACGGTCCTGCCCGGAAGGGGGCCGGTGGCGGCGGCCGTGGCTGTCACCGACGCGGCGACCACCACGTCGACGGCACCCGCAGCGTCGACCGACGACGGGCGCACCGATCCCACCCTCACCATGCGGCTCCTGCCCGCGCCGGCCCCTGCGACCGTGCCGGCCCCCGCACCGGCCGACGCCCGTGCACCGTCGCAAGCGGCGGCGTCAAGCTGGACGGTGAAGGCCGGCGAGTGCTTCTGGTCGATCGCCGACGACGTGCTGACCCGGGCCTGGGGGCGGGCGCCCTCCGACGCCGAGATCGTCCCCTATTGGCGCGCCCTCATCGCGGCCAACCGGAGCGAGCTGGCCGACCGGTCCAACGAGGACCTCATCTTCCCAGGGCAGGTCTTCACCGTCCCGACGCCACCCGCTGCTCGGTAGCGTGGCCCCGGCGATGACGAACGCCCTCACGATCGAGGACCTCGAGGCCGTCCCCGACGACGGCCGGCGGTACGAGCTGATCGGAGGGGCCCGACATCCTGGGGACGTCGTGGTTGGCGGGTGCGCTCCCGAGCAGCCGACCTCGCCCGGCGGTAGCCTCCCGCTCGACGACCGGGATGGCGAGGAGACCGCCGCTCCTCGCCGTCCCGTCGTCGACTCGCCGCCCTTGGGGGGAAGGGGGCTGGGGATGACTCTTCCCGACCGTCATTGTGCCGATCGGGGCCGGCGGCCGAAATGGTGCTACCAAGCGTCTTGGAGCGGGGTGCTAGCACCCCCGTCCCCGCCTAGCATCCAGGGCATCGACGAGCGGCTGGGTTCCTCCGATCTCTCCACCGACGGCGGAGCCGACGCGCCCCTGCTGCGGGTGGTGGTGGCCGACGACTGGTACCTGGTGCGGGAGGGGGCCCGCAGCGCCTTGTCGACCGTCCCCGGCATCCAGGTGGTGGGCACCGCCGCCGACGCCGAGGAGCTGATGACGGTCATCGAGGAGACGATGCCCGACTCGGTGCTGCTCGACGTGCGCATGCCGCCGACCCACCGCACCGAGGGCATCGACGCCGCCCACGTCATCCGCAAGCGCTGGCCCCAGATGGGCGTGGTGATCCTCTCCCAGTTCGACGACCCAGAGTACGCCCTGGAGCTGCTGCGGGACGGGTCGAACGGGCGGGCCTACCTGCTGAAAGAGCGGCTGGGGGCGCCACTGCAACTGGCCGAGGCGCTGCGGGAGGTGGCGGCGGGCGGGTCGATCCTCGACCCCAAGGTGGTCGACGGGCTGCTGGTGGCCCAGCGCCGGCGCAGCCGCTCCCGCCTGCACGGGCTCACCGAGCGGGAGCACGAGGTGCTGGCCCTCATGGCCGGTGGCCGCACCAACGCCGCCATCGCCCGGTCGCTCACCCTCACCGAGCGGGCCGTCGAGAAGCACATCAACGCCATCTTCCGCAAGCTCGACCTCAGCGAGGAACTGGATATGAACCACCGGGTGGCGGCGGTGCTGTTCTTCCTCCAACGCCAGACGGCGTGAGCTCGCCCGGCTCGGCCCCGGCCTGGCCGTCGCCGTCCAGGGCCACCGGGAACACCGCCTCCACCGTCGTCCCCCGCCCCGGCTCGCTGGTGATGTGCAGGCGTCCGGCGAAGGAGCGCACCCGGTCCTCCATGGAGATGAGCCCGCCGTGGCGCTCGGCGCCGGCGAGGTCGAAGCCCCGGCCGTCGTCGGTGACGCGCACGTGGAGGTGGCTGTCCTCCACCTCCAGGGCGAGGGTCAGCTCCGACGCCTCGGCATGCTTGAGGGCGTTGGTGACGGCCTCGAGCATGAGGAAGTAGGCGCCGCTCTCCACCTCGGGGGGCAGGGGGGGCAACGGGTCGGGCGCGACCTCGATGTGGGTGGGAAGGGGCAGCTTGCCGGCGTAGCTGCGCACGCCCGCCACCAACCCCCGGTCGCGCAGGATGGGCGGGTAGAGGCCGTGGCTCACCTCCCGCAGCTGCTCGATGGTGCGGTCGAGCTCGGCCTCCATGCCGGCCAGGGCCTCGGCCCCGTCGTCGGCCAGGCCGAGCCGCAGGCGCAGCACCAGCAGCTGCTGCTGGATGCCGTCGTGGAGGTCGCGGGCGAGGCGGCGGCGCTCCTCGTCCTGGGCGGTCACGATGCGCTGGGAGCTCTCCCGCAGCTCGGCCGCCTGGCGGGCCACCACGTCCAGCTTGGCCTGGAGCTCGGTGCGCATGTGCTCCAGGGCCCCCGCCAGGCGGGCGATCTCGTCGCTGCCGGCGGCGCGGAACGACGAGTCGAGGTCACCGCCGGCGATGCGCACCGCGGTGGCGGCCAGCGTCACCAGCCGCTGGGTGAGGGCCCGGAACAGCACCCAGCCCAGCGCCACCGCCAGCACCGCCAGCACGGTGCCGGCCAGCAGGCGGCGGAAGCCGAGGGCACGGTCGAAGTCGGCCGTGGGGTCGGGGAGGACGATGCCCAGGGCCCCGCCCAGGGGGTCCTGGAGCGAGCGCCCGACCTGCACGTAGGCCACCACGCTCTGCACGTCGCCGACCCGCTCGAACTCGGGCTCGGCGGGAGGACGGCCCCGGTCGTCCTCGTCGAAGGCGGGCGGGAGGGGCCCGGCGGTGGCGGACGTGTCGAGGGTGCTGCCCACCACCCGCGACCCGGCCACCAGCAGCACGTTGGCCAGGCCACCGAGCTGGCGGCGGAGGGCGAAGGCCAGGTCGTCGCCGAAGTGGAGGCCGCCCAGCAGCAGGAGGGGGCGGGCGGTGGTGCCCATGGCCACCGGCACCGCCTGCACCACCGGGCCCTGCTCGGTCTGCACCAGGCGGCTGGTGCGCTCGGTGGTGAACATCCCCTGGCCGGTCCGCGGTGTGAGCCGCCCCACGCTGATCGGCGGGCTGAGGGCGGCGCCGTCGGGACTGAGCACGTCGAGCTGGTCGAGCCCCAGGGTCGACGCTTCGGCGCCCAGCCGGGCGATCAGCTCGGGGCGGCGCGGGGGGTCGAGCAGGCCGTCGGCGGCCACCCGGTCGGCCAGGGCCTGGAGGTTCACCACCAGGTTGCGCTGCCGCTCGCTGAACGCCTCCTGGAGCACCCGCAGGTTGGAGTCGGCCACCTCGCTGGTCTGGTCGGCGACCACGTCGTGGGTGAGGCGGGCGTCCACGAAGGCGGTGACCGCGGTGGACACCACCAGCACCACCACCAGGGCGCCGAGGATCTTGCCCAGCACCGACGAGCGGAGCCGCAGGAAGCCTCTCGGCGTGGCCGGGCCGGGGGGCACGCGAACGCCCTCGGGCGGGCTCAGGACGAGCCGATCGAGGCCACCGCCCGGGCCTGGGCCTCGTCGAGGGCGGTCTTGGGCGGGGCGTTCTCCCGCAGCACCCGGGTCAGGGCCTCGTCGAACGCCTGGGCCGCCTGGTGGTGGGCCCCGAGCGTGGGGGGGTGGGCGGTGGCCAGCTGCTGGACGAACACGTTGAGGCGCTCCTCTGCGAAGTACGGGTCGGTGAGGACGCGGGGGCGCACGGGGAGCCGTCCCTCCTCCTTGGCCAGGCGCAGGGCGTAGCGGTCCGACGTGAGCAGCAGCATGAACTCGAAGGCCAGCTCCCGGTTCTGGGCGCCCCGGGGGATCCACAGGCTGCTCCCCCCCATGGCCGTGCCCTGGGTGGTGCCGCTGAGGCCGCGGGGCATGAGGGCGACGCCGTAGCGACCGCCCGGGTCCTCTCTGAGGATGCGGACGAGGTCCCACGAGCCGCTGGCGTACATCGCGCTGGCGCCCGAGCGGAACAGGGCGTAGGCGTCGGTGGAGCGGGCGTCGGGTCCGGTGGGGCCGAAGGCGACCCCGCTGTCGACCAGGCGGCGGAGGTAGGCGACGGTGTCGACGACCGCCGGTTGGTTGAGGGTGAACTGGGGCCGGCCGGTGGCGTCGACCTGGACCAGCTCGCCGCCGTTGGCCCGGATCCACCCGTAGGTCACCCAGGTGTCGACGGGGACGACGAGGGCCCGGCGGGATCCGTCGGGGCTGGTCAGGCGGGCGGCCAGGCGCTCGAAGTCGACGAAGGACATGGTGGGGTCGGGCGGTGGCACGCCGGCGGCGTCGAAGATCGACCGGTTGTAGAGCAGCGTCATGGCGTTGCTGTCGAGGGGCAGCCCGTAGCGCTTCCCGCCCCACGTGACGTCATCCACCGCCCCCGGGAGGTACTCGCCGGGGGTGATGCCGTGCTCGGCCCACAGGTCGTCGACGGGATCGGCCAGGTCCTGGCCGGCACCGGTGTGGGCGTGGCCCTGGACGACGTCGGGCGGGGCGCCGCTGGAGATGCCGGCCCGCACCACGTCGGCCATGCGGCTGATGGGCCCCTTGTCGATGTCCACCCGCACGCCCGGATGGGTGCGTTCGAACTCCCGCACCGCGTCGGTGAACGGGGTGGTGACCCAGTCGTCGGTCATGACCACACGCAGCACGGTGGTGGAGCTGCTGCCGCCTTCGCTGCACGCCGTGGCCAGCACCACCATCGCCAGCAGCACCACCAGCAGCGTGCGGCGCGTCGATGCTCGTCTCATGGCCCCCTCCTCGGAGCCAGGCTAGAACCGCCGCTACGTGGACATCCGCAATTCGAGCGCTTCCAGTCGTTCGACGAGGGCTCCGGGGTCGGTGCCGAACATGCCGGCGATGGCCCGGATGTCGTCCCTGCGGATGGTGAGCATGCGGCCGTTGAAGTCCTGGCGCATCACCTGGATGCTGTTGAGGTACTGGCGGACCATCTCGAGCTCCGGATCGGCCACGTCCCGGAAGCGGGCCAGGTCGAAGGTGACCTTCTCGGTGGCGGTGCGGGTGGTGGTGACGGCCGGGCGGGTATCGCCGTCGCCGTCACCGTCGCGGGATGCGGCGCCGACCCGGGGCAGCTCGGAGGCGGGCGGCAGCAGCTGGTCGACCGGCACCTCGTAGTAGCCGGCCAGGCGCTGGAGCCGGGGCACCGAGATGATGCGCTCGCCCCGCTCGTAGGCGCCCAGGACCGATGCCTTGAACTCGTGACCTGACGCCGCCTCGACGTCCTGCAGCGACAGACCCTTCTGCCGCCGGATCGCCCGCAGGCGCTGACCGACGCGGCGAGCGTAGGTCTGCGCAGGGTTGGCGCCCGCGCTTTCGTCGCTCACCCAGCCCCCCTTGCCGATGTCCCGCTGGGCAGTCTACTGCGACGTAGAGACTCAGGGCAACGACGAAGAGTGGTTGAATCCCGGGTGGACCGGTCAGGAATCGGGCCGGGCCAGCAGGCCGTCGCGAAGGGCGCACAGCAGGGCGGCGGCGGCCATGGCGGCCGTCTCGGCCCGCAGGACGTGGGGCCCGAGCCGCACCCGGGGCCGCCCCGCGGCGTCGGCCGCGGCCAGCTCGCCGTCCGACCAGCCGCCCTCGGGCCCCACCAGCACGAGGCGGTGGGCGGTGGGCGAAGGCGGGCCGCCGCCGGGGGCGGCCAGGGCGGTGCCGGGACGGCCCACCAGCTCGGCGAAGGTGGCCACCGCCGCGATCTCGGGGAGCCACGTGCGCCGGGACTGCATGGCCGCCTCCCGGGCCACGCGCCCCCACCGCTCGACGTGGGCCGCGGCCTGCTCGCCCGTCCACCGCACCACCGACCGCTCGGCCGTGAACGGCACGATCACGTCCACGCCCAGCTCGGTCATCTTCTGCACCGCCAGCTCCGGTCTCGACCCCTTGGTGAGGGCGAAGCCCACGCCCACCGGAGGGGACGGTCGGGGGTCGACCTCCACGTCGCCGGCCGGCTCCAGGGTGGCGCCCGCTCCGGCGCCGAACCGGCACCACCGCCACCGGCCCGCGCCGTCGGAGACGGTCACGGTCTCCCCCGCCCGCAGGCGCAGGACCTTCAGCAGGTGGTGGCGGTCGAGGGGGTGGAGCTCGGGCCGCTCCGGGTCGGCCACGAACACGTGGGCCGCGGCCCGCTCCACTACTTGAACGCGCTGCGGATCTTGCCCAGCAGGCCGGAGTCGGCGGGGGCGACCTCTTCTCCCCGCTCGGCCGCGAACTGGCGCAGGAGGTGCTCCTGCTCCTTGGTGAGCCTGTCGGGGGTGTCGACCACGACCTGTACCAGCAGGTCGCCGCGGCCCCGGCCGTCGATCGAGGGGACACCCCGCCCGCGCAGGCGGAAGACCCGCCCCGACTGCGTGCCCTTGGGGATGACCAGGTCCTCGGTGCCGTCGAGGGTGTCGAAGCGGAGGTGGGCGCCCAGGGCGGCCTGGGTCAGGGGGACGTGCAGGTTGTGCACCAGGTCGACGCCCTGGCGCTCGAACCGCTCGTGGGGCCGCACCCGGAGGTGGACGTAGAGGTCGCCCCGGCGACCACCGCGCGGACCGGCCCCGCCCATGGTCGGCACCCGGAGGGTGTTGCCGTTGTCGACGCCCGCCGGGACCTGCACGGGGTACGTCTGCTCCTTGGTGCGCCGGCCCTCGCCCCGGCAGTCGTTGCACGGCGATCGGACGATCTGGCCGAGGCCGCCGCAGGCGTGGCAGCGGCCGCTGGTGACCATCTGGCCCAGGATCGACTGGCGCACCTGGCGGATCTGGCCGGTCCCCTGGCAGGTGGGGCACGTCTCGGGGCTGGTGCCGGGCTGGGCGCCGGTGGCCGAGCACGTCTCGCACGCCAGGGGCACCCGTACCCGCACGTCGTGGGTGCCGCCGAACACCGCCTCCTTGAAGTCCAGCTCCAGGGCGACCTCGAGGTCGGGGCCGGGGGGCGGGCCGGTGGGGCGGCGGCCTGCCCCTCCGCCGAAGGGGTTGCCGCCGAAGAAGCTCTCGAACAGGTCGCCCAGGTTGGCGGCGAAGTCGCCCCCGAAACCGGCCCCCGCACCGCCACCGGCCGCGCCCGTCCCCCGGACCCCCTCGGGGCCGAACATGTCGTAGCGGCGGCGCCGCTCAGGGTCGCGCAGCGTCTCGTAGGCGATGGTGATCTTCTTGAACTGCTCCTCGGCGGCCGGATCGGGGTTGGTGTCGGGGTGGAGCTCCCGGGCCAGGCGGCGGTAGGACTTCTTGAGCTCGTCCTCGGTGGCGTTGCGGCCGACGCCCAGGAGCGCGTAGAAGTCCTCGTCCATGGCCTGGTTCTAGCCCTCCCGCAGGGCCTTGCCCAGGCGCTGGCTGACGACGCCGACGGCCGCGATGGCCTGGCCGTAGTTCATGCGGGTGGGGCCCAGCACGCCGATGGTGCCGACGGCCGACCCCTCGCTCTCGTAGGGGGCGACGATGATCGAGCACTGGGCGAGCGGCTCGACGCCTAGCTCGGCGCCGATCGACACGGTCAGCGCGTCGTCGTGGATGGCCTCCTGGAGGAGGCTGACCAGCACGTACTGCTGCTCGAGCACGGCCAGCACCCGGCGCACCGTCTCGATGGCGTCGAAGGTGGTGGCCATCTGGGCCGCGCCCCCCACGAACAGCTGGTCGGGGGACGCGCCGGTGACGGAGCGCTGGAGGGCGCTGCGGGCCTCGGCCACCACCCGGTCGGTGATCTCGTCGCCCGACGGCGGGACGGGCGCGTCGGCGTCGAGGGGGCGGCCGGTGGTGTGGGCGGTGAGGTGGGCGCCGGCGATGGCGAGGGTGGCGTCGGTGACGGTGGGGTCGACGTCGAGGACCGCCTTCTTCACCGAGCCGTCGGAGAGGACGGCCACGGCCAGGGCCACCGAGCTGCCCAGCCCGACGACCTGGACCGACCGCACGGTGGCCGGCTCCCGGGAGGGGGCCACCACCAGGGCCGCGTAGTGGGTGAGGTCGGAGAGGAGGCGGGTGGTGTCGTGCAGCATCTGCTCGATCTCGCCGTGGGCCCGGGCGAAGAAGTCCTGCACGGTGTGGCGCTGGACCTCCTCGAGGGAGGGCGTGAGGTGGTCGACGAAGAACCGGTACCCCTTGTCGGTGGGGATGCGGCCGGCGCTGGTGTGGGGGTGGTCGAGGAAGCCCTCCCGCTCCAGGTGGGCGAGCTCGTTGCGCACGGTGGCGGTGGAGACGCCAAGGTCGGCGGTCCGCACCACCGAGGCCGACCCCACCGGCTGGGCCGTCTCGATGTACTCCTCAACGACCGCCTTGAGGATCGCGGCTTTGCGTTCGTCGAGCATCTGGCACTCGATGATACCGAGTGCTAACCGAAACCCGGGGCCGGGGCGGTGGGCGGGCCGACGGCTAAGGTCTCCGGCCGTCGGGAGGCGTCGCCGGGAGGGCAGCGTGGCCGGGAGGTACGAGTACTGGACCGCGGTCTTCGGCGTGAACCTCGACGGGTTCTCCGACTTCGACCACGACGAGCTCAACGCCATCGCGGCCGAGGGCTGGGAGCCGTTCACCATGACCGCCGTTCACGGCGGGTTCGCGGTGGCGGTGCTGTTCCGGCGGGCGGTGGCCGGGGCGGTGGCGGCGTCGGCGGCGGCGCCGGCCAAGAAGGCCGCCAAGGCGGCCAAGGCGACGAAGGCGACGAAGGCCGCCAAGAAGGCGCGCTGATCCTCGCCGTCTCGGGCCTGGAGGTCGCCTACGGGGCCACCGTCGCCCTGCGGGGGGTCTCGCTGGCGGCCGGGGCGGGGGAGGTGGTGGCGGTGCTGGGCCCCAACGGCGCGGGCAAGTCGTCGCTGCTGCGGGCCGTGTCGGGAGTGCTGGGGCTGTCGGGAGGACGGGTCACGGCCGGGACCGTCTCGGTGGCGGCGGCGGCCGCACCCGTCGGCCACGTGCTGGAAGGGGGCCGGGTGTTCCGGGACCTGACCGTCGAGGACAACCTGCGGGCGGGCGGGTACCCGCTGCGCGACCGGGCCGCCGTCCGCCGCCGCACCGGCGAGGTGCTCGACCGGTTCCCGCTGCTGGCCGCCCGCCGGACCACGCTCGCCGGGCTGCTCTCCGGTGGCGAGCGCCAGCTCCTCGCCGTGGCCCGGGCCCTCGTGGCCGGGCCGCGCCTCCTGCTCCTGGACGAGCCCACGGTGGGCCTGGGGGCGGCCGCCGTCGACCTGGTCGACGGGGTGCTGCGGGACGTGGCCGCGGCCGGGGCGGCCGTCGTGGTGGCCGAGCAGGAGCCGGTGCTGGCCTCACCCGCCCGCACGGTGAGGCTGGACGGCGGGCGGTCCTGCGCCGCGCCCACCCGTCCCCGGGCGTGAGCGCGGTGCTGGCCGTCGAGGGCCTGGGGCTGCGGTTCGGAGCGGTCACCGTCCTCGACGGCGTGACGTTCACGGTCGAGGCAGGGGAGCGGTTGGCCCTGCTCGGCCCCAACGGGGCGGGCAAGACGTCGGTGCTCAACTGCATCTCGGGGGCGGTGCGGCCCGGGGCCGGCCGGGTGGTGCTCGAGGGCCGCGACCTCGACCGTGTGCCGCCCCGCCGCCGGGCCGCCCTGGGCGTGGCCCGGACCTTCCAGTCGCTGGGGGTCGTGGACGACCTCGATGTGGGCGCCAACCTGCTCCTCGGGCGGCACCCGCGCCTGCGGGCCGGGCTGGTGGCGACCGCGCTGGCCCTGCCCGCCGCCCGTGGCGAGGAGGCTGGCGCCCGCCGGCGCTGCGCCGAGGTGGCCCGGGCCCTCGACCTCGACGCGGCCGCTCGCGCCGGCGACCTTCCCGCCGGCGCCCGCAAGCGGTTGGAGCTGGGTCGCGCCCTCGCCGCCGACCCCGTCCTCCTGCTTCTCGACGAGCCCTTCGCGGGCACGTCGGTGGCCGAGCAGCAGCTGATGGCGGCGGCCATCCGCGCCGCGGCCGACCGGGGGGTGGCGGTGGTGGTCGTCGACCACCACGTCGACGCCCTCCTGGCCTTCGCGTCCCGCCGGGTCGAGCTCGACGGGGGCCGCATGGCGGCGACCGCGCCGTGACCGAGCTGGCCCAGCTCGTGGTCAAAGGGCTGGCCCTGGGCGCGGTGTACGCCCTGGTGGCGCTGGGCTTCGTGGTCGTGTTCAAGGCCACGGGGGTCATCAACTTCGCCCAGGGCTCGCTGCTGCTGCTGGGGGCCTACCTGACGTCGTCGGCCGCCATCGACTGGGGGCTCCCGTTCCCGGTGGCGGTGGCCGCGGCCGGCGTCGGGGCCGTGGGGTTCGCCCTGGTGGTGGAGCGGCTGGTGGTGCGGAGGCTCCAGGGCCGCCCGCCGGTGGCCGTGGTCATGGCCACGTTGGGCGTGGCGCTGGCCGCCGACCAGCTCGTCACCATCGTGTGGGGGTTCGGTCCCCGCCACGTGGGCGACCCGTGGGGGGCGGGCAGCGTGCGAGTCGGCGGCCTGGTCCTGTCGGAGGTCGACGTGGCTGCGCTGGTCGTGGGAGCGGCGGCGGTGGCCGGCCTGGCCGCCTTCTTCCGGGGGACCCGCCTGGGCCTGGCCCTCCGGGCCGCCGCCTCCGATGCCGAGGCCGCCGCCGCCCTCGGCATCCCGCCCGCCACGGTGTCGCGGGCGGCGTGGGCGCTGGCCGCGGCGGTCGCCACGGTGGCGGGCGTGCTGCTCGCCTCCGGACCGGGCGCGGCCGTCCCCAACCTTGGCGAGCAGGCCCTGCGGGCCTTCCCCGCGGTGGTGCTGGGCGGGTTCGTGTCGCTGGGTGGGGCGCTTGCCGGTGGCCTGGTGATCGGCGTGGTCGAGGTCCTGACCGCCGGCTACGCCCCCGGCCAGGAGCTGGTCGTCCCCTACCTGGCCATGCTGGCGGTTGTGCTGGTGCGGCCCGACGGCCTCTTCGGGCCCCGGCACGCGAGGCGGCTGTGAGCCGCCGGCCGCCGCGGCGGCTCGCCCTCGCCGCCGGAGCGCTCGGCGCCTACGTGGTCCTGCCCCTCGTCGTGGACGACTACTGGCTCGCCGTGCTCAACCTGGGCGGCATCGCCGCCGTCGGGGCCCTTGGCCTCGACGTGCTCACCAACCGGACGGGCCTCCTCTCGCTGGGCCACGCCGCCTTCCTCGGGGCCGGCGCGTACACCGCCGCTGCGGTCGGCGGTCCTCTTTCGGTGTGGCTCGCCGCCGCCGGCCTGGTGGGCGCCGGCCTGGGCCTGGCCGTGGCCCCGTTCGCCGTCCGCCTGCGGGGCCACACCCTGGCCATCGTCACGCTGGCCCTCGTGTTCGTCGCCCAGCACGTCTTCCGGGAGTGGACGTCGGTCACCGGGGGCAACGCCGGCCGATCCGACCTCCCGGTGGTGCCCCTCCCCGGCACCCACGACCAGGGTTGGTTCTGGCTGGTGTGGGCCCTGGTCGGCCTGACCGTGCTGGTGGTGCGCAACGTGGCCCGGGGCAGGGCCGGCCGGGCCATGGCCGCCGTGCGCGACGACGAGGCGGCCGCGGCCGTGATGGGCGTCGACGTGGCCCGCACCAAGGCGGCCGCGTTCGTGGCCTCGGGGGTGCTGGCGGCCATGGCGGGCGGGCTCTACGGGGCTTACCGCCAGTACGTGGGGCCGGAGGACTGGGGGTTGCTGGTGTCGGTGCAGTACCTGGCCATGGTGCTCATCGGGGGGGCGGCCACGCTGGCCGGGCCCGTGCTGGGGGCCCTGTTCGTGACCGCTCTGCCCCACCTCGTGGACGTGGTGGTGGAGACGGGGCCCGCCTCGGAGGTGACCGCCGCCCAGGTGACGCAGCTGGTGTTCGGCCTGGTGATCGTCATCGTGGTGGTGGCCGAGCCCCGCGGCCTGGCCGCCCTCGCCCGACGATGTAACCGCCGTGGAAGTCCGCGGGTCGACCAGGGGTGCACGTGAAGCCCTTGGGATCGGTCGTGCGCGCCGTCGTGGCCGTCCTCGCCGTCGCGCTGGCCCTGCCCGGGTGCGGGCGCTACGAGCCGTCGGCCGCCCCTGGCTTCGACGGCGAGACGATCCGCCTCGGGGTCCTCACCCCCCTCCAGGGGCCGGTGGCGGTGATCGGGAAGCCCCTGACCGCCGGCGGGCAGCTCTACTTCGACTGGCTCAACGACGAGCGGGGCGGCATCGCCGGGCGGTACCGGGTGGAGCTGGTGGCCGAGGACACGGGCTACAGCGCCGACACCGCCCTGGCCAAGTACCAGAAGATCAAGAACTCGGTCGTGCTGTTCGGGCAGGCGCTGGGGACGGGCATCGTCAAGGCCCTCCTGCCTCAGCTCGACCGGGACGGGATCGTGGCCGCTCCCGCCTCCCTCGACGCCGACTGGGTCCGCCAGCGCCACCTGCTGGCGGTGGGAGCGCCGTACCAGGTGCAGTTCGCCAACGCCCTGCACCACTACGCCAGCTCCGACGAGGGCCGGGGCCGGCGGGTGTGCTTCGCGGGCGTGGCCAACCCCTACGGCGACGCCGGCCTGGCCGGCCTCGAGTCGGCGGCCGGCACCCTCGGGATCCCCGTCGCCGCCACCGCCCGCTACAACCAGGGCGACACGTCGTTCACCGGGGTGGTGTCCCAGCTGGAGGACGCCGGCTGCGACGCCGTCTTCCTGGCCACCTTCTCGGCCGACACGTCCCGCCTGGTGGGGGAGGCCGAGACCCGCCGCTTCACGCCCCGCTTCCTCGTGCAGGCCACCGGCTGGGACCCCGCCCTGGCCACCGGCCCGCTGGCCGAGGTCATGGCCCGGTCGGTGTGGGTGCTCGGCGAGGGCACGGAGTGGGGCGACCGGGCGGTCAAGGGCCAGGCCGAGCTGCTCGACCGCCTCGCCCGCTACCTCCCCGGCCAGGGGCCCGACTACTACCTCGTGTTCGGCTACTACCAGGCCCAGGCGGTGGCCCAGGTGCTGGAGAAGGCGGCCGAGCGGGGCGACTTCAGCCGGTCGGGGATCGTGCGGGCCATGGAGGAGGTGGGCACGTTGCGCTTCGACGGGCTGTCGGGCGACTACCGCTACGGCCCGCCGGCCGAGCGGGTGCCGCCCCGGGCCAGCACCATCTTCTCGGTCGACCCGGCCAAGCCCCTGGGCCTGGCCGCCCTGGCCGTCAACATCGAGACCGACACGGCCCGCCGCTTTGTGTTCCCCTGAGCGACGTCAGTCCCGCAGGGCGGTGTCCTCCCGGTCGTACACGATGGCGGCGCCGCCCAGGACGGTGAGCAGCACGCCGAAGCCGAGGGCGGAGATCAGCCCGGGGGCGCCGTCGCCCGCCAGCGAGAGGGCCCGCTGGAGCTGGACGACGTAGACGAGGGTGAGGACCACGACGACGCCGCCCAGGATGCGGCGCACCTTGACCTTCTCGGGGAGGAAGCACAGCGCACCCACCGCGCCGGCCAGGGCCAGCATGAGCAGGCCCACCTTGAGGCCGCCGCCGCTGGCCGACCGGTGGTTCCACAGGAACTCGAGGGGCACGTCGTAGGCGTTGCCGTCGGCCCCGGCGATGGTGATCCAGGCGAAGAACGTGCCGAGGAGGACGGCGCCGGCTCCGATCAGGGCGGGGATGGGGCGCACGCTGGCCGGGTCGAACGGCAGCCGGCCGGCCAGGCCACCGCCCGAGGCGGGCGCCGGCCCCCGGTCGTCCTGTGACGCGGCGGCGGGACGTTCGGACGGCGCGGCCGTCGCCGGCCGGGCCGGCTCGGGACGCAGCTCGGGCTCCAGGCCCGAGAACGGGTCGTCGAGGAGGTCGGGGCGGTGCTCGGCCGGAGCGGGGGCGACGGGGGTAACCGGGGTGGCCGGGGTGACCGGTTGCACCGCCGCCGTCGCCGGTTCCGCTCGGGCCGGTTCGGCCGCCGCCGCCGGTTCCGCCGCCGCCGGTTCCGCTCGGGCCGGTTCGGCCGCCGGCACGACGGGTGGGGCGACGGGCGGGGCGCCGGCTTCGACCATGCGGCGGCCGTCGACCCACCCCGACCAGCCGTTGGAGAACAGCACCCGGGCCCACGCCCCCCGCCGTTCGAGGAGCTGCATCTGCACGCCGGCCTGGACGTTGGCCACCGCGGGAACGGACGGATCGGGCTCCCGCCACGCCTGCAACCCCTCGCGAGGGGCGACGTGGGTGACCCTGAACTCGCTCACCTGGCCACCACCCCGGAATTCTACGACCGCCGCCCCCGGCGCAGGGCGGATGGCACCCCCTCCGACCGGTGACAGCCGGTTGCAAGCGGCCGCCAAGCCGGCGGCAAGGCGGGAGGCGCACGCTGGGGCCAGAGAGAGAGGAGCCGCGATGAACACGATGCGCAGCTACGACTTCGAGGGGGTCGTCCCCGCCCCGCCCCACGACGTGTGGAAGGCCGTCACCAGCCCCTACGTGACGTCCCGCCTCTACTTCGGCATGGCCGCCACCTCCTCGTGGCGGGCCGGGTCGCCCATCGTGGTGGAGCCCGCGGCCGGCCCGTCGGACGCCGCCTCCTCCGCCGCCGGCCGCCTGTCGGGCGAGGTCCTGCGGGCCGTGCCCCCCCGGCGGCTGTCGTTCACGCTCGGCGCGGGCGACGGCCAGCCCGCCACCTACGTCACGTGGGACATCTCGGCGGGCGACGGCGGGTCCCGGGTGCGGCTCGTCGTCGACGAGCCGGCCGGCGGCGCCGACGAGGAGGGTGCGCAGGCGTGGGGGACGGTGTTCGCCTCCCTTCAGGCGGTGCTGTCGGGATCGCCGCTGCGCTGATCGTCGCAGACCCGTGCCGGGTATAGGGGAGGTCCGTGGCCTCCTCGGGGAACGACTTCACCATCGGCGTCGAGGAGGAGTTTTCCATCGTCGACGCCGACACGGGCGAGCTGCGGCCCGACGTGCGCCGGCTGCTCCCCGGGGCCCAGGAGGTCCTGGGCGACGGCGTCCAGCCCGAGCTCAACCTCTCCCAGATCGAGACCGGCACCGCGGTGTGCCGGGACCTGGCCGGCGTCCGCTCCGAGCTGACCCGGCTGCGGGGGGCGCTGGCCGGCGCCGCCGAGCAGGCCGGCTGCCGGGTGCTGGCCACCGGCACCCACCCCACCGCCTCGTGGAAGGACAGCCGGGTCAACCCCGCCAAGGAGCGCTACCGCTTCCTCGACGAGGAGTTCGGGCTGACCGCTCGGGAGCAGCTCGTCAACGGCTGCCACGTCCACGTGGGGGTGGCCGACCCCGACCTGGCCATCGCCGTGCTCGACCGCTCCCGGCCGTGGCTGGCCACCCTCCTCGCCCTCACCGCCAACTCGCCGTTCTGGATGGGCGTCGACTCCCGCTACGCCAGCTACCGCACCCAGATCTGGGCCCAGTGGCCCCTCACCGGCATGCCGGAGACCCTCGGCGACCGGGCCGGGTACGAGCGGCTGGTCGAGGCCCTGGTGCGGGCCGAGGCCATGCCCGACCCGAGCTTCCTCTACTGGGACGTGCGGCCGTCCGTCCGCTACCCCACCATCGAGTTCCGCGTGGCCGACGCCTGCCTCACCGTCGACGACGCCGTCCTGCTGGCCGGCCTGGTGCGGGGCGTGGCCCGGACGGCGGCGGCCGAGGCGCTGCGGGGCGACCCCCACACGCCGGTGCGGGCGGAGCTGCTGCGGGCGGCCAAGTGGCGAGCCGCCCGGTACGGCCTCGAGGGCACCCTCGTCGACCTCCGGGCCGGGACGGCGGTGCCCGCGGCCCAGGCTGTCCGTGCCCTCGTGGACCACGTGCGGGAGGCGCTGGAGGAGGCCGGCGACTCCGAGGAGGTGGAGCAGCTGCTGGCGGCCACCGTGGCGCGCGGGAACGGCGCCACGCGCCAGCGGGCCGCCTTCGCCGCCGCCGGCGGCGACCTCGCCGCCGTGGTCGACCTGGTGGCGAACACAGGTTCGAGTGTGGCGCGGGCCGGGTAGGAATTGGGCATGGCCGACAGCTCCGCGAACCCGACTCCGAACCCCGCCAAGGACCCCGACGACTGGGTCACCGGCGACGAGCCGATGACCGGCCCGCAGGCGTCCTACCTCGCCACCCTCGCCCAGGAGGCGGGCGAGGACGTGGCCGACGACCTCAGCAAGGCCGAGGCGTCCAAGCGGATCGACGAGCTGCAGGAGCGCACGGGCCGGGGCGGGTAGCCGCACCGTGGAGCCGACCCGTTAGGTTCGGCTCGTGGCCCGACCTCCGCGCCCGCACCGGTAAGGGGTGGCCCGTCCGGCGGTCGCCGCGGTGGCGGCGGTGCTGGTGCTGGCTGCCTGGGGCGCGCTGGCGGCGGTGGTCCGGCGCGACCGCCGGCCGACGGGGTCCCGGCCGGGCCCGGGCCGGCTGCCGCCCGTCCGGCTCACGCCCCTCGGGCGGGGTGTGCTGCTGGGCGCGGCCGCCCTGCTGCCGGTGGTGGGCGTGGCGATCCTCAACTCCTCCAGCGGGTTCGTCTGGGACGACCTGAAGAACCTGCGCCAGGCCCAGGTCGCCGACCTGTCCATCGACTACCTGATGGAGCCCACCTCGGGTCACTTCGCCCCCGGCCACCGCCTCGGCGACTGGATCCAGCAGCGGGCCTTCGGGTTCGATTTCCCCGCCGCCCAGGCCCAGCTGCTCGTCGGCTTCGCGCTGAGCCTGGTCCTGTTCCAGCGCATCCTGGCCGAACTGTTCGGCGCCGGGCTGGGCAGCTACCTGTTCACCCTCGCCTTCGGCTTCTCCATGGTGCACGTGGGGGTGACCCAGTGGTGGGCGTCGGGGCTCGACCGGGTGCCGGCCACCGTCCTGTCCTTCCTGTCCATCTGGGCCTACCTGCGCTGGTACCGCTCGAGGGCGTGGCCGTGGCTGGGGGTGTCGCTGGTCGCCGTCGGCCTGGGCCTGCTCTTCTACATCAAGCCGATCTTCGTGCCGGTCTACCTGGTGCTGATGACCGTGCTGCTGATCCAGCCCGAGCGGCCCCTCGGCCAGTCGCTGGTGGCCGTCCTCAGGGACTGGTGGGTGTGGCTGCTGTATGCGGCCGTGACGGGGGTGCTGGGGTGGGTCTACGTGAGCCGCTACCCCCTCGAGCTGAGGGAGGGCGGCGGCGTCGACGTGGCCTTCGCCTACCTCCGCATCCTGTGGTCGAGGGTCTTCGTGCCCAACCTGTTCGGCATCTTCATCCCGCGCGGCGTCGAGCTCTCGGCCGGGATGGTCGCCGCCGCCGTGGTCGCCCAGATCCTGCTGGCGGCCGTCGTCGTGGCGACGATCGTGCGCTGGCGGGGGGCGTGGCGGGCGTGGGCCTTCTTCGCGGTCACGTTCCTGCTGAACGCCCTCGTCGTGGGGCTCACCCGGGTGTTCTCCTTCACCACCGAGATCATCGCCTACACCGTCTACTTCAACCTCGAGTCGGTCATCGTCTTCTTCCTGGCCCTGGCCGCCGCCGTCCTCGGCCGCCCCGCGAGCGACGAACGGGAGGTCTCGCCGTCGCCGGCCGCGGCCCGCACCGCGGTGGCCGCCGGCCTGGCCGCCTACGTGGGCCTGTCCATGTGGGGCGGGTGGCGCATCAGCGTCCCCGAGAACTGGATCGGGGCCCGCTCCCGGGTGATCCTCGACCGGGCCGAGCGCCAGCTCTCCGACCTCCACCGGGCCGGCGTGGACGTCGCCCTCGTCGACGGCGTCTTGCCCGACGACGTGATCCCCTACCTCCTCGTGCCCTACAACAGCACGTCCGAGGTGGTGCCCCTGTTCGACGAGCGGGCCACGTTCGACACCGACCAGGGCGAGCTGTTCGCCATCGAGGCGGACGGGCAGGTGCGGCCCGTCCGGTTCGCGGGGGCGGCGGGCGGCCCGGCCAACCAGCTCGTCACCACCGACCGCTTCGGGGTGGTCGGCGCCACGCCCCAGTACCTCGACGGCGAGCGGGTCTGCGTGGAGGCGCGGGACGAGAACGTCACGATCGGGCTGCGCACGCCCCACCGGTTGGAGTGGACGGAGGGCCCGATCGCCCTCCGCGTCGAGGTCGAGTCACCGGGGCCGGCGTTGCTGTCGACGGTGGTGGAGCCGCTGCCGGTCAACACCGAGAGCCTGGCCGGGGGGCGGGCCAAGTACCGGCTCGTCAACATCCCAGGTCGCGAGCGGGTGCACCGTGTGTTCGCCCTGGACGCCTTCCTCGTGGACGTCGCCTACCTCGTGCTCCCGGCAGGCACCGACCTGTGCCTGTACCGCATGGAGGTCGGCCACCTGGTGGGCCGCTGAGACCGGCTCCGCTCACCCGGAGCGGGCCGGCTCGGGCTCGCACGCCTCCGCCTCGCGCTCGGCCACGTGCTCCTGGTGGGCCACCGCCTCGCGGTGGGCGGCGTCGCCCTCGCGGCCGGCCATGCGGGTGGTCAGCTCGGCGAAGCGGCCGTCCCGCCCGTAGAGCACGGCGACGTCGCCCTCCTCGATCCGGGTGTCGCCGGTGGGGACGCCCAGGTAAGCGCCGTCGGTCTTGATGATGCCGAGGACGAGGATCCCCTCGTCCCTCAGGCGCAGCTCGGCCAGGGTGCGCCCGGTCAGCCACCCGCCGGGCGACGCCACCATCTCCTTGACCTCGTACTCGCCGGAGACGTGGAGCAGGGCCGCATAGTCCCGCACCTCGAGGTCGGTGTAGCGGGCCAGCGCCCCGCCGATGAGCCGCGAGAGCGCCCGGTCGACCCGGCGGGACGTGGCCGCGGCGTAGATCAGGCCCAGCCCGGCGACGAGGACGGCGACGCGACTCAGCCGGGTGCCGGTGCCGGGCGACCCACCGGCCACGCCGGCCAGCACGCCGGCCACCGTGGTCGCCAGCCCGACGCTGCCGGCCAGCATCAGGCCCATGACGATCCGCCGCCGGGCAGGATGGCCGACCACCGCCTCCGACTCGCTGGTGGTGAAGCCCACGCCGCTGAGGGCGGAGCGGGCCTGGAACCGGGCCGACGAGCGAGGCATGCCGGTGGCGGTCAGGGCGATGGTCGCGATGCGGGTGATCAGCAGCGAGAGCAACGCCACCACGAGCACCAGCACGATCCCGTACATGCTGGTTCCCTACCCCCGGCCGGCGGGTAGGGAACGACCGTGGCTGGGTCACGCGTTGACGAGAAGCTCGTCGACGGGCGCTACGCCCTGAAGGAGCAGGTCGGCCGGGGAGGGTTCGGAGTGGTGTGGCGCGCCCACGACACGCTGCTGCGGCGGGACGTGGCCATCAAGGAGGTCCACGTCCCCAGCACCCTGGACGACGGTGAGCGGGCCGCCCTCCGGGAGAAGGTGCTGCGCGAGGCCCGGGCCGCCGCCCGCATGAGCCACCCGGCGCTGGTCACCGTCTTCGACGTGGTCGAGGAGGACGAGCGGCCGCTGATCGTCATGGAGCTGGTCGACGCCCCGACGCTGGTCGAGCGGGTGGAGGCCGGCGGTCCGCTGCCTGACCGGGAGGCGGCGCGCATCGGCCAGGAGATCCTCGACGCCCTGGCCACCGCCCACGGCCACGGGATCGTCCACCGGGACGTCAAGCCCGCCAACGTGATGGTCTCCGACAGCGGGCGGGTGCAGCTCGGCGACTTCGGCATCGCCTCCCTGCTCGACGACCCCAAGGTCACCAGCTCGGGCCGGCTGGCCGGTTCGCCGTCCTACATGGCCCCCGAGCAGGCCCACAACCGGCCCGCCGGTGCGGCCACCGACCTGTGGGGCCTGGGGGCCACCCTCTACTACGCGGTCGAGGGGGAGCCCCCGTTCGAGAAGGAGGGGGCCCTGGCCACCCTCACGTCCGTCGTGGCCGACGAGCCCCGGCCGATGCAGCGGGCCACCACCCTCGCGCCCCTCCTGAGCGAGCTGCTGGCGAAGGATCCGGCCGCCCGCCCGGCGGTGGGCGACGTCCGCCGCCGCCTGGCCGACATCGCCACCGGCGACGTGC
>JBKHXX010000018.1:0-22748 GCA_046565765.1 Acidimicrobiia bacterium | reverse complement strand
CCAAGGAGCCCCAGCCGGCGCCCGAGCCCCATGTCCCCGAGTTCCCGCCCGCCCTCGACCTGCTCGCCCCCGTGGTCGGTCTGGTCGGGCTGGTGGCGGCCGGGATCGACGCGGGCGGCCCCGCCGGGTTGGCGGTGGTCCGCACCGTGGTGGGCGCCGCCTTCCTGGGCGCCGTGTCCGACGCCATGCTCCTCGGCCACTGGTACCTGGTGCAGCCCGGCCTGGGCCGGGGGCCGCTGCTCGAGCTGGTGCGCTGGCTCACCCTCGTGTGGCCCCTGGAGATCGCCGCCCTGCTGTGGCCCACCGGCATGCTCTCGGTGATCAGCGGCGACATCGACGACGGCTGGAACGGCGTGCTGGGCTGGATGTGGGCGGCGTGCGCCGTCACCACCCTCGTCCTCTGCATCGTCACCCGGGCCGCGCTCAAGGAGCGGGCCTACGCGGCCGTCATGGCCGCCACCGGCCTGCTCTACCTCGCCATCCTCACCGCCTTCGGCACCGACCTCGTCGCCCGCGCCGTCCTGTCCGGGTGAACCCGGGCGAGGGGGCCGCCGTGCTCGCCGCCGGCCTGGCCGCGGGGACGATCAACACCATCGTCGGCTCCGGGTCGCTGATCACCTTCCCGACCCTCCTGGCCGTCGGCTACGACCCGGTCGTGGCCAACGTCTCCAACACCATCGGCCTGGTGCCGGGGTCGGTGAGCGGGGCCGTCGGCTACCGGCGTGAGCTGCAAGGGCAGGCGGGGCGGGTGCGGGCCCTGGCCCTCGCCGCCCTGGCGGGCGGGCTGACGGGGGGCGTGCTCCTGCTGGTGCTGCCCGGCTCCGTCTTCGAGCGGGTCGTGCCCGTGCTGATCCTGGTGGCGTGCGGCCTCGTGGCCATGCAGCCCCGCCTGGCCCGGCGGGCCTCGGAGCGGACGCAGAAGGCCCACGGCGGGCCCTGGCTCCTCGTCACCATCTTCGCCACCGGCATCTACGGCGGCTACTTCGGGGCCGCCCAGGGGGTGCTGTTCATCGCCCTGCTGGGCATCTTCCTCGACGACTCCCTCCAACGCCTGAACGGCCTGAAGAACGTGCTGGCCGCCCTGGTCAACGGCGTGGCCGCCCTCCTGTTCCTGCTCCTCGCCGACGTGGCCTGGGAGGCGGCCGGGCTCCTGGCCGCCGGTTCGGTCGTCGGCGGCCAGATCGGCGCCAAGGTCGGCCGCCGGGTCCCAGCCCCGTGGCTGCGGGCGGTGATCGTGGTGGTAGGGACGGTTGTCGCCGTCAAACTGCTGGCGGACTGAAACGGCCGCCCGGCGTCAGTAGATGCGCACCAGCCGCAGGACGTCGGTGGCGGGCTCGGGGTCGACCGGGTTGCCGGCGAGGACGGCGACCACGTCGTTGGTGCGCACCACGCCCAGCTCCACGGCGGCCTCGACGGCGAACCACACGATGTCGTCGGTGGACTTCTGGGGCTTGACGACGATCGGGGTGATGCCCCACGCCACCGACAGCTGGCGGGCGGTCCGGGGGTCGGGGGTGGCGGCCAGCAGCGGCACCTTGGGGCGGAAGCGGGAGATGGCCCGGGCGGTGGCCCCGCTGTTGGTGCAGGCGATGATGGCCGCCGCCTGGGAGTCGGTGGCGGCCCGCCAGGCGGCCGCCGAGATGGCGGCGGTGATGCGCACGGGGGCGGGCGCCCCCCGCGTCTCGGCCACCTTCTGGCTCTCGAGGTTGCGCCCCCAGCGCTCGTAGTCGAACTCCCGCTCGGCCCGGGTGGCGATGCGGGCCATGGTGCGCACGGCGTTCACCGGGTCGGCCCCGATGGCGGTCTCGCCCGAGAGCATGAGGGCGCTGGAGCCGTCGAACACGGCGTTGGCCACGTCGCTCACCTCGGCCCGCGTCGGCACGGGAGCCTGGATCATGGTCTCCAGCATCTGGGTGGCGGTGATGACGGGACGGGCGTAGGCCACGCCCGTGCGGATGATCTGCTTCTGGTAGTGGGGAACGTCCTCCAGGGCGCAGCGGATGCCGAGGTCGCCCCGGGCCACCATGACCCCGTCGGCGGCGGAGATGACCTCCTCGACGGCGTCGACCGCCTCCTGGGTCTCGATCTTGGCCACGATCATCGGCCCGTCGTGGCCGGAAGCGGCCCGCACCCGCTCCACGTCCGCCCCCGACCGCACGAACGAGACGGCGACGGCGTCGGTGCCCGCCTCGCGGACGGCGTCCAGCAGCCGGAGGTCCTGGGCGGTGGGGGTGCGGACCGACGAGCGGGCGGCCGGGACGGCGATGCCGGGGCGGCCCCGCACCCGGCCGCCGGTGGTGATGCGGGCGACCGCCCGGTCGCCGTGCACCGCCTCCACGTGCAGGTCGATGCCACCATCGCCGATGGCCACCCGGTCACCGGCGCCGATCTGGGCGAGGAGGTCGGGGTCGTCGACCGCGATGCGCCGCCAGTCGCTCGACGAGTCGCCGTCGGCCACCACCAGCTCGATGTCGTCGCCCTCGTTGAGGTAGACGCCCTTGTCGGGAAAGGCGGCGGCCCGGACCTTGGGACCGGGCAGGTCGGCCAGGATGCCGACGGTGCGGCCTTCGTCGGCGGCCGCCTTGCGGACCCGCTTCATCCGCTCGGTGGTCTCCTCCACCGGGCCGTGGGCCAGCGACAGGCGGGCCATGTCCATCCCCGCCGCGATCATGCGGCGGAGCGTGGCCGGGTCCTCCGACGCGGGCCCGATGGTGGCCACGATCTTGGTGCGGCGCTGCACGGTCACACCCCATTCTGGGGCGGGACGGGGCCGCAACCGCAATCGAGGGTTAAGGTCGCCGTCATCAGTCGCAGCTACGTCGCCGCCGCCGAGGGCAAGGTGGGTGAGCCGGTGCTCGCCGCCGGCCGCTTCGGCCGCAGCCGGCCGGCCACGGGAGGGCGCCGCGACTGGATCTCGATGAGCATCCACCGGTCGGGGCGGCGGTGCCGGGTCTGGCTCCAGCCGCCCGGCGACCGGGCCGGGTTCGAGCTGCGGCCGGCGGGCGGTCCCGCCGACGCCGTGGTCGCCGCCCTCGCCCCCTGACCGTGGGCCCCGTCGACCTGGTAGGCGGCTGGGGCGCGCCCGACGCGGCGGTGGCGGTGGTCGCCCCTGGGGAGGCGGGCGTGCTGGCCTCCGCCGGCGACCGGGCCCTGCGCAGCGGCTGGGCGTCGGTCACCAAGCTGGCCACCGCGCTGGCCGTGCTGGTGGCCGTGGAGGAGGGGACGCTCGCCCTCGACGACCCGGCGGGGCCGCCCGGTTCGACCGTCCGCCACCTGCTGGCCCACGCCTCGGGGCTGGCCTTCGACGAGGAGCGGGTGCTGGCCCGCCCCGGGGAGCGGCGGATCTACTCCAACGTCGGCTTCGAGACGCTCGCCCGGGAGCTGGCCGACCGCTCCGGCATGCCCTTCGAGCGCTACCTGACCGAGGCGGTCCTCGAGCCGCTGGGGATGGCCGAGACCCGCCTGGAGGAGGGCGGCACGGCCGCCGCAGGCCTCGGTGGGCCGCTGGAGGACATGATCCGCCTGGCCTCGGAGCTGCTCGTGCCCACCCTGGTGTCGGAGGAGACGTTCCGCTGCGCCACCGCCGAGGTCGCCTTCCCGGGGCTGGGCGGGGTGCTGCCCGGCGTGGGGCGGTTCCGGCCCCTGGACTGGGGTCTGGGCTTCGAGATCAGGGACGGCAAGGAGCCCCACTGGACCGGGACCGGCAACTCGCCGGCCACGTTCGGCCACTTCGGAGGGAGCGGGTCGTTCCTGTGGGTCGACCCGGACGCGAGGCTGGCGTGCGCCGTACTCAGCCGCCGTGGGTTCGACTCGTGGGCGCTGCGGGCGTGGCCGGAGCTCTCCGACGCGGTGCTGGCCGACTACGCCGGCGGTTGAAGGCAGCACCACAGGGAAATATGCCTGCCAGCACCCTTTTGTCCGACGGGGAATCTGCCGAGACTCTGTGATGTAGGAAAGTAGGAAAGGACCGGCGATGAGCGCAGAGCAGCAGATGAAGCTGAGAGGACTGGAAGGGCGGACGGTCCACCTTGCGCTGGTCGACGGCTCCCGCCTCGACGACGTGGCCCTCGTGTCGGCCCGCAGCCGCACGGTGTGGGTGTTCACCAACGGCCAGGACACGTTCGTGCCCATCGCCGACGTCGTCGACGTGTGGGAGAGCCAGGCCGCGGCGTAACCCCCCCGTCCTTTTGGGGCGCCCGAACCACCACTGGGGTGGCTGAGGCGCCACAAAACGTGGGTGGTGCTAGCCCCGGGCCACGAAGTACTTCGCCTTGGGGTGGTGGCAGATCAGGGCGGACGTGGTCTGCTCGGGCTCGTACTGGAAGTCCTCGCTGACCGACACCCCGATGCGGTCGGCCCCCAGCAGCTCGGCCACCTTGGCGTTGTCCTCCAGGTCGGGGCAGGCGGGGTAGCCCCACGAGTAGCGGCCGCCGCGGTAGCCCTGGTGGACGAGGATGTCGGTCTTCGACCCGTCCTGGTCGGCGAACCCCCACTCCTGGCGGATGCGCAGGTGCCAGTACTCGGCCAGGGCCTCGGCCATCTCCACGCCCAGGCCGTGCAGGAGCAGGTACTCCTGGTAGCGGTCCTCCTTGAACAGCCGGGCGGTGGCCTCGGAAACGGCGGCCCCCATGGTGACCACGGAGAAGGCGGCGTAGTCGGGCTCGCCCGACTCGGCGGGGCGGAAGAAGTCGGCGATGCAGCGGAACGGGTGGCGGCGCTCACGGGGGAACGAGAAGCGGAGCCACTCACCGGTGCGGGAGTCGTCCTTCCAGATCACGAGGTCGTTGCCGTCGCCGTTGGCCGGGTAGTAGCCGTAGACCACCTGGGGGACGAGCACGCCCGCCTGGGTCGCCTTGGCCAGCTCGTCCCGGAGCAGGGGGCGGAGCCGGGCCTTGAACTCGGCGTCGGGCTCGCCCCCCTGGGGCCGGAACTGCCACTGGTTGCGGAACAGGGCCGTCTCGTTGAGCCAGGCCGCGATGTCGTCCACCGCGATGCCCTTGACCAGCCGGTTGCCGGTGAACGGCGGCACATAGACCGGGTTGTCGGTCTCGACCTCGGGCGAGCGGGCGGGCAGCTCGTCGTCGGTGGCGTCGGCCGGCCGCGTCGAGCCGGTCGAGCGGGCGGCCATCGGCTCCCGGCCGAACGAGGGGTCGTCGGCGCCCGACCGCTTGAGGTCCATGAGGCGGTCGAGGGTGCGGAGGCCCTCGAAGGCGTCCTTGCCGTAGAAGACCCGGCCCTCGTAGACGCCCCGCAGGTCGCTCTCCACGTATCGCCGGGTGAGGGCGGCGCCGCCGAGCAGCACCGGCACCTTGCCCGACAGCCCTCGCCGGTTCAGCTCCTCGAGGTTCTCCCGCATGATCAGCGTGCTCTTGACCAGCAGGCCGCTCATGCCGATGGCGTCGGCCTTGACCTCCTCCCACTTGGCCAGCATCTCGGCCATGGAGACCTTGATGCCGAGGTTGTGGACCTCGTAGCCGTTGTTGGTGAGGATGATGTCGACCAGGTTCTTGCCGATGTCGTGGACATCCCCTTTGACGGTGGCCAGCACGACCCGGCCCTTGCCGCCCTGGTCGGACTTCTCCATGTGGGGCTCGAGGTAGGCCACCGCCGTCTTCATGCACTCCGCCGACTGGAGCACGAACGGCAGCTGCATCTCGCCCGAGGCGAAGAGGTCGCCCACCACCTTCATGCCCGCCAGCAGGGTGTCGTTGACGATGGCCAGGGCGGGCGTGGTGGACAGGGCCTCGTCGAGGTCGGCCTCCAGGCCGTCGCGGTCGCCGTCGATGATGCGCTGCTTGAGCCGCTCCTCGACCGGCCAGCCGCTGCGGTCCTCCTTCTCGATGGTGGCCGCCGACACGCCCTCGAACAGGCCGATCAGCTCCTGGAGGGGGTCGTAGCCGTCCTCGGGGCGGCGGCGGTCGTAGATCAGGTCGAGGCACACCTCGCGCTGGCGCTCGGGGATCTTGGACAGCGGCATGATGCGCCCGGCGTGGACGATGGCGGCGTCCAGCCCCGCCTCCACGCACTCGTGGAGGAAGACGGAGTTGAGCACGTGGCGGGCGGCCGGGTTCACGCCGAACGACACGTTGGACAGGCCGAGCACGGTGTAGACGCCGGGCAGGTCGGCCTTGATGCGCCGGATGCCCTCGATGGTCTCGATGCCGTCCCGCCTGCTCTCCTCCATGCCGGTGGTGAGGGGCAGGGCCAGGGTGTCGAACAGGAGGTCGGACGGCTCCAGCCCGTAGCGCTCGACGGCCAGGTCGTGGATGGCCTTGGCCGCCCGGAACTTCCAGTCGGCGGTGCGGGCCTGGCCCGTCTCGTCGATGCACGTGCAGATGACCGCCGCCCCGTACTCCCGGGCCAGGGTGAGGAAGCGGTCGAGCCGGGTGCCGGGGGCGTCGCCCTCCTCGAGGTTGACCGAGTTGAGGACGGGACGGCCGCCGATCCACTGCAGGCCGGCCTCGATGACGTCGGGCTCGGTCGAGTCGAGCACCAGCGGCACGCTCACCTGGGTGGCGAAGCGGCGGGCGATCTCGTCCATGTCGGAGACGCCGTCCTCACCCGTGTAGTCGACGCACACGTCGACCAGGTGGGCGCCCTCCTTCACCTGGTCGCGCCCCATGGCCACGCACGTGTCCCAGTCGTCGGCCAACATCGCCTCGCGGAACTTCTTGGACCCGTTGGCGTTGGTGCGCTCGCCGATGACGAGGAACGAGACGTCCTGGGAGAAGGGGACGGCGGTGTAGATGGAGGCCGCACCCGCCTCGTGGACGGGGTCGCGCCGGAGCGGCTGGAGGTCGCGGCAGCGCTCGACGACCGCCCGCAGGTGCTCGGGCGTGGTGCCGCAGCACCCGCCGATGACGGACACGCCCAGCTGGGAGACGAACGTGGCGTGGTGCTCGGCCAGCTCGGGAGGCGTGAGGTCGTAGTGCATCTTGCCCTCGACCACGGACGGCAGCCCGGCGTTGGGCAGGCACGAGATCGGCGTGCGGCAGTGCTGGGAGAGGTGGCGGAGGTGCTCGTGCATCTCCGTGGGACCGGTGGCGCAGTTCAGCCCGATGACGTCGGGGCGCATGGCGTCGAGGGTGGTGAGGGCGGCGCCGATCTCGGTGCCGGGCAGCATGCGGCCGGTCAGCTCCATCGTCACCTGCACCTGGACCGGGACGGTGCGCCCCCCCTTGGCCATGGCCCGGCGGCACCCCACGAGAGCCGCTTTGGCCCCCAGCAGGTCGAAGACGGTCTCGATGATGAACAGGTCGACGCCGCCTTCGAGGAGGGCGGCGGCCTGGACCTCGAAGGCGTCGCGCAGGTCGGCGAAGCGCACCTGGCCGAGGGAGGGAAACTTGGTGCCGGGCCCGATCGAGCCCGCCACCCAGCCGCCGTAGCCGTCGGCCACCTCGCGGGCGAGGCGGGCGCCCGCGAGGTTGATCTCGTGTGCCCGGTGCGAGATGCCGTACTCGCCCAGGGTGATCGGGGACGCGCCGAAGGTGTTGGTCTCCACCACCTCGCAGCCGACCTCGAGGAACGAGCGGTGCAGATCGGTGACCACGTCCGGGCGGGTGACTACCAGGATGTCGGTGCAGCCCTCGAAGATGGGGCCTCCGTAGTCGTCAGCGGTGAGGTTCCGCACCTGCAGGTTGGTGCCGGTGGCGCCGTCGTAGATGACGACCCGCTCCCGCGCCGCTTCGAGGTAGCTCTGCCGCATCGTCGGACAAGGCTAGTGGCGCCCGTCCGCCGGCCGTCCCCGGATTCCGCTCACGGCGTGAGGACGTCGACCACCTGCAGCTCGCGGGTGGGCGGGGCGGGCGGCGCCTGCATGCCCGCGGCGACCAGCACCCGGCCCACGGCGGGCTGGAGGCGCTCGTCGCGGAACCGCTCCCAGTCCTCCCGGCTGTCCCACACCGTGATGTGGCGCAGGCCGTGGTCCTGGCGCACGACGAGGTGGCTGACCATGCCCTTGGCGGGCTCGTCGCCGACCTCGGCCTTGACCCGGCCGTAGATCTCGGGGGTGGCCGGCACTTCGTACTCGAGGGCGTATGCCATGGTGCTTCCTCCTGGGTGCTTGATCTGATACAGTTGGTTGTAACTGATATAGGAGTATGTAACCAATTGTCGGACGCTGTCAAGGGTCGCCGCCGCTACGACGCCACCGGCCGCCGGGAGCAGGCCCGCCGCAGCCGGCGGGCGGTGCTCGACGCAGCCCGCCGGCTGTTCCTCGAGCGGGGCTACGCAGCGACGACGGTGGCCGAGGTGGCGGCCGAGGCCGGCGTCTCGGTGGAAACCGTCTACAAGGCCTTCGGGAACAAGCCGGGGCTGGTCAAGGCGGTCTTCGACGTGGCCATCGCCGGCGACGACGAGCCCGTCCCCATGGAGGAACGGGACATGGTGCGGCGGCTCGAGGCGGCCTCCGACCCGCACGAGAAGCTGGCCGTCTACGGCGCCCACCTGGCCGCCACCCTGCCCCGGCACGTTCCCATCCAGCTGGTCGTGCGGGCGGCAGCGGCCAGCGACGCCGGCGCGGCCGGGGTGTGGGCCCAGCTGCAGGCCGAGCGGCTGCGGGGCATGGGGATGTTCGCCCACCACCTGGCAGCAAGCGGGTGCCTGCGACCCGGCGTGCCCGAGGAGGAGGCCCGTGACGTCCTCTGGGCCCACACGTCCACCGAGCTCTACGAGCTGCTGGTGATGAGCCGCGGCTGGGACGTGGAGCGCTACGTGCGGTGGGTCGTCGCCCAGCTGAAGGCCGCGCTCCTGGCCTAGCCGCCACCGGCGGAGGGTGTCGCCACGGGCGGGGCTGGGGACCCCGCCGACAGCGGCGGGGGTGGCGCGCCTGTGCAACGACGATGGAAAACGTGCTAGGAACGGGGAACACATAGCTGCTGGCTTCATATCCGGGGGGGCAGGAAGAGCCAGATGTCGGTGATTGTGGTGCTTGCGCTGATCTGGGCGGCGGTGTTGATCCCGCCGCTGGTGCGCAACCGGGCCGAGCGCCGGGCCGAGTTCATCGACAGCTTCCGCCAGCAGATGGGCGCCTTCGACAGCGGCAAGGCGGCGGCCCAGGTGGAGCCCCGGCGGCAGCCGGGCCGGACCAGCCCTCGTCCCAAGCGCCGGGTCAGCCCCCAGCAGCGCCGGCGGGACATCCTCGGCGGGTTGCTCGGGGCCATGATCGGCTCGCTCGTCCTGGGTGCCATCCCGTCGCTGCGGCTGGTCTGGGTGCTGCACCTCTTCCTCCTCAACCTGTTCATCGGGTACTGCTCCCTGCTGGCCCACCAGCGGCGCCACGTGCGGGCTTCCCTGATGGCCCGGGAGGCGGCGAGGCCGGCCCCCGCCACCCGCGTGGAGCGGGCCAAGCGGCGGCTCGAACCGGCCCTCGACCTCACCAGCTGAGCCGTCCTGCGGATCTACACCCGGCGGGGTGACGACGGCACCACCGGCCAGCTCCACGGCGGGCGCGTCCGGAAGGACGCCGCCGGCGTCGAGGCGTGCGGGGCGGTGGACGAGGCCCAGGCCGCCCTGGGAGTCGCCCGGGCGGCGGCCGAGCGGGGCTCCGAGCTCGACCGGCTGCTGGTCGACGTCGAGCGGGACCTGTGGGTGCTGATGGCCGAGCTGGCCACCGCCCCCGAGCACCGGGACCGGCTGGCCGCGGGGTCCACGCTGGTCACGGCGGAGATGGTGGCCCGCCTGGAACCGGTCATCGACGACGTGACGTCCCGTTTCGCCGCCCCCACCGAGTTCGTCGTCCCCGGGCAGACGCAGCTGTCCGCCCTGCTGGACGTGGCCCGCACCGTCGTGCGCCGGGCCGAGCGGCGGGCGCTGGCGGTGGCGGCCGACGGGTCGTTCGTCGTGCCCTATCTCAACCGGTTGTCGGACCTCGTCTGGACGCTGGCACGCTGGCAGGAGGACGTGCCCCTGCCCGCCCGCCGAGTTCCGCCCGAGGAGCGCCCGTGACCTTCGCCCTGATCCCGTCCGAGTCGCTGCCCGAGGACGTCCGCGTGGTGGGCGTCCCGGTGTTCAAGGGCCGGGTCGTGCCCGGCGGGGCGGGGGTCGACGTGGACCTCGAGTACCTCGGCCGGCGCGGGTTCGAGGGACGGGTGGCGGAGACGATGGTGGCGCCGGGGGCGGACGGCCGGGCGGTGGTGGCGGTGGGCGTGGGCCCGGCCGGCGAGGTCGACGGCGAGGCCCTGCGGCGGGCCGCGGCCGCCTTCGTGCGGGCGGCGTGGAAGGACGAGCGGGCGGCGCTCACCCTCCTGGCCGCCTGCCCGCCGGGACTGCCGGTCGCCGACGCGGGCCGGGCGGTGGCGGAGGGGGCCGTGCTGGGGGGCTACAAGTTCACCGCGTTCAAGTCCGACCCCAAGGCGTGCCGGCTGGAGTCCGTCACGGTGGTGGCGCCGGGGCCCGAGGCGGTGGCCGGGCTGGAGCGGGGGGCCCGCCTGGCCGAGGCGGTGGCGCTGGCCCGTGACCTGATCAACACCCCGGCCGCCGAGCTGACCCCCGCCCGCTTCGCCCAGGTCGCCACCGAGATCGTGGAGCGGGAGGGCGGCCTGACCCTCACCGTCCTCGACGAGACGGCCATCGCGGCCGAGCGCCTGGGCGGACTGCTGGGGGTGGCCGCCGGGTCCGACCAGCCGCCCCGGTTGCTGGAGCTCGTCTACGACCCGCCCGACGCCCGGGCGACGGTGGCCCTGGTCGGGAAGGGGGTGACCTTCGACTCGGGCGGGCTGTCGATCAAGACGGCCGACGGCATGGAGCTGATGAAGACCGACATGTCGGGAGCGGCCGCGGTGCTGGCCGCCATGTCGACCCTGCCCGCCTTCGCCCCCGGCGTGAAGGTCGTCGGCATCATCCCCACCACCGAGAACATGCCGGGAGGCAGCGCCACCAAGCCCGGCGACGTGCTGCGCATCCGCAACGGCAAGACCGTGGAGGTGCTCAACACCGACGCCGAGGGGCGGCTGATCCTGGCCGACGGGCTGTCGCTGGCGGTGGAGGCGGGGGTGGACGCCATCGTCGACCTGGCCACGCTGACCGGGGCCTGCAAGGTGGCGCTGGGCACCAGGATCGGGGGGCTCATGGGCAACCACGACGGCTGGGTCGCCCAGGTGCGGGCCGCCGCCGACCGGGCCGGCGAGCAGCTCTGGCCGCTCCCCCTCCCCGACGACTACCGCCGCCAGATCGACTCGGACGTGGCCGACGTCAAGAACACGGGCGGGCGCTGGGCCGGGGCGTTGACGGCCGGGCTGTTCCTCAAGGAGTTCGTGGGCGACGTGCCCTGGGCCCATCTCGACATCGCCGGCCCGGCCCGCAGCGAGGACGACGAGGGCTACCTGGCCAAGGGCGGGACGGGGTTCGGCGTGCGCACCCTGGTCGAGCTGCTGAGCACGTTCGAGCGGCCCTAGCCGGCCGGGTCGTCTCCAGAGGCTCCGGGGCGGAGGCCGCACTCCTCGCCCCGAGGGCAGACCCGGGGCGCCGCCTGCTGGAGCACGCCGAAGCCGAAGGTCCGCATCTCCCGGGCCGCGGCCTCGCCCTCGGTCCCCGCCGACTGGAGCCGCTCCGCCATGGTGAACAGCGAGCCCGCGCTCTCGAGCATGTGGTCGGTGGTGGCCAGCATGACCGCCTTGATGTCCGACCAGGGCACCTGCTGCGGCCCCTCGTCCGAGGTGTAGGCCAGCCCGCTCCCGTCGATGGCGGTCACGTCGACGGTAAGGACGCGATCGTCCTGGAACGTGATGCCCGCAGTGAAGCCGATCTCCGCCACAGGCCCACGCTACGGCGTTTTGAGGCGTCCAACCCACGCCCGCCGTGGCTGAGGCGCCCCAAAAGGGATCGGGGGACGGCCCGACGCCGCCGCCGGCCGGGCGGGAGGGGTGGGGAGCCGGCCGGCGACGGGTCGAGAGGGCGGGCCGCCGCCGGTCGTGGTCGGCGGCGGCCCGGTGGGGGATCAGGCGGCGTCGGGGGGCGGGTAGTGCGCCTCCCATGCCCACAGCGCCGACTCCCGGGCCAGGGCGGGCGGGAACCGCCAGCGGAGCAGCTGGTCCTCGGTCACTTCCCGGTCTTCGCCCAGCTCGACCAGGCTGAGGGCGAGGCGGCGGCAGCGGCGGCGCTGCTGCTCGTCGGAGGGGACGGACAGGGCGGCCTCCTGCCACTGGCGGTGCGCATCCTGGAGGGCGGGCGGGAGGTGGATCAGCTGGCGGCGGTTGAGGGGCGGAACCCGCCGGCGCACGGCCAGCGACCCGTCGGGGCGCAGCTCGGCCAGGTCGAACCGGCAGCAGCGGGCCAGCGCCCGCATGAACGGGGAGTGGCGCCCGCCCCGGGTGCCGAGCCCGAGGGTGGAGGCGGTGGCAGCGAGGTCGAGCTCGCAGCCGTCGGGGCTCGCCTCCAGCTCGGCCGCCAGCAGGCGGAGGAGCCAGGTCGTGCTGGGGCCGAGGATGCCCAACCAGAACCGCTCGACGTAGGGCGACCGGGGATCGTGGCCCAACACGTCGATCACGGGATCGGGCCACGGGCGGATCACGAGGGCGGCCATCAGGGGGGAAGCGTCTTCGGCGAGCAACGTGGTCATCCCGTTCCACTCTCCAGAGACGTGTCGTGCTGTTTCATGCTGTTTCGATGTTCTACCGGCGGCGGCGCCAACCGTCAAGAGGCAGAGTGGAGCCCGATGACGGTGCTCGACGATCGCGACCTCATCGAACGGGCCCGGGCGTGGGTGGCGGCCGCCGAGCGGGTGGTGGTCCTCACCGGCGCGGGCATCTCCACCGACTCCGGGATCCCCGACTTCCGGGGCCCGCAGGGCGTGTGGACCAAGGACCCCAAGGCGGAGAAGTCCGCCCACATCTCCGAGTACCTCCGGGACCCGGAGGTGCGGAAGGGGGTGTGGCAGGCCCGGCTGACGTCGCCGGCGTGGACGGCCGAGCCGAACCCCGGCCATCTCGCCCTGGTCGACCTCGAGCACCAGGGCAAGCTGCACGCCCTCGTCACCCAGAACATCGACGGCCTGCACCAGCGGGCGGGCCACGACCCGGCCAAGGTGATCGAGCTGCACGGCACGATGCGGGAGTTCGTGTGCCTGTCGTGCGACGACCGGGGGCCGATGGAGCCGATCCTCGACCGGCTGCGCAACGGTGAGGACGACCCGGCCTGCCGCCGCTGCGGCGGCATCCTCAAGTCGGCCACGGTCTCGTTCGGCCAGAGCCTGGTGGCGGCCGACCTCGACCGGGCCTTCCGGGCCGCCCAACAGGCCGACCTGCTGCTGGCAGTCGGGTCCACGCTCACCGTCTCGCCCGCCTGCCACGTCGTCCCCACCGCGGCTGCGGCCGGCGCCCGGGTGGTGATCGTCAACGCCGCTCCCACGCCCTACGACGATCTCGCCGGCGCCGTCTTCCGCACCCCGATCAGCGAGGTGCTGCCGCTGTTGGTGCGTTGACCGGCGCGTTGACCGGCCGGGGGCGGGAATGTCGACCTGCGCGGTAGGGTTTTAGACCAACGACTCCTGCGTAGGGGAACCTGCCTCATGCCCAACTTCCGTGACCTCCTGGCCCGCACCAAGGCCCAGATCCGCGAGGTCGACACCGACGGCGCCGCCGCCCTGATCGACGCCAGCCCCGCCGCCGTGGTGCTCGACGTCCGGGAGCCCAGCGAGTACGAGCAGGGCGCCATCCCGGGCGCGGTCCACCTCCCTCGGGCCCACTTCGAGAGCCAGGTCGAGGGCAAGGTGCCGCAGTACGACGCCCCCGTGGTCGTCTACTGCGCCAGCGGCAACCGCTCGGCCTTCGCAGCCAAGACGCTGGCCGAGCTGGGCTACACCGACGTCGTCTCCATGGCCGGCGGGTTCAACAAGTGGAAGAACGAGGGCCGTCCGTGGACGACCCCCAGGGTCCTGGCCGCCGACCAGCGCAACCGCTACCACCGCCACCTCCTGCTGCCCGAGGTGGGCGAGGCCGGCCAGCAGAAGCTGCTCGACTCCAAGGTGCTGCTGCTGGGGGCGGGCGGGCTCGGCTCCCCCGCCGCCCTCTACCTGGCCGCCGCCGGCGTGGGCACGCTGGGCATCGTGGACATGGACGTGGTCGACGAGTCCAACCTCCAGCGCCAGATCCTGCACAACCTCGACCGGGTGGGCGACCGCAAGGTCGACTCGGCCAAGAAGACGCTGACGGCCATGAACCCCGACGTGAACGTCGTCACCTACGACGTCCGCCTGGGCGCCGACAACATCCTCGACGTGATCGACGGCTACGACGTCATCCTCGACGGGGGGGACAACTTCCCCACCCGCTACCTGATCAACGACGCCTCGCTGGTCAAGAAGATCCCCGTCGTCCACGGCTCGATCTTCCGCTTCGAGGGCCAGGCCACCGTCTTCGCCCCCTACGACGGCCCCTGCTACCGCTGCCTGTTCCCCGAGCCGCCCCCGCCCGAGATGGCCCCCTCGTGCGCCGAGGCGGGCGTGCTGGGCGTGCTGCCGGGCATCATCGGCTCCATCCAGGCCATGGAGACGATCAAGCTGCTGCTGGGGCTGGGCGACCCTCTGGTCGGGCGGCTGATGGCCTACGACGCCCTGGAGGAGTCGTTCCGCACCTTCCGGGTGCCCCGCGACCCCTCCTGCCCGGCCTGCGGGGACGCGGGCGAGATCGTCATCGCCGAGTACGACGAGCTCTGCATGCCTCACCCCCGCCAGGCACCGCCGCAGCCGTAGCGGTAGCCTCCGGGCTCGGGCCTGAGCCTGGGCGAGACGGGTGGGGGCTGGAGCACCAACGTCTACACCGTCACCCCGGGCATCCCGGGCGACTCCGGCAGCGCCTTCCTCGACTCCCGAGGACGGGCCATGGGCGTGCTCAGCACGGTGCAGCTGGCGCCGCTCGTGGGCGCCAACGGGGTGGGCAACCTCGCCCGGGAGCTGGCGTACCTGAACGCCACCGTCGCCGATCCCGTCCGGCTGGCGGCGGGCACCCAGCCCTTCACCCCCAACCGGTTGCCGTTGGGCCTGTAGCCCGCCACGCTGGGGGCATGGACCCCGGCGCCGGCGCGGGCCAGCCGCCCTACACGCGCGGCATCCATCCCGGCATGTACCGGGAGCGGCTGTGGACCATGCGGCAGTACGCCGGCTTCGGGTCGGCCGAGGAGACCAACGCCCGGTTCCGGTTCCTGCTGGCGGCCGGCCAGACCGGCCTGTCGTGCGCCTTCGACCTGCCCACGCAGATGGGCTACGACTCCGACCACCCCCGGGCCGAGGGCGAGGTGGGGCGGGTGGGCGTGGCCATCTCGACCCTCGACGACATGCGCCGCCTCCTCGCCGGCATCCCGCTGGCCGAGGTGACCACGTCGATGACGATCAACGCCACCGCCGCCGTGCTCCTTTTGCTCTACGAGCTGGTGGCCGAGGAGCAGGGGGTGGCGCCGCCGGCCCTGCGGGGGACGGTCCAGAACGACCCGCTCAAGGAGTACATGGCCCGGGGGACGTACATCTACCCCCCGCGCGCCTCGATGCGGCTGGTGACCGACGCCATGGCCTACTGCGCCGAGCGCCTGCCGCAGTGGAACACCGTCTCCGTTTCGGGCTACCACCTGCGGGAGGCGGGTGCCACGGCCGCCCAGGAGCTGGCCTTCACCCTGGCCGACGGCATCGCCTACCTCCAGGCCGCCGTCGACGCCGGCCTCGACGTGGACGACGTGGCGCCGCGCATGTCGTTCTTCTTCAACGCCCACAACGAGCTGTTCGAGGAGGTGGCCAAGTTCCGGGCCGCCCGGCGGATGTGGTGGCGGATCACCACCGAGCGGTTCGGGGCGAGGCGGGAGGCGTCCACCAAGCTGCGCTTCCACGCCCAGACGGCGGGCTCCACGCTCACCGCCCAGCAGCCCGAGGTCAACGTGGTGCGGGTCACCTTCCAGGCCCTGGCCGCGGTGCTGGGCGGCACCCAGAGCCTGCACACCAACGCCTACGACGAGGCCCTCGGCCTTCCCAGCGAGGCGGCCGCCCGCCTCGCCCTGCGCACCCAGCACGTGCTGGCCCACGAGTCGGGTATCCCCGGAGCCGTCGACCCGCTGGGCGGCTCGTACCTGGTCGAGGAGCTGACCGGCGCCCTCGAGACCGAGGCCGGGCGGCTGCTCGCTCGCATCGACGAGCTGGGCGGGGCGGTGGCCGCCATCGAGGCCGGCTACCAGCAGGACGAGATCGAGAGAGCCGCCTACGCCACCGCCACCGCCGTCGACCGGGGCGAGCAGGTGGTGGTCGGGGTGAACCGGTTCCGCCTGGACGGGGATGCGGCACCGGTGGCGGTGCTCGCCCCCGACGCCTCCCTGGAGCGGGCCCAGGCCGAGCGGGTGCGGGCGGCCCGGGCGGCGAGTGACCGGGCTGCGGTGGCGGCGGCCTTGGCCGGCGTCGAGGCGGTCGCCGCCGGGTCGGCCAACCTCCTCCCTCCCATGCGGGAGGCCCTCCGGGCCGGGGCCACCCTGGGCGAGGTGAGCGACGCCCTGCGTACCGTCTTCGGGGAGTACGAGGGGTAGCCTGGCCGCCGAAGTGAGGATGCTCGCCGGGCCCTTCGTCGTCGCCGCAGCCCTCCTTGCGCTGGGTGGCCTGTTCAAGCTGCGGCGGCCCGCGCCCACCGCCCGTGCCCTGCGGGCCGCCGGCCTGGCCCCGCTCGCCCCCGCCGCCCGCATCCTGGGAGCGGTGGAGGTGGTGGTGGGGCTGGGCGCCCTGGCGGTGGACAGCGCGGTGCTGAGCGGGCTGGTGGCCGCCTTCTACCTCGGCTTCGCCGGCTTCGTCGCCCGTGCCCTCACCCAGGACGCCGCCGTCGACGACTGCGGGTGCTTCGGCGCCTCCGACTCGCCCCCGTCCCTGCTCCACCTCGTGGTCGACGTGGCCGCGGCCGGGGTGGCCGTCGCCGTCGCCCTGGGCCCGGGCGGCTACAGCCTGCCCTCCGCCCTCGACGGGCAGCCGCTGGGCGGCGTGCCGTTCCTGACCCTGGCGGTGGTGGCCGCCGGACTGGCCTACGCCGTACTCGCCGTGCTCCCCCGCACCCTCGCCACCCTCCGCTCGCCGTGAGCACGTTGGTCGCGTTCCAGGCGGTGGCCCTGGTCCTGCTGGCCGTCCTGGTGGTGGGCCTGCTGCGCACCCACGCCGAGATCGTCCGCACCCTCCATCGCCTGGGGGCGGGCATCGGCGACGAGGCGGGCCCCGGCACCGGCGCCGCTGCCGGCGCCCAGGCCCTGACCCTGGGCCGTACCCGGGCCGTCCCCACCGCCACCGCCTCGACCGGGGTCGACCTGGCGGGCACGACCCCGGAGGGCGAACCGGTGGAGCTGGCGGTGCGGGATGCGGGCGCCGACACCCTCGTCGCCTTCCTGTCCAGCACGTGCAGCACGTGCACCGAGTTCTGGCGGGCCCTGCGCCGCCCCGCGGCCGACCTGGGCCTGCCGGAGGGCACGCGGCTGGTGGTCGTCACCAAGGACGCGGGCGAGGAGGACCAGGCCCGCATCCGCCACCTGGCCCCGCCCGCCCATCCCGTCGTCATGTCGAGTGCGTCCTGGCAGGCCTACGGCGTGCCGGTCACGCCCTACTTCCTCCACGTCGACGGGGCCACCGGCGAGATCGTGGGGCAGGGGTCGGGCCACAGCTGGGAGCAGGTCGCCTCGTTGCTGGGCCGGGCGGTCGGCGATGCCGCCACCGCCGCCGGAGGCGCCCGCCGCCGGGTGGCCGAGAGCGAGGCCGACATCGACCGCCGGCTGCTGGCCGCGGGCATCACGCCGGGCGATCCGCGCCTCTACCCCGGCCCGGAGCCGGAGGAGTGATCGTCCTCGTGGCGGGGATGGCGGTGGCGGTCGCCGCCGGCCTCCGCTCCACCTGGTCCCCCTGAGGCGAGTCGATGCTGGCAAGCATCCACCCGCTCGGGGAGCGGGCCCGCAGGCAACGATGGGGCGTCACGGTGGCCGCCTACCTGGTCGCCACCATCGGCGCGTCCGGCCTGCTGGGCACCGTCCTGGGCCTGGCCGGCGAGCGGCTCGACATCCCCCCGATGCCGGCGCTGGTGGTGTGCCTGGCCCTGGCCGGGGTGGCGCTCGACCTGGGCCTGGGCGGCCTCTCGGTGCCCACCATCCACCGCCAGGTCGACGAGGAGATGCTCACCCAGTACCGGGGGTGGGTCTACGGGGCCAGTTACGGGTTCCAGCTCGGCCTGGGCGTGGTCACCGTCGTCAACAGCTTCACCGTCTACCTCACCCTCATCCTCGCGGTGTTGACCGGCTCGGCCGCCGGCGGCCTGGCCATCGGCCTCGTGTTCGGCACCGCCCGGGGGCTGGTGGTGCTGGTCGCAGCCGGTGTACGGGAGCCGTCGCAGCTCCGGCGCCTCCACCAGCGCCTCCAGGCGTGGGACCCCCGCTCGCGACGCCTCGCCGTGGGCGTTCAGGCGGCCGTCGCCGGGGCCGTCGTTCTCACGCTCGTTTGAGGGCGTGTCAACGATTCCTCTCCGCCGTCCGTTGTTGGGATAGGCAGACGGGGGAAGGGCGGCATTGGCCGAAGGCACGGCAAGCAGCGCCGGGCGGGCGCTCGGAGGAGGTGGGACTCCGGGCGACGGCGGGGCCCCGCTCACGCCCGCAGGCGACGCCGCCCGGCTCGTGCCCTAGGCTTCACGCCCGGACAGGACGACCGAGGAGGTCCGGCGGGTGAGAGCGGGGTGCAGGCGGGCACGTTTCCCTTGGCCTACAGACGGAGCAGCCAACGACCAGACGGGACCCCACGAAGGCGGTCAGGGGACGATCAGGAGGAGGTTCGTAGTGCGTAGACGCGTGCCGGGTGCGCTAGGGGTGGCCATCGCCGTGGTCGTCGCCGGGATCAGCCTGATGTCGACGGCGGCCCACGCCGCCAGCTTCACGACGACCATCACCTGCACCAGCGTGTCGCAGTGCGGCACGTCGTCGACCAATCCTGCGCCTCCGGCGGCAGACTCGGTGTCGATCGTGGCCGGGGGGACGTCGCAGGGCCAGGGGTTCATCGTGGCCAAGAGCGGCACGGTGAACATCACCGAGGTCAAGGCCACCTACAACGACGGCACCTCCGAGACCCGCAACACGTCGGAGCAGGTCCACATCTTCCCGGGCGTCACGGCCGCCAAGTACGTGAGCACGTTCGAGATCTCGTGGAACAACAACGCACCGACGACGTCGTCGACCAGCAGCACGTCGTCGACGAGCACGTCGTCGACCTCGTCCACCACCTCCACCAGCACCACCACCACCACCGCTCCCCACCGGGGCCCGGGCCACGGTCCGGCCGCCATCCGCTCCGAGGCGGTGGCCAAGCCCGACAGCAGCCCCGACGCCGCCGCGGTGCGGGGCCTCAGCCGCCTGGACGTCGTCGTGGTCGACGCCGACGGCGACGTCCGCTGGACGCGAGAGGACTTCCCCCTCACCAACTGGACCGCCTGGCAGGACCTCGGCAGGCCGTCCAGCGGCGCCATCAAGGGCAACCCGTCGATCACGTCGTGGGGCCCGGGCCGCCTCGACGTCTTCGTCCGTGGCCAGGACGACAAGCTGTGGCAGCGGTTCTCCAACGACGGCGGGCAGAACTGGTCGGAGTGGCTGAAGCCCTTCGGGGACGACGGCACGCTGGCCTCGGCGCCCGAGGTGGCGACCCGCGGCTCTGACCGGCTGAACGTGTTCGTGGTCGGCACCGACGGCTCGGTCTGGGAGCGGTTCTACGACGGCGCCTGGAACAGCGGCTGGATCTGGCAGGGCGCACCCAGCGGGGGCATCTTCGGCGAGAGCACGGCCAAGTCCGAGCCGGGCACGGTGGCCTGGGGCAGCTCCGAGCGCGTCGACCTGTTCGCCCGGGGCGCCGACAACAAGCTCTGGCAGAAGTTCTACGACGGCGTGGGCTGGACGGCCTGGTTCAAGCCCGTCGGCGACCAGGGCACGCTGGCCTCCGAGCCCGACGTCACCTCCTGGGAGCCGGGGAACCTGCTCGTCTTCGTCCGGGGCACCAACGGGCTGGCCTACGCCCTGCCCTTCGGCACCGGCGGGTGGGGCCCGTGGGTCCAGTTGGTGCTGGCCACCGACACGTTCGTGGGTGGGCCGGGGGCCACGTCTCGCGGCCTCGACCGCTTCGACCTGTTCATGCACAAGGACAGCGGCGACGCGGCTGACGTGACGTATCACATCTGGCAGTAGGGGTAGGTTCGGGTCGTGCCCGTACGGCCCGTACGACTCGTCATCGTGGGTGGCGGCCCGGCCGGTAACCAGGCCGCCACCACTGCCGCCCGGCTGGGCGCCGAGGTCACCCTCGTCGAGCGCGACGTCGTCGGCGGGGCCGCCCACCTGTGGGACTGCATCCCGTCCAAGGCCATGATCGCCACCGGCAACGCCATCTCGTTCGCCCGGCGGTCGTCGGGGATGGGGCTGGGCGCCCTCCAGGCCGCCGTCGACGTCGACGCCCTCAAGCGGCGCATCACCGACATCGAAGACCACCTCCGGTCATCCGTCGTCGACCTCCTGAGCAGCCAGGGGGTGCGCATGGTGCAGGGCAGCGGCCGGCTGGTCGACGCCCACACGGTGGCCGTCGACACCCCCGACGGCTCCGAGACGATCCCGGCCGACGCCATCGTCCTCAACACCGGCAGCCGCCCCCGCCAGCCCGACTGGGCCAAGCCCGACGGCGACCGCGTGCTGACCACCCGCCAGGCCTATCCCCCGCCCACCGTCCCCGACCACCTGGTGGTCGTGGGCTCGGGCGTGACCGGCGTGGAGTTCGTGCACATGTTCCGCTCGCTCGGCTCCAAGGTGAGCCTGATCGTGAGCCGCCAGCAGGTGCTCCCCGACCGGGACCCCGAGGTGGCCGCCGCCCTGGAGGAGGACTTCCTCCGCCGGGGCGTGGTGCTCGTCAAGGGGGCCAAGGCCGCCGGTATCGACCGGGAAGGCGAGGCCGGCGAGGTCGTCGCCGTGCGCTGCGACGACGGCCGCGTCGTGCGGGGCAGCCACGTGCTGCTGGCCATCGGGTCCATCCCCAACTCCGAGGGCCTGGGCCTCGAGGAGGCGGGCGTCGAGGTCGACGACCGGGGCTTCGTCCCCGTCAACCAGCACTGCCAGTCGAACGTGCCCAACGTGTACGCGGCCGGCGACCTGTCCGGCAAGCTGCCGCTCTCGTCCGTGGCCTCGATGCAGGGCCGCAAGATCGCCGAGCACGTGATGGGCTACTCCACCCGCCAGCACCGCCACCTCGACTACGACAAGGCCGCCTCGGCCATCTTCACCGAGCCCGAGATCGCCGAGGTCGGCGTCCACGAGGCCGAGGCCTTCGCCACCGGCCGCAAGATCCGCGTCACCAAGGTTCCGTTCGCGGCCAACGCCAAGGCCCTCATCAACGACGACCCGCGGGGGTTCGTCAAGATCGTCTCCGACCCGGCCACCGGCGTCGTCCTGGGCGGCTCGATCGTCGGCCGCCACGCGGCCGAGCTGATCGCCGTCGTCGCCCTGGCCGTCACCGCCGGCCTTCGCGTCACCGACGTGGTCGACAGCCTGTTCGTGCATCCCTCCTTGTCGGAATCCCTGGCCGACGCGGCCGAATAGGCCGTCACGGGGGCGGGCCGTGCCGGTGGCGGTTGTGGTAGCCGCACGCCGGCCGGCCGTTGGTGTCGATCGTCGGGCCCCCGTGCCCGAACGGCCTGACGTGGTCGATCTCGCAGTCCTCGGCGGGGACGTCGCAGAACTCGGAGTAGCACTCGCGGTCCCGCACCTGGACGGCCCGCCGGGTGGCACCCGAGAACAGCCGCCGTCTCGGCCCCACGTTCGTCACCCGGTCGGGCCCGTCGAACACCACCCGCTCGACGTGGGCCTCGGTCAGCCACGGCAGGAGCGACCCGGGAGTGACCACCGTCCCGCTGGCCAGCTCGCACACCCGCCCGGCCAACGTCTCGTAGCCGACCAGGACCGTCAGGAGGGGCTCCGGTAGGCGTGCGCCGGGGGCGGTGGCCGAGGCGCGTCGGGCCATCTCCATCAGAGCGTCGGCCCGCCGCTGGGCCGGCGTCCGCTCCAGGTCCGACGGCCGCACGTCGCCGCCCACCCGCCGCTTCGCCTCGGCCCATTCCGCATCGAACAGCTCGTCCTCGATCTTGCCCAAGACCCGCGACACGACCTCGCCGCCGATCGGGTCGAGCACGCCGTCGAGGAACCACACGCCTTCGAAGCTGGCCGACAGGTGGACCCGCCGGCCCGCTCGCTGCTCGGCCGCCCGCTCCTCGGACCCATCGGGATCGACGACCTGCGACCAGTAGGCCAGGACCCGGCGGAAGTGCCGGTAGCTGAGCTCCTTGGCCCGGTCGACGAGCTCTCCCTCGTCGGGATCGAACCGCTCGGCGCCGACCGCTCGCCGCTGTGTGGCGAGCGCCTCCACGTGCGCCTCGCCCACCTCGCCGGCCAGCCAGGCTCGCTCGGTGGCCTCCATCGACCGCAGCTCCCGGCCCACCCGGACCGTCGCCCGGGCGGCCATCACGGGCGTGCGGCACCGGGTGGACACCCACGCCGCAGATGATCGGGCGCCGTCTGCCTCCCACGTGCGTCCCGAGTCGAACGCCGCCGTGGCCCGCGTGACGACCGCCTTCAGCCGCTCGAGCTGGACGTACAACGCAACGACCGTCTCGCCATCGGCCAGACATGCCGGGTCTGCGGCACACAGCCCGTCAAGCGCACCGACGAGCGCCGGAAGGTCGTCAATCAGCACTGCCGTCCCCCTGGATCTCGGGAGATAAGAGAGGGGGAAGTGCCTCGCCTCT
>JBKHXX010000017.1:0-13188 GCA_046565765.1 Acidimicrobiia bacterium | reverse complement strand
CGTTGAACGACGAACCGGTGACGGTGACGGTGTCGCCCGCCTTGCCGGCCGAGCTGGACAGGTTGAGGGTCGCCAGGTTGGTGCAGGCGAACGCCGCAGCACCAGCGATGACGGTGGCCGCAGCGGCGGAGCCGAAGGCGACCGTTACCTTCTTACGCAGGTTCAATTCCCACCTCTTTGGTTGATCCGATTGGACTGCACCGGGCGGGAAGCGCTCGCAGGTGCCTACGTCTCCTCCCGCCTCGGCTCTAGCAGTGTCTCATCCACGGGTACGGAGCCGCAATAGTGACGCGGTCGGTAGACCAAAGCTACAGCTATATGCGACTCGGCTGTACAGTTTCCGCATCCAGTCTGACCTGCGCAAATGCGAATCGGACCCCCCCTGACGCGCAGAACGACTAGGTGCCAAAAGCACTTATTGAGCCCGGTAAACGGGGGGCCGTAGAATGCCCAGCACGGGACGGGGGTTCTTCACGGCGCAGGCGGCATCGGCTGGCTGTCGCTTGGCACACGTGGGGCTCGCACCGACGCCCGACCAGTGGCGCCGCAGGTTGCGGAGCACATGCAAGGAGGCTGTACATGAGAATGCGAAGGTGGGCGATTGGTGGCCTCGGGGCTGCCGGTGCCGTGCTCGTCGCCGGTGCGACGGCATGGGCCTGCGTGTCCGGCCCTGCGGTGAACCTGTCGACGGTCAACGCCAAGCCCGGCCAGGAAGTCACCGTCAACGGCACCAACTTCTCCAAGGCCGACCCGGTCACCGTGCGTTGGAACGCCCTCGACGGGCCCGTTCTGGCCACGTTCGACCGTGGCCCTAACAACACCGTGACCGGCACCTTTACCGTCCCCGAGGATGCCAAGGCCGGGAACTACGTCGTGGTCTTCAGCCAGAGCGGCGCTGACGGCAAGCTCTCCCAGCTGCCCATCCGCGCCCTGCTCACGGTCACGCCCGAGAACGGCGCAGCCCCCGTGGTCGGTGCGCCCGTGTCCGCGCAGGACACCGCTCGCCCGGTCGGCCTGGTGACCACTGACAACGACATCAGCGGCGCCACGCTGGCCCTCATCGGCCTCGGCGTTGCCGGCGTCGGCATGTTCGTGGCCGGCATGGCCGCCCTCTTCGCCGGTCGCCGTGGCGCCCGTGCGCCGGAGGCGGTGCGGGCCCGCAGCTGATCGCTGCAGTCACCGGGGAACTCCCCGGAGCAATATGAACGTTGGGCGGCCCCCTCGAGAACTCGGGGGGGCCGTTCTGCGTGGCCGACATTGCGACCCGGTTCGGTGCTAGACCAGCCGGATCGGCGCCCCAGGCTGGCGGCCGAGACATGGGGGAAATCGGCGGGCACCGATCGGAGATGCCGATCGGCGGACAGGTTCCGATACCAGGGGGAATGCATGACCAGAAAGTCCGCAAAGCGGCTGGCAGCGCTGGCCGCGGCGGGAGCGATGCTGGTGGCGCACGGAGCTGCGCTCGCCGCCGACGAACCGCTCCGGCTCACCAAACCCGTCAACGCGACCAAGGCCGACCTGAGCCCAGGTCGCACCTACTCGCCGCCCGGCTTCGCCGTGCACCCGGACAACCCGAAGATCATCGTGGGCGGGTTCATCGAGTTCCGGGCCCGCCAGTGCGGCGTCATCCGCTCCACCGACGGCGGCGAGACGTGGCGGATCCTCGACTCCAACCCCGCCATCAACACCCAGCCGTACTGCCAGGCGGCCAACTCCAACATCTTCCACGCCCCGGTGGCGTTCGGCCGTGACGGCACCCTCTACCTGGCGACCCACGCCTGGGACGAGACGACCCGCACCCAGACCAGCATTATCGTGGCCCGCTCCGACGACCTGGGCGACAACTGGACGACGGTGTTCGCCCGGGACGCTCGCACCACCCGCGACGCCGACCAGGAGAACAACCGGCCCGTGACCGGCCTCTACGTCGACCGGGAGTCGGGCAGCGAGGACACGGTCTACGTGCTGTACCGGCGGGCGTTCACGAACCGCACCGCCCCCAACGCCTTCCCGCAGCACCCGATGGTGGCCATCTCCCGCGACGGGGGGCGCACCTTCGAGGAGCCGGTGTCGGCGCTGGGCAACCCCTACGCCAGCGAGCAAGTGCGCCAGCAGGCGCTGACCACCCGGACGACCAACACCACCGCCCCGGGGGCCACCACCACCATCCCGCCGGAGGGATCGGCGGCGGCCACGCCCAGCAAGCTGGAGAACTTCGGGGCCTCCTCCAACGGCCAGGGCCTCACCGCCGACGACGACGGCAACCTCTACGTCACCTACATGTCGGAGATCGCCAACGTGGGCGGGGCCCCTCGGGCCATCGTGGTGTCGAAGTCGACCGATCAGGGCCGCACGTGGCAAGGCGTGCTCGCCCGGCCCTTCACCTACGAGAACGCCCAGAACCCCCGCATCGCGTGGAGCCCGGGCGGCGGCCCCAATGGCACGGTCCACGTCGTGTGGGAGTGGCGGCACCCGGGCGAGCTGAACACCTACGCCGACGTGGGCTACATCCGCTCCACCGACGGCGGCCAGACGTTCAGCGAGCCGCGGCGGCTGGCCGACGACGACCAGTCCAAGCTGTTCGGCAAGTACCTGCCCAACATCGAGGTGTCGCCCAACGGCCGCGTCGACGCGGTGTGGTGGGACCTCCGTGACGACCCGGGCATCCGGGGCATGGACGTCTACTACGCCTACTCCGAGGACGACGGCGTGACCTGGTCGAAGAACTACCGCATCACCGACCAGACGATCGACCGGCGGTTCGGGGTCTGGGGCAACAACTTCGACCAGAACTCGCCGCCCAGCCTGGCCTCGACGAACGAGTACGCCGTCATCGCGTGGGACGACACCCGCCTCTCCCGTGGCGAGGCGGGCGTGGTCGCACCGGAGAACCCGGTCGACACCCAGGGCATCGGCGGCGGCGTGCAGGACATCTTCGTGTCCCAGGTGCAGTTCGAGGCTCTGGGCGGCGGCGCCTCCCGGGCCACCAAGGCCATCCTGGCCGGGGTCATCGGCCTGCTGGCGGTGGGCCTGATCCTCACCCTGGTGGCGTGGTCCTCCAAGCGGAAGGCGGGCGGCGACACCGCCCCCAGGAAGACGACCGAAGCGGCCAAGGTCAGGTAGTACCGGGATCGTCGCGGGCCGGCCTCCGGGGGGAAGTGACCCCCCGGAGCCGGCCCGGTCCCGGCGTAGACTCCAGTTCGAACGGGGGTGTGGGCGGTGTCCGGTGGGCCGGCGCGGCGTTCCCTGCCCCACGGAGGAGGTCGCAGGATGCAAACCGCTCCCACCAGCTCGGCGTGCGCCAACCACAAGAAGCGGGAGCGGGTCGCCACCTGCGGAGTGTGCAGCTCGCCGCTGTGCACCGACTGCATCGTCCACACCGCGGTGGGCGTGAAGTGCCGGCGCTGCACGGGCGGGGCGGCCGCCACCGCCCCCACCGCGTCGGCCAGGGCCCGCCACGTCGAGGAGCGCAAGCCGCGCAAGTGGGCGGTGCCGGTGGCGGTGGCGGGGGCGGTGTTCGTGGTCATCGGCGGCCTGGCCTTCGTGGGCCGGGGCGGCGGGGGTTCGACGGACGGGGCCGACGTGGCCTTGGACGCGCAAGGTGGCGCGACCGCCACCGAGTTCAACGACGGGTCGTTCGTCGACCGGCCCGCCGAGGTGCGGGGGGCGGGCGGGCTCCGCCTGGGCGCCACCCTTACCATCCCCTCCCAGCTGGGCACGGGCCGGGCGCCGGGCGTGCTGATCGTGCCCGGTGGCGGGGCCCAGGACCGCAACGGCGGCATCACCCTCGAGGGCAGCCTCCCCGACCCGCTCTACCAGGACCTGTCCGAGCAGTTCGCGGGCTCGGGCCTGGTGAGCCTCCGCTACGACCGGCGGGCGTCGAGAGCGGTGCAGCTGCCGCCGGGCACGCCCCTCACGTGGGACGACCTGGTGGCCGACGCCCGGGCCGCCCTCGACTTCCTGGCCGAGCGCCGGGAGACCCAGAACCAGCCCATCACCGTCGTCGGCTACGACCAGGGCGGGTTCATCGCCATGCTGCTGGCCTCCGACCCCCGGGTGAAGGGTGTGGTGCTCATCTCCACGCCGGGCCGGCCGGTGCCCGACGTGCTCGCCTCCGACTTCCTCCGGGGCATCCCCGACCAGGCCAAGGCCCAGGCCGTGTCCGACGAGATGCGCACCGCCGCCGCCCAGCTGGTCTCCACCGGCACGCCCCCCAACGTGGCCGCCATGCCCGAGGAGCTGCGGCTGGTCTTCACCGCCGACGCCGCCTACCTGCGTGGCCTGTTCGCCTTCGACCCGGCGGCGGAGGCGGCCAAGGTGCGGGTGCCCACGCTGGTCGTGCGGGGCGGCAACGACGGCAGCATCTCCCAGGACGACGTCGGCCGCCTCACCGCCGCCCTCCCCCGGTCGGAGTCCCTGACCTCGCCGCTGGGCAGCAACACCCTCGCCCTGCCCCCCGGGCAGGAAGGCCGCTTCCACAACCCCTCCCGCCACGGCACCACCCGTGACGGCGACGCCGTCTTCGCCATGGGCGAGTGGGTGAAGAACACGGCCAGGTAGTCCCGTTCGGCGGCTGGCCGTCGCCGATCACGGCCGACGTCCTCGTCGAGCGCACCGTCACCCTCGGCTCGCCCGAGGTGGGCGCCGACGGGCGGTTGTGGTGGACGGAGGGGCGGCCCGCCGAAGGGGGCCGGGTGGCCCTGGTGTGCGACGGGGCCGACGTGCTGGCGGACCGCTTCTCGGTCCGCTCCCGGGTGCACGAGTACGGCGGGCGGGCCTTTGCCGTGCACGCAGGCACGGTGGTGTTCTCGAACGACGCCGACAGGCGGCTGTGGCGGGCCGAGCCTCCTGGGGAGCCCCGGCCGCTCACCCCCGACGACCGCTCGGCCCGCTACGCCGACCCGGCCGTCACGCCCGACGGGCGGTGGGTGGTGTGCGTGCGGGAGCGTCACCGCGACGAGGTGGTCAACGACCTGGTGGCCGTGCCGCTCGTGGGCGGCGAGCCGGTGGTGGTGGCGGCCGGCGCGGACTTCTACGCCGCCCCCCGGGTCAGCCCCGACGGACGGCGGCTGGCGTGGCTGGTGTGGCACCTGCCCGACATGCCGTGGGACGGGACCGAGCTGTGGGTGGGCGACCTCGACGGCGGCGGCGTGACGGCCGCCACCCGGGTGGCGGGCGGGCGGGCCGTCTCGGTCTCCCAGCCGCGGTGGTCGCCGGGCGGCGTGCTGCACTGGGTGTCCGACCGGACCGGGTGGTGGAACCTGTACACCGAGGCCGCCGCCGACCGACCGCTGGCCGAGGCCGACGCCGAGTTCGCCAAGCCCGACTGGGTCTTCGGCCAGTCGAGCTACACGTTCGTGCCCGACGGGCGGTTGGTGGCGGTGTGGTCGCGCCGGGGGCTGGACGCGCTGGGCACGGTGGCCGGCGGCCGGGCCGAGCCGCTCGACCTGCCCTTCACCGTGCTGTCCGGGCTCCGGCCGTGCGGCCCCTCGACGGTGGCGGCCATCGCCGCCTCGGCCACGTCCGCCCCCGCCCTCGTCACCATCGACATGGATGCCGGCGACTGGCGGGTGGTCCGCTCCAGCCGGGAGGGGGCGGCCCGGGTGCCGGCCGGGGCGATCTCCGAGCCCCGGCCGCTGAGCTTCCCCTCGGCGGGCGGGCGGACCGCCCACGCCTTCTTCTACGCCCCCCGGCTGGACGGGTACGCCGGGCCCGCCGGTAAGCGCCCGCCCCTGCTGGTGCGCAGCCACGGCGGGCCGACGTCGTCCGCGGTGCCCTCGCTCAACCTCGACATCCAGTACTGGACGAGCCGGGGGATCGCCGTCGTCGACGTCGACTACGGCGGGAGCAGCGGCTACGGCCGGGCCTACCGGGAGCTGCTCGACCGCCGGTGGGGGGTCGTCGACGTGGAGGACTGCGTGGCCGCCGCCCGCCACCTGGCCGAGGCCGGCGAGGTCGACGGCCACCGCCTGCTGGTACGCGGGAGCAGCGCCGGTGGGTTCACCACGCTGTGCGCCCTGGCGTTCCATCCCGGGATGTTCGCGGCGGGGGCCAGCTACTACGGCGTGGCCGACCTGGAGACGCTGGCCATCGACACCCACAAGTTCGAGTCGCGCTACCTCGACCGGCTGGTCGGCCCCTATCCGGACGAGCGCGAGCTGTACCGGCGGAGGTCGCCTCTGCACGCCGCCCACCGGATCCGCTCGCCGGTGATCCTGTTCCAGGGCCTGGAGGACGCGGTGGTGCCGCCGTCGCAGGCCGAAGCGCTGGTGCGGGCCCTACGGGCGTCGGGCGTGGCCTTCGCCTACGTGACCTTCGAGGGCGAGCAGCACGGGTTCCGCAAGGCGGAGACGGTGCGGCGGGCGGTGGAGGCGGAGCTGTCGTTCTACGGCCGGGTGCTGGGCTTCCAGCCCGCCGACCGGGGCATCGAACCCGTGCCCATCGAGGGGCCCCCGTGAGTCAGCGCACGAGCAGCACCGTGTAGACCGACGTGGGGATGGAGTCGAGGGGGTTGGGCACCAGGTTGACGGTGGCGCCCCCGCTGACCTTCATGCTGGTGGCGATGAACTGGGCGCTGAGGTAGACGGGCAGGGCCCCGCCGCCGGTCAGGTTGAAGGCGTCGGCGTTGGGCATGAAGAACGACCCGGCCATGCTGGTGGTGGCCCCGCCCGCCATGCTGTTGGCGTTGCCGCCCGCCTCCGTCCACAGGGCCAGGTCCTCGAAGGGGTTGGTGGTGGCCAGCTCGGCCGCGGTGGGCAGGCGGTCGCGGATCTCGTTGGGCGCGGACCAGTCGACGAAGCCGCCCGAGGAGATGCTGATGCTCCCCGTGTAGTTGACGCAGGCGGACGTCTGGCACGGCGAGCTGCCGTCCGCCGTGGGCACCTTGTCGTACCCGCTGGCCAGCAGCACGACCGTCTGGCACAGGCGCATGGTGGAACCCGAGGCCACCTTCATCGACCCGCTGCCGACCACCAGCCGGGTGGTGTGACCCACTTCGTTGCGCGTCTTGCACGTGAGATGGCTGCCGGCGTTGACGGTGAAGGTGCCGCCGGTGCCCACGTCGAGACCCACCTTGTTCCCCGTGGACCGTCCCCCGACGTAGAGCCGCCGGGCATCGGTGACGGTGAAGGTGCTGCCCACCTGGAGTTGCCCGGTCACCACGATGGAGGCGTCGGAGGCGGTGAGGGTGAGAGGGGTGTTGACGTTGAGGTCGCAGTTGAACCAGATGTTGGGGGCCGACGTCCGGCCGGGCAGCAGGAAGAACGTCGCCAAGCTGTTGCAGTCGGCCGGTTGCAGCACGAGCCAGGTCACACCGTTGCCGGTGCAGGAGCTGTCGACGACGGCTGCGCAGCCCGGGGGCCGGCCCGAGTTGCCCGTGATCGTCGACTTCACGGTGGCGTCGAGGGCCCTGATGTTCTCCCGGTAGCGCCGGTCGGCGTACTTGCGGCCGGTGCGGGGGGAGGCGATGGCCCTGGTGTCGCCGTAGGTCGACGGGTAGGCGCTGGTGACGTAACCGGCCGGGCGGGTGAAGTTGAGGGCGTAGATGCCGATGCGCGAGGCCCGGGTGCCGGTGCCGCCCGAGCAGCTCGGGTTGGTGGAGTCGGCGCTGCAGGCCACGATCGACGGCCCGCCGCTGGTGGCCTGGCCGTTGAGGATGGGGCTGGGGCAGCTGCCGGAGTCGGCCGCCGAGTCGATCTGGATCGTGCCCGGGTAGGTGCCGAACGGCTGGGAGATCACCCGGGTGTTGGCCCCGCCTGTCTCCAGCACCGCGCACTTGTGCTCCTCGAGGAGCTGCAGGGCCGCCACGAACTCGAGCGTCTCCACCGCGTTCAGCCGGCCCACCGACCGCACCCGGGTCTCGCCGTCGGCGATGCCGACGACAGGTGCGAACAGCAGCGGCCGCCGCTGGGTGACGATGACGGCCAGGTTGTCGCACGAGCCGGCGGCCGGGTCGCCGGTGTCGGCGAGGGCCGTGTCCTCGCCGAAGCGGCTGTCGGGCATGGCGTAGCCGGCCTGGATCTCGACGGTGAACCGTCCTCCGCCGGCGGTGGCCTGGAGCCTGGCCCACGTGCCCGGGGCGTTGGGCTGGCACGGCGTGGCGTCCGGCGTGAGGGGGTTGGCAGGGCAGGGGGACGAGGCGTGGACGGTGGGCGGGCTGGCCGCGTTCGACCACGTCTCCGAGCCGGCGTCGAAGGCCGAGAAGCCCCGGGCGTTGTCGAGCAGGTACCGGCGGGCCTGGCACACTCCCGCCCACGGCCCGAAGGGCAGGCGGGAGATGCCGGCCCGGGCGGCGACGTCGGCCACCGACTTGTTGGTGCGCCGGTCGGTGCGCAACTGGCCGAGGTCGACGACCAGGGCGACGACCACCGCCAGCGCCACCACGATGAGGGCGGTGACGACGAGGATGACCCCCCGCTCCTCGCCCGGGTCGATGCGACGGATGGGGGTCATCCCGTGTCGCGCTCGTAGCGGGCGGTGAGCTTGCCGCCGAGGGTGGTGTGGGTGCGGAAGAAGAGGAACTCGAGGGTGGCGTCCTTGGCGGCCGACACCTTCACGAGGTGGACGCTGGGCTCGCCGGAGGCGCCGGCCGGGTCGGTGAGGTCGCACTGGGTCCCGCCGGTGGGCAGCACCAGGCGGGCGCACACGTCGGCCAGGGCCAGCTCGCCTCCCGACGCGGCCACCACCCGTTGGCGAACGGCCAGCTCCCAGTCGGCCACCGCGGTCGGGCCCGTTCCGAGCTTGAGGCTGGCGCCGAACCGGGCCCCTTCCCGTACGGCCTCCACCACGGCCACCTTGGAGGAGTAGGCGAGGCCGCCCGTGACCACCCCGAACAGCAACGAGAGGAACAGGGGGAGGACGATGGCGAACTCGGTGAGTGCCATTCCTCGCTGGTCCAACCGCGCAGAGTGGCGGAATCGGCGCACGGTCGATTCCTCGACATCTCTCCTCAACTCCTTGAGCCGGCCGGCCGATGAAAGGGAGCCGCCCGGATCACACGCACCGTGGCCAAAAGTTCACCAAGGGAGGCGAGATGCGAGCACCGATGCAGAAGAAGTCCAAGGTCGTGCTGCTGGTCGGCTTCCTGATCTTCGCCGGCGGAACGGCCAGCGCCGCCTTCCTGGGCAGCCGCTCGGGCGGGGAGGGATCGGCGTCGAAGGTGGAGGTCCTCTACGCCGAGGGCCCGGTGTCTTCGGGCACGGCCGGCTCGTCCGCCATGGCCGAGGGCCTGCTGCGCACCCGCAAGGTCGACGTGGCGACCCGCCCCGAGGGCGCCCTGACCGATCCCACCCAGCTCTCGGGGAAGGTGGCGGCCCGAGCCATCCCGGCCGGCACGGTGGTGACGGCCGACATGTTCGCCGCCCCCCAGACCCGGATCGGCACGGTCCAGATCCCCGCCGGCAAGCGGGCCCTGGCCCTCGAGCTGGCGGCCGTGCCCGGCGTGGCCGGCTTCGTGGGCGCCGGCGACCTGGTGGACATCTACAGCGTGAGCGGCGGCGAGGGCGGCTCGCCCGGCGTCAAGCTCGTGCTCCAGGGCGCCGAGGTGCTGAACGTCAACGGCACCGGGCTGCCCTCCAACCAGGGCCAGCCCGGAGGCTCGTTCGTCTACCTCCTCGCCGTCACCCCCCAGGAGGCGGAGCGGCTCATCTACCTCACCGAGTTCGAGAAGCTCTACTTCGACCTCATCCCCAAGGGCGAGGGCACCGTCAGCACGCCCGGGGCGGGCCCGTCCCAGGTCCTCCAGGCCCTGTAGCCCATGCGACTTCCCCGGATCGCGGTCGTCGACGGCGGCCAGGCCCTGCTCGACCAGGTCACGTCGGTGACCCGCGCCCTGCGCCCTCGGCCCGAGGTGACGAGCTACCCGACGCTCGACGCCCTGGAGGCGGCGGGCGACGAGCACGGCGGCATCGACGTCCTGGTGGCCGGCCCCGCGGTGGGAGAGCTCGACCGCATGCGCGACCTGCGCCGGCTCCGGCTCCAGCTCCCCCAGGCCAGCGTGGTGCTCGCCTTCGACCGCTGGCGCACCAGCAGCCTGCGGGAGACGGTCCGCACCGGCGCGGTCGACATCCTCCGCCTGCCCGTCCCCGACGAGGTGCTGCTGGAGGCCCTGGAGGAGGCGCTCGAGGTGCGCTGGGCCAGCCCCGCCCTCCCCATCCGGGAGGAGCGCCGCTCCGGCGACGCCCGGGGATCGGTCATCGCCGTCGTCTCCGCCACCGGTGGCTGCGGCAAGACGTTCTTCGCCACCAACGTCGCCTACCACCTCCAGTCGAAGTTCAAGAAGCGCACGTGCCTCATCGACCTCGACCTCCAGTTCGGCGAGCTGTCGACCGCGCTGCGCCTGAAGCCCAAGGCCACCATCGCCGACCTGCTGGCGGCGGACGGGACGGCCGACGACCTGCCCCGGCGCCTCCAGGACGCAGTCGCGGTCCACGAGACCGGCATCCACGTGCTGGCCGCCCCCGACGAGCCGGCCGACGCCGACGGCATCGAGGCGGCCGAGGTGAACAAGGTCATCGACGCCGCCCGCGCCCGGTTCGACTACGTGGTGATCGACACCCCCGCGGCCCTGAGCGAGGCGGTGCTGGTGAGCCTCGAGCAGGCCGACCAGATCTTCGCCATCGCCACCCTCGACCTGCCCAGCGTCCGCAACCTGGGGGTGCTGCTGAGCACGTTCAAGCAGCTCAAGGTGCCGGGGGAGCGGGTGCAACTCGTCCTCAACAAGGTCGAGCGGGACGTGGGCATCGACGTGGAGGCGATCACCAGGTACTTCCCTCAGGGCTTCTCGATCGTCGTGCCCTACGGCAAGGAGGTGAACCGCTCGCTCAACATGGGCATGCCGATGCTGGCCTACGCCCCCCGGGGCGAGGTGGCCAAGGTGCTGGAGGGTGGGCTGTCCCGGGTGCTGGAGGCCGACGAGCCCGCCGAGGAAGCGGGGTCCCGCCGCCAACGCCGTCTCCTACGGCGCAAGCACACGGCCTAGGAGGCGACGATGGCCCTCCCGGTCCTCGCCGTGCTGGTGGGCGCCGCCTTCATGGTGGCGGCCGGGCTGCTCTACCGCCAGGAGCGGGCCCGGGCCATCGACGAGCTGCTGGGTCTCACCCCCATCTCCCTCGACGAGGAGCGGGTCGACCCGGCCAGCCCCCTGACCGACCGGGCCGTCGACCTGGCCGGCCAGGTCGTCGAGCACTTCGACCGCGAGCGGTCGCTCTCGCACGCCCTGGAGCGGGCCAAGATCCCCCTGCGCCCGGGCGAGTTCCTGATCGTGGTCCTCGGCGGGTCGCTGGGCGTGGCCGCCGCCCTGCTGTTCGTGACGTCGTCCCTCCCGCTGGCGGTGGTGGGGGCGCTGGTCGCCGCCTCGGCGGGGCCGGTGGTGGTGCGGCGGCGGATCGCCAAGCGCCGCCAGGCCTTCCAGGACCAGCTCCCCGACGCCCTCACGCTGGTGGCCTCCTCGCTGTCCGCCGGCCACACGTTCCTGCGGGCCATCCAGATGATGTGCGAGGAGTCGGGGCCGCCGCTGTCGGAGGAGTTCTCCCGGGTGGTGGCCGAGAGCCGCCTGGGCGACCCGGTCGTCGCCGCCCTGGAGCGCATGGCGGCCCGCCTCCAGATCCGGGACATGGACATGGTCGTGCAGGCCATCCGCATCCAGCAGACGGTGGGAGGGCGCCTGGCCGACCTCCTCCACACCCTGGGCGAGTTCATGCGGGCCCGCGAGGAGGTGCGCAGGGAGGTGAAGGTGCTGACCGCCGAGGGGCGGATGTCCGCCTACGTGCTGGCCGGGCTCGTGCCGTTCCTGTTCGGCGTGATGAACATGCTCAACCCCGAGTACGTCCAGCCGCTCTACTCCGGGTGGGGGCTGGGACTGCTGGTCGCGTGCACCGTCTCGGTCGCCCTGGGGATGGTCGTCATCCTCCGCATGGTCAGGATCGACATCTGATGGGCGCCGGCGTGCAGCTCAGCCTGGCCGTGGCGGGCGCGGGCGGGGTGCTCATGGTGGCGGCCCTGGCCCGGGGCCGCCGGGAGGCCCCCGCCGTCGACCCCTTCCTCGCCCGCTTCGAGCCGGGCAGCCGGGAGGAACGGCTGGCCCAGCCCTTCCTCGGCCGGCTCGCGGGCGGGGCGGTCCGGGCGGTGGCGGCCCGGGTGGAGCGCTACGTGCCCCGCAACTACCTCGACCACCTCGACCAGCAGCTGGCCCACGCCGGCTTCACCGGCAAGCGTCGGGCGAGCGAGCAGCTGGCCCTGCAGGCGGGGCTGGCGGCGGCGGGGACGGTGGTCATGCTCCTGCTGTCGGGTGCGGGCGCGTCCGGGGCGACGCGGCTGTCGCTGCTGCTGCTCCCCGTGGTGGGCTGGCTGTACCCGTCGGCCCGGCTGAAGCGGCAGATCCGGGTCCGCTCGGACGCCATCTTCAAGGACCTCCCCGACATCATCGACATGCTCGCCATCGCGGTGGAGGCGGGGAGCGGGTTCGAGGCCGCCCTCAGCATCGTGTGCGAGAACTTCGACTCGCCCCTGACCGAGGAGCTCTCCATCGCCCTGCGGGAGATGGAGCTGGGGATGCCCCGGCGCGAGGCCCTCCAGCAGCTCCGGGCCCGGGCCGACCTCGACGTGGTCCGCACCTTCGTGCTGGCCCTCCTCCAGGCCGACGCCCTGGGCATCCCCATCGGGCGGGTGCTCAAGGGCCAGGCCGCCGAGGTGCGCTCCAAGCGCCGGGCGTGGGCCCGGGAGAAGGCGGCCAAGCTGCCGGTGAAGATCCTGTTCCCCCTCGTCCTCTTCATCTTCCCCCCGATCCTCGCGCTCGTCCTCGGTCCGGCGGCCGGATCGGTGGGGGGACTAGGTTGAGATTGTGAAACCGCAGGTCAGAATCGATGCGAATCGGCTAGATACAAATCGCATCTAGCTGCATCCCAGGTAGAGCCACCGGATTCCTATTGCGCCCTCAGGGGGCGGCGTGCGAGACTCGTCATGCAGAAGCACGTGGGTCTGGCGAATCGCTCAGGCCCCAGAGAGCAAAGGTGGGCTCCTCCGAAATGAACCTCCGTAAGAAGGTCACTGTTGCCTTCGGTTCGGCCGCTGCGGCCACCGTCATCGCTGGTGCTGCGGCGTTCGCCTGCACCAACCTGGCGACCCTCAACCTGTCCAGCTCGGCCGGCAAGGCGGGCGACACCGTCACCGTCACCGGTTCGTCGTTCAACG
>JBKHXX010000016.1:0-24303 GCA_046565765.1 Acidimicrobiia bacterium | reverse complement strand
CGCACCCTGAAGAACGTCATCCGCGCCACCGGCGTGGGCCTGCACAGCGGCGAGAAGGTCTACCTCACCCTGCGCCCGGCCCCGGTCGACGCCGGCATCGTCTTCCGCCGGGTGGACCTGGACCCGGTGGTGGAAATCCCGGCCGACGCTTCGCTGGTGACCGAGACCATGCTCTGCACCGGGCTGTCGCGCGACGGCGGCAAGGTCATGACCGTCGAGCACCTGCTGTCGGCCATGGCCGGGTTGGGCGTCGACAACGCCTACGTCGAGCTGTCCGCGCCCGAGGTGCCGATCATGGACGGCTCGGCCGGGCCGTTCGTGTTCCTGTTGCAGTCGGCGGGCATCGCCGAGCAGCAGGCGCCGAAGCGCTTCCTGCGCATCCTGCGGCCGGTGGAGGTGCGCGAGGGCGACAAGTCCGCGCGCTTCGAGCCGTACGACGGTTTCCGCATCGGCTTCACCGTCGACTTTGACCACCCGGCGATCCCGGCCGCGCGCTCGCGCGCGCAGGTCGACTTCTCCACCAGTTCCTACGTGCGCGAGGTCAGCCGCGCCCGCACCTTCGGCTTCATGCGCGACCTGGAGTTCATGCGCGAGCGCAACCTGGGCCTGGGCGGCTCGATGGACAACGCGATCGTGCTCGACGAATACCGGGTGCTGAACGAGGACGGCCTGCGCTACGCCGACGAGTTCGTGCGCCACAAGATCCTCGACGCGGTCGGCGACCTGTATCTGGCCGGCCGCCCGATCATCGGCGCCTTCGAGGGCTACAAGTCCGGCCACGCCCTCAACAACCGGCTGGTCCGCGCCCTGCTGGCCGACCCGGCGGCCTGGGAAGAGGTGGTGTTCGAGGACCCCGAGCGCGCCCCGCCGTTGTTCGGCATCGCCCAGCCCACCTGAAGCCCGCGCCCGGCGCGGCGCGGTCTTGTCGCATGGGCGCAGTGTGCGGTCCCGATTCCCTCTAATCGCGCCCAAGGGGCGCTCCTACGGCGGCGTCGCGCTCGTAGGAGCGGGCCTTGCCCGCGATGGCCTTCCCGGCGTGCCCGGACGTCGCGGCATCGCGCCCAAGGGGCGCTCCTACGGGGCAGGTGCATCCCATCCGACGAACGGCAACTCGCAACGCGCCGCTCCGGCGCTGCAGGCGTGCCCGTCTTGAACACTGTGAGCACGGAGTGAATCCGGCCCCGGTTTTTAACCTTTATTTAACGAACGACCACGAATTGCTTAACAACCCACCCTGGCCACGTCGGTAGGATGCCCCCTGGTCGTTTTCACCGGGCGTTGACAAACGTGACGTCCGGACGAATCCGGCCAGCCCGCCCGACCGGCGGGTCATGCGGTTCCCCGCCCGGGTTTGCGGCGCGCGGAACCGCCCGGGGAAGAGGAGTCCCCGGGTGCATCGCGCAGGGAGTCGAGGGCCGCCTGCAGGGCATCGCGCGCAGCCTTCGACATCGGCACGGCGGGACGTTCCGCGGGGCCGGGTGGTGGCAGGGGGGCGCTCGCGGTCCTGACCACGAGCACCGAGACATCCAGCCCGAGGGAGCGGGCCGCGTGCAGCAGTTCGGGTTCGGCAAGCCGCAACTTGGCGTGCCAGACCGGGGAATCGACCAGGAAAACGAGCCTGTGGCCGGAGATGTTCGCAAGCCGCGCATGCGCGGCGAGCGGGGGCGACAGGCAGGGACGTAAACGACGGTCCAGTGCGTCGAGCATCAATGCCCGGCGGAGCGGATCGCCGGAAGCATCGCCCAGCAGCGCTTCCAGCGCGGGGCGCGGCGCGGACGGCGAGGACCTGACACCAGACATTCGGATATGACCTTGACCAATCGGATCCACAATACCCTCCATGCGATCGTGACGCTGCCCGACCGGGCGCGGGCCTTCGCGGCCGGCAGCCCGTTCCTGGCCGCCGGCCTGCTGCTGCTGGCCGGCCTGGCGCTGGGCGCCGGCGCCCGCAGCGGCATCGGCATGGTCGAGGTGGCGCGGCTGCAGGCCCAGGTCGACAGCCAGCAGGCCCAGGTCGACCAGATCCGCGACGGCGCCCAGCGCGAGATCAACGCCCTGGCCGCGCGCCTGGGCGAGCTGCAGGCCCAGGCCACCCGCCTGAACGCCCTCGGCGAGCGCCTGACCCACGTCGGCCAGCTGGCCGACGGCGAGTTCGACTTCGACCGCCCGGTCGCGGTCGGCGGCGCCGGCCCGGTCGAGGACATGCCGCCGGCCGAGCTCGCCGCCGACCTGTCCGCGCTCGAGGCCCGGTACGCGGCTTCCGGGCAGCAGCTGTCGGTGCTCGAATCGCTGCTGTTCTCGCGCGAGCTGGACCGCAACGCCACCCCCTCGCGCGCGCCGATCGCCAACAGCTACGTGACCTCGCGCTACGGCATGCGCTCGGACCCGATCAGCGGCGGCCGCCAGTACCACAAGGGCATCGACTTCTCGGCCAACACCGGCGACCCGGTGCTGGCGGTGGCCGACGGCGTGGTCAGCTACTCCGGCAACCGCGCCGGCTACGGCCTGACCGTGGAGATCGACCACGGCAACGGCTACGTCACCCGCTACGCCCACAATTCGCGCCTGGTGCGCCGGGTCGGCGACCTGGTCCGCAGCGGCCAGGAGGTCGCCAAGGCCGGCTCCACCGGCCGCTCGACCGGCCCGCACGTGCATTTCGAGGTCTGGGAGAACGGCGTGGCCGTCAACCCGGCCAAGTTCCTGGGCAACGAGCGCGGCTGAGCCACGCGGCGCAGCCTATCGCGGGCAAGGCCCGCTCCCGTAGGAGCGCCCCTTGGGCGCGATGCCGCGGCCGGGCACACCGGGAAAGCCATCGCGGGCAAGGCCCGCTCCTACGAAAGGCCTATCCCGTAGGAGCGCCCCTTGGGCGCGACACCCTCCGGCTTGCAAGCCGGGGCGCGCGCCCCCAGCTGGTACAATCGACCAAGCCAAAAAAGGGCGCCGCGCGCCCTTTTTTAATGCGGAACCCTCCGGCGCCAGCGCGCCCGCGACCGGGCCGCGCCCCGACCCCGACCACGGTATCCCATGCTCAACAGCCTGCTCACCCGCGTCTTCGGCAGCCGCAACGAACGCCTGCTGCGACAGCTCGACGGCATCGTCCGCAAGATCAACGCCCTCGAGCCTGAGATGGAGAAGCTCGACGACGAGGCGCTCAAGGCCAAGACCCCCGAGTTCCAGCAGCGCGTCGCCGCCGGCGAATCGCTCGACAAGCTCCTGCCCGAGGCCTTCGCGGTCTGCCGCGAGGCCAGCCGCCGGGTGCTGGGCATGCGCCACTACGACGTGCAGCTGATCGGCGGCATGGTCCTGCACATGGGCAAGATCGCCGAGATGCGTACCGGCGAGGGCAAGACCCTGGTCGCCACCCTGCCGGTCTACCTCAACGCCCTGGAAGGCAAGGGCGTGCACGTGGTCACCGTCAACGACTACCTGGCCCGGCGCGACGCCGCCTGGATGGGCAAGGTCTACACCTGGCTGGGCCTGTCGGTCGGCGTGGTCTACCCGGGCATGCCGCACGCCGACAAGAAGGGCGCCTACGCCGCCGACATCACCTACGCCACCAACAACGAGATCGGCTTCGACTACCTGCGCGACAACATGGCGCTGTCGAAGGAGGACCGCCACCAGCGCGGCCTGCACTACGCCATCGTCGACGAGGTCGACTCGATCCTGATCGACGAGGCCCGCACACCCCTGATCATCAGCGGCCAGGTCGCCGACGCCGCCGCCCTCTACTACAAGTTCGCCAGCATCGTCCGCACCCTCCAGCGCGACGAGGACTACGAGGTCGACGAGGAGAAGCGGGCCGTCGTCCCCCTCGAGGCGGGCATCGAGAAGGTGGAGCGGGCCCTGGGCGTGGAGAACATCTACGCCGAGACGTCGTCCAACTTCGTCCATCACCTCCAGGCCGCGCTGCGGGCCAAGGAGCTCTACAAGCGGGACGTCGACTACGTGGTCCGCCACGGCGAGGTGAAGATCGTCGACGAGTTCACCGGGCGCATCCTCGAGGGAAGGCGCTGGTCGGAGGGGCTGCACCAGGCTGTGGAGGCCAAGGAGCGGGTCCGGATCAAGCACGAGAACCAGACCCTCGCCACCATCACCCTGCAGAACTACTTCCGCATGTACGAGAAGTTGGCGGGCATGACCGGCACGGCCCAGACCGAGGCCGGCGAGTTCGCCCACACCTACAACCTCCCGGTGGTGCCCATCCCCACCAACCGGGAGATGGTCCGCGCCGACCAGCCCGACCTCGTCTACAAGACCGAGGAGGCCAAGTTCAACGCCGTCGTCGACGACATCGCCGAGCGCTACGAGCAGGGCCAGCCCGTGCTGGTGGGCACGGTGTCGGTGGAGAAGTCGGAGCGGCTCTCACGCCTGCTCGACAAGCGGGGCATCCAGCACTCGGTCCTCAACGCCAAGCACCACGACCGGGAGGCGGTGATCGTCGCCCAGGCGGGCCGGCTCCAGACGGTCACCGTGGCCACCAACATGGCCGGCCGGGGCGTCGACATCATCCTGGGCGGCAACCCCGAGGGCCTGGCCAAGCTCGATGCCCAGGCCGAGGGCCTGCTGCTCGACTCCGACGAGGGCCGGGCCCGGGTGGCCGAGCTGACCGAGCAGTACACGCCCGAGTGCACGGCCGAGGGCGAGAAGATCCGCGAGGTGGGCGGGCTCTACGTGCTCGGTACCGAGCGCCACGAGAGCCGCCGCATCGACAACCAGCTCCGGGGCCGCGCCGGCCGCCAGGGCGACCCGGGCGAGAGCCGCTTCTACCTGTCCCTCGAGGACGACCTGATGCGGCTGTTCGCCACCGGCCTCATGAACTGGGTCATGGGCAAGACCCTGCCCGACGACGTCCCCATCGAGGCCAAGATGGTCACCAAGGCCATCGAGAAGGCACAGTCGACCGTGGAAGGGCGCAACGCCGAGCGCCGCAAGGACGTGCTCAAGTACGACGAGGTCATGAACCAGCAGCGCAAGGTCGTGTACCGGCGCCGCCAGGACATCCTGAACGGGGCAAACCTCCGGGACGAGGCGATGAGGACGCTGGACTCCACCCTGCGGCGGGTGGTGAACACCTTCTGCCCCACGTCGTACCACGAGGACTGGGACCTGCCCGGGCTGATCCACGAGGTCCTCAACTACTTCCCCACCAAGTTCACCGCCGAGGGGCTGGGCGTGATGGACGACCCCGAGGCGGTCCACGAGAGCCTGGTGCAGGAGGCCACGTCGTACTACGAGCAGCGCGAGGAGCAGCTGGGCGACGACATCATGCGGGAGATCGAGCGCCGGGTGATGCTCTCGATCATCGACCAGCGCTGGCGCGAGCACCTCTACGAGATGGACTACCTCCAGGAGGGCATCAACCTGCGGGCCATGGGCCAGAAGGACCCCTTGGTGGAGTGGCAGCGCGAGGGCTTCGACATGTTCACCCAGATGACCGAGGCCATCGCCGACGACTTCGTGCGCTACGTCATGCACCTCGACGTGGTCGTGCAGCCCTCGGCCCAGCCCGTGGTGCAGAACGTCCAGTACTCGGCGCCGTCGGAGCCCGTGCAGGGCAGCTCCGCCATCCGCCCGGCTGTCGCCGAGGCGGCCGCGTCGAGCGGGTCCAACGAGGGGGCGGCCGGCGGTGCGGGCGGGGCGGTGGCGGTGGAGGACGCCCCCGTCCAGCAGGTGGTGAAGACGGCCGAGCAGAAGCTGGGGCGCAACCAGCCCTGCTACTGCGGGTCGGGCAAGAAGTTCAAGCTCTGCCACGGCCGGTAGGTGCGCGACTTCACCGACGACCTGGCCGCCCTGCGGAGGCGGCTCGGTGAGGCCGGGCGCGACCTCGACCTGAGCGCCAAGCGGGACCGTCTGGTCAAGCTCGAGGAGCAGGCCGCCGACCCCGAGCTGTGGAACGACCCCGACAAGGCCCGGGCCGTCACCACCGAGATGGCGCGCGCCCGTGACGACGTGGAGCTGCTGGAACGGCTGGAAGGCCGCCTGTCCGACCTCGAGGTCCTCTTCGAGCTGGGCCGGGACGAGGGCGACGATTCGGTCGAGGCCGAGCTGAACGAGGGCGTGACGGCCCTCGACCGGGAGCTGGGCAGCCTGGAGCTGCTCTCGCTGTTCAGCGGCGAGCACGACGAGCGCGACGCGCTGTGCGAGGTGCACTCCGGGGCGGGGGGCACCGACGCCCAGGACTGGGCCGAGATGCTGCTGCGCATGTACCTCCGCTGGGCCGAGCAGCGGGGCTTCTCGGTGGAGCTGGACGAGGTCACGCCCGGCGGCGAGGCCGGGATCTCGTCGGCCACCTTCATCGTGCGGGGCCGCCACTCCTACGGGATGCTGACCGCCGAGAAGGGGGTCCACCGGCTGGTGCGGATCTCGCCCTTCGACGCCCAGTCTCGCCGCCACACCGCCTTCGCCTCCTTCGACGCCGTCCCCTTCCTCGAGGACCTGAGCGACGAGGTGGAGATCGACGAGAAGGACCTGCGCATCGACACCTACCGGTCGTCGGGCGCGGGCGGGCAGCACGTCAACGTGACCGACTCGGCGGTGCGCATCACCCACGAGCCGACCGGGATCGTGGTGGCGGTGCAGAACGAGCGCAGCCAGCACCAGAACAAGGCCAAGGCCCTGCAGATCCTGGCCGCCAAGCTGGCCGAGCGGGCCCGGGAGGACCGGCGCAAGGAGCTGGAGGCCCTGTCCGGCGAGCAGCGGGAGGTGGCGTGGGGGAGCCAGATCCGCTCCTACGTCCTCCAGCCCTACCAGCTGGTGAAGGACCTCCGCACCAACCACGAGGAGGGCAACGTGCAGGCCGTCCTCGACGGGAACGTCGACCCGTTCATCGAGTCCTACCTGCACTGGAGGCGGCGGAAGGCCTAGCCGGCGGCGCCTGGGGTCGGCCGGGGGGCGTCCCCTTGATCGTCCAGGTTCGGCTGCTAACCTTCCCCGTCGGCCCGGCTCGAGGTCGGCGCCCAGCAAGCCCGACGAGACCGCCCCCTCGGAGAGCCCTTGATCCGCCTCGAGAACGTCAACAAGACGTACAAAGGCAACGTCGTCGCCCTGCGCGACGTGTCGCTCGACATCCAGAAGCAGGAGTTCGTCTTCCTCGTCGGCCCCACCGGGTCGGGGAAGTCCACCCTCATCCGCCTCCTCATCAAGGAGGACACCCCCGACGCGGGCCGGATCTGGGTGGCGGGCAAGGACATCGCCCGCCTGTCGTCGTGGAAGGTGCCCCTGCTGCGCCGCAACATCGGCTGCGTGTTCCAGGACTTCAAGCTGCTGCCCAACAAGACGGCCTACGAGAACGTGGCCTTCGCCCTCGAGGTGATCGGGCGCCCGCACCACGTGATCAAGGCCCAGGTGCCCCAGGTGCTCGACCTGGTCGGCTTGGCCAAGAAGGCCAACAACCTGCCCAGCGAGCTGTCCGGTGGCGAGCAGCAGCGCGTGTCGATCGCCCGGGCGTTCGTCAACCGGCCCCTCATCCTCCTCGCCGACGAGCCCACCGGGAACCTCGACCCGTCCACGTCGGTCGGCATCATGCGCCTGCTCGACCGCATCAACCGCACCGGCACCACGGTGGTCATGGCCACCCACGACGCCGGCATCGTCGACACCATGCGTCGCCGCGTCATCGAGCTCGACCGCGGCCACCTGGTGAGAGACCAGGCCCGCGGCGTCTACGGAGCCTTCACGTAGCCCATGGCCATAAAGCTCGACTATGTGACCAAGGAGACGGTCACCAACCTCAAGCGGAACATCTCCATGGCGTCGGCCGCCCTGCTGACGGTGGCGGTGTCGCTCACCCTCGTCGGTGGGGCCCTGCTGGTGAAGCGGGGGGTGGAGCGGGCGACGATCCAGTGGCGGGGCAACGTCGAGCTGTCGATCTTCATGAAGGCGGAGGCCTCCGAACAGGAGCTGGAGGCGGTCAGCCGCCAGCTCGAGGCCATGCCCGAGGTGAACCGGTTCCGGTACGTCGACAAGGCGGCGGCCTACGAGGAGTTCCGCCAGATCTTCGCCAACGAGCCCGACCTGCGGGACAGCCTCACCGTCGAGCAGGTGCCCCCGTCCTACCGGGTGGTGCCCAAGGAGGCGGAGCAGACCCGGCTGATCGGGGAGCGGTTCGACAACACCGCCGGCGTGCTGCGGGTGAGCTACGCCCGGGAAGAGGTCGACGCCCTCGTCTCGGTGACCAACTTCCTCCAGATCATGCTGTGGGCGGTGGCCCTGGTGCTGCTGCTGGCCGCCTCCCTGCTGATCCTCAACACCATCCGCATGGCCATCTTCGCCCGCCGCCGTGAGGTGGCGATCATGAAGCTGGTCGGGGCCACGAACTGGTTCATCCGGGTCCCGTTCATGCTCGAAGGGATGGTGCAGGGCGTGGCCGGGGCGGCCATGGCCTTCGGCGTCGTGTGGCTCGGGCGGGGGCTCATCGAGAGCCGCATCGCCAGCGCCAACAACGACATCCAGCTGTTCAAGCAGTTCCTGGTGACCAGCAACGACGTCATGGGTACCGGTATCTTCCTGCTGCTGGTGGGCGTGATCGTCGGGACGGTGGGATCGCTGGTCGCCGTCAGCCGGTTCCTGGACGTCTAGGGACCTCAGCAGCCGTGCGGGGTAAGGGGATGGGGCAGCCGTGCCGGAGTCGGTGGTGTGGCTGATGATGGCAGAGTGAGGCAAGCGCGCCGCCGGCGGGCGGCGGTGCTGTCCCTGGCCATCCTCTTCGCGCTGGCCGGCCTGTTGCCGGGCGCGGCCTCGGGCCAGACGTCGTCCGACCAGCAGCGGGTGGACGACCAGATCCGCTCGGCCCGCTCCCAGGTGCAGGAGGCGTCCGCCGAGGAGGCCAAGCTGCTGGGCGAGCTGGACGCGGCCACCGCCCGGAAGCGGGAGCTGGACGGCAAGGTCGCCGCCATCGACACCCAGATCGGGGGCGTGCAGCGCAACCTGAACGCCGCCCAGGGGCGCCTGGCCGCGGCCGAGGCCGAACAGCGGGGTGCGGAGGCGCGGCTGGAGGAGGCTCAGGCCCGGCTGGCCGAGGCCCGCCGCAGGCTCCAGGCCTATGCCGTGGCCGCCTACACCGGGCAGTCGGAGGCGACCCAGTTCATCCAGACGACGCTCAAGTCGGGCTCGATGGACGAGCTGGTGGCCAAGCGCAGCTACATGAAGGTGGTCGCCAACAACCAGACGGAGACCATCAGCCTCGACGAGCGGTTGCGCGACGAGGTCAAGGACCTCAGCCAGGAGCTGGGCAAGGCCAAGGAGGCCGCCGCCGCCGAGCGGGACTCGGTGGCCGGCGAGCGGGCCAAGCTGCAGGAGGCGAGGGACGCCCAGGCCGTCGTCCAGGCCGAGGTGGCCACCGAAGTGGCCAAGATCGACTCCCTGCACGACGTGGCCCAGGCCCGGCGCACCGAGTTCGAGGCGGAGGTCGACCGGCTCGAGCAGGAGTCGGCCAACATCGAGGCCGCCCTTCGCCGGCGGGCCGAGGAGCAGGCGGCGGCCGCCCGGGCCGCGGCCGAGGCAGCCCAGGCGGCCGAGGCGCCCACCACCCGTGCCGCCCCGGGCGGAAGTGGTACGGCCACGACCGCGCCGGGCGCTGCCGCCGCTCCCGCCCCCGCCGCCTCAGCCGGAGCCGGAGGGCTGGCCAACCCACTCCCGGGAGCCCCCATCACGTCGCCCTTCGGGTACCGGATCCATCCCATCTACGGGGACAGCCGGCTCCACACGGGGATCGACATGGGGGCCTCGGAGGGGACACCCATCCGGGCCTCGGGCGCCGGCGTCGTGATCAGCGCGGGATGGAACAGCGGCGGCTACGGCAACCTGACGATCATCGACCACGGCAACGGGCTCACCACCCTCTACGCCCACCAGAGCTCGTTCGCGGTGTCCGCCAACTCCCGCGTCACCCAGGGCCAGGTCATCGGCCGCGTCGGGTGCACGGGCTCGTGCACGGGCGCACACCTCCACTTCGAGGTCCGCCAGAACGGCACGCCCGTCAACCCCATGAACTACATATAGGGCGCCGCCTGCGGCGGCGCCCGGCCGCCGCGTAGGCCGCCGCCTGCGGCGGCGGCCCCGGAACGCGACGGGCGGCCTGCGGCCGCGCTCATCGTCGTTCCGACCGGGGCCCTGGCCCTTCGGGCCCCCCGGTCGGCGAGGCGAGCGATGGGATCGCCGCCTCGGGGCGGGGGACGGAGGGCGGGGGCCGGGGGCGAGCGATGGGATCGGCGCCTCGGGGCCTGGGGCGGGGGGCGGGGGACGGTGAACGGGGGGCGGGGGCGGCGGCGGGGGCCGGGGGCGGGGGGGAGTTAGTGGTCGGCGCGGCGGCGGACGCTCGGCAAGGGGGTGGCCCACTCGAGCAGCAGCTGGTCGCGGCGCTCGAACCACTCCTCGGCGGTGATGGCGTAGCGGATGTGGTCCTCCCACGCCCCGTTGATGGCCAGGTAGCGGAGGGCCACGCCCTCGTCGCGGAGGCTCAGCTTCTCGACGACCCGCCGGCTGGCCTTGTTCCGGGGGATGATGGCGACCTGGAGGCGGTGGAGGTTGACGTCCTCGAAGGCGAAGCGGGCCACCACCACCAGAGACTCCGGCACGTACCCGTTGCCGGCGTGGGCCTCGTCGATCCAGTAGCCCACGTAGGCGTTCTGGAAGGGCCCCCGCTGGACGCCCGACAGGTTGATCTCCCCGGCGAACTTCCCCTGCACGAAGATGCCGAACCCGTACCCCGTGCCCAGCTGCCACTCCCGCTCCCGGGCCCCGCACCGGGCGCCGAAGGCGTTGCGGTCGACCGTGTCGTTGGGGTACCCCTCGGCCGGCCGGGGCTCCCACTTGGTCAGCCAGTCGACGTTGCGGCGCCGCACCTCCCGCCACTGCTCGAAGTCGGCCGCCACCAGCGGCCGCAGCGTCACCCGCCGGCCGTGGAGCTGGGCCCGGATCACCGGTCGTCCAACAGGCTCAGCACCAGGCCGTCGAGGATGTCCGACTCGCTCACCAGGCACGTGTCGTGCCCGAAGTAGCGCAGGATCGCCACCAGGATGGCGGTGCCGCCCACGATCACGTCGGCTCGCTCCGGTTCGAGGCCGGGGTTGTGGAGGCGGTCGGCCCGGCGCTCGGTGGCGAGGGTGCGGAAGACGTCCTCGGCGGCGGCCCGGGTGAGCACGAAGTGGTGGATGCGGTCGCGGTCGTAGGCGGCCAGGCCCTGCTCCACCGCCGCCACGGTGGTCACCGTGCCGGCCAGGCCCACCAACCGGCGGGCCTCCTTGGCGGCCGGCACTTCGCGGGCGACATCGTCGAGATAGTCGCGCACCACCGACAGCGCCTGGCTGAGCTCGACGGCCGTCGGTGGGTCGCTGTGCAGGAACTTCTCGGTGATGCGCACGCAGCCCATGTCGATGGACAGGACGCCCTCGGGCTCGGCGGTGCCCACCGAGAACTCCGTGGACCCTCCGCCGATGTCCACGACGAGGAAGGGGCCCTCGGCCTGGTCGAGCTCGGCCACCGCTCCCCGGAACGACAGGCGGGCCTCCTCCTCACCGGTCAGCAGCTCGGGCGGGCTGCCGACGATGGCGGCGGCGGGAGCGAAGAACTCGTCACGGTTGGCCGAGTCGCGCGCCGCCGACGTGGCCGTCATGCGCACGGTCGTCACCTCGTACCCGTCGAGCACCTCCCGGTACTCCCGCAGCACAGCCAGCGTGCGCTCCACGGCCTCGGGGGCGAGGCGGCCGGCCGCGTCCACTCCCTGGCCAAGGCGGGTGATGCGCATGCGCCGGTCGAGGGTGGCGCCCGACGGGTCGGCTACGAGCAGGCGGGTGGAGTGGGTGCCGCAGTCGATGGCGGCCACGTTGGTGGGCGGGACGGTCATCGCAACTGTTCCTGTACCCAGCGGCCCACCGGGTCGTCGCCACCGGCCAGGTGCCAGGCCAGATGGGCGTGGAGGCACTTGACACCGACCCGGGTGCCCCCCACGCCGCCCGACGGGCGGGGGCCGGTGTGGCCGGCGGGGATGGCCGCCTCGCGCTCGGCCGCGTAGCGGTCGTGGGAGCGGCGCAGGTCGTCGGGGTCGACGGCCGCCTCGGCCGCCCGCACCCCGCCCGACGCCTCCAGGCCGCTCACCGCCCGGCGCAGGTCGTCGTCCACCAGCCAGTAGCGGGTCGGCATGGGCGTGCCGTCGTCGAGGAAGGGGGCGTTGCGGATGACCAGGGGCCGCCCGTCGGGCCGGCGCACGACGACCTCGTAGGCGCCCTGGGGCTCGCGCCCGAGCAGGGTGGTGACCATCACCTCGTCCACGGCTCTCACGAGGGCGCGAGCGTACCGGGGGCCATTCCCCTGCTCGTCGTGCATGACGTAGGCGTAGACCGGCCGGCGGTCGGCCTCACCGGCCAGCCGGGCCGCCCATGCGGCCAGGTCGCCCTCGGTGTAGGCGTCGCGCCGCAGCCGGACGTAGGCGAGCGGGCCGGCCCCCCTCTGGTCGAGGCCGGGATCGCCCTCGCGGTCGACCACGGCCAGCGACGCACCGGCGGCCTCCAGCCGGGCCAGCACCGGCTCGGTCCGCCACGCCGGGGCCAGCTCGAAGACGACGCCCGGGCGCCCCGCCACCGCAGCCAGCAGGAGGTCGAGCCGCTCGAGGTCGGGGCGGCGGTGGGGGAGTACGTACAGGACGGGACCGAGGCGGTCGCCCAGCGGGGCGAGGGCGGCGTAGAAGGCGGCCACCCGCTCGGCCAGGCCGTTGGTGTCACGGCGGTGGGTGATGCCCACGTGGGCCTTGGGGGCGAAGCGGAACCCGGGCGGGACCGCCGCCCCCCACCGCTCCACGACGGCGGCCGTCGGCAGCCGGCGGTGGCTGTTGTGGGCCTCGACGGTGCTGAACGTCCCGGCGTAGACCGAGAGCATGCGGCCCGGCGCGGTCCGGGGCGGGTAGAAGGGGCCGACCCAGGAGGCATAGGACCAGCCGCTGGTGCCGACCCGGATCAGAGGATGGACGTGACCCTGCCCCAGACCCGGCTCCAGAACCCCGGCTCCTCGAGGGCGGCGGCCGGGGCGGTCCGCCCGGGCGCGGGGGGTGCGGCCGACGGCTCGTCCTCGGGCTCGCCGGTGGGGAGGATGGCGTAGGCCTCCTCGCCCGGCTTGACCAGCTGGTAGCGCTCCCGGGCCAGGCGCTCGACGGCCTCGTCGGTGCCGAGATGGGCGGCGGTGGCGGCCAGCTCGGCGTTGGCCGCCTCCAGAGCGGCGACGCGGTGGGTCAGGTCCTCACGCTGGTCGAGCTGGTCGAGGTAGGCCCGGGCCGGGAACGACCCGAGGACCAGCACCCCGAACAGGGCCAGCAGCGACGCGACGAACCAGGGGTGACGCCTCACCGCCGCCCTCCCGTGCGGGGGCCGGCCAGGACGGACCCGCCCCGGTACTCGGCGCTCTCGCCCAGCTGCTCCTCGATGCGCAGGAGCTGGTTGTACTTGGCCACCCGGTCGGAGCGGGCCAGCGAGCCCGTCTTGATCTGCCCGCAGTTGGTGGCCACGGCCAGGTCGGCGATGAACGTGTCCTCCGTCTCCCCCGACCGGTGCGAGACCACGACCCCGTAGGAGGAGCGGGTGGCGAGGGCGACCGTGGCCAGGGTCTCGGTGACCGTCCCCACCTGGTTGAGCTTGATGAGCACGGCGTTGCCGAGGCCCTGGTCGATACCCCACTCGAGCCGCTCGGCGTTGGTGACGAACAGGTCGTCGCCCACGAGCTGCACCCGGGAGCCCAGGGCGGCGGAGACCGCCTCCCAACCCTCGACGTCGTCCTCGGCCAGAGGGTCCTCGAGGGAGACGATCGGGTGCCGGTCGCACAGGCCGACGTAGTACTCGGCCAGCTCGCCGGGCGCGAGCTCACGACCCTCGAGGGTGTAGCGGCCGTCCTTCCACAGCTCGTTGGCGGCGGCGTCGAGGGCGATGGCGATCTGCTCCCCGGGCCGGTAGCCCGCTGCGGTGATGGCCTCCTCCAGGGCTTCGATGGCCGCCTCGTTGGACGGCAGGTTGGGGGCGAAGCCGCCCTCGTCGCCCACGCCGGTGGCCAGGCCCCGACCGGCCAGCAGGCCCTTCAGCACCTGGTACGTCTCAGCGCCCCAGCGCAGGCCCTCGGAGAAGGAGACGGCCCCTACGGGCACGATCATGAACTCCTGGATCTCCAGGCTGTTGTCGGCGTGGGCGCCCCCGTTGACGACGTTCATCATGGGGACGGGCAGCACGTGGGCGTCGACTCCGCCCAGGTGGCGGTAGAGCGGGACCTCCAGCTCGTCGGCGGCCGCCTTGGCCACCGCCATCGAGGTCCCCAGCACCGCGTTGGCGCCCAGCCGGCGCTTGCCGTCACTGCCGTCGAGGTCGATCAGCTGGGTGTCGACGCCCCGCTGGTCGAGCGCCTCCCAGCCGGACAAGGCGGAGCGGATCTCGCCGTTGACGGCGTCGACCGCGCCCGTGACCCCCTTGCCGCCGTAGCGCTCGCCGCCGTCGCGCCGTTCCCACGCCTCGTGCGTGCCGGTCGAAGCTCCCGAGGGCACCGCCGCCCGGCCCCGGGCCCCGCTCTCGAGCACGACGTCGACCTCGACGGTGGGGTTGCCCCGGGAGTCGAGGATCTCGCGGGCCTGGATGTGCTCGATGCCGCTCATGGTCTCCTGTTGCTGCTGTGGCTGGTGTTGACAAACGCTTACAGCCCCGGCCGCTCCGGTCAAGCCTGCGGTTCGGGAGCAGTCTGCGGTGGTACACCCCCGACGTGCCGGGACATTTCGACGGGCGTCGCGCCGCCGCCGGTCGCCCCGGCCTGGGAAGCTAGACCCTTGAACCTCTTCGACATCCTGGTCCTGGTCTGCATCGTGGCTGCCGCAGCCGGGGGCTACCGGGCCGGGTTCGTGACGCGGGTGGCGTCCTGGGTCGGTCTGGTGGTGGGGCTCCTGGTCGCGGTGCCCGTGGCGCCCCGTGTGCTGGCGGCGGTGGAGGGGTCCACCGATCCCCAGCTGCGGGCCCTGATCTCCATCGGCGTCTTCGTCGTCCTGGCCAGCCTGGGGGCCACCATCGGGGAGGTCGCGGGCGTGAGCCTGCGTCGGCTGATCCCGCCCGGCCCCGCCCGTGAGGTCGACCGGGGGATCGGGTCGGTGGCGGCCGGCCTGGGCGTGCTCATCCTGCTGTGGCTGATGATCCCGGCGCTGGCGGAGGTGCCGGGCGAGCTGTCGTCGCAGGTGCGGAGCTCGAAGATCGCCCAGGCGGTGGACGGGGCCGCACCCAATGCGCCGGGGCCGCTCAGGGCCCTGCGCAACCTCGTCCAGGAGGCCGACTTCCCCAGGGTCTTCGAGGGTCTGCGGCCGTCGCCGGGGTCGGGCCCGCCGCCCGAGGCGAGCGGGCTCGACCCCGCGGTCGAGGCTCGGGTGAGCGCCTCGACCGTCCGCATCAGCGGTGCCGCCTGCGGCCGGGTGTTGGAGGGCAGCGGGTTCTCGCCGGAAGCGGGCATCGTCGTCACCAATGCCCACGTGGTGGCGGGCGTCGACCGGCCCACCGTCCAGCGGCCCGACGGCAACCGGTTCCGGGGGAGGGTCGTGGTGTTCGACCCCAACCGCGACCTGGCCGTCCTCGCGGTCGACGGCCTGCGCCAGTCCCCCCTCCCCGTCGGCTCCCCCGAGATCGGCGACACGGGGGCGGTGTTCGGCCATCCGGGCGGCCAGGTGGAGCTGGAGATCTCCCCGGCGCGCATCGAGCAGCGGGTCAACGCCCTGGGCCGCAACATCTACAACACGGAGGTCACGCGCCGCGACGTGCTGGTGCTGGCGGCCGAACTGCGGCCGGGCGACTCGGGCGGTGCGCTGGTCAACGCCGAGGGCACCGTGGTCGGGGTGGCGTTCGCCATCGCCCCCGACGCGCCCAACACCGCCTACGCCCTCCACGCCAGCGAGCTGCAGGAGGTGTTGGACGCGCCCCGGTCGTCCACGGTCGACACCGGGCCCTGCATCCGCTGAGCCGGCACTTCTCCGTACAGTGACGCCGATGGACGGCTGGCGTGCGTCGGTGGCGGCAGTGGGCACCCTGGTGGTGGTGGTGCTGGCCGCCGCCGTCGGCGCGGTGGTCGTGAAGTCGGCCGGCGCAGCCGCCGCCACCGCCGCCTTCACCGAAGGACCGATCGCGCTGCCCGCGCCATCCCGCCCGGCGTCCCTGCAGGAGCGGCTCGACGATGCCGGCTACCGCCTGCCCCTGGGGACGTCCGTCTACGCCGCCGAGGTGGTCCGGGGCCCGACCGGGGCGCTGCGCCTCCTGGAGTTCGAGGCCGGCGGGGGTGCCCGTGAGAAGAACTTCTGGCCGGCGTCGTCGATCAAGGTGATGGCGGCGGTGGCGGCCCTCGACTTCCTCCGCACCCTGGGGTTCACCGGGGCCGCCACCGTCGAGTGGCCGTCGGGATGGTCGACCACGGTGCGGATGCTGGTCCACGACGCCATCAACGAGAGTGCCAACGACGCCTACGACCTGCTGATCCAGATCGCGGGGTTCGACCGGCTGAACGCCGTCTTCCTCAGCCCCGCCAACGGGTTCCCCGACACGGTCATCCAGCGGGGCTACGCCGGCTACGACATCCGCAACTCGCCGGAGCTGGTGGTCACCGAAGGGGCCCGCACGGCCACCATCCCGGCACGAAGCAGCTCCGCCCAGTACGGCTGCCCGGATGCCGGGAACTGCTCGAACCTCTACGAGATGACCGAGTCGATCCGGCGCATCGTCCTCCACGACGAGCTGCCGCCGGCCCAGAGGTTCAACCTCGACCCCGCCGACGTGCGGGCCCTCGACTACGCCCTCCTGGCCTCCGAGGGGTGGATCGACCCGGGCGTGGCCCGGGCCTTCGGGATCCGGGCCCGGGTCTACAACAAGCCGGGCTTCGCGGGGGGCCTCGACTGCCTGGACGTCGGCCTGGTGGAGGACGTCGCCACCGGCCACCGCTTCCTGATCGGCATCACCACGCCCGTCCGCACGCCCGGGGACGAGGGGTGCTGGGTGCTGGCGACGGTGGCCGAGGAGGTGCTGGAGGTGCTGGCTACCTGAGATGACTGGCCCGGCTGAAGCCGGAGCGGCTGAAGCGAAGATCAGCAGTCATCTGAGCGCCGTTCCCTGGCCAGGGCGAGGAAGGGCTCCAGGGCGGCCGGGTCGGCCAGGCCGTCGACGTTCACCACTGCCTCGGGCGGGTCTCCTTCGAGCAGCCGCCTGATCGGCACCTCCACCTTCTTGCCGTTGAGGGTGCGGGGCACCGCCGCGACCGCCACCATCCGGTCGGGCACGTGGCGGGGTGACAGCTCGGCCCGCAGCCGGCCGTTGACGGCCGCCCGCAACCCGTCGTCGAGGTCCACGCCCGGCGCGAGGACGACGAACAGGTACAGCCGGCCGGCCGCCTCCACCGCCAGGCTGTCCGCCACGCCGGGCACCGCCTCCACCACCCGGTACAGCTCTGCCGTGCCGATGCGCACGCCGCCCCGGTTCAGGGTGGCGTCGGACCGACCTGCGATCACGCACGACCCGCGCTCGGTGAACGTCACCCAGTCGCCGTGGCGCCACACCCCGGGGAACGTCTCGAAGTAGCTGGCCCCGTAGCGGCGGCCGTCATCGTCGCCCCAGAACGCCACCGGCATCGACGGCATGGGCTGGCGCACGACCAGCTCGCCCATCTCACCCACCACCGGCCGACCGCCGGCGTCGTAGGCGGCCACGTCCACGCCCAGGCACCGGCACTGGATCTCGCCGGCCCGCACGGGGAGCACGGGGCAGGCGCCCACGAAGGCGCTGCACACGTCGGTGCCGCCGCTCACCGACCCGAGGTGCACGTCGGCCTTGACGTGCCCGTAGACCCACCGGAACCCGTCGGCGGGCAGGGGAGCGCCGGTGGAGCCGATGGCGCGCAGCCGGGACAGGTCGGCCTCCTCGGCCGGCACCACGCCCGCCTTGGCGCACGCCTGGAGGTAGGGAGCGCTGGTGCCGAACCAGGTCACGCCCGCCTCGGCCGCCATCCGCCACAGGGTGCCCACGTCGGGATGGGCCGGGCTGCCGTCGTAGAGGACGACGGTGGCGCCCGCGGCCAGGCCGCTGACCAGCAGGTTCCACATCATCCAGCCCGTGGAGGAGTACCAGAAGAAGCGGTCGCCAGGGCCCGCGTCCATGTGGAGGGCGTAGGACTTCAGGTGCTCCAGGAGGATGCCGCCGTGGCCGTGGACGAGGGCCTTGGGCGGGCCCGTCGTGCCCGACGTGTAGAGCACCCACAGCGGGTGGTCGAACGGCACGGGCACGGGCTCGAAGGGAGCCCCGGGCCGGGCCAGCTCGTCGAAGGCGAGGCCGCGGCGGTCGAGGCCGACGTTGGGGATCGTCACCGATGCGGTGAGCGTGGGCAGCTCCGCCTCCAGGCGCCCCACTACGTCCCGCCGGTCGTGGACCACCCCCTTGAAGACGTGGCCGTCCACCGCCAGCAGCACCTTGGGCTCGATCTGGCGGAATCGGTCGAGCACGGCGGTGGGGCCGAAGTCGGGCGAGCACGACGACCAGACGGCTCCCAGGCTGGCCGCGGCCAGGAAGGCGACGAGCGTCTCGGGGAGGTTGGGGGCATAGGCCGCCACCCGGTCGCCGGGGCCGACGCCCAGCTCCCGCAGCCCGGCCGCCACCTCGGCGACCCGCCGCCGCAGCTCCCCGGACGTCAGCTCCTCCGGCGGCCGGTGCTCGGAGCGGAACACGACCGCGGTCTCGCCGTCGGGCCGCCGGAAGGCGTGGTCGGCGTAGTTGAGGGTGGCGCCCGTGAACCACTCCGCCCCCGGCATGGCCCGCCGGCCCAGCACCTGGGTGTACGGCGTGGCCGCTCGGATGCCGAACCAGTCCCACAGCGAGGCCCAGAAGCCGTCGAGGTCGGCCACCGACCACGCCCAGAGCTCGTCGTAGGACCGGAGCTCGAGACCCCTGCGCTCGGCCAGCCACCGCTGGTAGCGGGACAGGCCGCAGCCGGCCACCACCTCGGGCGGCGGCGTGTACAGCACCTCGCTCATGGGCGGCCCGCACGCTACCGGTGGCCCGGGCCCGAGGTGCTACAGCGGGCCCCGGTGCCACGGCCCGGTGATGGCACAGGTCATGCCGCTGGCCGGGGCCGACCCTCCGAAGAGGTTCACGAACAGCGTGCGGGCATCGGGCCCGAAGCAGGCGCCTGCGAACTCGGAGTCGTTCAGCCGGTTGACGGCGAACTCGAAGGGCTGGGCGGTGCGGGTGAGGCCGATGAGCCGGTTGACGTCGGTGATGCCCGGCGCCAGGGGATGGGTGTCGGCGTCCTGGCCGGTGGCGTCGTCCTCGCACAGCAGGATGGCACCGCGCGGGGTGACGAAGAGGTTGTCGGGCGAGTCGAGCACGGTGCCGCCGGGCGACTCGAAGAACAGGGTGAGCGTCTCACGGCGTGGCTCGTAGCGCCAGACCTGTCCCACGCCGGCGTTCCCCCCGCTGGTCGAGCAGAAGAAGATGTCACCGGTGGTGAGGTCGAACCAGATGCCCTCGAGGCGGTTGAACAGGGCGCCCCCGGCGGCCAGGCCCTGGGCCGCCACCTCGGGCCGGCCCGACTCCAGGTCGGGGTCGGGGTCGGGGATGGGCACCCAGCGCACGGGAAGCTCCACGCCGACGGTCTGGCCGGTGAGGGTGTTGTAGTTGGGTCGGCCGTCGACGGCCAGCATGTCCAGGGTCCCGCCGTCGGTGAGGAGGGCGCGGTTGGCGGGGCGGAACCGGTAGAAGCCGCTGTCGTTACCCGAGTCCTCCGTCTCGTAGATGAAGCCGGTGCGCAGGTCCTGCGCCACCGCCTCGTGGGCGAAGCGCCCCATGGCCGGCAGCGGCACGGCCGGTACCGGCCCGTCCGCCGACGTCGGCACCAGGAAGCAGTAGCCGTGGGGACGGGCCCATCCCTGCCTCGGGCCGGCGACGGTCTCCTCGCAGGTGATCCACCCAAGCTGGCGGAGGTAGATCCCGCCCGCGCAGTTCACGGTCGTCCCGTTGAGGCTGACGAAGTGGCGGACCAGCTCCTGGCGGCGCGGGTCGAAGTCGATGCTCACCGTGCCGCCGCCGGCGAGGCGGTCGTACTTCGTGGACTCGGGCCCGAGGACGGCCAGCCTCGGGTCTCCGGGCACGTTGCGGTTCTCGTGGTTGCGGATGAGGCGGATGGTGCCGCCCGGGCCGGCGAACGCTCCCATGCCGTCGTGGTTGCGGGGCACGGGGGTGCCGTCGCTCATCGTCTCACCTGTTCGTGAGAAGGTCACGTAGCTGAACTCCGGCGGCAGGGCCAGCACCTCGACGCCCCGCTGGTCGGGCACCGGCGCCAGGGGCCCGTACGGGCTGGGCACGAGGGTGCCGGCGGCCCGCACCGCGCCGGCCGCGGCCGGCGCGGCCAGGGCCTGCGCGGCGCGAGAGAGCGAGTCCACGTAGGTGGCCGCTACCGCTCCTCCGGCGGCGGCCCCGCCCCTGATGAGGAAGCTCCGGCGATCGATCTGCGCCATGTCACCCGTCCTTTCTTGTGCCTCGACGACCGTCGTGGCCGACCGTACGGACGGGACATGACCGCCCGGCAGAACGCCGGTGGCGGCCGGATGAACCGGACGTGAAGTTCCGGGCAGGGTGCGTGCGGGTGGGAGACTGCCGGCAGACGATGAGCTCGATCGCCGACCGGTACCGTGACGTGGCCGCCCAGTTCACCGAGCGGGTGCGGGCCGTCCCCGACGGGGCGTGGGAGAACCCCTCCCCGTGTGAGGGGTGGACGGCCCGTGACGTCGTCGGCCACCTCGTCGAGTGGCTGTCGTCCTACTTCTTCCCGACGTGGGACATCGTGGCCGTGCCCGGGCCGGCGGTGGCCGAGGATCCGGCCGGGGCGTGGGAGGCACTCGACCGCACGATCCAGTCCGCCCTCGACGACCCCGAGGTGGCCGCCCGGGAGCGGGACACGAGGATGGGCCGCCGCCGGCTGGACGAGAGCGTCGACCAGATCTGCACGCCGGACGTCCTGGTCCATACCTGGGACCTGGCCCGGGCCACCGGCCTCGACGAGACCCTCGACCCGGGCGAGGTGCACCGGTTCGTCGAGGGCATGGAGCCCTACGACGAGATGCTGCGCACCAGCGGCCACTACGGGCCCCGGGTGGCGGTGGCCGACGACGCCGACGAGCAGACACGCCTGCTCGCCTTCCTCGGCCGCCGGCCCTGACCGCCGCTCCCGTCAGACGGTGACGGCGCCGTCGGCCGCCCGCTCGCAGGCGGCGATGTCGATCTTCTTCATGCCCATCATGCACTGCATGGCCCGGGCCGCCCGCTCGGGGTCGGGGTCGCCGACCAGCTCGACCAGCCGGGTGGGCACGACCTGCCACGACAGCCCGTAGCGGTCCTTCAGCCACCCGCAGGGCCCCTCCTCCCCACCGTCGGTGAGCTTGGCCCAGTAGCTGTCGACCTCGTCCTGGTCCTCACACATGACCTGGAACGACACGGCCTCGTTGAACGTGAACTCGGGGCCGCCGTTGAGGGCCACGTACTCCTGGCCGTTGAGCTCGAAGCTCACGGTGAGGACCGTGCCCGCCGGCCGGGGGCCGCTCTCGCCGTAGTAGGTGACGTCGAGGATGCGGGAGTCCGGGAAGACGGAGGTGTAGAAGGCGGCGGCCTCCTCACCCTCGGTGTCGAACCACAGGCACGGGACGATCTTGTTCGTCATGGCGGGATCCTTTCGGCGCTGGTCTCGTAGGTACGGACGAGTGGTACGGCGGGAACTCATCGCTTGTCCTGAGCGTGGTATGGACGTCGCCGAATCCGCTGGTCGGGGGAGGTGCAGGAGTGTTCGGACCTATCAAGTTCCAGACGCCGGACGCCGATCCAGAGGTCATGGGCCGCCGCCACCAGAGCGGTCCGCACCGCCACCGAATGTGGCAGGAGGACCTAGAATCCGTGTCAGGAGAGACACGATGATCGCCTGGGTCCTCATCGAGCTGACTCTGGCCTTCATCGTCTTCTGCGCCGACTCGGTGGGCGAGGAGCGGCGCAGCCCGGGCGAGCGCGTCGCCCGGGCCCTGTTCTGGTTCGTGACCGTCACCCAGTGGTTCACCCACCGCAACCTGGTCAAGCTGGGCCGGTTCGGAGCGGTGGTGTGGTTCCTGGTGACCACCGGCTGGCTCCTCACCCTGATCTACGACCGCCTGTCGGTGCCCGCCTTCCTGGTGCTGGCCGAGGTGGCCATGGGCTTCGTCGTCTACTGCGTCGACGCCCTGTCGTCGGACCTGGAGAACAAGCCCGGCCGCCGCCTGCTCCGCAGCATCTTCTGGATCGGGCCGGTCGCCCACTACCTGAGCGACGACGACAGCGTGGCCCTCGTGCAGGCCAGCGTCACGATCTGGGTGCTGCTCACCACCGGCTGGCTGCTGGGACTCCTCGCCGACCGGGTCGCCATCCCCCTTGCGGAGTGGGCATGAGCCTGCTCGACACCTTCCGCGAGCGCCGGCCCTTCCCCGGCCAGGACCCCTGGGTCGTGCCCCACGAAGGAGGCTTCCTGCTGCTCCAGTCGGCGGGTGGCAACCGCCGCCTCGTGGTCAAGCGGTTCGCCGACCTCCGCCACATGGACCGCAACTCGGAGTCGGTGATCTGGACGCCCCGGCGCGCCTACCGCCACCTCCGCCAGGTATGGGCGCCCGAGCTGCACCACTTCGACGGACGGTGGTACGTGTACTTCTCGGCCGGCGACGGCACGCCGGGCAGCCACCGCACCTACGCCCTGGTCGCCGACGACCCCCTGGGCCCGTACTGGGACCTCGGGCCGGTGACCGACCGCAGCCACGACGTGTGGGCCATCGACCTCACCGTCTTCGCCCACGACGGCAGCCTCTACGCCGTGTGGTCGGGGTGGGAGCACGCCATGGACGGCTTCCCCCAGAACCTCTACATCGCCCCCATGGCCAACCCGTGGACGATCAGCGGCGAGCGCCGTTGCATCTCCCGTCCCGAGCACGACTGGGAGATGAGCGTGGCGGCGGTGAACGAGGGCCCCGAGGTGCTCCGCCAGCCCGGCACGGGGCGCCTGTTCGTCCTCTACTCCGCCGACGCGAGCTGGACGCAGTCGTACAAGATGGGGCTGCTGGAGTGGACCGGCCAGGACCTGCTCGACCCCGCCTCGTGGGTGAAGCTGGCCCGACCGTTCTTCACCGGGGGTGGCCACGGCTGCGTGGTCGAGACCCCCGCCGGCTCCCAGCTCGTCTACCACCGCAAGCTCAGCGGACACCCGGGCTGGGCCGACCGCGAGATCGTTTGCACGCCCTTCGCCTGGGACGCTACCGGTCACCCCGTCCTCCGGGCCGGCGACCCGCCGGGCACGGCCGTCGCGACCGCCGAGACCACCACCGGCTTCGTCCCGGTCGACCGGGCCGCCTGACACGGGGCCGCGCCGGGCCGCGGGGCGTGGTCCGGCGCGCCGCCGCTGTTCAGCAGTCGGCCAGCGCCCGAAGCGCCTCGCAGACCTCCGTGCGCGGGGAACCGAGCTGGCCGACCTTCGTGGTGAGCGCGCTCCGGCGCACGCGCTGGAGGTTGTCGAAGCTGGCAGCAGAGGCGACACCGAGGCCCTCGTCGCCACCCAAGGCGATCTCGGTCGGGATGCCCCGGACCGTTCGAGTGACCGGTGCGACGACGATGGACGTGAGGACGGGCACGGCCTCTGAGCGGGTGACGACCAGCACCGGCCTGCGCATGTCCTCGACCTCGGCCCACCAGATCTCGCCCTGTGCCGGAACGGTCACCACGGCTCCTCTGAGATCAGCGAGCGGGTCGCCTCGTCAAGGCCGGCGAGCTCCTCGTCAGACTGGGGGAGATCGCGGTAGCCGGCGGCAATCCGCTCGCCGATGGCTCGCCGCCGGTGCCGGTCGACCAGTCCGGCGAGGCCGATGCGAACGGCATCGGACCGGCTCTCCACCACGCCGGCGGCCACGAGTGCGTCGACCGCCTCGGCGAGCTGGTCGTCGACGCGGGTGACGAACTGTGGCATGCATCGAGCATAGCGGTGCGCAATGCATGACCCGGCGGCGACCATGCACGGTGCGCGTGGGTACGTCTGAGTAGTGGAGGTGACGCAAACTCTTTCCAACCTGGCATTCCGCCACACGTCTCCTGAGTGGGGACGGAGACCACCCCAACGCACGTCAGGGCGATGGTCCCTAACAGGGCTCTACGCGACCAAGCGGGGACGCCGGCCTCTGATTCGTGCGGCGGGGGGAGTGTGCCATTCCACGCCGGCGTGAAGGAGGACCCGCAGCCTGAAGTTGTGGAAGTTGCGGAAGCCATGGGCGAC
>JBKHXX010000015.1:0-18875 GCA_046565765.1 Acidimicrobiia bacterium | reverse complement strand
CCCTGGGCGTCGGCGTAGCACATGCGGTCGTACTCGTCGGTGCAGTGGCCCCCGGGGGTGGCGTTGGGGGCCCCGGGCTGCACCGAGCCCAGCGTGTGCAGCAGCTCGTGGGCCTCCACCAGGTTGGGCGAGCCCCAGCAGGCGGTGTCCACCCGGGCCACCATGCCGGCGACGTTGGAGGGGCCGTTGTTGTAGTTCTCCTGGCCGGGGCGGTCGTCGGTGTAGACCTGGGCGATGCCGCAGTAGACGTTGGCGTCCACCCACACCAGGTACTTGCGGTCGGAGCGGTCGTGGCCCTGGGCCCGCAGCTCCTCGATGGTGTTGGTCAGGTTGTCGTCGCCGCTGGCGGTGAGCACCACGTTGACCACGGTGGGCAGGCAGGCGGCGTCGTGGACGTAGCGCACCCGCCGGGCGCCTCCCGTCTTGGCCGCCGAGGCGTTGACCATGTCGTCGACGCGCGCCGCCCACTGCCGCAGCGACGGCACCATGGTGGCGTAGCGGTCGGCCACGCCGGCGGCGCGGGCGTAGACCAGCTGCACCCGCTTGCCCGACGTGCCGTCGCCGTGGCAGACGGCGGTGGTGGCCAAGGCGGTGGCCGCCTCGGCCGAGACGGTGGGCACGGGGGCGGGGTCGGCCACGTCCACCCCGGCGGGGGCGGGGTCGGGGCCGTGGGTGCACAGCACCTCGCCGTTGCCCAGCACCATCTCGTACTTGTGCCCGCAGGGCCCGGCGCCCTCGCCGGGGCGCAGGCCGTCGAAGTTGAGGCCCCGGGCCCGGTCCTGGGCGGGGGTGCCCTCGACGACGGGGCGCGCCGCCTTCGCGGGCGCCGCCCCGGCGGGCGCTCCCGCCCCCAGGACGAGCGAGACGGCCACGCCCACGACCACGGGCAGGGTGGAGCGGGTGTTGCGGCGATCGCAATTGGTCATGCGCCTCAACCCGGTGCCGGACATGCCCTGCGTGTCGGCCAGATGCCGGAAAGACTTTAACGCTGGGTGTCAACTCTGCCACTGTCCGTGTCAGCACCCGGGCGGGTCGGCGTTGGCGGCCAGATCCGCGAACATGGCGGCGTGGGCGCGCCGTTCGGTCCGGGCGAGGAGGTGCTGCTGGTCGACGGCAAGAACCGTCGCTACCTCGTTCGCCTGAGCGAAGGCGGCGAGTTCCACACCCACGCCGGGGTGACGCCCCACGACGCCATCCTGGGCCGGCCCGAGGGCGTCACGGTGCGGTCGAACACCGGCGCCCGCTACCTGGTGCTCCGCCCCACGCTGGCCGAGTTCGTCCTCTCCATGCCCCGGGGCGCGCAGGTGATCTACCCCAAGGACCTGGGGCCGCTGCTGGTGCTGGCCGACGTGTTCGCCGGGGCGCGCGTGCTCGAGGCGGGCGTGGGGTCCGGGGCCCTGTCGATCGCCCTGCTGCGGGCCGGTGCGCAGGTCACCGGCTACGAGCTGCGCGAGGACTTCGCCCGCGTCGCCGGCAAGAACGTGGTGCGCTTCCTGGGCGAGGGGCAGCCCTACGACGTGCAGCTGCGGGACGTTTACGAGGGCATCGAGCTGACCGGCCTGGACCGCATCCTCCTCGACCTGCCCGAGCCGTGGCGGGTGGTCAAGCACGCCGAGACGGCCCTGCACCCGGGCGGCATCTTCTGCGCGTACCTGCCCACCATCGGCCAGGTGGCGGAGTTGCACGAGGCCCTCGAGCCGTCCGCCTTCGGGCTGGCCACCACCGTCGAGGTCCTCCAGCGCTCGTGGCATGTCAAGGGGCAGTCGGTCCGACCCGATCATCGGATGGTGGCCCATACCGGGTTCCTGACAGCCGCCCGCCTCCTCAGCGCCGAACTGGGATCGTGAACGTCCTCGACCTGGCCATCGCGGCGGTCATGGCCACCGCCGTCTGGGGTGGGTTCCGGCTGGGCCTGGTGGTGGGGGGCACGTCGTGGGTCTTCCTCGTCCAGGGCCTGCTGGTGGCCTCGCTGGTCAGCCCCGTGATCGTGGACGGGCTGGGCGGCGACGTGGCCGCCTTCCGCCTGACCCTGGGCGTGGCCCTGTTCCTCGCCGCCGGCTGGGCCGCCCAGCGGCTGGGCCGGTGGGTGGGGGTGGAGTTCCGCCGCCGGCTGGTGGCCGTCGAGTACCGGGTGACCGACCACACCGCCGGCGCGGTGGCCGCCCCGGTGGCCGTGCTGGCCGTGCTGTGGCTGGTGGTGGTGCCGCCCATGCAGTCGGTGCCGGGGTGGCCCAACGAGCTGGCCCGGGGCTCGGCGGTGGCGCGGGGGCTGGAGGCGGCCCTCCCCGACCCTCCCGACACGTCCAACGCCCTCCGCCGCCTCACTGCGCCCGTCGCCCAGCCCGAGGTCCTCACCGCCCTGGGGCCGGCCGGCGACACCAGCCCCCCGCCCCGCCGCCTGGCCCTGCCCCAGTCGGTGGTGAGCCGGGTGACGGCCTCCACCGTGCGGGTGGAGGGGCAGTCGTGCCTGCTCGAGCGGGTCGGCAGTGGCTTCGCGGTCGACGACGACCTGGTCGTCACCAACGCCCACGTCGTCGCCGGCCAGGCCCGGCCCTCGGTGGTGCGGCCCGACGGCAAGCGCCTCGCCGCGGTGGTGGCGGTGTACGACACCCAGCGCGACCTGGCCCTGCTGCGGGTCAGTGGGCTGGGCCAGCAGCCCCTGCCCCTCGGCCGGGCCCGCGAGGGGGGGTCGGCGGCGGTGTTCGGCCACCCCGAGGGCCGGACGGAGCTGGAGATCTCGCCCGCCGCCATCCGCCAGCAGCTGGTGGCGACGGTGCGGGACGGCGCCCTCGTCGAGCCGGTGCGGCGCAGCGTGCTGGTGCTGGCCGCCGACCTCGAGCCGGGCGACTCGGGCGGGGCGCTGGTGACGCCCGAGGGCGAGGTGGCGGGTGTCGCCTTCGCCATCAGCCGGGCCCGGGCCGGGGTGGCCTTCGCCGTCACCGTCGACGAGCTCCGCCCCCTGCTCGACCTCGACCGCAACGGAACAGCCGACACGGGGGACTGTTGAACTGAGTGATCTGAGGCGCCGGAACCACGCCTGACGTGGTTCGGACGCCCCAAAACCTCCGAGGGAGTGACATGGAGAAGGTGACCAAGACCGAGGACGAGTGGAAGGCCGAGCTGACGCCCGAGCAGTACCGGGTGCTGCGCGGCAAGGGCACGGAGCGGGCCTTCACCGGCCGCTACTGGGACGTCCACGACGACGGCATGTACCGCTGCGCCGCCTGCGGCGCCGAGCTGTTCAGCTCCGGCACCAAGTTCGACTCGGGGACGGGCTGGCCCAGCTTCACCGAGCCGGCGGTGGCCAGCGCGGTGGAGCTGCACCAGGACCGGAGCTACGGGATGGTGCGCACCGAGGTCACCTGCGCCCGCTGCGGGAGCCACCTCGGCCACGTCTTCCCCGACGGCCCCGGCCCCAAGGGGCAGCGCTTCTGCATCAACTCCTGCTCCCTCGAGCTCGACACGGACGGCGGGTCACCGCCAGCTTGAGGCCCGGCCGCATTACGCTGGCCCGGTCACACCGGGCCCAGCTGCGGAGCGAGATCTGACGGTTCACATCGAGGGCGGCCACGCCGAGGGGGGCCACGCCGAGCCCGTTCCCGCCCCCGATCGGCCGCTGGTGCGGGTCAACGCCCCCCAGAAGTTCCTCCGGGGTTTCCTCGGGTCGGTCCGGGAGATCTGGTCCTACCGGGAGCTGCTCGGCAACCTGGTGCGCAAGGAGCTGAAGGTCAAGTACAAGAACTCGGTACTCGGGTTCCTGTGGTCGCTGGTCCGCCCCTTGTGCCTGCTGCTCATCTACTGGCTGGTGCTGGGCAAGTTCCTGCGCTCGCCCATCCCCGACTTCGCCTTCTACCTCTTCGCCGGGCTCGTGGCGTGGGACCTGTTCGGCTCCACCCTCAACGCCGCCACCACGTCGATCGTCAGCAACGGCGGGCTGATCAAGAAGGTCTACTTCCCCCGGGAGATCCTCCCCCTGGCCACCGTGGGCGCGGGCCTGGTGCACTTCGCCCTCCAGATGCTGGTGGTCTTCACGGTGCTGGTGGCCTTCGACTACGACTTCTTCGGCACCAACCTGCTGCTCCTGCCGCTGGCGGTGGTGGCCCTGGTCATCTTCCTGACGGCCATGAGCCTGTTCCTGGCCGCGGCCAACGTGTACCTGCGCGACGTCCAGCACCTCATCGAGGTGTTCCTGCTCTTCTGGTTCTGGCTGACACCCATCGTGTACCCGATCAACTTCGCTTTCGACGTGTTCGCCGGGCGCTCGGTGCTGGGCGTGAAGCTGTCGACGATCTACATGCTCAACCCCCTCGCCAACGTGGTGGTGGGCTTCCAGCGGGCCGTCTACAAGCACCCCATCGTGGAAGACTCGGGCGGAAACCCCGTGAAGGTCCTGTACCAGGCGTCGATGGGCACCTACGTCGGGCGCCTCCTGGCCGTCATCGTGGCGTCGTCGGTGCTGGTGTGGGTCGCGCAGCGGGTCTTCGCCCGCGCGCAGGGCAACTTCGCCCAGGAGCTGTAGGCGGCGTGGCCCCGTCGCCGATCGTCCGCGTGGTCGACGTCTCCAAGCGGTTCAACCTGCACCACGACAAGTCGCTCAAGGAGCGGCTGGTCAACCGGGCCAAGGGGTCGTCGAACGAGGACTTCTGGGCCCTCCGCAACGTGGCCTTCGACCTCGACGAGTCGAACACCCTGGGCCTCATCGGGGCCAACGGTTCGGGGAAGTCCACGCTGCTCAAGGTGGTGGCCGGCATCCTCACCCCCACGTCGGGCTACGTGGAGCGGCGGGGCCGCATGGCCGCCCTGCTCGAGCTGGGGGCGGGGTTCCACCCCGACCTGACGGGCCGGGAGAACGTCTACATGAACGCCAGCATCCTGGGCCTCTCCCGCCGCCAGACCGACAGGTACTTCGACGCCATCGTCGACTTCTCGGGCATCGAGAAGTTCATCGACAACCAGGTCAAGTTCTACTCGTCGGGCATGTACGTGCGGTTGGCGTTCGCGGTGGCCGTCCACGTCGACCCCGAGCTGCTGCTCATCGACGAGGTGCTGGCGGTGGGCGACGAGCCCTTCCAGCGCAAGTGCATGAAGCGCATCAAGGAGTTCCAGCGCGACGGGCGCACGATCGTGCTCGTCACCCACGGGATCGACGTGGTGCGCCAGCTGTGCGACCGGGTGATCATGCTCGACAAGGGCGAGATCGTGGTCGACGGCAAGCCCCAGGAGGCCACCCGGGCCTTCCGGGAGCGCTACGCGGCCCAGGTCGACGAGCCCGAGGACGTGCGGGGCACCGGCCAGGTCTCGATCCCCCAGATGAAGGTCACCGACGGCGAGGGCAGGGAGAAGCAGCGGTTCGAGTCGGGGGAGCGGCTGGGCTTCGAGATGGTCATCGAGGCCCGCGAGCCGGTCGACGACCCGGTGGTGGGGGTGGCCATCTACAACCACCTCGACAGCCTGGTCTACGGCACCAACACGGCCATGCGGGACGTGCCCCTGGGCACGTTCACCGGCCGCCGGCGGGTGCGGTTCGACTTCGGGCCCATCCCGATGGTGGAGGGCCAGTACTTCGTCACCGTGGCCGTCCACTCCCGCGACGAGACGATCCAGTACGTGTGGTTGGAGCGCCAGGTCTCGTTCAAGGTGTTCAGCCTGTCGGTGGACAGCGGCGTGCTCCACCTCGACCCCAGGATCGAGGTCGGCCCGGTCGGCGGCGACGAGTCGTAGGGGGTCCCTTCGGCTCCCTTGGCCGACGGCGGCGCCGCCGCCTAACTTCCTCCCGTGCGCCGGTACCTGGTCGCGTGGGCGGTGGCGATCCTCGCCGGCGGGCTGGCCACGGCGTGCGGTGAGGACGCGCCCGGCCAGGAGCGGGCCGAACGGACCATCGGCATCCTGCGCGCCGTGCGTTCGCTCGAGGGGGCGGAGAACCAGGCGGCCTTCTTGGACGAGCTCCGCCGGGCCGGGCTCGTGGAGGGGAGAAACCTACGGCTGCTGGGCCGCGACCTCGACGAGGTCCACGCCGACCCGGCCGAGGCCGAGGCCGTCGTGCGAGACTGGGCCCGGGGCCCGCTGGACCTGGTCGTCGCCCTCTCCAGCAGCGGCGCCATGGCCGCCGCCCGAGGCGCCCCCGACACCAACGTGCTGTTCCTCTCCAACGACCCCACCGCCACCGGCCTGCTCCGCGACGAGCGAGCGCCCGAAGGCCGGCTCACGGGGGCGACGTTCCGCGTGCCGGCCGACCGCACCCTCGAGCTGGCGCGGCGGTTGGTGCCGGGGGCGGGCCGGATCGGCTTCCTGTACCCCTCCGAGGACCCGTCGGCCGTGCCCGTCCGGGCGGGCACGCTGGAAGCCGCTCGGCAGCTCCGCATCGACCTCGTCGACCGGGCGTTCGCGACCGCCGCAGACATCGCACCCGCGTTCGACGACCTCCGCGCCGAGGGGGCGGCCGTCGTGATGATCGCCAACGCGCCGACCAGCGCCCGCAACTTCGCCGCCATCCGTGACGCCGCCGCGGCCGCCGGCCTGCCGGCGGTCACCAACACCGCCGCCGATTTTGCCCTGGCCGTGCTGGAGCCGGACGTGCGTGAGCTCTACCGCCAGATGGCCCGCCAGGCGGTCCGCCTCCTCGAAGGCGCGCCCACGTCGGCGGTGCCGGTGGAGGACCCTGCCCGGTTCCGCTTCATCCTCGACCTGAGAGTGGCGGCCCGCATGGGGATCGAGGTGCCGTCAGCGCTCGTCGCCTCCGCCGACGTGGTCCTGCGCCCCTGACCGAGCCTCAGCCCCCGGTGCGGACCGGGCGTCGGCGGCGCCGCCGGGGGGCGGTGCCACGGTGGCGATGAGCACGAGCGTCATGTCGTCGCGGGCCTGGCCCGCGTTGCGCCGGGCCACCTCCTGCATGCACACGTCGGCGAGCCCGTCGAGCCCCTCACCGGTGTGGGCGGCCACCAGGCCCATCAGGCCCTCGACGCCCCACTCGGTGCCGCGAGCGCGGCTCTCGACCAGCCCGTCCGAATAGGCGACGACGAGGCTGCCTGCCTCCAGCGGCGCGGTGGCCTCCTCCCAGTCGCCGGGCAGCGGCCCCAGCAGCGGCCCGGTGGGGGGAAGGGCGAGCACGGTTCCGCCACGCCGGAGCAGGACGGGGCAGTGGCCGGCGCTGGCGTAGCGGAGCCGCTCCCCGGTGCCGTCCACCTCCAGCACCACCCCGGTGAGGAACTGCTCGTCGGTCGGGCCCAGCTGGCGGGCCAACCACCGCAGCGACTCGGCCGGGCCCAGCCCGCTGCGGATGGCGGCCATCGCCAACTCCTTGGTCCTCAGGGCGAAGACGGCCGAGTCGGCGCCGTGGCCGGCCACGTCGACCAGCGCCAGGACGAGGCGGTCGTCGGGGAGGCGTACCGAGTCGAACCAGTCCGCGGCGACCACCCCCTCGGCGGGCTGGAACCGCGACGCCATGGCCATCCCGGGCGGGAGGTCGAGACGGGCGGGGGCGAGCTCGTCCCGCAGGGTCAGCACGACCATCCCGCGCCGAGCCAGGGCGGCGCGGGCGCGTGTCGCGTCGTCGATCTCCGCCAGGATGCGCTCGCGCATGCCGTCGATGTCGCGGCCGAGGGCGGCCAGGTCGGCCGGCCCGGTCCGGGCGATGGGGTGGTCGAGGTCGCCGGCCGCCACCGTCCGGACCGAGGCCGCCAGCCGTGCCAGCGGCGTCGCGATCCACCGCACGAGCAGCACCCCCGACACCACCACGAACCCGAGGACCACCACCAGGCTGAGCTCCCGGACGGTCGTCAGCCGGGACTGGACGTCGTCGAGCCGTTCCTCCTCCTCGGCCAGGGCCGCCCGCACGGCCGTATGGAGGTCGGTCACCTCGGTACGGGCCCGGTTGAACAGCTCCATGGCCGTGCCGGTGGCGACCAGGGCGACGGCCTCGGCGTCCCGGCCGGCCCGCTTCTCCTCGATCTCGAACTCGGCGCCGAGCTGTCGCCAGGCGGTGACGCGGTTGCGAACCCGCGACAGCGCGGCCGCCAGGTCGGCGTCGCCGGCGAGGAGCCGCTCCAGCTCGGCGAGCAGCTCGTCGGCGCGGGCCCCGCCCGTGCGGTAGGGCTCCAGGAACCGGTCCTGGCCGGTGATGATGTAGCCCCGCTGCCCGGTCTCCTGGTCGACGAGGGCGCTCATCAGCTCGGTGACGGCCAGACGCGCCGGCCCCAGGCGGCCGACCACCACGCGCCGGGCGTCGTCCCGGCGCTCGACCATGTAGCGGTCGAGCCCGAAGTCGACGAACACCAGCAGCACGAACGGCACGAACAGCAACTGCACCCGCCGGCGCAGTGTCATGCGGGGATCAGCGGAGGACGAAGGACTGGTGGCCGGCGTGGCTCCGCGTCATGCGAGGCACGCTAGACCACCGACCCTCCGCTCCGCCCGGCGGGCTGATGTGGTGTCCTAAGGTTGCCGTCCCGTGACCCCTGAGGGTGTGGACGTCAAGGCCCTGATGGCCGAGGTCGAGGCCGAGGTCGAGCGCAAGCGCGCCGCCGGCCTCTACCCGCCGGAGGTGCTGGTGGAGCTGGACGTGCCGTCGGCGGCGGACGGCGGTGGCCGCCGGGTCGGCAGGGAAGCGGACAACAAGGCCGTCAACTCGGCCCTGGGCGACCTGTCGCGGTCGTCCCACTTCACCGCCCTGGTCACCACCGCGTCCCAGAAGCCGCTGGTGGCGCCCCTCGTCTCCGGGGCCCGGCGGGCCATCCGCTCGGGGCTCACCTGGTACATGAACGGCATCCTCTCCCAGCTCAGCCGCTTCGCGGACACGTCGGTGCGGGCCATCGGGCTGGTCAACGAGCGGGCCAACGTCCTCGAAGAGCACCTCGCCCAGCTCGAGGACCGGGTGGCGTTCAACGAGGTGTGGCGGGAGTCGGTCGAGGGCCAGCGCATCGGTGAGCACCTCAAGCGCCTCGACAACGCCGTGCGCGACCTGCGCAACCGGCTGGAAGGAACTGCCGCCGGGGCGCCGGCCACCGCGGGCGGGGCGGCCGCAGTCGCCGCGGCGGCGGAGGCGGGCTCGGCCGGCTACAGCTTCAGGGCGGAGCGCAGCTTCGACTACCTGGAGTTCGAGAACCGCTTCCGGGGCGACCCCCAGGCCATCGCCGACCGCCAGGCCGCTTACGTCGACCTCTTCCGGGGCGCCACCCTGCCGGTGGTCGACATCGGCTGCGGCCGGGGGGAGTTCCTGGGGCTGCTGCGGGAGGCGGGCGTGCCCTGCTACGGCCTGGACCGCCACCCCGACATGGTCGAGACCTGCCGCCAGCAGGGCTTGGAAGTGGTGGAGGCGGACTCGCTCGAGCACCTCGCCTCGGTCGAGGAGGGGTCGCTGGGGGGGATCTTCTGCTCTCAGATGGTCGAGCACCTGGCCCCGGCCGACGTACCGGGGTTCTTCGAGCTGGCCAACCGGGCGGTTGCGGTGGGGGCGCCGTTCGTTGTCGAGACCATCAACCCCGAGAGCCTGTTCGTGTTCGCCCACGCCTTCTACGTCGACCTGGGCCACCTGCGGCCCCTCCATCCTCTCACCCTGGAGTTCCTGGCCGAGATGGCCGGGTTCAGCTCGGTGAAGGTGGAGTACGTGTCGCCCGTGCCGCCCGACTTCCGCCCCGAGAAGCTCCCTGCGCCGGTGGGCGGCGACGGCGCTCTGGACGAGCTGGTCACCAGCCTCGAGGAGAACTTCCGCCGCATCGACGACATCCTCTTCGGCCCCCAGGACTTCGCCGTTGTCGCGATTCGCTAGGGCCGCCACGCCCTTGCGGCTGGCCATGGTCGTGCCCCGGTACGGGCGCAACATCCTGGGCGGGGCCGAGATGCACGGGCGCCAGCTGGCCGAGAGGCTGGCCGGCGCCGGTCACGGGGTGGACGTCCTCACCACCTGCGCGGCCGACCACTACACGTGGGCCAACACCCTCCCCGCGGGGGTGGAGCGGGACGGCGACCTCACCATCCGCCGCTACCCGGTCGACCGCCGGGACAAGGGGATCCACGGCGAGCTGGAGCGGGCCATCACCCTGGGCTACCCCCTCAGCCGCGACGAGGAGCGGTTGTGGATGCGCCACGGCGTGGCCTCGTCGGCCATGGAGGACGACCTGCGCGCCTCCGGCGACCGCTACGACGCCGTCCTGGCCATGCCCTACCTGTTCGGCACCACCTACTTCGCCTGGGAGGCGCGGCCGGAGCGCTCGCTGGTCATCCCCTGCCTCCACGACGAGCCCTACGCCCACCTCGGCATCGTCGCCGACATGCTCCGGGGGGCCAGGGGCGTGCTGTTCAACGCCCACCCCGAGGCCGCCCTGGGACGTGAGCTGGCGGGGGGGATCGACCGGTGGACGATCGTTGGCCTGGGCTTCGAGCCCGACCCGCCCGGGGACCCGGCCGCCTTCCGGGCCCGCCACGGCTTGGGCGACGTCCCCTTCATCCTGTCGGTGGGCCGGCGCGAGGGCGGCAAGAACATCCCCCTGCTGGTCGAGTACTTCGTCCGATACAAGCAGATGCGGGGCGGCGACCTCCGCCTGGCCCAGGCCGGTTCGGGGGACGTGCAGCTCCCGCGCCGGCCCGACGTCGTCGACCTCAAGCCCGACTGGACCCAGCGCGACGCCATGTACCGGGCGTGCACGATCTTCTGCCAGCCGAGCGTGAACGAGTCGCTCTCGATCGTGATGATGCAGGCCTGGCTGGCCGAGCGGCCGGTGCTCTCCCACGGGATGGGAGCGGTCACCCGCGACCACTGCGAGCGGGCCAACGGGGGGCTGTGGTTCTCCAGCTACGCCGAGTTCGAGGCGGTGGTCGACCGGCTGCTGGCCGACCGCGGCCTGGGCGACACCCTTGGCCGCAACGGCCGGGCCTACGTGCGGGAGACGTACTCGTGGGAGGCCGTGCTCGGGCGGTTCGACGCGGCCACGTCGGCGTGGTTGCAGCCGGCGACGGCATGATCGGCCCCCGCCGAGGCCGCCGGGCCGGCTTCGAGGTCCACCAGTTCCTGCCCAGCCTGGGGTGGCGGGACGCAGTCGGCACCCACACGCTGGAGATGCGGCGGGCGCTGGCCGAGGCCGGCATCAAGGGGGCCGTCTACGCCGAGGAGATGCACGGGGAGTTCTTCCGGACCGCCTCGCCGCCCGACGCCTACCCCGGCCTCCGCTCCGCCCGTGCGGGCGGCAACGTGCTCGTCTACCAGGCCTCGACCGGGTCCCACGGGGTGGTGGAGATGCTGGCCGGGCGGCCGGAGCGAAAGGTCGTCTACTACCACAACGTGACACCGGCCCGCTTCTTCGAGCCGTACGTGCCGGCGGCCGCCCTCAACCTCCGGTGGGGCCGGGAGGAGCTGAAGGTGCTGGCCCCCCACGTGCGGGTGGCCATGGCCAACTCCGAGTACTCGGCCGACGAGCTGCGGGAGCTGGGCGTCGACGACGTGCGGGTCGTGCCACCCTACCTCCCGCCCACCGTGGACGCCGAGCCCAACCCCGACCATGCCGGCTGGCTGCGGCGCACCAAGCGGGGGATCGACGTGCTGGCCGTGGGCCGGGTCGTCCCCCACAAGGGCCACCTCCACCTGCTGCGGGCGTTCGCCGCCCTGCGGGGGGCGGTCGACCCGGGGGCCCGCCTGTTCGTGGTGGGGGCGTGGGGGCCGGAGGACTACATGCGGGCCATCTTCCGCCTGCGCGAGCAGCTGGGGGCCGAGCAGGTGGTGTTCACCGGCTCGGTCTCCGAGGGCAGCCTGGCCGCCCACTACCAGGAGGCCGACGTGTTCCTCTCGCTGTCGGAGCACGAGGGGTTCGGCCTGCCCCTGATCGAGGCCATGCGCAAGGGCAGGCCGGTGGTCGCCTACGCCGGCGGGGCCGTGGGGGAGACGCTCGACGGCTCGGGCGTCCTGGTCGAGACGCTCGACCCGCCGACCGTGGCCGAGGTGGTGGCCCGGGTGGCGGGCGACCCCGACCTCCAGCGTGCGATCGTCGCCGGCCAGCGGCGACGGGTGGCCGACCTGGACCGCCTCCCGCGCGACGCCGAGGTCGTGCGGGCGGTGCGGGACGCCGCCGGCTGAACCATCCGCACCTTCTCCACAACTAAGCCACCGCATTTCCACCAATACGGTCGATCGGTCTGCGGCAATGCTTGTGGCCAGAGTACCCGTTCAGTAGGCTCAATCGCAGCCGGAGCAGGTCCGCGACGATCCGGAATGGCGAGGTCAGGATGAGCGCTCCCGAGCCGAGTGTGCCGTGGGCTGACGCCGTCGTCCGGGCGCCGCAGGCGATGCGGCTGGACCCCCCTCGCCCTGCCGGGCCGGTCGCCGTGGCCCCTCCACTTCCCGATCCGCCGCCCGCTCCTCCAGCTCCGCCGCCTCCCAAGGCGGTGCGGCTGCCGTCGGCGTCGTCCGACCAGGAGGGGATCTACGAGGGCCTCCTGTGGGTGGTGCGGGGGCTGGAGGAGTGCGGTCGGGCCTTCACCCGCCTCAGCGGCCGGTTGGGGAAGGTCGAGACCCGGGTGGCGGCCCTGGAGGCGCAGGCGCCCGCCGGCGCCTCGCGGGTGGGCGGGCTGGAGCAGCGGGTCCAGCGCCTCGAGGCGGCGGCCGCGTCCGCCCCCGCCACCGTCGCCCCTGCGCCGGCCCGCGTCGTGCCGCTGTGGGTGGACTACCCCGACCTCGCCGCCCTCCGCCGGGAGCTGGCCACCACCCAGGTGCGGCTGGCCCGGCTCGAGGGCAGCCAGCGCAAGGCCGAGCAGCCGGTGAGCGCGCTGGAAGAGCACGTCAGCGCCCTGGAACACGACCTGGTCGGCGTCTACCGCGAGCTCGACGGGGTGGCCCAGCAGGTGGACGACCGCCTGCGTTCGATCCTGTCGGCGGTGGGGGAGGTGGCGGCGCGGGTCGATCAGGCGGCGGCTTCCAGGCCCCAGCCCCAGGAGGCCGTTGAGCGGCGCCTGGCCGCCCTGGAGGCGAGGCTGGCCCGGGCCGAATCGCCCCGCTCCCAGGCGGAAGGGCTGCGCCAGGCGCTGGACCAGGTGCTGGGACGGGAGGGGCGGCCCGCGGCGGTGACGCCGGCCGCGCCCGCCGCCGGGCCCGCTGCGACCGTTCCGGGAGGGGCGCCCAGCGACCTGGCCCGCCCTGCCCTGGAGCTGACCCCGCCCGACGTGCGCACCCGGGCCGCGTCGGTCCTGTCGACCGAGCTGGAGCGCATCCGCAGCTCGCTGGGAGCGCTCGGCGCCGAGGTGCCCGGGGGCTAGTCATCCCACGGGGCGTACCTGTCAGCAGCCGAGAACCATCCCCAGGCCTGGCACGGAGCGGATGACCTTGGCGTCCGGGTGCGTCTCAAAACCCTCCGACAGGGTGTCTTCGAGCCGAGCGATCTGGGCGTTGACCTCGGCGATGACGCCCACCAGGGCGGCCACAGTGGCGCACATGCCCTGGGAGACGGGAATGGGGGGCGGCCAGCATGGCTGCCATTGTTTCCATTGTGGTGAGAAATGCGTGACATCTCTGTAGCAAATGGTTGGGACTCGTCGTCAAGCGTTCTCCCGGCCACTGACGCCGGGATTCGGTGTTTGTCTCATCCCGTATGTCCCCTACAGGTCCGCCCGATCATTTGGTTTGTTGGCTGGGAACGTGACGGGAACCACAACCGATCGGGGGCCTGGGCGGGCCGTGCTGTGGCCGAGCGCGCCCGCTTCCGTGCAGGTATGTGTCAGGGCCGGGGCGGCACGGCCATGCCGACCTTGGTGGCCCGGTTGTTCGTGCCCAGGCCGGGGACCGAGCCGAAGAACTCGGCGTCGCCGAAGGTGAAGATGCCCCCGTCCTGGGCTACGAGCCAGTAGCCCCGGCCGGTGGGCGTGGCCGCCATGCCCGTAACCGGCTGGGCCAGCGGAGCGCCGCCGATCGACCCGAAGAACGGGGCGTCGCCGAAGGTGAAGATGCCGCCGTCGGCCGCCACCAGCCAGTAGCCCTGGCCGGACGGGGTGGCGGCCATGCCCACCACCGGCGAGACGAGGGGCTGCCCGCCCATCGAACCGCGGAAGACGGCATCGCCGAAGGTGAAGATGCCCCCGTCCGAGGCGACCAGCCAGTACCCGTTGCCGCTGGCGGTGGGAGCCATGCCGTTGACCGGCCGGGCCAGGGGTTGGCCGCCCATGGACCCGAGGAAGGGGGCGTCGCCGAAGGTGAAGATCCCCCCGTCGGACGCCACCGTCCAGTAGCCGTTGCCCGACGGGGTGGGGGCCATGCCCACCATGGGCTCGGCCAGGGGTTGGCCCCCCTTGGAGCCGAGGAACCGGGCGTCGCCGAACGTGAAGATGCCCCCGTCGGACGCCACCATCCAGTAGCCGCGACCGGTGCGGGTGGCGGCGATGCCCACCATGGGCCGCAGCAGGGGCTGGCCCCCCATGGACCCGAGGAAGGGGGCGTCACCGAAGGGGAAGATGCTCCCGTCGGCTCCCACCACCCAGTAGCCGCCGGGCACGGAAACCCGGAACCAATCGGAGAGCAGGCCGAGAGCGAACTGGAACCCCTGCCCGCTGGTGGTCACCGTGCCATTCGAGCCCACGACCTGGACCTCCAGTACGCGCCCCCCGAAGTCTCCCAGACCGTTGCGGCGGGTGACGTTCACCGCCTCCAAGGTGCCGATCTGGGGGTAGGCGGCCTGCACGGTCGAGACCGGGACCGACTTCTGCCACGTGTGGTTCGGGTTGGAGGCGATGCTGTCGCCCTCGTCGGGCACGGCAGGGAACGTGCCCCCGGCGGTGTAGCCGCCCGTCGAGGACGAGTACTCGGTGCGGGCAGGCGCCCCGTTGAGCAGCCGCACCTCGCCCGCCGTCTCGTTGACGGCCCGGTCGGAGCGCCCGTCCTCCAGGTCGAAGAACGAGGAGCCGCTCTGGACGGCCCGCCCGCCGTAGACCTGGCACTCGATGGTGTCGCAGGTCTTGGCGTAGTGGGCCAGGTTGGAGGCCTGGGCATAGGAGCGGGCCGCCACCGCCTGGGCCCGCAGGGCGTTCATGCCGGCGCCGCCGCCCAGGTCGCCCCACGAGGCAGGGGACTCACGGGGGACGGTGCCCTTCAGGTAGTTCTGCATGTCGACGGCGTTGACCGTGCGGGACGTGCCGTCCAGCCCCTCGACGGCCCGCAGCTCGCCCCGGTACCAGCGGCGGTTGCCGTTGGGCTCGCAGGCCTGGAGCATGTCCTCCCGGTCGTCGTTGCGGTTCTGCGGAGCGAAGACCACCGGGCCCGCCATGCCGGAGCGGATCGCCGTCCACGGGCCCCCGCAGCTCGGCGCGCTGTCGATGCGGAACGTGTTGGGACCGGTCATCACCGCCCGCAGGGCCGAGAACGTGCCGTCGGCGGCGTTGGTGACCATCCGGCCCCGCTCCTGGGAGACGAGGGTGTCGACCCGGTCGAAGGCCCGCAGGATGACGGTGATCTCCGGGTTGCCGATGTTCCCGGCGGCGGTGTTGGAGTAGTAGTGCCCGAGGATCTGCTGGTAGCCCCAGCCGTGGTTCAGGGCGTAGCCCAGGGCGCCGTACTGGCCCATGCCCCGGCCGTGGCCGAAGCCGTGGCCGGTCAGCTCGACGGCGGGTGTGGGATAGGCGGCCGCCGCAGGGGCGCGCACGACCGCCGCCGATGCGGACGCGACGAGGAGGACGCCGAGGAGCGTGGCCCGCCAGCGGCCTCGGGGACGGGGGTCAGGAGCCAGCAGGCGAACAGGGTCGCCCACGTGGAGAGCCGAAGCAAGTACCTCGCCGCCGGCCGCCCTCAGGCAGCGACTATTCGACCTCGATGAAGATGCACTCGCCGGGGCACTCCTCGGCGGCCTCGATGGTCGGCTCCTCGTCCTTGGCGGGGACGGTGGCCAGGCCCTCGACGCCTCCCGGGTCGCTCAGCGTCTTGCCGTTCTCCCGGACGTACGCCAGCCCGTCGTCGAGCAGGGTGAAGACGTCGGGGGCGATCTCCTCGCAGATGCCGTCCCCAGTGCACAGATCCTGGTCGATCCAGACCTTCATGGCCATGTCGGGCGCCTCGCCTCGTTCTCGGTGGGCTCTTCGGTAGACAATTTACCCGGATCGCGCCGGTAAAACCAAGTTCCCGCCCGCCCCGACGCCGTTTTGGGCATCCGACCCTCGGAAAGCGCCGGTCGGATGCCTGGAACAGCGTCGAGTTACGGGTCCGCTAACCATCACCGTTTCGAGAGGGGTCAGGTGTATGGTGACCCGAGAGGTGATGTGCGTGCCGGAGTCCCCGTGAGCCCGTCCTCGAGCTCGGAGTACGAGCGCCGCCTGTCGGCGTACGAGCAGCAGGTCGGGGTCATGCTCGAGCAGGTCAAGTCGCTGGAGGAGGAGGTCGTCACCCTCCGGCGCAAGCTCCAGGACGCCCCGAAGCGGGTCCGCACCCTGGAGGAGCGGCTGCTGGAGACGAAAGGCCAGCTCGCCCAGGCCGTGGCCCAGAACGAGAAGCTCACCTACACCCTCCGTGAGGCGCGCGACCACATCGCCGAGCTGCGCCAGGAGGTCGAGAAGCTCACCCAGCCGCCCTCCGCCTACGGCACCCTGCTGGGCCGCAACGACGACGGCACGGTCGACGTGTTCAGCGGCGGCCGCAAGATGCGCGTCGCCCTCCACCCCGCCCTCGAGAACGACGACCTGACGCGCGGCCAGGAGGTCGTGCTCAACGAGTCGCTCAACGTGGTGCTGGCCCGGGCGGCCGAGGTCTCGGGCGAGGTCATCACCCTGAAGGAGCTGCTGGAGGACGGCAAGCGGGCCATGGTCGTGGGCCGGGCCGACGAGGAGCGGGTCGTCGAGCTGGCCGACCACCTCGCCGGCGAGAAGCTGCGGGCGGGCGACACCATGCTGATGGACCCCCGCACCGGCCTGCTGCTGGAGAAGCTGCCCCGGCCCGAGGTCGAGGAGCTGGTGCTGGAGGAGGTGCCCGACGTCTCCTACGACGACGTGGGCGGCCTCGACAACCAGATCGAGCAGATCACCGACGCGGTGGAGCTGCCCTTCGTCCACCAGGAGCTGTTCGCCGAGCACAAGCTGCCCGCCCCCAAGGGCATCCTCCTCTACGGCCCTCCCGGCTGCGGCAAGACGCTCATCGCCAAGGCCGTGGCCAACAGCCTGGCCAAGAAGGTGGCCGAGGTCAGCGGCGACAAGTCGGCCCGCAGCTACTTCCTCAACATCAAGGGCCCCGAGCTGCTCAACAAGTACGTGGGCGAGACCGAGCGACAGATCCGCCTGGTCTTCCAGCGGGCCCGGGAGAAGTCGGAGGAGGGCGTGCCCGTCATCGTCTTCTTCGACGAGATGGACTCCCTGTTCCGCACCCGCGGCACCGGCATCTCCTCCGACATGGAGGCGACGATCGTCCCCCAGCTGCTGGCCGAGATCGACGGGGTGGAGACGCTCAAGAACGTGATCGTGATCGGCGCCTCCAACCGGGAGGACCTGATCGACCCCGCCATCCTGCGCCCGGGCCGGCTGGACGTGAAGATCAAGATCGAGCGCCCCAACGAGCCGGCCGCCCGCCAGATCTTCGCCCGCTACCTCACCGCCGACCTTCCGCTCGACGAGGACGAGGTGCGATCGCTGGGCGGCGGCGACCGGGACAAGACGGTGGGAGTCATGATCGAGCGCACCGTCGACGAGATGTACGACACCGGCCCCGACAACCGCTTCCTGGAGGTCACCTACCAGAACGGTGACAAGGAGGTCCTGTTCTACAAGGACTTCTCCTCGGGGGCCATGATCGAGAACATCGTGCGCCGGGCCAAGAAGCTGGCGATCAAGCGCCTGCTGGCCGGCGGCGAGCGGGGCATCCGCACCGAGGACCTGCTGGCGTCGATCAAGCAGGAGTTCAAGGAGCACGAGGACCTGCCCAACACGACCAACCCGGACGACTGGGCGAAGATCTCGGGCAAGAAGGGCGAGCGCATCGTCTACGTGCGCACGCTCATCAGCAAGGACCCCGAGACCGAGGACCTCCAGGGCGGCCGTTCCATCGAGCGCGTGGCCACCGGCCAGTACTTGTGACGACCGTGGGGGCGAGCGGCGACCCCGGCCGGCGTCGGGAGCGCCAGCGAGCAGCCGGCAGCGTTGCGAGGCTCGAAGGTCCCGCTCGGGACCGAGGCCGAGGTAGCGAGTGATGGCTGTTCAGAAGATCTGCGGCATCGAGACCGAGTTCGGCATCATCGTCCGCGGGGGCGGCGAGTCGAACCCGATCACGGCCTCGTCGGTGCTGATCAACGCCTACGTGCAGGAGCTGGTCCGCACCGGCCAGGCGGCCCGCACCGCCCCCCGCGTCGACTGGGACTTCGAGGACGAGCGCCCCCACGTCGACGCCCGGGGCACCACGCCGGGCGACGCCCGCCCGCCCGAGGTCGAGACCCACCTCGTCAACGCCGTGCTCACCAACGGCGCCCGCTACTACGTCGACCACGCCCATCCCGAGTGCTCCACGCCCGAGTGCGCCGACGCCCGCGAGGTCGTCGTCTGGGACCGCGCGGCCGAGGAGATCCTGCGCCGGTCGATGGCCGCCGCCGCCAGGACGCTGCCGCCGGGCGAGGAGATCGTCGTCCACAAGAACAACAGCGACGGCAAGGGCAACTCGTACGGCTGCCACGAGAACTACCTGCTGGCCCGCGAGACGCCCTTCGGCCGCATCGTCCGCCAGATCACCCCGTTCTTCGTGACCCGCCAGGTGTTCACCGGCGCCGGCAAGATCGGGGTCGAGGCGCCCGGCCTCACGAGCGCCGACGTGCCCTACCAGCTGTCCCAGCGGGCCGACTTCTTCGAGGAGGAGGTCGGCCTCGAGACCACGCTGAAGCGGCCCATCGTCAACACCCGCGACGAGCCCCACGCCGATGCCCAGAAGTACCGGCGGCTCCACG
>JBKHXX010000014.1:0-63527 GCA_046565765.1 Acidimicrobiia bacterium | reverse complement strand
CGGCGTGGGCGTGGCGGGCACGATCACCCGGCCGCCCAGTTCCTCGACCCGGCGGCAGGTCGCAGCCACGTCGTCGACCTGGACGCAGGGCACGGCGTATGTGGCGGGCGTGCCTTCGGGCGTCATGCGGGTGTCCTGGATGCCGCCGGGAAGCTGGTGGCCCTCGCCGGTGGACACGACGGAGTAGGGACCCTGGGGGTCGAAGCTCCAGCCGAAGAGCTCGCCGTAGAACCGCCGTGCCCCCTCCGGATCGGGCGTGCCGATCTCGAACCAGGTGACGGCGCCGTGGATGCTGGTCAGTGTGGTGGTTTCGCTCATGGGCGCACCATGAACGACGCCGGCGACAACGTCCTGTCGGGGTTTTCCATCACTCGAGCAGCGACGGCTGGGCCACGAGGCCCTGGAGGTCCGGCGGCTGGTCGAAGTCCCGGACGGGGGCCTGCTCGTCGAGCACCCGCACGCGCTTGAACCGGTCGACCCGGAACACGCGCTGGTCGTCTCGCAGCCGGCACCAGCCGACCAGGTACCAGCGGTCTTCCACCCCCACGAACCCCATGGGCTCGATGCGGCGACAGGTGACCGTCCCGCCCTTGTCCTCGTAGTCCACTTCGACGACCAACCGGTCGACGACCGCCTGTTCCATCCCCGCCGGCACCGGCATGCCTGCGGTCGGCGGCGTCAACACGTGCACCCGCCGGGCCAGGGCCCGGGCCTGGTCGGCCCCGGTCGCGCCCATGGCGGCCAGCAGCTTGTGGAGGGCGGTACGAGCGGCCTGGGCGAGCGGGGTGACGCCCGGGCGGGCCAGGGCGACCGCCACCGCGGTGGCCTCGGCGGGGGTGAAGTTGACCGGCGGCAGGGTCCTCGAGGCGTCGAGGGCGTACCCGCCCCGCCGGCCCGGCGTGGCGTAGATGGGGACGCCCGCCTGCTGCAGGGCGGAGAGGTCCCGCTCCACCGTCCGCACGCTCACCTCGAACCGCCGGGCCAGTTCGGAGGCCGAGCGCGACCGAGGCGCCACCGCCCGCAGCTCCTCCACCAGGGCGTAGAGGCGATCGGTCCGGTTCACCGCCGAAAGGCTACGGCTCCCAGGATCCGCCGGGCCGACCGGGTGCGGCCACCACCGTCAGGTGATGATGTCCACCTCGACGGAGGTTCCGTGGGGTAGGACCGTGACGGTCTGGAGCAGGACCTGGGTCTCCTCCTGGTACGTCAGCGGGTACTTCGTCAGCACAGGGAGGACGACCTCGTCGGGCGACGGCGGGGTGACCGTCAAGTCCAGGAGCAGGTCGCGGGGGTTGATGCCCTGCGGCTCGTGCCTGCCCAGCTCGACCGACCACCCCCTGCTGGGCAGCGTGCACTCACCTTCGACCACGAGCTGTCCGGGCCCGGCACCGGGGCCGGGCAGCCCCATGTTGAGGACGGCGGTGAAGGTGCAGGCATGGCGCCCGAGGCCGGCCGTTCCGTCCAGCTCCCGATGGGTGTAGAGATGGACAGGTCCGTCCACCAGGCCCGGACCGCCGAGCGTCGATCGGATCGTGGTCCACACCACTGGAGCCCGGAACGCCGCCTCGAAGGCGCATTCGCCACCCGATCGGCCCACGTTGACGTCAGGCAGCAGGAGGGTGATGGTGTCGCTGTCGCCGTCGGGCGAGGACCGCAGCGTGGCGGTCACGAGCCGCCCGATGGGGAGTTCGACGGGCGGGACGGTCTCGACCACGACGACGAAGTCCCGCAGGGGTGGCCGAGAGGGGCCCTCGTAGTGGAGCAACATGCTCCGGGCGTTGTACGTGACGCGCGCCTCTCCATCCAGCTTGAAGAAGTCAGCGCCGATGAGGTCGTTCTCCACCGCTACCTCACTTTCGCCTGGGTGTCCCAAGCCTAGGCGGCCCTCTCCTCCGCCTGGGCGGCGTCGTCGCGGGGCGGACTGCTCAGTCGAGCACGGCGAGGCGGATGCGCTTGTTGCCCTTGCCCTTGGACTCGGTCTTGAGGACCTGGACACGGCCCACCTCGTCGGTGGAACGCACGTGGAGGCCGCCGTCGGCCTGCTTGTCGAGGCCGACGATGTCGATGACGCGGATCGGGTCGACGCCCTCGGGGATCATGTTGACCTTGGTGCGGATGAGGTCGGCGTCGGAAAACGCCTGCGACCGGGGTACCCACGCCACCTCGACGGGGCGGGCGGCCTCCAGCTCGACGTTGACCAGGTCCTGCACCAGCGGGCCGAACCCCTCGGGCAGCGGGTCGAACTCGAAGTCCATGCGGGCCGCCAGCGGCTCCATGTTCCCCCCGGTGACGGGGACGCCCCACCGGTTCCAGATCACCCCGCACAGCACGTGCAGGGCGGTGTGGGTGCGCATGAGGGCGTGCCGGCGGTCCCAGTCCACCTCGCCGTCGACCTCGGCCCCGACCTCGGGCACCGGCCCTTCGAGGGTGTGCCAGACGACACCGCCCTCCTTGCGTACGGCAGTCACCCGGGCCCGGCCCAGCGTGCCGGTGTCGTAGGGCTGGCCCCCGCCGGTCGGGTAGAAGGCGGTGCGGTCCAGGGCGACCTGGTTGCCGTCCCGCACGTCGACCACCCGACCCGAGAAGGTACGCAGGTAGGCGTCGGTGGCGTAGAGCAGGTCGGTCATCACTCCGACGCTACGTCTCCGCCCAGGTAGGCGGCCCGCACCGCCTCGTCGCCCAGCAGCGCCTGGGCCGCTGCGCTCTTCACCACCCGGCCCGACTCCAGCACGTAGGCCCGGGAGGACCGCTGGAGGGCCTGCGCCGCATTCTGCTCGACCAGCAGCACGGTGGTGCCCTGCTGGTGGATCTCGGTGACGATGTCGAAGATCTGGCTGATGAGCCGGGGGGCGAGCCCCATCGAAGGCTCGTCCAGCAGCAGCACCTTGGGGCGGGCCATCAGGGCCCGGCCGATGGCCAGCATCTGCTGCTCGCCGCCCGAGAGGGTGCCACCCGACTGGGTGCGCCGTTCGGCCAGGCGGGGGAACAGCCCGAAGACCCGGTCGAGGTCGGCGTCGAGCCCGCCCTCCTTGGCCTTGCGGACGTAGGCGCCCATCTCCAGGTTCTCCAGCACGCTCATGCCCGGGAAGATGCGCCGGCCCTCGGGCGCCTGGCAGATGCCCAGCCGCACCCGCTCGTGGGCGGGGACGGTGGCCAGGTCGGCCCCTTCGAAGCGGATCGACCCCCCGCTCAGCGGTCGCACGCCGGAGATCGTCTTCAGGGTGGTGGTCTTGCCCGCCCCGTTCCCGCCGATGAGGGCCACGATCTCTCCCGTGCCCACGTGCAGGGAGATCCCCTTGAGGGCCTCGACCTTGCCGTAGTGGACATGGACGTCGGCCAGCTCCAGCAGCGCGCCGTCGGTGCTCACGCCGGTGCTCCCAGGTAGGCCTCGATCACCCGGGGGTCGTTCTGGACGTCGGCGGGCGCCCCCTCGGCGATCTTCTCGCCGAACTCCAGCACCGCCACCCGGTCCGACACGCCCATCACCAGGTTCATGTCGTGCTCGATAAGGACGATCGTCAGCCCCGTGTCCCGCAGGCGGCGGATCAAGTCCATCAACTGGCGCTTCTCCACCGGGTTCATGCCCGCCGCCGGCTCGTCGAGGAGGAGGACCGTGGGGCGGGTGGCCACCGCCCGGGCGATCTCGAGCCGCCGCTGGTCGCCGTAGGGCAGGTTGCGGGCCAGGTTGGCGGCCCGGGCGGCGATCCCGACCTCCTCGAGGTGCCGGGCCGCCTCGGCGCCCGCCTCCCGCTCCTCGCGCCGGTGGCGGGGTAGCCCGAGGAGGGCGCCCGGCACGCTGGTGCGGTGATGGGCGTGCACGCCCACGACCACGTTCTCCCGGGCCGTCATGTCGGGGAACAGGCGGATGTTCTGGAACGTGCGGGCCATGCCGGCCCGCGTGACCTGGTGCGGCGACCGGCCGGTGACCTCGCGGCCGTTCAGCCGGACCTCGCCGCCGGTGGGACGGACGACCCCGGTGATGGCGTTGAACACCGTGGTCTTCCCCGCGCCGTTGGGGCCGATGACGGCGAAGATCTGTCCCTTGCGCACTTCGAGGTCGATGTCCCGGCAGGCCACGACCCCGCCGAACTCCACCCGCAGCCCGGTGATGGCGAGGACGACCTCATCCGACGGGTCCGGCCCGGGTCCGGCCGGCCCGGGTTCGGCCGGCCCGGGTTCGGCCGGGGCCACGGGGGCGGAGTCGGCGACCGGCCCCTCCACGTCCCCGCCGTCGGTGGACTCCACCACGGTGGCGCCCAGGCCGTGCACGGGGGCGGCCTCCGCCAGCTCCGCCGCCCGCTGGCGGCTGGGCAGCAGCCCCTGGGGCCGGAAGATCATCATGATCACCAGGGCGAGGCCGAACAGCAGGACCCGGTACTCGACGATGCTGGTGGCGTTCCCCCCGGTCACGGCGTTGAGCCACCGGGTGAGCGTCTCCCCCGCCGCCACCTCACGCAGGTACTCGGGGATGAACCCCAGGGCGAAGGCCCCGGCGATGACCCCCGGGATCGAGCCCATGCCGCCCAGGACCACGGCCGACAGGATGAACACCGAGAAGAAGAACGGGAAGTTGTCGGGGCTGATGAAGCTCACCTTGGAGGCGTAGATCCAGCCGCCCAGGCCGCCGGTGGAGGCGCCTATGGCGAAGGCCCACAGCTTCATCTTGAAGCTGGGGACGCCCATGGCCTCGGCCGCGTCCTCGTCCTCCCGGATGGCGACCCACGACCGCCCCACCCGGGAACGGCCCAGGCGCACGAGCATGACGACGGCCAGCACGATGGCCGCCAGCACCAGGTAGTAGTAGGGCAGGGGGTCGAGGCCGAACTCGGCGCCGAGGACGGGCGACGGGTGGGGGATGCCGGTGATGCCCCGGGCCTCGCCCAGCGACTCGGAGTTCTGCGCCACGATGCGGGCGATCTCCCCGAACCCGAACGTGACGATGGCCAGGTAGTCGCCCCGCAGGCGGAGGGTCGGGGCACCGATGATCACCCCCGCGATCGACGTCATGACGATCGCCACGACCACTGCCTGCCACGGCCCCCAGCCCAGCGTCGTCGTCAGCTTGGCGGTGGTGTACGCGCCCACCGCGTAGAACGCCACGTACCCGAGGTCGAGCAGGCCGGCCTCGCCCACGACCACGTTGAGCCCCAGGGCCAGCAGCACGTAGATGCCGACGGGGAAGAAGAGGACGGCCTGCCAGTAGGGCTCGAGCCCGAGCGGCACCAGCACCGCCACCGCCAGCAAGGCCGCCGCCACGGCCGCCTTGGTCACCCGGCCGGCGCCGGCCCACCACCGGGAGACCACCCGCGTGGGCGACGGGAGATCCGGCAGCCGCGCCCGCAGGGCGTTCATGCCCGCGCCTTCCCGAGGCGCTCCCCCAGCAGCCCGGTGGGCCGGAACATGAGTACGAGTATCAACACCGCGAACGCGAACACGTCCTTCCACTCCCCGCCCAGCACCGTGGCCCCCCAGTTCTCGAGCAGGCCCAGCAGCACCCCGCCCAGTAGGGCGCCCCGCACGTTCCCGATGCCGCCCAGGACCGCCGCGGTGAACGCCTTCAGCCCCAGCAGGAAGCCGATGTTGTAGCGCGCCGCCTCGAAGAACACGCCGAAGAGCGTGCCCGCGGCTCCGGCGAGGAGCCCGCCCAGGAGGAAGGTGAGGGCGACGACCTTGTCGATGTTCACGCCCATGAGGGCGGCCGTCTCCGGGTCCTGGGCGGCGGCCCGGATGCCGCGGCCAAGGCGAGATCTGGCCACGAAGCGGTCGAGCGCCACCATGAGCACGATCGCGGCCACCATGACCAGCACCTTGTCGGTGCGGACGTCGGCCCCACCGATCTCGAGCAGCTGGCGCTTCTCGAGGACCCGGGGAAAGCCCAGCTGGTTGCGGCCGTACCGGGCCGCGAACAGTTCCTGGAGGGTCAGGGAGATCCCGACCGCAGTGATGAGGGCCGCCAGGCGCGGGGCGTTGCGGCGGCGGAGGGGGCGGTAGGCGATGCGCTCCATGAGCAGGGCGGCCCCGCCGGAAGCCAGCATGGCGGCGGCCATCACCACCACCAGCACCACCACCAGTCCCAGCCCGGTCCGGGCCGGGTCGGCCGCGTCGATCCCGAGCGCGTGCATGGCGAACAGGCTGGCGAACACCCCGATCATGAAGATCTCGGAGTGGGCGAAGTTGATCAGCCGCAGCACGCCGTAGACCAGCGTGTACCCGAGCGCGACCAGGGCGTAGATGGCCCCGAGGGTGAGCCCGTCGAACGTCTGGGGGCCGAACTGGTCGACCAGGCACTCGAAGCAGGTCTGGATGCCGCCCCCGCTTCCTAGCGAGGCCGGAGGGCGCGGTCGCGCCCTCCGTCCATGTCCTTCATCACGTCGGAGGTAGAGCTAGCCGACGTTGACGGTCTGATGCGGGGCGATCTTCCCGCCCTTGATCTCGAAGACGAAGAACTGGCGGCGTACGAGGTTGCCGTTGGGCTCGAACTCGATGATCTTGGACGCTCCCTCGAACCGGTCGATGTCCTCCAGGTAGCGGAGCAGGCTGGCCCGGTCACGGTTGCCGTCCTTGATGCCCCTGATCAGGATCTTGGCCGCGTCGTAGCCCTCGGGCGAGTAGAGCCCGGGCTCCCGGCCGATCTGCCGCTGGTACGAGTCGTAGAACTCCTTCAGCGGGCCGGTCGAGTCGGCCAGGGCCAGGTTGCAGGGGCACGCCAGCTTGGCTCCCTCGGCCGCCTGCGCACCGGCGGCCACCACGAAGCCGGGGTCCAGGGCGCCGTCACCGCTGACGAAGGTGGCCCGCACGCCCGCGTCCACCAGTTGCTTGCGGAAGCGCCCGGCCTCGGCGTAGTAGCCGCCGTAGAAGACGGCGGCCGGGTTCGCGGCCCGCACCGCGTTCACCGTCGACGAGAAGTCCTGGGCCTTGGGGTCGAGGGTGAGGATCTCCCCGGCCCGCCGGATGCCGCGGCCGCTCGCCTCCTTCTCGGTGTCCTCCGTCAGTGCCTTGCCGTACTCGGTGTTGTCGTGGACGTAGGTGACGCTGGCGGGGCGCTCCACCTCGGCGAGGTACCGGGCGACCCCGAAGGCCTGGAGGGCGTCGTCGCCGATCACCCGGTGGAAGGTCGGGTTGTTGGGGACCAGGTCCGGCAGCTGCTTGTTGGTGGCCGAGGGGCTGATCATCGGGAGCCCGGCGTTGGCGATGTCGGGGATCACGGCCCTGGTCTCGCCCGAGAAGGCGGGGCCGACGATGCCGATGATGTCCCGGTCGCCGATGAACCGGTCCTTGACCGTCGACGCCTGGGCGGGGTCGCCGGCGGTGTCGAACTCCTTCATCTCGATGCGAGGGCCGCCCTTGGCGTTCTCCTCGCTGACTGCCACCCGGATGCCGTCGCGGATGTTGACGCCGAGGTTGGCGTTGTCCCCGGTCAGAGCCCCGACGAAGCCGATGTAGTACGGCCCGTCTCCGCTCTGGGCGGCCGTGCCGCCGTCGTCATCTCCGTCGCCGCACGCGGCGAGGACGAGGGAGGAGAGTACGAGGAGAGCAACGATCCTCCAGCCAGCCCGATTACCACGGGACATGTCTGCGCTCCTTCTAGGTGTGAGGGTGCGCTGAGCGTACCCCCCTAACTACCGGGAGTAAGCACCACCTTCACGCAGTCGTCCTGCTTCTCCTTGAACATCTCGTAGGCCCGGGGCGCCTCCCCGAGGCCCATCCGGTGGGTGATGATGAACGTCGGGTCGATCCGGCCCGCCCTGACGTGCTCCAGCAAGGGCTGGAGGTACCGGTGCACGTGGCACTGCCCGCTCCGGATGGTCAGCGACCGGTTCATCACCGCGCCCATCGGGAACTTGTCGACCATCCCGCCGTAGACGCCCATGACCGACACGATGCCCCCGCTGCGACAGCAGGTGATCGCCTGGCGGAGGGCGTGGGGGCGCTCGGTCTCCAGCCGCATGGCCTGTTTGACCTTGTCGTAGGCGTGGATGGGGCCGCTGCCGTGATGGGCTTCCAGGCCGACGGCCTCGATGCAGGCGTCGGGGCCCCGTCCGCCGGTCAGCTCCTTGAGGGCGTCGTTGACGTCGGTGTCCTCGTAGTTGACCGTCTCCGCCCCCGCCCGGGTGCGGGCCAGCTCCAGCCGGTTGGGGAAGCGGTCGATGGCGATGACCCGCTCCGCCCCCAGCAGGTAGGCGCTGACCATGGCGAAGAGGCCGACGGGGCCGGCGCCCCACACCGCCACCACGTCTCCAGGGGTGATGTCGCACAGCTCCGCCCCCATGTAGCCGGTGGGCAGGATGTCGGTGAGGAACAGGACCTGGTCGTCGCTGAGGTCGTCGTCGACCACCATCGGGCCCACGTCGGCGAACGGCACCCGGACGTACTCGGCCTGCCCGCCGGCGTAGCCGCCGGTCATGTGGGAGTACCCGAAGATGCCGGCGGTGGGATGGCCGAGCAGCTTCTCTTGGATCCCGGCGTTGGGGTTGGTGTTCTCGCACAGCGACGTCAGGCCTTCCTGGCACGGGAGGCAGGCGCCGCATGCGATGGGGAAGGGCACGACGACCCGGTCGCCGACGGACAGCTTCGAGGCCGCGCCGGGGCCGACCTCCACGACCTCGCCCATGAACTCGTGGCCGAGGATGTCGCCCTTCTCCATGGTCGGGATGTATCCGCCCAGGAGGTGCAGGTCCGACCCGCAGATGGCGGTGGACGTGACCTTCACGATGGCGTCGCGTGGGTTCAGGATCGACGGGTCGGGGACGTCCCGCACCTCGACCCGGTTGATGCCCATCCAGCAGTTGGCTTTCATGCGCTGACCTCCTCGCCGCGCGCCCGGCGAAGATCGGCTCCCTCGGGTGGGTTGGCGTCGCGCTGGCGGAGCTGGTTCTGGGTGCGGGAGCCCATGGGGCTGCCGTCGGAGCGGGCGATCTCGCCCGTCTCGACGAGTTGCTTGAACCGGCGCAGGTCGTCGGCCACCTGCTGGTCGGGTTCCTCGCCGAAGAGCTTGGCGACCGCCGCGCCCACTGCCCCGCCCGGGGGCGCGTAGGACAGCTCGACGTGGATCTCGGTGCCCTGGCCCTTCGGAGCAGGCAGGAAGCGGACCGTGCCCGAGTTCTCGATCTCGGACCCCTCGATCGACCGCCACGACAGCCGACGGCCCGGCTCGTCCTCGGTGATCTCGGCGTCCCACTGGACGGTCGTGCCGCCGGGAGCCTTGGCGACCCAGTGGGAACGCCCCGAGCCGGTGGTGGTCACTGATTCGAGGTGGTACATGAACTCCGGCAGCCGGTCGAGGTCGCGCCAGCGAGCGTAGACCTCCTGCGGCGGGGCGTTGACGGTAATGGCGGTCCGAGCCTTCACGGCGTCTCCTCGGGTGTTGCGACGGGCGGCGGCGACGTCCAGGGCGGCCACCCCGACCACGGCCGCGGCGGCGGCGCGAGCCCGGGTCTTGTCGCTGCGGCTGGTGAGGGCGTTCCCCAGCAGGGCCAGGTCCATGGCGTCACCGGCGACGCGGGCCCACAGGAACCCGGGGCGGCGAGCGAGGAGGACGACCCCCGCAGTCACCTCGCGCACGCCGACCGCCCGCATCACCGCCCGCGTGCCGTTCGTGGAACGGACGCCGATGAGGCGGCTCATCGCGTTGGGGGCGGCGAGTTGGCCGGCCCCGAGAGCGACGCTGAACCAGCCGAGGCCGCGGGTGAGAGCCTGACGATCGGGCACGGGTCCACCTCCGCAGGACTCGTCGGGGAGGCGGCTGATTGATCAACCGGCCAGGGCGCGTCTACCCGCGCCACGGATCCGACAAACGGTCAGGCGGAAGCACCCTCGAGGTCGAGCAGGGCCCGCTTCAGCTCCGTTCCTCCCAGGTACCGGCCGATGCTGCCGTCGCTGCGGACCACCCGGTGACAGGGCAGCACGACCGGCACGGGGTTGGTGGCGCACGCCGACCCGACCGCCCGCACCGCGGCGGGATTGCCGACGGCGGCGGCCACGGTGGCGTAGCTGGCGGTCGTCCCGTAGGCGATCGCCGCCAGCTGGCGGACCACCGCCCGCCGGAACGGCGAGGCGAGACGGAGGTCGAGGGGCAGGTCGAACCCCCGCCGGTCGCCGGCGAAGTACTCGTCGAGCTGGCGGGCGGCGTCGTCCAGCCGGGCCGGAGCCCGCAGGACACGAGGGCTCACCCGCTCGGCCAGTGCGGCCAGCACCGCGTCGTGCCCCTCGCAGTCGAACGCCACCCGGACCAGGCCGTCGGGGGTGGCGGCGACGAGGAGCGGCCCGAGCGGGCTGTCGACCGTCCGGTAGGCGAGGTCGAGCAGGCCCGCCTCCTCGGCGGTGGCGGCCAGGCGGTACCGCAGGGCGGCGGGGACGGGAGAGGGGCGGGCGGCGAGGGTGGCCGGGGCGAGCGGGTGGTCGACGGTCATGACGCCCTTCCTCTCGGGTAGGTGCGGCGGAGGTTGGCGATCCCGTCGGCGGCCGACCGGCGCGCCGCCGCATCGGTGCAGTCCAGGAGGGCGCCCACGTCGGCGTAGGGAAGGCCGGCCACGTAGTGGTACGTCACCGCCGCCCGCTGCTTGAAGGGGAGGTCGCGGAGGGCGGACCACAGCTCGGTGTCGGGATCGGCGGGGGTGCCGTCCACCGGGGCGGGCTCGGGCACCGGCGACGAGGGGAGGGGCGCCCGGGACAGCGCCCGCACCCGGTCGATGGCCTTGCGATGGGCGATGGTGACCAGCCATCCCCGAACGTCGCTGCCGGGCCGCAGGCCGGGATAGGCCTCCAGGGCGGCCAGGAACGTGTCGGACCAGGCGTCGTCGGCGTCGAAGGGCCCCAGCAGCGCCCGGGTGACGCGCAGCACGAGGGGGCCGTGCTCGTCCACGACCTGCTCGAACGGGATCGCCGTCATGCTCCTACCAACGTGTGCCGCGCCCCCGGCGTGAGGTCGAGAAGACCGGGCGGCGGAGAGATCGGCTCCGCCGCCCGGCACGGAACTGCCCGGAAGCTAGGCGGCCTGGTCGGCCTGGCGCACCGCGGCCACGTCGAACTCGAGGACGACCTTCTCGCTCACCAGCACGCCGCCGGCGTCGAGGGCGGCGTTCCAGTTGATGCCCCAGTCGCGGCGGTTGACGGTGACGCTGCCCTCCAGGCCGATCCGAGTGTTGCCCCAGGGGTCGACCGCCGGGCCGGTGAGCTCGAGGTCCACGGTGATCGGCTTCGTCGTGCCCTTGATGCTGAGGTCGCCGGTGACGCGGTAGGTGGCCTCGTCCAGCTGCTCGACCAGCGTCGACCGGAAGCGGATCTCGGGGTGGTTCTCCGGGTCGAAGAAGTCGTTGGTCCGCAGGTGTCCGTCGCGCGTTTCGTTGCCGGTGTCGATGCTGGCCGCCTGGATGGTGACCTCGAGCCAGGACTGGGAGGGGTCGGCGGCGTCGAAGTAGCCCTTGCCGTCGACCTCCTTGAACGACCCCCGGACCTTGGTGACCATGGCATGGCGGGCGACGAACCCCAGGCGGCTGTGGGCCGGGTCCAGGGCGTAGGTGCCGGTGAGCGCTTGGGTGGCAGTGAGGTTGCTCATTCCCGTCTCCGATCGTTGTCGAGCCGTTGTCAGCTACGTACGGTTCAACAAGTTGACGCTTCAACTATTCCACTTGCTCACGCAATATTAGTGAGAGCGATCCGGATCTCCGGCGGGCGGGACGCGTCGGGCTGCGGAGCCGCTGTCTGACCCTGCTCGTCAGCCGGGGCGCCGGCGGAGACCGGCCAGCACGCCGCACAGCTCAGCAAGCAGGCTCTCGATCCTCGCCACCAACGCCTCGGCCTGGGCGATGCCGGCTCCCGGAGCTGGAGGTGGGGCGAGAGCGGGTTCGCCGTCGAGGCCGGCCATCGTCCTCGGGCCGACGACGGGGTCGTTGGGGAAGATCTGGCGGTCGGTCTTGTAGGCAACGACCGCCGCACCGGTCTCGTCGCTGAAGGTTCCGTCGGCACCGTGCACGGGCAGGACGAAGCCCAGATCGATCAGCGCCTGTTGGACCTTGGTGACGGCCGGTCCGGTCTCCGGAGCCATCATGCGGTGCTGGCCCGCCAGGCACGCCTCCGCCACGGGGTCACCGGCGAACCGGGGGTTGGTCAGCGGCATCGCACCCTCCTTGACCAGGGGCTGGCACTTGCCGGCCGTGTGGTCACCGCCGGCGGAACCTCAGTACGACGTCGGCCACGTGCGGCGTGCCCGGCGGCGGGTCGATGCGAGGCTCGACCGCGTGCAGCTCCAGCCCCAAGTCGTCGTCGAGCAGGCGCACCAGGTCGTCGGACCCGACGTAGTCGGCCGGGTCGAACCCCTTCGACTTCATGTGCTCCCGGTGCTCGTGGTCGAGGTCGTGGTAGACGGCGAGCAGCAGACCGCCAGGGCGCACCGTGCCGGCCAGGGTCCGGACGGCGGCGTCACCGGCCGCCTTGGGCAGCGCCGGGTACTGCATGGACAGGAGGTCGAACGAGCCGGGCGGGAAGGGCGTCTGGAGGGCGTCACCGCAGACCCACTCGACGGCGACGCCGGCCAGGGCGGCTGCCTTCCGGGCCCGGCCGAGGGCCAGATCGGAGATGTCGACGGCGGTGACGGTCCAGCCTCGCCGGGCGAGCCAGATGGCGTCGGCACCCTCGCCGCAGCCGACATCCAAGGCCCGGCCAGCGACGAGGTCGCCCACCTCGGCGACGAGCCGCCCGTTCGGGCGCCCGCTCCACATGGTGCCCTCGGCCTCGCCGTACCGGGCGTCCCACTCGGCGGCCTGTGCCGCCGCTTCGAACCGGTGCTCCTCGTGGTCGTGGTCGTGGTCGTGGTCGCGCATGGTCTCCAGGCAACCAGAGGCCCGCTACCGGCCGAGGTGGAGGAAGCCGCCCGAGGTGCGCAGGACCTCGTCGGCGTCGGCCACCTTGGCCAGAAGGTCCCGCAGGGTGGCCTGTTCCGCCCCGGTCAGGGCGGAGAAGGCAGGCGGCGGCTCCGACAGGATCGCGAGCACCTGGTCACGGGCGGCGGCCCCCTTCTGGGTGAGCACCAACGTCTTGATGCGGCGGTCGGTGGGGTGGGGGCTGCGGGAGGCGAGCCCCTGCTCCTCCAGCCCGTCGGCCAGCGACGTGACGTAGGAGGCGTCGCAGCCCCAGTGGTCGGCCAGGTCGCGCATGGGACGGGGCTCGTCGGGCGAGAGGTGCAGCAGCGCCTTCACCAGGCTGGGCGGGCCACCCACGGCGCGGCACGCGTGGCCCATGCGGCCGTGGCTCTCCCCGTCGAACAGCAGGCGCTGCATCGTCCGCCACGCCTCCTGCGCCGCGTTCCCGGTCACCCCTCCAGCTTACGATATCCGTTCATCGCGGTAAACGATTGAGTGATGTCCACAAAGTGCTTGACGTTCGTCAACTGTTGGGGGCAGTCTACGAATCATGACTGACGCAGCCATCGTCGCAGAAGGTCTGGGCAAGCGTTTCGACGACGTGGTGGCAGTGGACGGGATCGACCTCGAGGTCCCGCCGGGCACGGTGCTCGGGCTGCTTGGCCCCAACGGTGCGGGCAAGACGACGACGGTCCGGGTGCTGACCACCATCCTCCGCCCCGACCAGGGGGAGGCCCGCGTGCTCGGGCTCGACGTGGTCAAGCGGCCCCGAGCGGTGCGCTCGGTGATCGGTCTGGCCGGCCAGTACGCGGCGGTCGACGAGAACCTCACGGGCCGGGAGAACCTCCGCATCGTCGGCGCCCTCACCCACCAGCCCCGGGCCGCCATCCCCACCCGCACCAGCGAGCTGCTCGACCGCTTCGACCTGACGTCGGCCGCCGACCGGCCGGTGAGGACCTATTCGGGCGGGATGCGCCGGCGGCTCGACCTGGCCGCCGCCCTCGTCCACCGGCCGCGGGTGCTGTTCCTCGACGAGCCCACGACCGGGCTCGACCCGAGCGGCCGCAACGATCTCTGGGAGCTGATCGGCGAGTTGGTGGCCGACGGTACCACCCTGCTCCTCACGACCCAGTACCTGGAAGAGGCCGACCGCCTGGCCGACCGCATCGTGGTGATCGACGGCGGCAGGGTGGTCGCCGAGGGCGCGGCCTCCGAGCTGAAGGCCAGGCTGGGCACGACCGTCGTTTCGGTGCGCCTGGGCGACGGCGCCATGGCCCAGCGGGCGGGCCAGGTGCTGGCCAGGGTCGGCCAGGTGGAGGTGGTGGACGGCGGCGGCGTGGTCGAGGTGGGGGTGGCCGACAGCGGGCCCGCCCTGCTCGAGGTCGTCCGCCTGCTCGACGCCGATGGGCTCGTTCCCCGATCGGTGGTGGTGAGGGAGCCGACGCTCGACGACGTGTTCCTGCAGCTCACCGGGCACCGGCCGGTGAGCGGCGACGACGGCCCGGCCCCCGCCCCGGAACCGGCCCGGGGAGGTGCCCGATGACCGCTGTGACCGCGCCCGCGACCGTCGACCCGGCGTCCATCTCCGAGCGCACGCCCATGTCCGAGGTGGTCGGGGACGCCCTGGCCGTGGCCAGGCGGAACCTGATCGCCCTGTTCCGGGTCCCGACCACGCTCGTCTTCTCCACCATCCAGCCCGTGATCTTCGTGCTCATGTTCCGGTACGTCTTCGGAGGTGCGGTGCAGTCGCCGCCGGGCGTCCGCTACGTCGACTTCCTCATGGCCGGCATCTTCGTGCAGACGGTCACGTTCGGGTCGATCAACACCGGCATCGGCCTGGCCACCGACCTCCAGACCGGGCTCATGGAGCGGTTCCGGTCGCTCCCGATGGCCCGCTCGGCCGTGCTCGCCGGCCGGGCCCTGGCCGACGTGGTGCGCAACCTGTTCGTGATCGTCCTCATGGTGGTGGTCGGCTTCCTGGTCGGGTACCGCGTCCACACCGGCGTCATGCCGTTCGTGGGCGCGATCCTCCTGATGCTGCTGTTCGGCCTGGCCATGTCGTGGGTGATGGCCCTCATCGGCCTCCGCACGGGCAACGCTGAGGCGTCGCAGGCGGCCGCCTTCCCCCTCATGGCGCTGCTCGTCTTCGCGTCGAACGCCTTCGTCCCCACATTCACCATGCCGGGCCCCCTGCGGGCCTACGCCGACCACCAGCCGGTGACCGCCACGGTGAATGCGGTGCGGGCCCTGACCATCTCGGGCCCGACCGCGGGCCGGGTGCTGGTGGCGGTGGCGTGGTGCCTGGCGATCACGGCGGTCTTCGCCGCCCTCGCCGTCCGCCGCTACCGCCGCGCCACGTGAGGTCCAGCCCGCATCGGCGGTCACGGTAGCCAGCCGTTGCCGATCTGATGCCGGACCGCGATCCGGCCTTACCGGCTCACGACATCTCGACGACCGGGGCGTCGTCTTCCTCGGAGGCCGGCGCCTCGCGCCGGGACCACTTCAGCTGGAACTCGATCTCCTCCTCGTCGTCATTGCGCTCGTGCTCCACCGAGAACTCCGCGTGGGCGGGCACGTTGATCCGCTCCCCGGCGACCTGGATCCGGAAGGGCTTCCCGGTCTCCAGGGCGTCGGCGAGCCGGCGGAGCTTCGCCACCACGTCGGTGGTGGAGTAGACGCGTTCGACGTCGCGGGGTTCATCGGCCATGAGGCCAAGGTACTCCCAGGGCGTCGGGCGGGGGAGCGGTCATCGCTGCCCCCTACTGGCCGATGTGGCGCTCCCCCGCTGACGTCCTTTACCAGGCCCAGGTCCCCCTCGCGAGAGTGAGACGGAGCGTGGTGGCGGCCCTGCCCAGGCGGCGTTGGCTGACGCGGCGGAGAGCACGTTCGACCGCGGTGCGGTTCCCGCAGGACAGGGCCAGAAGCTGGTCGACAATGGAGTCCGCACTGGAATCGGCGTCCAGCGTCAGCGACACCGCCGCTCTGGCCAGGACCTCGTCGAGTGGACGTTCGGCGACGAGCAGGGTCATGGTGCTGCGACGAAGAGGACCATGGCGACCATGGTGCGCCTTCCGCCGGGACCGGGGGAATAGGACGATCGACCTAATTTGGACCGGCTCCCGACCAGGAGGTCCCCCATGGCCAGCGTCGCAGCCGCCCCCCTCACCGCCGATGAACTCGCCCTGATCGACGACTACTGGCGGGCGGCCAACTACCTGTCGGTCGGCCAGATCTACCTGCTGGACAACCCCCTGCTGGCCGAGCCCCTGAAGGCCGAGCACGTCAAGCCCCGCCTTCTGGGGCACTGGGGCACCACTCCGGGGCTCAACTTCGTCTACGCCCACCTGAACCGCATCATCAGAGCTCAGGACCGCAGCGTGCTGTACATCTGCGGGCCCGGCCACGGCGGACCCGGCATGGTGGCCAACACCTGGCTGGAGGGCACCTACAGCGAGACCTACCCCAACGTCTCCCGTGACGCCCGGGGCATGCGGCGGCTGTTCCGCCAGTTCTCGTTCCCGGGGGGGATCCCGAGCCACGCCGCGCCCGAGACGCCCGGGTCCATCCACGAGGGCGGCGAGCTCGGGTACGCCCTGTCCCACGCCTACGGGGCGGCCCTCGACAACCCCGACCTGCTGGTGGCGTGCGTCATCGGCGACGGCGAGGCCGAGACCGGCCCGCTGGCCACCAGCTGGCACGCCAACAAGTTCCTCGACCCGGCGGGCGACGGCGCCGTGCTGCCCATCCTCCACCTCAACGGCTGGAAGATCGCCAACCCCACGGTGCTGGCCCGCATCCCCCACGAGGAGCTCGTGCGGCTGCTGGAGGGGTACGGCCACAAGCCGTACTTCGTGGAGGGCGACGAGCCGGAGGCCATGCACCAGGCCATGGCCGCCACCCTCGACGCGGTCACCGCCGACATCGACGAGATCCAGCAACGGGCGCGGGCCGCGGGGAACGGCCCGGTGGAGCGGCCCCGGTGGCCGATGATCGTGCTGCGCAGCCCCAAGGGGTGGACCGGACCGGAGGAGGTCGACGGGGTGCAGGTGGAGGGCACGTGGCGGTCCCACCAGGTGCCGCTGTCGGGCACCCGCACCAACAAGCAGCACCTCGCGGCCCTCGAGGCGTGGATGCGCAGCTACCGGCCCGAGGAGCTGTTCGACGAGGAGGGCCGGCTCCGCCCCGACCTGGCCGAGCTGGCCCCCACCGGCGACCGGCGCATGGGGGCCGTCCCCCAGGCCAACGGCGGCCTCCTCCTCCGTGACCTGGAGCTGCCCGACTTCCGGGACTACGCGGTCGAGGTGACCAAGCCGGGCACCACCCATTCCGAGCCCACCCGGGTCCTGGGCACCATGCTGCGCGACGTCCTGCGCCTGAACGAGCCGCACCGCAACTTCCGCATCGTCGGGCCCGACGAGACGGAGTCCAACCGGCTGGGCGCGGTGTACGAGGCCACGTCCAAGGCGTGGGTGGGCGAGACCAGCCCCCTCGACGTCCATCTGGCGAGGGACGGCCGGGTGATGGAGATGCTCTCCGAGCACACCTGCCAGGGATGGCTGGAGGGCTACCTCCTCACCGGCCGCCACGGCCTGTTCTCGTGCTACGAGGCGTTCATCCACATCGTCGACTCGATGTTCAACCAGCACGCCAAGTGGCTGAAGGTGACCCGGGAGCTCGAGTGGCGACGGCCGGTCGCCTCCCTCAACTACCTCCTCACGTCCCACGTGTGGCGGCAGGACCACAACGGCTTCTCACACCAGGACCCGGGCTTCATCGACCACGTGATGAACAAGAAGGCCGACGTCATCCGCGTCTACCTGCCGCCGGACGCCAACACTCTGCTGTCGGTGGCCGACCACTGCCTGCGCAGCCGCAACTACGTGAACGTCATCGTGGCGGGCAAGCAGCCCTGCCTCAACTGGCTGGGGATGGAGGATGCCGCGCTGCACTGCGCCCGCGGCCTGGGCATCTGGGACTGGGCCAGCACGGACGACGACGGCGACCCCGACGTGGTGCTCGCCTGCGCCGGCGACATCCCGACCCTGGAGACGCTGGCCGCCGCCGCCCTGCTACGGGAGCACCTGCCCGCGCTCAAGGTGCGGGTCGTCAACATCGTCGACCTCATGCGCCTCCAGTCGGAGAGCGAGCACTCCCACGGCCTGTCCGACCGGGACTTCGACGCCATCTTCACCGAGGACCGGCCGGTGATCTTCGCCTACCACGGGTACCCGTGGTTGATCCACCGGCTGACCTACCGTCGCACCAACCACAAGAACATCCACGTGCGCGGCTACAAGGAGGAGGGCACGACCACCACCCCGTTCGACATGGTCGTGCTCAACGACATGGACCGCTTCCACCTCGTCATGGACGTCATCGCCCGCGTCCCCGGGCTGGGCCAGCGAGCGGCCCGCGTCAACCAGCTCATGCTCGACAAGCGCACCCGCCACTGGGCCTGGACGCAGGAGTACGGGGAGGACCTGCCCGAGGTCCGGGATTGGACGTGGCCACGTTGACCAGCCTGGGTGGCTCGAGCGCCACGGTGTTGGTCGTCAACCCCGGCTCGAGCAGCTTGAAGCTGCGGCTGCTGAGCCGCAAGGACGAGGTCACCGCTTCGCACGACGTCGAGCACTGGAACGGGTCGGCCGAGGTAGACGAGCTGGGCGAGATGCTGGCCGGGGCCGACGCGGTGGGAGTGCGGGTCGTGCACGGCGGCGCCGACTTCTTCGAACCGTGCGTGGTGGACGACCGGGTGCTGGAGCGGCTCGAGGCGCTCACGCCGCTGGCGCCGCTGCACCAACCCCGCGCCGTGGCGGCGGTGCGGGCGGTGCGGGCCGGGAGCGTCGACGTGCCGGTGGTGGCGTGCTTCGACACCGCCTTCCACGCCTCGCTGCCACGGGAAGCGGCCACGTATGCCGTGCCCCGCGAGTGGAACGCACGATGGGGGCTGCGCCGGTACGGGTTCCATGGCCTTTCCCACCAGTACGCGGCCCGGCGGGTGGCGGAGTGGGTCGATCCTTCGGCCCGGATCGTCGTGTGCCACCTCGGGGCCGGCGCGTCGCTCTGCGCGGTGAGGGACGGGCGGTCGATCGACACGACCATGGGCTTCACCCCGCTCGAAGGGCTGGTCATGGCCACCCGCTCGGGCACCGTCGACCCCGGGCTGGTGCTGTGGCTGCTGACCGAGGCGGGCATGGAGGCGGAGCGGCTCGCCTACATGCTCGAACGGCACTCCGGCCTGTCGGGGCTCAGCGGCACCACCGGCGACCTGCGGGAAGTCCTGGAGGGCGTCGGGGCGGGCGACGAGGCGGCGTCGCTGGCCTTCGACGTCTACCTCCACCGCCTGCGACGGGAGATCGGCGGCATGGTCGCCTCCCTGGGCGGGCTCGACGTGCTCGTGTACACCGGGGGGGTGGGCGAACGGGCGTCGGTGGTGCGGGCCGAGGTGGCGGAGGGGCTGGGCTACCTGGGCGTAGCCGTCGACGAGGCCCGCAACGCGTCCACCACATGGGACGGGGAGATCACGGCACGGGGCGCCGCAGTACGCACGCTCGTGCTCACCTCCCGGGAGGACGTCGAGATCGCCACCCAGGTGCGCGACCTCCTGGGCGGCTGATGCGGGTCCTGTTCTGCGGGGTCCGCGGGTCCACGCCCGCGCCCGGGCCCGAGTTCGTCCGCTACGGCGGCCACACGTCGTGCGTGGCGGTGGCCCGGGACGGGGAGGATCCGACGCTCGTCCTCGATGCCGGCACCGGGCTGATGCGGCTGTCCCAGGAGCTGGCGGGGCGGCCCTTCCGGGGCACGATCCTGCTCGGCCACCTCCACTGGGACCACACCCACGGCATCCCCTTCTTCCCCGCCGGCGACCGGGCGGGCGGCTCGGCCACCGTGCTGCTGCCGGCCCAGGGGAACGGGGCGGGGGCGGAGAGCGTGCTGGAGCGGGCCATCTCGCCTCCCCACTTCCCCATCAGGCCCGGGCAGTTGCGGGGCGACTGGCGGTTCGGCGAGATCGAGGAGGGCGAGCACCGGCTCGAGGGGTTCGACGTGCTGGCCCGGGAGATCCCCCACAAGGGTGGCCGGACGTTCGGCTACCGGGTGTCCGACGGGAGGGCGTCGATCGCCTACCTCTCCGACCACTGGCCCGTCGGCGTGTCCCCCGGGCCGGAGGGGTGGGGCGACTACCACGAGGCGGCCATGGCCCTGGCCGAGGGGGTGGACCTCCTCATCCACGACGCCCAGTACACCGCCGACGATTTCGGGGCCAAGAAGGACTTCGGCCACTCCACCGTCGACTACGCGGTCGGGCTGGCGGAGGCCGCCGGCGCTCGAACCCTCGCCCTCTTCCACCACGACCCGTGGCGCACCGACGACCAGATCGACGAGATCATGAGCGCAGTCGCGACCGGCGTGCAGGTTCTGGCCGCGGCCGAGGGTTCCTCGATCGACCTGTGAACGGCCTTGAGGTGCGGCCGCGCCATGCCGATACCAAAGGCGCAGGAGAGCGGAGGTGCGCTCGAGGGCGCGTTGACGCCCCTCGCCACGGCACACACCACTCGGAGCACCAATGACCTCTGCCAACCCCTGGGCCGACGCCCAGCCGCCGCGGTACCGCCCGTTCCGACGTATGACCGCGACGACCTGGCATCGCCCTGGCGGCGCCTGGCAGCCGTGATCATCGACGCCCTCATCTTCGGCCTGCCGGTGGGCGCAGCCCTCGTGGCCTGGCTCGCCAGAACCAATGGTTTCGAGGACGGCGAGATCGGCCGGCTGCCTCTGGGCTTCTACGCCTTCTCGCTGCTGTTCGCGGCCTACGAGATCGTCGGCGTGGCGGTGTGGGGCCAGACCATCGGCAAGCACGTGATGAAGGTGCGGGTCGTCGCCGTCGAGGACCTCAGCCGGCCCGGTTGGTGGAAGGCACTGATCCGGTGGGGCGTGCCTACCGCCGCAGCGTGGGTGCCCGACATCGGGGGCGGCTGGCGATCGCGCTCTACCTGCCGCTCATCTGGACGCTCAAGCACCAAGGCCTCCACGACATGGCCGCGGGGACCATCGTCATGGACGACGAGGCCGTCCCCTCGGCGTGAGGCCGCCAGGACAGGCCGGAGGGGCCGCGTCAGCACCAGCCGGGCCGGCACATGCGGGCGAGGGCCCGGTGGCACTCTGCCACCGGGCCCTCGGTTCGCAAACCGGGTCGGCCTACTTCGGGCCCGGAGGCACGAGGCAGGACACCGGTGCCGACGTGTTGCCGGAGGCGTCGGTGGCCGTCACCCTGGCGTCACCGTTGAGGGTGATGTGCCAGTCGATTGCGCCCGGGCCGGGCTTCTGGCCGGGCGTGGCGCCCGGGGCCTGCGTCAGCTTGATCCTGGTCCCGCTGGGGAACGGGCCGAACGTCGCCGTGCTCCCGGTGTCGGAGATCGTGATCGTCGGGTTGGGGTCGACCGCGTCCGAGGCGGTCAGCACGTAGAACCCGTCGGGGTTCTGGCCGCTCTTGGGGTTGTTCCCGGCGCCGGGAACGTTGTTGCCCGAGGGGTTGGTCGTCGCTGCGCACTGGACCGTGGGCGGGGTCGTGTCGACCCAGTCCTTGGTGGCGGTGTCGCAGACCGATGCTCCCGCGCCGTTCACGAAGCAGCCCTGGACGGTGTCCTGGCCGAGCCCCGCCAGACCCTGCGTGCCGGGGTAGGTGAACGACGCACCGGCCCCGCCCGCCGTCGTCCCCGAGCCGCTGGCGCCGCTGTTCGGACCGGACAGGATCGAGAAGTCCACCAGCACGCCGTCAACGGGGTCACCGAAGTCGTCCTCCACCGACGCCGTGACGCTGTGGGTCTGACCGGGGGTGCCCAGCTCGTTGGTCGCCGTGGGCGGGGTCAGCTCGATGGTTGCGGCGCAGCCGCGCACCCGGACGGTGGGGTTTGGGAAGGAGACGACGTGGCCTTCGGTGTCGCTGTAGACGACCGAGTCGTTGACCGCCTCGACGCCACCGGGCTTGGTGGGGTCGTGAGCCACCGTGTAGGTGAGCGTGACCGTCTCGGTCTGGAGAGCGGCGATCGTCCACGTCAGCACGTTGCCGGCCTGGGCCACGTCGCCCTTGCTGGCCACCGGGCTGGAGACCGAGAAGTGGTCGTTCACCGTGTCGACGACCGACACGTTGGTCGCCGCCGGCACCACCACCGCCGCGCCGATGGCCTGGAAGATCGCCGTCAGCTCGCTGGAGTCGGGTGTGATGAACACGTGGGTGCTGTCGGGGTCGGTGGCCCAGTCGTTGAGCTGTCCCTGGTTCACGGTCCCGAGGCCGATCACGAAGATCTCGGTGCCGGCAGCCCGGGCGCCGGCTGCGTCGTCGTCGGGGTTGCCGCCGGCGGTCGTCTGGCCGTCGGTCATGATGATCAGGATGTCGTTGGTGCTGCCGCCGTTGAGCAGGTTCTGGGCGGTCTGGATGGCGGCTTCATGATTGGTGAGCCCGCCCGCACCCAGGGCGTTGACCGCCGACTTGACCGCCCCCGAGCTGCTGGTCAGCCCCTGGTTGACCGTTGCGTTGTCGGCGAAGCTCACCACCGCCACCCGTGTGCCGTTGGCGATGGTGCCGTCGAGCTGGCCGTCGGTGCCTTCGTCCAGGATGTCGACGAACTGGTTCGCTCCCGCCTTGAGGTCGGCCAGCGGTTGCCCGTTCATGCTGCCCGACCGGTCGAGCACCAGCACGATGTCGGCCGGGTCGCCGGCGATGCCGGTCTGCCCGTTGAGGGTCAACGTCACCGTCGTCGACCCGTTGCACTGGATGTCCGTGGCTGCGACGGTCTTGTCGCCGGTCACGGTTCCGGGCTGGGCCGCACCCGCCGTGGTCGTCGAGGCGAGCGCTCCCGCCATCACCAGGGCCGCTCCCACACCGCCCCGCCATCCGATCGATCGGCGCGCCGATGAGCGCGCGCGTCTGTAAGAAGCCGATGTCTCCACCAAGTCTCCCCTCCGTGAGGTTCCGCCAGTAGGTGCCCGGCGATACGTCGCCGCGCCGAGCAATGGGATTCTCGTCAGGTCGTACGCCGGCTACAAGGGTGGCACCCGGCGCCTTCAAAAGGGGTGCTGGCACCCCCGGCCCCGCGGCCTACGGGCACCTACAAGCGTTTCAACGCCGACTTGGCGGCCCACCACCCGCACATCCCGTGCACCCCCGCGCCGGGCGGCGTCGACGACGAGCAGAGGTACGAGGGGAGGCCGTCGACCGGGACCGAGTAAGGGTTGGTCGAGAGCACGGGGCGGGCGATCAACTGGAGGCCCCCGTGCGAGCCGGCGGCGATGTCCCCGCCGATGTAGTTGATGCCGTGGGCCTCGATGGCGGCCGGGCCCATGACGTGGCGGGCGAGGACGAGGTCGCGGAAGCCGGGGGCGAACCGCTCGATCTGAGCCTCGATGGCGGCGGTCATGTCCGCCGTGGAGCCGCTGGGCACGTGGCAGTAGGCCCAGAGCGCATGCTTCCCGGCGGGGGCGCGGGAGTCGTCGAACAGGCTGGCCTGGGTGCAGATGACGAAGGGCCGCTCCGGGTTGCGGCCCTGGGCCACGTCGGCTTCGGCCGCGGCCACCTCGTCGAGCGTGCCGCACACGTGCACGCTGCCGGCCCGGCGCGAGTGCTCGTCGGTCCAGGGGACGGGCCCGTCGAGGGCGTAATCGACCTTGAAGGCGGCCGCTCCGTAGCGGAACCGCTCCAGCCGGCGGCGGAACCGGGCGGGCATTCGATCACCGGTGATCTGCACCAGGTGGCGCGGCGTCACGTCGAAGAGGGCGACCCTGGCGTCGGGAAGGTCGGCCAGGGTGCGGACCCGTTGGCCGGTGACGACCTCGCCTCCCAGGGAGCCGAGGTAGGCGACCATGGCGTCAGCGATCTTCTGGGAGCCACCCCTGGCCGCGGGCCAGCCGCCGGCGTGGACGGAGGCGCCGAACATCACGCCGAACGACGACGTGAGCGGCGAGCCCAGGTCGAGGATGGCGTGGGCGGCCAGGCCGGAGAAGGCGGCCCGGGCCGCGTCCTCGCGGAAGATGGACCGGGCCAGGACGGTGGCCGGAGGAAGGGCGCGGATCCCGAAGCGGGCCATGGTCAGGGGGTGGGCCGGGATCCGTAGCAACGGGCCGAGGACGGACTCGGCGAACCCGCCCCAGCGCCTCACCAGCGGGCCGACGAGGCGCCGCCAGGCCTTCCCGTCGCGACCCAGACCGGCGACCGTGTCGTCGAGGGAGCGGTGGAGGACCCCCGCCCGGCCGCCCGGCAGGGGGTGGGCGACCGGGATGTCGGGGTGGGCCCACTCCAGGCCGTGGCCGGCGAGGGCGGCCTGCGTCTCCAGGAAGAACGGGGAGGCCACACCGAGAGGATGGATGGCCGAGCACACGTCGTGGACGAAGCCGGGAAGGGTCAGCTCCTCCGACCGAGTGCCGCCGCCGGGCCGGGGGGCCGCCTCCAGCACGAGGACGGAGGCGCCCGCCCGGGCCAGGGTGATGGCGGCGGCCAGGCCGTTGGGACCGGCGCCCACGACGACGGCGTCGGGCACGCCCTACTCCTCCTCGCGCCGGTGGCCCCTGCTGAGCTCGGCCCGGGCGTCGGGGTCCACGGCCTCGGCGGGCACGACCGCCACCCGCACCGGCGTCACGGCCCGCAGGGTCGCGGTGCGCAGACCGCCCTCCAGGGCGGCCCGTTCCCCGAGGATGGCGCCGGGACCGATCTCGCCCAGGTCCCGGCCGTCGACGTCCACCACCAGCACCCCGTCGAGCAGCAGGTACAGGTCGTCCCCCCGTTCGCCCTGGCGGACCAGGACCTCGCCGGCGGGCAGCTCGCGGATGCGGGGCCGCGCATCGCCCCGCATGATCGTGAGCGACAGCTGGCGCTCGAGGGCGGTCTCGGCAGCAGTCACGAGGGCGGGGGTGTCGGCGTCGCCCCAGGGTGTGTGGCTGCCGAAGGCGTGGCGGTACCACTCGTCGAAGTCGATCATCCCCGACTTGGCCTCGAGGGCGCCGTCGTGCCCGTAGAGCCAGTGCCGGGGGAAGGGGCTGGCGCCCGTCATCTCGAAGGAGGCCGAGCCGTCGGTCGAGATGGTGAGGGCGAGCGTGGTCCACGCCAGCGGGGCGGCGACCTGCACGAACGGTGGATGGCTGACCCGGCGGGGCGCAGGCATGCCGGTGCGGCCGCCCGCGGTCTGGGTGAAGCGGACCGAGTCGGGACCGACCTCGGGGTGGGGGCGGATGTCGGGGAAGGCGACGGCCGGGATGGTCACGGCCCGGCTGCCGAGCCGCATGGTGGTGGCGCCGATACGCCCGCCTCCCGTCTGGCCGTAGTCGACGATCCGCCCGTCCTCCACCTCGATCCACGCCCGCAGCTCGTTGGCGAAGCGGAAGCGGTCGGCGGCGCGGAGGGCCTCCAGGTCGGTGACGACGTCGGGCGGCGGATCGTCGAAGTGGGCGATGCCGGCGTCGAAGGGCAGCTTGGTCATGCCCTCGATGGCTTCCGACGGGATCCACGAGATGGAGGTCACCGACGATTCGATGCGCACGGGGACCATCCTTCCAGGCGGCGGGGCGAGGCCGGGCACCTCTGCGGGCCGGTCCAGAATGGTCGTCGTGGCCGACGGTGTCATCAGCGTCTTCCTCGCCGACGACAACCTCATCGTGCGGGAGGGGGTCCGGGCCCTCCTCGATCGCCAGCCCGACCTCCACGTCATCGGCGTGGCAGACGACTTCGAGTCGCTCGTCGAGGGGGCCGAGGCGGCCAACCCGCACGTGCTGGTGACGGACATCCGGATGCCTCCCCACTTCCGCCAGGAGGGGATCCTGGCCGCCAAGGAGCTGCGCAAGCGGCATCCCGGCACGGGCGTGGTCGTGCTGTCGCAGTACGACGACCCTGAGTACGCCATCTCCCTCCTCGCCGAGGGGTCCGCCGGCTACGCGTACCTGCTCAAGGACCGCATCGCCGAGGGCAACCAGCTGGCGCGTGCGGTGCGGGAGGTGGCCACCGGTGGATCGATGCTCGACCCGGCCATCGTCGAGGCGCTGGTCCACCCCGTTCGGGACGAGCGCCTGACCCCGGCCGAGGAGGAGCTCCTCCGGCTGGTGGCCGAGGGGCGGCCCATCAAGGCCATCGCCGCCGCCCGCGACATGACCCCCGCGGCCGCCAGCGAAGAGGTCGAGCGGCTGTTCCTCAAGCTCGCCCAGCAGGCCACGTCGGGCACGGAGGGTTCACTGCGACGCCTCCGGCTGCTGCACGAGGCGATAGTCGAGCGGGAGGAGCAGGGGGAGACGCTGAGCCGGCTGCTGCCGGGCGGGCTGGCCGAGAAGCTGCGCACCGAGGGCCGCAGGATCGGGGAGACGGAGCGGCTCGAGGTGACCGTCCTGATGTCGGACATCCGGGGCTACTCGGCGATCGCGGAGAGCGCTGATCCGACCGTGCTGGCCGGCCAGCTCAACGCCCACCGGGCGGCCATGAACCACGCCGTGATCGACGCAGGGGGCACCGTCATGCAGTTCGTGGGCGACGCGGTGATGGCCGTGTTCGGGGCGCCGTTGCCCCGAGCCGACCACGCCGACCGGGCGGTCGTGGCGGCCAAGTCCATGCACGCCCGCCAGGCCGAGGTCAACCGGCAGTGGGAGGGGGAGGGCCTGCCGCCGTTCGGGCTCGGGATCGGCCTGTCGTCGGGCGAGGTGGCGGCCGCCCTCCTCGGGTCGGAAGAGCGGGTCGAGTACACCCTGGTGGGCGACACCGTGAACCTCGCCCAGCGCCTCCAGCAGTGGGCCGAGCCGGGCGAGACGGTGGTCAGCGAGGCGACGTGCGCCCGACTGAGCGGCTCGTACCCGCTCGAGCCGATGGAGCCGGGGTTGGTCAAGGGCCGGCACACCCCGGTGCGGGCGTGCCGGCTGGGGTAGTTAGCAGCGGCTAAGCCAGCCGGCCCTCGACTTGGATGTCGACGTTGTCTCGGAGGGCGTTGGAGACGGGGCACGACTCCTCGGCCGCGTCCAGGCCCTCGCGGAAGGCCGCCTCGTCTGCACCGGGCACGTCGGCCGTCACCGTGAGCCGCATGGTGGTCACGCCCTCACCGGGCTTGAACGTGCACACCGCGTCGACGGAGAGGCGAGCAGGGGTGTGGCCGCGTTGGGAGAGCTCGTTGGAGAGGGCCATGCAGAAGCAGGCGGCGTGGGCCGCGGCCAGTAGCTCCTCGGGACTGGTCTTCCCGTCCGCCTCCTCGGTGCGGGCGGCCCAGGTGACCGGGGCGCCGGAGAACAGCTCGGTCGTGCCCGTCGAAACCGTGCCCTCGCCCTGGAACAGGTCGCCTTCCCAGGTCGCGCTCGCCTTGCGGTCGGCCATGTCGTCCTCCTCGTCGTCCTGCCCGCGAACCTACCGCCGCTGCGTTTCGGGCCACGCAGGCCGCCGCGGCAGAATGGGCCATGACTTCGACTCGCGGTGTGCGCCTCTCGCTCTACTGCCCCAACTGACTGCCCGGCTACCACCTGCCGTACCTGGCGGCAGCGGTGGACGGTCTGTTCGCCGAGCACGGGTTGGACGTGGAGATCCTCGATCCCTCGGGCGGCCCCGACAACGTGGCCCGGGTGGCGTCGGGAGGCAGCGACTTCGCCCTGACCAGCGTGAACCACTACCTGTCTGCGGTGGCCCGCCACGGCGAGCTGGCGGCCCGGTTCGTGGCCGTGATCGTCCAGCGCAGCCCCATCGGGGCCCTGGTGGCGGCCCGGTCGGCCCTGCGAGAGCCCGCCGACCTGGCGGGGGCCCGGATCGGGGGCGACCCGGCCAGCCCTCAGCTCATCGAGCTGCTGGCCAGCCTCGACCACCGGGGCATCGGAGCGCCCGAGGTCGTGGAGATCCTCGACCCCGGGCACGCCCGGGCGGCCCTGGCCCGGGGTGAGGTCGACGCCATCCCCGCCCTGGTCGACGCCCTGCCGCGACGGCGACGCCAGAGCGGGATCGACCTGCGGGCCATTCGCGCCGGCCGGGACGACGTCTACGCCAGTGGGCTGCTGGCGGCCGACCGGTTCTCCGACGAGGAGGCGTGGCAGGTGCGGCGGGCGGTCGTGGCGGCGGTGGAGTCGCAGCGGAGGCGTCCCTCGGCCGGTCTCGACACGATGGACGCCCGCTACGGCGACGACCGCACCGAGGACGCGCCCGAGGGGTGGGAGCTGCTCGAGCCCTACGTGTTCACCGGGGACGCAGTGGGGTCGATGGACGAGGACCGCTGGGCCACCACCCTCGACTTCCTCTGCCGCATCCGGGGCCTGCCCCGGCCCGTGGCCGCGTCGGTGTACCGGCCCCGGTTCGCGGGGGTGGCGGCCTACTCCTGAGCGGCTGCGGCCGGCAGGCGCGCCCGAGCGTCGCAGGTCCGGGCCAGCCACAGGGGCGCGCCCATCCGCCGATGCGTCGACTCTGCCGCGGCGAAGTGGGCGTCGGCCTCGTCGGGGTGGCCGAGGGCGGTGGCCAGGAGCCCGAGGTAGTGGTCGACGGCGCCCCCGTACGCGAGCGAGGACGCGGTGACGAGCTGGCCGGCATACGGAGCCAGCAGCGAGGCCAACCGGCTGGCGGCGGCCCTGTCCTCCACCACCGCCGCCACCGCCGCGCAGTTGCAGACGATGTGGAGCCACGTCGGCTCGAAGGCGAGGTCGTCGAAGCCGTTGGCGGCCAGCTCGGCGAGGACGGCCCGGGCCGCCTCGGCATCGCCCCGCTGGCACGCGCTGAGGGCCTGCCACGACCGCAGGAACCACCAGGAGTCGGGGTCCCGGCCGAGGGCAATGCGCAACGGGCGCTCCCAGCGACCCAGCTCGCCCCGCTCGAAGGCGAGGTGCAGGCGCTGGACGGAGTGGAACATCTCGGCGTCGGGCTGGCCTGCGGCCCGGCCCAGGTGCAGGGCCTCGTCGGCCGAGCGCTCCGCCTCGTCCAGCCGGCCCGCCAGCAGCTCCCGGCTGGCCCGGCAGTATGCCGAGTACCAGAGCATGGTGGGTTGGCGGAGCTGGGCGGCCAGCCGGTCGAAGGCGTCGAAGCAGGCGGCCGCCGCCTCCGGCTCCGCCGCCTCCATCAGGCAGACGGAGCGCCAGCCCAGGGCCTCGAACCGCAGCGAGGGATCGGGCAGGCGGTCGGCCACGGCCAGCAGCTCGGCGGTGTTGTCCAGCCGCTCGGGCAGCGTGCCCGGGTCGCCCCTGATGGTGTTGTAACGGGGGGCCAGCACCCGGGCCAGGGTCGGGAGGTCCCCCAGGCGGCGGGCCATGGCCAGCGCCTCGTCGCTCAGCCGCCGGACCGCGGCGGCGTCGCCTGAGTACACCCGCTCGACGGCCAGCTTGGCCAGCAGGCAGGCCCGCAGGGTGCTGTCGCCGGGGCGGAGGACTTCGAGGGCGGCCTCGAGCGTGGCCACCCGTTCTCCGTCGACCCTTCGGGTGGCGCTCCAGAAGCTCCGGGTGTTGGCCAGGGCGGCGGTGGCGAGGCGGTCGGCGTCGCCCAGCTCGCGGGCGAGGGAGGCGGCGTCGAGCAGGGTCCGGCGGTGAGCGGGGTCGCCACCGCGGCGCTGGGCCTCGCCCAGGGACAGGAGCAGGTCGCAGCGCCGCTCGGCGCGAGCGCCGGGAACGTCGTCCAGCACGTCGAGGGCCTGGGCGAAGTGGCTGGCCGCCTCCTGGTGGGCGAGCTGGGCCAGGGCCCGGTCGCCGGCCCGGGTGGCGTATTCGACCGCCTTGGCCGCCCCGCCCAGGGCGCGGGCCCGGGCGAAGTGGCGGGCCAGCTCGGGAAGGTGGTCGCCGATGCGCCCGGGAGCGGCGAAGGCCCGCTCCATGGCCTCGCCGACCCGCCGGTGGAGCTGGGCCCGGCGGGCTGCCCCCAAACCGTCGTAGATCGCGGAGCGGACCAGGGCGTGGGTGAAGCGGTATCGGGGCGTCGCCGCCGTGACCTCGGCCACCAGGCCGGCGGCCACGGCCTCGTCCAGGGCGGCCACCGCCTCGTCCTCCCCCAGGTCGACCGCACCCCGGAGGACGGCGAAGTCAAACTCGGCACCGATGACCACCGCGGTGGTGAGGAGCGCCCCCGTCGCCGGGCTCAGCCGGGCCAGGCGGCGGCGGACCACCTCACGTACCCCCTGGGGCGCGTCGAAGGTGGGCGATGGATCGGTGCCCGACTCCCGCATGTGGCGCACCAGCTCCCGCACGAACAGGGCGTTGCCGGACGTGCCCTCGTGGATCGATCGGGCGACGGCGGTCGCGCCGGCGCCGAGGACGGCCCCGACCAGGCTGTGGACGGCCTGCTCGTCCAGGCCGCGGAGGGCCACCCGGGTGGTGTTCGGCAGCCGGCCGGCCTCGCCCACCAACGCCGCCAGCGGGTCGCGGTCGCCCACCTCGGTGTCACGGTAGGTCCCCACCACCAGCACCGGCATGGGCTCGCTGCGGGCGACGAGGTGGCGCAGCAGGAGCAGGGTCGGGGTGGTGGCCCAGTGCAGGTCGTCGAGGACGAGGACGACGGGCGCCCGGCGGGCCAGGGCGGCGAGGAACCGGCCGACGGCGTCGAACATGCGGTACCGCTCGGTCTCGGGGTCCGACCCGAGGGGAGGCGGCAGGCCGGGGACCAGCTCGGTGAGCTCGGGGACGAGCCGGACCAGCTCGGCCCCCTGGCCGCCCAGGGCGTCGCGGAGGTCGGCCGGGGGGAGGCGGCGGGCGGCCCGGCCGATGGCCTCGGCGAACGGCTGGTAGGGGGCGGCCAGGTCCTCGTCGCAGTGGCCGACCAGCACCGTGGCGCCGTCGCCGTGAGCGGCCCGCGCCACCTCGAGGGCGAGGCGGGTCTTGCCCACGCCCGGCTCGCCTCCCAGCAGCACCAGGCACGGGCCCCCGCCGCTCGCTTCGGCCCGGTCCCGGGCCTGGAGGAGCGCGGCCAGTTCGGCGGCCCGGCCCACGAAGGGCAGGCCGGCGTCGTCGAGGTCGACCGGAAAGGCGCGTGGGGGAACCGGACCCGGGCCGGCGCTGGCGGGGGGCTGCCAGTCCAGCTCGGGCTTCTGGAGGAGAACCGCCTCCTCCAGGCGCTGGAGCGCGGGCGAAGGGGGGATGCCGAGCTCGTCGCTCAGGCTGGCCCGGAGTGCCCCGTAGGCCCGCAAGGCCTCGGCCTGGCGGCCCGACCGGTACAGGGCGAGCATGAGCTGGCCCCAGAGCCGCTCGCGCAGGGGGTGGGCGTCGGCCAGGCTGCGCACGTCGGCCACCACTGCGGCGTGACGACCCAGGGTCAGCTCGGCCTCCACCCACGTCTCGGCCGCCGCCAGCCGGAGCTCCTCCAGGCGGGCCGCCTCGGGCATGGCGAAGGGCCGGTCGGCGTAGTCGGCCAGGGCCGGTCCCCGCCAGAGGGCCAGCGCCTCCTCGAGCGTGGCCGACGCCACGTCGGGGCGGCCGCCGGCGAGGGCGGCCGTGCCCCGCCCGGCCAGCCGCTCGAAGCGCACCGCGTCCACCGCTTCGGGCGCGATGGCGAGGACGTAGCCGGGCCGCCGGCTCTCCACCACATCGGCCCCCAGCACCTGCCGGAGCCGCGAGACCTGGACCTGGAGGGCCCCGGCTGCGTCGGCCGGCGGGAACCCGTCCCAGAGGTCGTCGACCAGACGATCGGCGGATACGACCTTACCGGGGATGAGCAGCAGCCTGGCCAGCAGGGCGCGCTGCTTGGCCCGGCCGAGATCGAGCGCCCGCCCCTCGTGGACCACTTCGAGGGGCCCGAGGATGCGGAAGTCCACCGTAGAAGAAGTCTACGGATCGGTAGGTCGGTGGCAACCGGGTGGAAGGGGTCCGGCAACCGGTCGGGCTGACGCTGTGCCCGTCACCTCGACGCCGACCGAAAGGAAACCCTCATGATCCGCAAGATGATCGCCGCCACCGCCATCGCCGGAAGCCTCGTGCTGCTGGCCACCGGGACGGCCTCGGCCGACAGCAAGTCCGTCAACGGCCTGTCCGTCCCCGCCGGCAACCGCGTCTGCCTCGACTCGACCCTCTCCTACTACCAGGCCCAGGCCCAGGGGCAGGCCGACCGCAACAGCATCAAGTGGACGTTCTACGCCAAGCCCTACGGCACATTCACCAACCAGCTGCTGGCCGAGGTCGACGGCCCCCAGTTCGGCGTGGCCATCGACCGCTACTCGGTCTACGGCCTGTTCCCCGGCAACTTCCGGGTGTGCGCCCGCAACCAGGGCACGCAGGTGGCGACCATCTCCATGTCGTTGTTCACCTACTGAGCCAGTCGTCATCGGTCCTCGCCGGCAGGCAGCTCGCTCAAGCGGTCCTCCGCCCGGGCGAGCTGCTTCGCCGCGTCGGTGGCGGCGGCCTCCGCCCTGGCGGCGGCCCGCTTGGCCCCATCGGCCTCACGGGCCAGGTCCCGGGCCCGCTTCTCGGCCTCCTCCAGCCGCTGGCCCAGGGCGGCGGCCTCGGCCTTGGCCTGCTCGGCCGCCCGCCGGGCCGACTCGGCCCGTCCCGCGGCGGCCACCGCCTCGTCGTTGCGCTCGTCGTGGTGGCGGCGGGCCTCCTCCACCGCCTCCTCGGCCGCCTTGCGCCGGTCGGCCTGGGCCTTGCCGGCGGCGAGCGCCTTCCTCGCCGGAGTGCCCGCCTTGGCCGGGCGCTCCCTCGGCCCGACGTCGACGTCGCCGCCCGCCCCGAAGCCGGTGGGGGGCTCCAGCTCCGTCGTGAGGCGTCCCCCGAGGACGGCCTCCCCCGCTTCCGGATCGAGGGTGGCGGCTTCCAGGGTTGCGTTGATGGCGTTCACGTGGGCGGCGGGTGACGAGCCGTCCTCGGCCAGGATGGCGGCGGCCGTGTCGGCCAGGGCCGCCACCGCCTCGCGCCGGGCCCGGCCGGCGGCGCGCAGCTCATCGGCGTCGGCCCCCGCCATGGCTTCGGCCTGGGCCTCGCGCAGTGCCGCACCGAGGTTGACGAGCTGCTCCAGCTCCGCCCGGCGGCGGCGCACGAGCTGGTTCACCGCCCAGGCCGCCGCATTGGGCCGGCGCAGGGCGGCGACGGTTGCGGCCGCCTCCTTGTCGCCCTCCTTCTTGAGCTTCCTGACCAGCTCGTTGCGTGCGGCGACGAACTCGCCGGGCGCAAGGCCGTAGAGGTCGCCGACGGCCTCGTCGACGTCGATGCCTGCCATGCCACCGCCATTGTCGCCCGTGGGAGACTGGCGGTCGTGGCCGCCCCGCCCGCCTATGCCGAACGGGCACCGATCCCGCCGCTGCAGAACACGGTGGCGTGCACGTGGACGGGCCGCCTCGGGGACGACGGCACGCCCTACGTCGACCGGGTCCTGCCCGACGGCTGCATCGACCTGATCTGGGACGGCAGCGCGCTGTTCGTGGCCGGCCCCGACACTGGTCCCGTGCCCCTCGCCGCCGCTCCGGGCGCCCGCTACACGGGCCTGCGGTTCCGGCCCGGCACCGCACCGGCGGCCCTCGGGGTGCCGGCCTCGGAGCTGCTCGACCGGCGGGTGGACGCCGCCGACGTGATCGGCGCAGCCGCGGCGCGGGAACTGGCCGGGTGGCTCCACGAGGACGACGGCCAGCCGGCGGTTCTGGAGGCGGCCGTGGCCGGGTGGCTGGCCGCCCGCGACCCCGGGCACCGGCCCGACCCGCTGGTGCAGGGCGTGGTACGGGCCCTGGCCGCCGCACCGACCGCGGATGTCGGCGTCGGCCGGCTGGCTGCCGACCTGGGCGTGAGCGAGCGCCAGCTCCACCGCCGCTGCACCGCCGCCCTGGGGTACGGGCCCAAGACGTTCGGCCGCATCGCCCGCTTCCGCCGCTTCCTGGCCCTGGCGGAGGCCAGGCGCCAGCCTCGCTCGCTGGGCCAGCTGGCCGCGTCGGCCGGCTACGCCGACCAGGCCCACCTCGCCCGCGAATGCCGCCGCCTGGCGGGCGCCACGCCGTCCGCTCTCGTGTCCGTTCCGTTCAAGACCGGGGCGGCCCACCCCGCGTAGAACGGTCCCATGACCGACGACCGCTTCGCCGCCGCCCGTTCCTTCCTCCTCACCGAGGGCCGCCTGCTCGAACGGCGCCTGTTCGCCACCCTCTTCGAGGGGGCCCCGGCCTCGGGGGTGGTCGACGCCCTCCGCGGCTACCAGAACGACGACGGTGGGTTCGGCCACGGGCTGGAGCCCGACAAGCTGTGCCCGGCCAGCCTGCCCATCGACGTGGAGATGGCCTTCCACGCCCTGCTCGCCGCCGAACACCCCGAGCCAGCTCTGCTCGGCCGGGCCTGCGACTGGCTCGCCGCCGTCGCCGACGACCGCGGGGCCGTGCCCCTCGCCTTCCCCGTCATGGAGGGCTACCCCCGGGCCGAGCACTGGGCGGAGTGGACCTACGCCTACGGCGTGCACCCCACCGCCGGGCTGGCGGGGCTGCTGCACGCGCTCGGCTTCGAGCACCCGTGGCGCGACCGGGCCACCGCGTACGCCTGGTCGGCCATCGACGACGGCACGGCCGTCGAAGGCGACGCGCACGCCCTGGGCGAGGTCCTGCTGTTCCTGGAGCACGTCCCCGAACAGGAGCGGGTGGCGGAGGCCGCACAGAGGGTGGCCGGGTGGCTGCCGTCGGTGCGCTGGTTCCGGTGGGACGCCTCCGACCCGGGTTACGGCGTCACGCCGCTGCACTACGCCCCCACGCCGGCCAGCCGGTGGCGGTCGCTGTTCGACGGCGAGCAGATCGAAGGCCACCTCGACCGCCTCGAACGCGACCAGCAGCCCGACGGTGGCTGGCCGATCACGTGGGAGCCGCCCGGCAAGGCGTCCGTGCTGGCCTACCGGGGGATCGTCAGCCTCGACGCCGTCCGCACCCTCGTGGCCTACGGCCGCTGGCCGGCACCCTCCTCCCAGAGCCGGCGCAGCACCTCGGGGGCGAACTCCTCCTTGTTGACGTAGGCGGCGTAGCCGGACGTGGCCGCGTCGGAGGGCAGGTCGTCGGCCGCGTAGGTCGACAGGAGCACGACGGTGACGCCCGGGTGGCCGGCGGTGATGCGGCGGGTGGCCTCGATGCCGCTGATCCCGCCCATGTTGATGTCCATGACGACGAGGGCGGGGTGCAGCGTCTCGACCAGCTCCACCGCCCGCTCGCCCGACTCGGCCTCGCCCACCACCTCGAAGCCGGGGGTCAGGCCCACGACGGCGCGCGCGGCGGACCGGAACGGGGCCTGATCGTCGACGATGAGCACGCGCACGGGCGGCGCCTCCACCATGGGAATCTCCTCCCCCGAATCGTTCCACGACCGGCGCCCGCCGGCCACCGTGCCTGCCGGTGTCCCGGGGTGGGGCTAGCCCCCCTGCCCCTCGCCGAGGAACAGGAGCACGGCCTTCACCCGCCGGTGCACGTCGTGCTCCTCGGTGAGGTTGAGCTTGGAGAAGATCGAGCTGATGTGCTTCTCCACCGCCCTCTCGGACAGGACCAGTGAGGCGGCGATGCCGGCGTTGTTCCTGCCCTGGGCCATCTCGGCCAGGATCTCCAGCTCCCTCGGGGTGAGCTGGCCGAGGGGCGAGGCGGCGGCCCGGGCCCGGGCCGCCACCAGGGAGTCGATCACCTTGGGGTCGATGTAGGAGCCGCCCCGCGCCACCTCCCGGACGGCGGCCAGCAGCTGGTCGACGTCGGAGATGCGCTCCTTGAGCAGGTAACCCCGTCCTCGCGACCCGTGCTCCAGGAAGGCCAGGGCATAGGCCGGGTCGGCGAACTGGCTGAGCAGCACCACGCCCGCGTCGGGCCGCACGGTGCGCAGGTGGTCGGCGGCCTGCACCCCCTCGTTGGTGCTGGTGGGGGGCATCCGGATGTCGGTGAGCACCACGTCGGGGCGGTGCTCGTCGATGGCGGCCAGGAGCGAGGGCAGGTCCTCGCAGACGGCCACCACCTCCATCTCGGCCTGGGTCTCGATGAGCCGGCGCACGCCCTCGCGGACGAGGTAGTGGTCCTCGGCCAGCACCAGGCGGATCGACACGGCCGGGAGCCTACGGGCGATGGAGGTCGGCCAGCCGCTCCGCCTCGGCCTCCACCCGGCGGGCCGCGGCCCGGCCCAGAGGGTCGAACGCCTCCCAGTGCACGTGGCCGGCGTCCCACCGCCACGTGCCCGCGACCGCCCCGTCGACCAGGAAGGTCCCCACCGACTGGGGCATCTTGGTGTTGAAGATGCGGGGCCGGTAACGCTCGGGGAGGATGCCGGTGCGGCGGGCGTGGACCAGCAGGACGGCGTCCCACGTGGGGAGGAAGCGGACCGGCGCCAAGGCCTCGGGATCGGGCATCTCGCCGCCCGGCAGGTCGACGAGGCTGCCCAGGCGCACGTGGGCCACATCGGCGAGGGCAGCGGTCACGTCCCTCACGGGCAGGCCGGCCCAGTCGGCGATCTCGGCCGGGGTGGCGGGGCCGAACCCGCCCAGGTAGCGCTCGACCAGCAGCCGGCGGCCGGCGTCGGCGGTGAGGCCGGCGGGAGCCGGGCCCACCCAGTGCTCGGCCAGGGCGAAGAGGTCGGCGCGGCGACGGTCCCACGTGCCCGACGGCGGCACCCGCACCAGGTCCAGCCATGCCCCCACCCCGGCGAGCCGGGCCTCGCCCACGAGCGCGTCGAGCTGCTTGCGCCCGACGGTGCCGTGCTCCCGCAGGTGTCCCTCCAGCCGGGCGGCGGCCGCCTCGATCACGGCTGCGCCCGGCTGGTTGCGGGTGGACCGCAGCCACAGCACGCGCCTGGCGTCGCGCACGGCCACGGCGAAGGGCCAGAAGTCCCCGGCCGAGACCAGGTGGATGGTCATGCGCAGGAGCGTCGCCTGCACGACCTCCCGCCGTTCGAGGGCGGCGGTCAGCTTCCCCCGCTCGAACCCGGCCAGGCGCGACCACAGCCCGATGTACATCGACGGCGCGTACTGGGCCTGGAGGCCGGCCATCCGCTCCAAGGCCCGGGGCAGGGGGAGCTCGGCCCGCTCGAGCAGCATCTGGCGGTCGAGCAGGGCCCGGTTGAGCCGGCGGGCGCTCGGGGCGCCCGCGCCCTCAGCCACCATCCGCCACCGCCCCCTCGCGGTAGATGCGGCGGACGACGTCCTCGATGTCGGGCTCCTCGACGGTCAGGTCCTCGACCTCGTAGGCGTCGAGCAGGCGACCGACCACGTCGGGGACCCGCTGGTCACGGGGGACCTGGAGCCAGTGGCGGCGCCCCTCGGAGCGCACCAGGGTGGCGCCTTCCACGTCCACGCCGGTGTCGGTGAGCAGGTCGACGACCACCGCCCGGCCCACGCCCAGCCGCTCCTTGAGGCCGTCCACGGAACCGTCGTAGATCACCCGCCCCTTGTCGATGATGAGGATGCGGCGGCACAGCTGCACGATGTCGCCGAGGTCGTGGGTGGTGAGCACGACGGTGGTGCCCTCCGTCCGGTTCATCTCGGCGAGGAACGTGCGCACCGCCGCCTTGGCCTCCACGTCGAGGCCGATGGTGGGCTCGTCGAGGACGAGGACGGCTGGCCCGGGGAGGATGGCCGCCGCCAGCTCGGCCCGCATGCGCTGGCCGAGGGAGAGGGCCCGCACCGGGACCTCCATCAGCGGCCCCAGGTCGAGCAGGTCGGACAGGTCGCCGAGGCGGCGGCCCAGGTCGGGGCGGGGCATCCGGTAGAGCCGGCCGACCAGGTCGAACGAGTCGTGCAGCGGCAGGTCCCACCACAGCGAGCTGCGCTGGCCGAAGACCACCCCCAGGCGGCGGGTCAGGCGCCGGCGGTCGGTGGAGGGGTCGAGCCCGTCCACCCGCACCTCCCCGGCGGTCGGCACCAGCACGCCGCACATCATCTTGATGGTGGTCGACTTGCCCGCCCCGTTGGGGCCCACGTAGCCGACGAACTCCCCGGCGGCCACGTCGAAGTCCACCTCGTCGACGGCCGTCACCTCGCCCCGACGGGTCGCGAACCGCTTGGTGAGGCGGCGGGCGGAGATCACGAGCCGGTGCTGGTGTAGCGGCGGAGGCCGGCGCACCAGGCCAGGCCGGCGAGCCCCGCGATTCCGCTCAGGACGGCGGGGAGCGCAGGCAGCAGGCCGGGCCCGAGCACGCCCGGACCGTCCCGTCCCAGGACGACCAGGGCGGGCACGTACACGCACAGCCCGATGGGTACGAGGAAGGTGAACGTCAGGCGCAGGACGCTGCCGGAGACGTCAAGGGGGAAGCTGGACAGGCTCACCGCCCCGTTGGCGAACACGTTGGCCAGGTCCGATCCCTCGACGGTCAGGAAGGTCAGGGCCGCCCCCATCACCAGGATGGAGAGGATCAGGACGGCGGAGCCGAGGGCGGCGAGGGCGAGGACGGCCACGTTGGCGACCGTCAGCGGCACGCCCGACGCGGCTGCGGCCCACGCCACCACGCCCGTCCCGGCCAGGGCCCGGAAGATGAACCGGGGTTCCACGCCGGAGGTCAGCATCCAGGCCAGGGGCGATACCGGTCGGGTGAGGACCTGGTCGAACGTCCCCCGCCGAACGGTGTCGGCGAAGCGGAACGGGTCGATGGCGCGCCCGAACAACGAGGAGAGTCCCTCCCCCACCCGGACCAGGCCGATCAGCAGGGCCACCTCGGGCGCCGTCCAGCCGGCCACCGACCCGAAGCGGGCCACGAGGAAGACCGGGAGAAGGGCCTCCATGAGGACGATGCCGACGTCGCCCAGCATGCGGAGAGCGAACAACCGGCGGTTGCCGGCCAGCGACCGCACGCTGGCCGCCGCCACCGCCGCGTACCGGCTATCCACCGTGGACGACCATCCGCCGGAGGGCGCCGCGCATGGCCGCCCGGCACGCCACCGCCAGCACCGCGACCCACGCCAGCTGGAGGGCGACGGCGTCCAGCGCGTCGCGGCCGCTGGCGACCCTCGCGGGCATGGCGAGCAGGGCGGACAGGGGGCCGTGCTCGGCGATCCAGCGCAGGGCGCCGGGGAAGTACTCGACCGGCAGGATGAAGCCGCCGACCATCCACATGGCGACGAAGAAGACCGACATCCAGCCGCGGTAGTCCGCGGTCCAGAAGGCCGGGACGCTGACCAGGAAGCGGATCTCGAAGGCGGCCGCCGCGCTCAGGAGCAGGGCGAGGGCCAGAAGGGCGACGCCGCCCGGGGTCGTGGGCAGCCGGAGGTCGAGGAACAGGCCGGGCAGGAGGATCTGGGGCACGCCCCGGGCCAGCAGGAAGAACGTGGAGCGGCCGACGTCGTTGGCGGCCAGGCGGGCCAGTGGGTCACCCGGTCGGAGCACGTCGACCACGAAGTCCCCGGAACGGACCGCCTCGGGCAACTCCATCTGCCAGGGGGCGAAGACGACGCCGAACACGGCCTGGAGGACCCAGACGTAGGTGAGAGCGTCGGCCCGCTCGAGACCGCCGGCCTGGTCGACCTGGCGGTAGAGGGCCAGGAAGGCGGCCGTGCGGAACACGCCAAAGAACACGTTGGCCGCCATCCCGCTCACCAACGCCCACCGGTACGTCGCCTGCCGGCGGAACCCGGCCGCGAACAGCCCCAGGTACCCCGCCACGGCGCCGCACCCTAGCCAGCCGCGCCGCCCCGCCAGCCGAATTCCGAGGCCCCCGGGCGGGGAGGCCGGGGGCGGCCTCCCCCGTGGGCCCGCCAGGGGCCAGCCCTACGACGTCTGCGGGGACATCTCGTCCACGTCCTTCGCCGCGGCGTTCGGGGGCTGACGCAGGAGCCCGCCCCAGGGGGCTCGGGTGATGTCAGCTCGGTCTTTGACGCGCCGATCGGGCGTAGTGGTGCCTTGGGGTAGTCAGCCGTGAGGCATTTGCGTGCAGTCGAAAGCGAGAGGTGTGCCCTCGGCGTATGAGGGTAGGTTCACAGCGGCCGGACTCGTTCGGAGCCCGGTTGAGCACGCAGCCTGGTTGAGCAGCCCCTTTCTGTAGCGGGCCGACGAGCCGGCCTTAGTAGCGAAACCGCTCCCGAACCCCCGCGTTGGCGCACGCAACCTCGTCCCAGCCGACATCGGACCCAAGGGGCTTCACTGCGCCGCCGCGACGCCTGTACTCAGCGAACGAGGGGAAGAAGTGTCCGAGCTAAATGATGAGATGCCCGAGCCGGCTGACGAGACCTCGGAGGGTGAAGACGACGCTCGAACGGGCGAAGAGCAGGCCGCTATCAATAGGGAAAACGACCCGCCCGCCTGACAGGTGAGCGCCCATAACCCCGGCCGCTCGCCGTCGTCCGCCTGTTCCTGAACGCAGGGTAGGCGGGCCACGCCTCATGAGATCTCGAGTGGCGAGCGAGCGACGGGGAGGCCTCCGTCGGCCTCCCCGCCCCTCCCGGCTCAGCCCTTCTTCACGGCCACGACCTCGACGTACTCGCTCGGAACGCGGAGCGTTCCGGTGGAGGACGAGTTCCACTCGGTGGCGAGGTCGAGCAAGTCCCGCTCCAGAGCCGCCCGGGCGCCGTCGTCGAGAGCGGAGAAGGCCTTGAGGACGGGCCCGTAGTAGGTGCGGAACGTATCGAGCCAGTGCTCGGCCGAGCGGTAGCGGAAGACGAACTGCCGGGGGTTGACGGCGAGGGACCGGACGCCGTCGCCGAAAAGCTCACCGAGACGGGCCTCGTCGCCCCAGCCCAGCGGCGGCCGCACTCCCGGCGGCGGAGGCACATGGCGTCCCACCGTCTTGAACATCTGCCCGATGAAGCCCGAGGGCGTCCAGTTGGCCAGGCCGATCCGCCCGCCCGGCCGGCAGGCACGGAGAAGCTCCGCGGCCGCCTGCTCCTGGTTGGGCGTGAACATCACGCCGAACGTGGACAGGACCACGTCGAAGGAGCCATCCGGGAAGGGCAGGGCCTCGGCGTCGGCCTGGCGGGTCTCGATGAGGAGGCCCTCGCTGTCGGCACGTCGCTGCGTCTGCGCGAGGAGCGACGGCACGTAGTCGGTGGCGGTCACGGCGGCGCCGCGCCGGGCCGCCGCCAGCGAGGCGTTGCCGTTGCCGGCGGCGACGTCGAGCACGCGCTCGCCGGCTTGGACGTCGACGGCCTCGCTGAGCGATTCGCCGACGATCTGCAACGTCGTGCCGATCACGGCGTAGTCGCCGGAGGCCCACGTGTCACGCTGGCGAGCCTTGATGGCCGGGTAATCGACGACAGGAGCGGTTGCGGTCATTGAAGGTCCTTTCGGTCGCGGTGTTGCCGTCGATCATGAAGCGACCCGCGGGCGGCGCCCATGGACGTGCCGGTCACAAAGGAGGCGTGTCAGGTGAGACGCACCTGACCCTTCGGTAAGGGTCGACCGGGCTAGACGGTGACGGCTTCGACCGGGGAGCGACCGGCCTCTTCGGCCTTGGCGGCCGCCTCCGCATCACGATCCCGTTGCCGGGCGACGACCTTGGCCAGCCGGGCGAGATGGCGGACGATGCGCTCCCGGGCCATCTCGGCCTCCGGGCGCAGGCCCTGCAGGTGCTCGAGCCGCCAGTGGTTCTTGACCACCGGCATCAGGACCTGGTCGAGCAGCATGCCCAGGTCGTAGATCCCCGCCTTGGCGATGACCCGGGCGTGGGCGTTGAAGTCGGGGATGCCCGTACCGGGCATCTCGAAGTGGATGACCTCGTCGGCCATGGCCTCCACGACGGTGGAGGCGTCGACCTCGATGGCGGCGTTGGTGAGGTCCCGGTAGAAGAGGTGGTGGAGGTTCTCGTCGGCCGCCACCCGGGCCAGCAGGTCGTAGCCCTTGGGTTCGGCCAGGTGCTTGCCGGTGTTGCGGTGGGCGATGCGGGTGGCCAGCTCCTGGAGGGTCACGTAGACCATGCCCGCCGCCGCGGTGGGCGGCTCGGGCACCTCGCCCAGGCTGACCTGGGCCATGCGGGCCCGCTCCAGCCCGATGGGATCGATGCACCGGGTCACCACCACGTAGTCGCGGATGACCATGGCGTGGCGCATCTCCTCGGCCGTCCACCGGCGGGTCCACTCCCGCCACGGGTGGTCGACGCCGAACATCCGGTCGATCGTCGAGGAGTAGTAGGGCAGGTTGTCCTCGGTGAGGAGGTTCACGAAGAGGGCGCTGCGCACCGCCGGAGCAGGGGAGTCGACCGATTCCACCCACTCGTAGTCGGGCTCGTAGTCGCGACCCAGACTCCACGGCACGTAGTCGTGGGGCATCCACTCGCGCGCGGTGGTGAGGTGCCGTTCGAGGAGGCGCTCGGCGGCCGGTGCCAGCTCCCTGAGGAGAGTTTCGTCGTCCACTAGCGAGACGAGAGCGTAGTCGCGATTCCCGACCGCTGAGTAGCGCGGGGAACGAACAGTTCGTGTATCGAACTATCATGCTGGTCATGGCCGACGATGACGTACAGGCCGTGCGGGCGGTGGCCCGCCTGGCCCGCCTGCTGGAGTGCTCACTCGACGGGCTGACCCCCGCCCAGTACCGCGTGCTGGCCGCCGTGGACGCGGGCGGCGAACGGGCCACCCACCTGGCCCACGGGCTGGCCCTGGCCAAGCCCACCGTCACCGCGGCCGTCGACGGGCTGGTGGAGCGGGGCCTCCTCTCCCGCGAGCCGGTCGTCGGCGACCGTCGCTCGCTGCGCATCGCCCTGACCCCCGCCGGCCGGGACGCCCTGGCCGCGGCCGACGCGGCCGCCTGCGCCCGGTTGGCGGCGGTGCTGGCCGCGGTCGACGACCCTGCCGCGGTGACGGCCGCCCTGGCCGGTCTGGCTCCCGCCCTCGACGGCGCCATGACCCGTTGAGTGGCCCGCTGACCGGGCAGGAACCGCAGGCCCCGGGCTGGCTGCGCCGGCTGGCCCCCTACCTGCGGGCCCACCGCCGAGACGTCGTGCTGTCCTTCGCCGCCGCCCTGGCCGGGCTGACGGTCACCGCCCTCACGCCCGTCATCCAGAAGGTGGTCATCGACGACGTGATCCTCGCCCGCTCCCGGCCCCTGCTGCCGTGGCTGGGGCTGCTCGTCGCCGCCGGGCTCTTCCGGTTCGGCGCCGCCCACGTGCGGCGGTACGTCGGCGGGCGGGTGGCCCTGGGGGTGCAGTACGACCTGCGCAACGACGTCTACGCCCGCCTCCAGCGGCTCGACTTCGCCCGCCACGACGAGTTCCAGACGGGCCAGCTCGTGTCCCGGGCCATCTCCGACGTGACCCTCGTCCAGGGCCTGCTCGCGTTCCTGCCCCTCTTCAGCGGCAACGTCGTGCTGCTGGTCGCCTCGCTCACGATCATGACGATCCTTTCGCCGCTGCTCACGGTGATCGCGCTGGTCGTGGTGCCGGTGGTCACGCTGGTCGCCCTGCGCCTGCGCACCACCGTCTTCCCGGCGGCCTGGCACGCCCAGCAGAAGGCGGCCGAGGTGGCCGGCGTGGTGGAGGAGGCGGTGGCCGGCGTGCGGGTGGTCAAGGGCTTCGGGCAGGAGCAGCAGGAGCTGGGCCGCCTCACCACCGCCGCCACCGAGCTGTTCCGGTCTCGCCTGCGGGCGGTGCGCATCCAGGCCGGCTTCACGTCCGGCCTCCAGGCCGTGCCGTCCCTGGGCCAGGTGGCGGTGCTGGCCTTCGGCGGGTGGCTGGCCCTCCGGGGCCGCATCAGCATCGGGACCTTCCTCGCCTTCTCGTCGTACCTGCTCCAGCTGGTGTCGCCGGTGCGGATGCTGTCCACCCTGACGGTCATCGCCCAGCAGGCCCGGGCCGGGGCGGAGCGGGTGTTCGAGGTGCTCGACTCGACGCCGCTGGTCGAGGAGAAGCCGGGGGCGGTGGAGCTGCCGCCGGTGCGGGGCGAGGTGCGCTTCGAGGACGTCCGCTTCGGCTACCTGCGTTCGGAGCCGGTGCTGGAGGGGTTCTCGCTCACGGTGGCGCCGGGCGAGACCGTCGCCCTGGTGGGCCCCTCCGGCTCGGGCAAGTCGACCGTGTCGCTCCTGCTCCCCCGGTTCTACGACGTGCAGGACGGGCGCGTGCTGGTCGACGGCGTGGACGTGCGGGACGTCACCCTGGACTCGCTCCGCCGCCAGATCGGCGTGGTCTTCGAGGAGACGTTCCTCTTCTCCGACACGGTGGGGGCCAACCTGGCCTACGGCCGGCCCGACGCCACGGACGCCGAGGTGGAGGCGGCGGCCCGGGCGGCCGAGGCCCACGAGTTCATCGCCGCCCTGCCCGAGGGGTACCGCACCCGACTCGGCGAGGGCGGGTACACCCTGTCGGGGGGCCAGCGCCAGCGGATCGCCCTGGCCCGGGCCCTGCTCACCGACCCCCGGATCCTGGTGCTCGACGACGCCACGTCGGCCATCGACTCCCGCGTCGAGGAGGAGATCCACGCCACCCTGCGGCGCCTGATGGCCGCCGGCGAGCGGTCCACCCTGCTCATCGCCCACCGCCGGTCGACGCTCCGCCTGGCCGACCGCATCGCGGTGGTCGACGGCGGTCGGGTGGTGGCCACCGGCACCCATGAGGAGCTCGCCCGCACCTGCCCCCTCTACCGCCAGCTGCTGGCCGGCCCGGGCGACGGCGTGGAGGAGGTGGCCGTGGCGCCCGACGACGTGGTTGCCACGAACGGTGCCGACTGGGACGGCCAGCCGACCCGGTCGGCCTGGCCGGCCCTGGAGGGGGACGTACCGCGGGCCCGGGCCTCGGCCGGTCCGCCGCCGGCCGACGGCATGCTGGGCATGCGGGCCCTCGGCGTGGGCGGTGGCGGCATGGGACCGGGTGCGATGGGCGTGGGGGGCAACCCGTCGAGCCGCCTCGCCCTGGTGTCGGAGACCCCCGAGCTGCGGGCCCGGGTGGAGGCGCTTCCCGCGGTCGACGCCGACCCGGGCGTGGACGTGGTGGCGGAGAGCCGGCCCGAGCCGCACTTCGGCCTGCGCCGCTTCCTCCGCCCCTACCGCCGGGCCCTGTCCGGCAGCCTGGTCCTCGTCGTCCTCGACGCGCTCGCCTCGCTGGCCGGCCCCGCCCTCATCCGCCACGGGCTCGACGAGGGGGTCGTCGCCGGGTCGCCGGGCGTGCTGTGGGCGGCGGCCGCCGGCTTCCTGGGGGTGATCCTCGCCGACTGGCTGGTGGTGTGGGCCCAGCAGCGCCACACCGGCCGCACCGCCGAGCGGCTGCTGTTCGCCCTGCGGGTGCGCACCTTCGCCCACCTCCAGCGGCTGGGGCTCGACTTCTACGACCGTGAGTCGGGCGGGCGGATCATGACCCGGATGACCACCGACGTGGAGGCCCTGTCGCAGCTCCTCCAGACCGGCCTGGTCAACGCGGTGGTCAGCCTGCTGACCCTCGTCGGCGTGGCCGTGATCCTGCTGTTCATGAACGTACGGCTGTCGCTGGCCACCCTGTCGACGCTCATCCCCCTGACGGTGGCCACGCTGTGGTTCCGCCGGCGGTCGGACCGGGCCTACGGCACCGCCCGGGAGCGGGTGGCGGTCGTGAACGCCAACCTCCAGGAGAGCGTGTCGGGGGTGCGCGTGGCCCAGGCGTACGTACGCGAGGACCGCAACATCGACGGCTTCCGCCGGGTCGCTCGCGACCACCTCGACGCCCGCATGGACGCCCAGCGGCTGGTGGCCACCTACTTCCCCTTCGTCGAGCTCCTCTCGGTGCTGGCCGCCGCCGTCGTGCTCGGGGTCGGCTACCGGCTGGCCGGCTCGGGAGAGCTGACCCCGGGGGAGCTGGTCGCCTTCCTCCTCTACCTCAGCCTGCTGTTCTCGCCCATCCAGCAGCTGTCCCAGGTGTTCGACCAGTACCAGCAGGCCCGCATCTCGCTCGGGAAGATCGCCGAGCTGCTGGCCACGCCCGCGACGGTGCCCGAACCCGAGTCGCCCGTCGACCCCGGCCCGCTGCGGGGCGGCCTGCGGTTCGAGGGCGTGCGCTTCCGCTACCCGTCCGCCGTGGAGGACGCCCTGGTCGATGTCGACCTCGACATCGCCCCCGGTGAGACGGTCGCCCTCGTGGGCGAGACCGGAGCCGGAAAGTCGACGATCGTGAAGCTGGCCGCCCGCTTCTACGACCCGGTGGCGGGGCGGGTGCTGGTCGACGGCCAAGACTTGCGGACCCTCGACCTGGCCGCGTACCGCCGCCAGCTGGGCTACGTGCCCCAGGAGGCGTTCCTCTTCTCGGGGACGGTCCGGGACAACATCGCCTACGGGCGGCCCCAGGCCACCGACGCGGAGGTGGAGGCGGCGGCCCGAGCGGTGGGAGCCCACGAGTTCATCGCCCGCCTGCGGGGCGGCTACCGCCACCCGGTGACCGAGAGGGGCCGATCCCTGTCGGCCGGGCAACGCCAGCTGATCGCCCTGGCCCGGGCCCAGCTCGTCGATCCCGCCATCCTCCTGCTCGACGAGGCCACCGCCACCCTCGACCTGGCCACCGAGGCCAGGGTCGTGGCCGCCATGGGGGTGCTCTCCGCCGGCCGTACCACCCTGCTCATCGCCCACCGGCTCCAGACGGCGCGCGAGGCGGATCGCATCGTGGTCGTCGATCGGGGCCGGGTCGCCGAGGTGGGCAGCCACGAGCAGCTGCTGGCCCGCGGCGGGTACTACGCGGCCCTGTGGGGCGCATTCTCGGGGCCTGTCGCCGGCGGCGGCGTGGTTTCGCGCCTTTCGACATAAGGGTAGGACGGGCCCATTCCGGCGCGTGCGCTCACAACCATTGGGCGGACGCACCGCCGCAACCCTCGCATCCGGAAGACCCGGGTCGGGAACGCAGCAGGAGGATCGCCCCAATGAGGACGTGGACCCGCGCGGCACGCCGCCTCGGAGCTCTCGGACTTTGCGCAGGACTTGTGGCGGGGCTCGCCCCCGCCGGAGCGCAATCCGGCGACGGGGCCTCGAAGATCACCGTCTCGTTCAAGGCCAACGAGAACAACCTCACGCCGTTCACGCTCACCATGGGCGGGCTCCCGACCACCCACGACTTCGTGAACCTGGTCTACGACACGCTGTTCTGGTCGCAGGTCAAGGAGGACCCGGAGCCGTGGCTGGCCGAATCGGCCGAGCCCTCGAACGACTACCGGTCGTGGACGGTCAAGCTCCGTGAGGGTGTGACCTTCCACGACGGGCGTCCGCTGACCGCCGAGGACGTGGCCTTCACCTTCGAGAAGATGAAGACCACCACCGGCGGGCGGTACTCCCACCACGTGTGGGAGTACCCGGTGTTCGTCTCGGCCGACATCCTGGACCCGCTCAGGGTGCGCCTGAACTTCCAGGACGCGGCCCCCACGTTCGAGATCCTCCCCGGCGGTGACCTCCCGATCGTCCCCAAGCACATCTGGGAGAACGTCGAGAACACCAACACCGCCACCGACGTGCCGTCCATCGGCAGTGGCCCGTACAAGATGGCCCAGATCGTGCCGAACCAGCTGTACCGGCTGGAAGCCAACGAGGACTACTTCAAGGGCAAGCCCAAGGTCGACGCCATCGACGTGCCGATCGTGACCGACCCCTCGGCCGCCTTCGCCGCCCTGCAGACGGGCCAGGTGGACGCCACCGACCGCACCGTCCCGCCGGAGCTCTACCAGCAGCTGTCCAACGCCCCGGGCATCAGGGTGATCGAGAGCACCCGCATGGAGTCGGTCCACCTCCACTTCAACAACCAGAAGGCGCCGCTCAACGACCCTCGTCTGCGCAAGGGCATCACCATGGCCATCGACAACAACGCCCTGGTGCAGACCGTGCTGCTCGGTCGGGGCCGCCCCGGCCGTGACGGCTGGGTCCATCCCGACTCGGCGTGGGCCGACCCCCGTGGGGGCCACGAGTTCGACGTGGCCAAGGCCAACCGCACCCTCGACGACGCCGGCTTCCGCCGGGCGGACGACGGCACCCGCCGCACGCCCGACGGGACGCCCCTGCAGTTCAACATCACGGTGGCGGCCAACGAGCCGCAGCACCAGCGGGCGGCCCAGCTCATCAGCCAGCAGGTCGAGGCCATCGGCGTGCGGATGACGGTCGAGCAGATCGACCCCGCCACATTGCGCCAGCGGCGGGGGAACCTGAACTACGACTCGTTCATCACCAACCTCGAGTCGCACGCCCACGCCGACCCCGACGCGCTGTTCTTCTTCTTCCACTCGCCCATCCCCAACTCCCCGTCGGCGGGATCCTTCGGCGCCTACGCCAACCCGGAGTTCGACCGGTTGGTGGAGCAGGCCCGGTCGTCGGTCGACGTCGACCGGCGCAAGGAGCTGCTGCACGAGGCCCAGCGGATCTACGCCCAGGACGCCCCTGCGCTCGTGCTCTTCTACCCGAACGGCGACTACGCCGTCCGCACCTCGGCCTACAACGGCTGGGTCGCCGACACCGGCCACGGCATCTTCACCAAGCGCTCGTTCATCCCCGGGTACGAGGACGCCGGCAACCAACCGGCCATCGCCGGCTCCGGCGCCGACGACGGCCCGCCTTGGGGCGCCATCACCCTCGTGCTGGCCGTGCTGGCCGTTGGGGGCGGCATCCTGGTCTACCGCAACCGCCAGACCGACACCCTCGAGCCGGAGGAGGCCTGACCCCGAGCGGGGTCCCTCACCCCTCGAGGCCTCCAGAGATGGGAGCGCAGGCGCGGCCCGAAGCGGGCGAGCGGTTCCACATCCAGACGGACAACCAGTGGAGCGGGCTCGTGCCGGTCGGGCGGCAGCTGCTGCGGGCCCTTCCGCTGGCCGCCCTGGTCCTGGGCGTCGCCATCGTCCTCAACTTCGTGCTGCCGAGGGCGGCGCCCGGGGACCCCATCGACTTCCTGATCCCGGCCGAGCAGGCCAATAAGATCACTCCCGAGCAACGCGACCAGCTCGCTGCCGAATACGGCCTCAACGGCTCCACAACCGAGCAGTTCACCCGGTACCTCGGCGGTCTGGCCCGTGGCGACCTCGGCGTCTCGACCCGCTACGGGCGGCCGGTCACCGAGCTGCTGAAGGAACGCCTGCCGTGGACGCTGCTGCTGGTCGGGTCCTCGGTGGTGCTCTCCACCCTCATCGGCGCCGCTTTGGGGTTCCGTTCGGCGTGGCGAAGGGGCACGCCGTCGGACGTGCGCACCCTTACCGGCGTGATGGTGCTGGACTCCTTCCCGCCCTTTTTCATGGCCCTCCTCCTCGTGCTGCTCTTCTCGGTGAACCTGCGACTGCTGCCCGTCTTCGGAGCCCTCCCCGCGGCCAGCACCGAGGGCTGGGAGTTCGCCGCCGAGGTGGCCCGCCGGGCCATCCTGCCCATCGCCGCCCTCACCCTCGCCGGTCTGGGCTCCTCGTACCTCGTGGCCCGCTCGGCGGCGGTCGGCGAGCTGGGTGAGGACTACGTCACGATGGCGGCGGCCAAAGGGTTGGACGGCAAGGGCGTGCGGCGCCACGCCCGCCGCAACGCGCTGGTGCCGGTGTGGACGGTGGGCATGCTCAACGTGGGAGCCCTGTTCGGAGGAGCGGCACCGGTGGAGACGGTCTTCGCCTATCCGGGCCTGGGCCGGCTCATCTACGAGAGCGTCCTGTCGCGGGACTACCCGGTGCTGCAGGGAGCGTTCCTCCTGATCGCCGTGGGGGTGATCCTCGCCAACCTCATCGCCGAGCTGGCCTATCCGTTCTTCGACCCGCGTGTGCGCCGGCCCGGGGCAACGGCGTGAATCGGGCGGCCGCGACCAAGCGCCGGACCCCGGGGCAGCGGTTGGGCCGGGCCGGGATCGTGCTGCTCGCCGTGCCGGCGCTGGCGGCAACGTTCGCCCCTCTCGTCGCCCGTCACTCTCCGACGCGGCCCAGTGGTCCACCCCTCCTGCGACCCGGCACTGGGCACCCTCTCGGCACGGACGACCTGGGCGTCGACATCTTCGCCCAGCTCGTGTACGGCGGACGCATCTCCCTCGCCATCGGGCTCGGCGCCGCCGTCCTCGCCGTCGTCGTCGGCCTGCTGGTCGCAGTGGTGGCGGGTTGGCGGCGCGGCTGGGCGGAAGCGGTGCTGCTGCGGATCACGGACGTCACCCTGGCCTTCCCGTTCCTGCCACTGGTGCTGGTTCTCGCCGCCTTCTTTGGACGCAGCCTGGTGACCACCGCCATCGTGATCGGCGCGGTCACCTGGGCACGGCCCGCTCGGGTCCTGTGGGCCCAGGTCCTCAAGCTGCGCGAGTACCAGCACGTCCAGGCGGCACGGGCCATGGGCGGCTCCGGCACCCGTTGCGTCTGCCGGCACATCCTGACCCGGCTCACCCCGCTGCTGGCCGCCCAGTTCGTGCGGGTCGCCAATGCGGCGGTGATCTCCGAGGCGGCGCTGGCCTTCCTGGGGCTGGGCGACCCCAACCGGGCCAGTTGGGGGGTCATGCTGTCGAACGCCAGCGCCAACAACGCGCTCCTCACCGGGGCCTGGAAGTGGTGGATGCTCCCCCCCGGTCTGGCCCTCACCCTCGTCGTCCTCGGCTTCGCGTTCGTCGGCTACGCGGCAGAGGAACGAGCCGACCCCCGCCTCAGCGCCTCGGCCTCCCGCCTGCGCTTCCTCACCACCCGCGGGCCGCGCCGGGCGGCGCCCTCGTCCGCCGCCCCCCCGGCCGCCAGCAGCACCGGAGCCGATACCGGGGTGCACGACGGCCCGATCCTCACCGTGCGAGATCTCCACGTGGCCTACGAACGGGGAGGGCCCGAGGTCGTCAAGGGCGTCGGCTTCGACGTTCCCCGGGGCCGGGTGACGGCCCTGGTGGGAGAGTCGGGCTCGGGCAAGAGCACGATCGTCATGGCCCTGCTCGGGCTGCTTCCGGGCGACCCGGTGGTGAAGGGCGAGGCCACCTTCGACGGCAGGAAGCTGCTGTCGGCGGCGGCGGCCGCCCGGCTGCGGGGGCGGCGGATCGGCTTCGTGACCCAGGCCGCCATGAACGCCCTCAACCCCGCCTACACCATCCACCGCCAGCTCACCGAGGCGGGCGAGCTGACCATGCCGGCGGGGGCTGCCCGCAGCCGGGCCCATGAGCTCCTCGAGCTGGTCGGCCTCGCCCGGGACTCCCACGGCGCCTACCCCCACGAGCTGTCCGGGGGCATGCGCCAGCGGGTGGTGATCGCCATGGCCCTCGTCAACCGGCCGGACCTCCTCATCGCCGACGAGCCCACCACCGGGCTCGACGTCGTCACCCAGGCCGAGATCCTCCGCCTCATGCACGACCTCAAGGACCGCTTCGGGCTCACCATCCTGTTGATCTCCCACGACGTGCAGATGGTGCTGAGGATCGCCGACCAGCTGGTGGTCCTCCAGGAAGGCTATGTGGTCGAGCGGGGCGCGGCCGAGGAGGTCCGGGCCGATCCGGCCCAGGAGTACACCCGCCGGCTCCTGGACACCCGGCTGTCGCCGATCGGGGTGCAGGCATGACCGCCGACGCGGTGCTCCAGTTGCGGGGAGCGTGCAAGACGTTCTGCACCGGCTTCGGAAGCCGGCGCCGGCGCGTGGCTGCCCTCGACGACGTGTCGTTGGCGGTGGGTGACAACGAGATCGTGGCCCTGGTGGGCGAGAGCGGCTCGGGCAAGTCGACCCTCGGACGGGTCGTGGTGGGCTTGGAGCGGCTCGATGCGGGCGACGCCTTGTTCGAGGGCGTCAAGTACTCCCATCTACCGGAACGGGCTCTGCGTCGGCTGCGCCGGCGGATGCAGCTCGTCCTCCAGGACCCGTACCAGTCGCTGCACCCCGGGATGCGGGTCGCCTCGGCGGTGGCGGAACCGCTGGAGATCGCGGGGACGGGCAACGCCCGCTCCCCTCGGGTCGGCGACGCCCTGGAGGAGGTGGGGCTGACGCCCGCCCGGGACTTCCTCCACCGCTACCCGCACCAACTCTCGGGCGGGCAGCGCCAGCGGGTCGTGCTGGCCCGGGCGCTGGTGGGCCGGCCCCGGCTGGTGGTGGCCGACGAGCCGACGTCGATGGTGGACGCCACCCTCCGCGGCAGCATCGTGAACCTGATCCGGGAGCTGCGGGACCACCACGGCATCGCCTTCCTGGTCATCACCCACGACCTCGATATGGCGGGAGCGGTGAGCGAGCAGGTGGCGGTGATGCGGGAGGGGCACCTGGTGGAGTGTGGGCCCACCGCAGACGTGTTCACGGCCCCCACCGACGAGTACACCAAGAAGCTGTTGCGGGCCGCGGCCGAGGTCGGGCGACTGGAAGTGACCGCCTGACCCGACGCCCCCGTCAGTGGGGCCGCCCCGACAGGACGGGCTCGACCGGTACCGTGGCGGCATGGAGCACGTGCGCTGGGACGAGCGACCGCGGCTGCGGGGCCCTGTCCTCATCGCCGCCTTCGAGGGGTGGAACGACGCGGCCGAGGCGGCCAGCACCGCGGTGCGCTACATACGCGACCGCTGGGGCGCGCGCCCCTTCGCATCCATCGACCCCGAGGAGTTCTTCGACTTCAGCGAGACCCGGCCCCAGGTCAGGCTGCGGGAGGGGCTCACCCGAGAGATCGTGTGGCCGTCCAACCAGTTCTACGGCACGACCCTCACCGAGGCGGGCCGTGACATGGCGCTGCTGATCGGTTCGGAGCCGCAACTGCGGTGGCGCACGTTCTGCAGCGAGATCGTCGACGTGGCCGCCGAGCTGGACGTCGAGCTGGTCGTCATCCTCGGAGCGCTGCTCGCCGACGTGGCCCACACCCGGCCGGTCAAGGTCACCGGCTCGGCGGTGGACGCCGAGCTGGTCGCCCGCCTGGGCCTCCAGCGCTCCCGCTACGAGGGCCCGACCGGCATCGTGGGCGTGCTCCACGACGCCCTCAACAAGGCCGGGATCCCGTCGGCCTCGCTGTGGGCGGCCGTCCCCCACTACGTGGCCGGCACGCCCTCACCGAAGGCCGCCCTCGCCCTGGTGGAGCGGGCCGCCCAGCTGCTGGACATCCCCGTCGTCACCGCCGACCTGTCCCAGCTGGCCGTCGACTACGAGCGCCAGGTCAGCGACGTGGTGGCCGCCGACGAGGACGTGGCGGCCTACGTCAGCCGCCTCGAAGAGAACGCCGACAGCGAGGGCCTCGAGCTCACCTCGGGCGAGGAGCTGGCCGCCGAGTTCCAGCGCTTCCTGCGCGAACAGGATTAGGCGCCGGGGCCGACCTCACGTGCTGACGCCGTAGCGGGCGAGGACCTCGGCGGCATCGGGGAACGAGGCTCGCAGGGCGGCCACCAGGTCGGCGGGGCGGGCGATGCGGTGGGCGTAGACGGCCACGTAGGTGCGCAGGGCGCAGTCGACGAGGTCGGGAGGGCCCAGGTCGGCCAGGGCCTGCACCCCCTGGACGTAGACGCCCGAGTAGTAGGCGCTGGCCGCGTTGGCCCAGTACGTCATGGGCTCGCCCATGCGGCCGCGGGCGGCCGCCGGCTGGCGGAAGGCGCGGAACTCGGCCAGGGCGTCCTCGAAGCGGGCCTCGCCCCAGCTGGCCAGTCCCTCGTCGAGCCAGGGATCACGCCCCTGGTTGTTGCCCACCAGCCCGTAGAACCACATGTGGGCGACCTCATGGCTGGTCGTCCGCCCGATGGTGCCCGGGCCCTGCATGACGTGGCTCGGGTACTCGATGCCCCCTCCGAGCCCGGGCGTGATGGCCAGCGTGTAGCTGGGCCACGGATAGGGCCCGAAGCGGCCGGCGAAGTCCTCGAGCACGGCCACCACCCGGTCGAGGTAGCGCTGGGGTGGCTCGGCGATCCCGTGGTGGACGCCGACGGTCACCTCCACCGGGCCCGGGGCCATGGCGGTGGCCGAGGCGGTGGTGAAGCGGCCCACCGAGAGGGCCACGTCGCGCATGGCGTGGGCCGTCCAGTGGCCGGGGCGGTCGCTGGTGCCGCTGGCCAGCACGGTGAGGCCGTCGGGCACGGTCACCGTCATGTCGAAGTCGGCCACCGGGGCGGTGGAGGCCTCGGCGAAGGCGCCCGTGGGGGGCTCGGTGCGCCACCCCACGCCCGGCTCCCAGCCCAGGATGGGAAAGAACGACCCGAGGCGGACGGCGTCGCCGGTGCGGGCGATGCGGTCGTTGGACGAGGCGGGCAGGTGGAGGGTCCATGGCACCCGCGCCTCGATCGCCCGCCCCCGGGCCAGCGTGCGGCCAGGACGGACGTCGAGGATGGTGGCGTCGGCGCTGGCCTCCACCGCTGCGGCCCGCCCGTCGACCGTCACCTCACCGGCCTCCATCGAGCCTCCGGCCTGGGTGGGCCGGGGCCCGTTGGCCCACAGCCGGAAGACGAGCCGGTCGGTCTCCAGGTCGGGAGTGAAGCGGACCTCGGTGGTGCCCACCACGGTGTTCTCGGCGAGGCGGACGTCCACGGTGAGGCGGTAGCGGGGCCGGTTGGGGTCGGGCTCCGCCCGCCGGGGCGTGGCCGGGCAGGTCGGGGACGTGGCCGCCGGCGGCACGGTGAGCAGAGGGGCGACGGTGGTGCCGGCCCGGCCGGGGGCGGCCGTCGATGGGGACCGGTCGGACACGTCGGCCGAGGACCGCTCGTCGCCCGACCGGCAGGCGGCGGCGGCCAGGGCCAGCACGGCGGCCAGCACGGCCGGGCTACGGCGGCGGAGGGGAGGCACGGCCCTATCGTCCCAGCCGTAGGGTTGGGGGATGGGTCGCCTGGTCCCCACGTGCGTGTGGCGGACGTCGGCCGGGTTGGTGCTGGCCCTCGACGGGCGCTTCGGCCCGCCCCACGACGCCTACGTCAACGGGTCCCAGGTCTGGCTGCGCGACGACGGCCCGGGGGGCATGACCATCGAGTGGCGCCTCCATCCCGTGGCCGGGTACCGGCGCCCCCCCTCGGTGGGCACGTACGAGCTGTTCGAGGCCACCGCCGACGCCCTCGCCGGCGAGACCGCCCCTCCCGCCCCCCTCGAGCAGCTGTGGGACGGGTTGGAGGCGTTCGCCGCCTACGGCGACGAGATCGAGCCCGCCATCCTGGCGGCCCTCACCACCGAGGCGCTCGGCCTCCCGCCCCATGCCGTGGGCGTGGCCGACCACGACCGCATCGGCGACCAGTGGGAGCGCACGGGCGGGCGGACGTCGATCATCGAGGGGATCCTCGAGCAGCTGTCGGGCGGGTCCGCCGACCCGGGGACGCAGGTCTAGGAGGCTGGTGTCTTTCGCGTTCGGCGCTTAGACACCAGCCCCCTAGGACGGCTGCATCTGGCGGCGGGCGGCGTCGGCCTCCTCGCCCATCTGCTCCACCGGGCCGCTGTAGACGCGCGCCCAACGGATCTTGTCGTCCTCCACCCCGAGGATGAAGATGCCGGCCACCTGGGCGGCGTTGCCGGCCCCGTGCAGCTCGACCCACACCGTGTTGCCGTTGCGGGCGGAACGCAGGACGGTGAGCCGGAAGCCGGGCTCGCTCTCGAAGATCGCCCGCCAGTTCTTGCGCACCTGGTCGGCGCCGGTGAAGTTCCGCGACGGGAAGCAGGGCTGGATCGAGTCGAAGTTCGGGTGGACGGTCGAGTAGATCGCCTCCACGTCGTGGCGGTTGCAGGCCTCGACGAACCGCGTGACCACGGCCATCGGGTCCTCACCCGTCCGCTTCTTCGAGAAGAGCACGGGAAAACCCTAATAGCTCCGGCGGCTGCGCCTACGGCCCCGGCGGCGTCCTCCGCCACGGAGGCTCCCGGGGCGGGTCGAACAGCACGTCGACGGGCTCCCCCCGGATGGCGCGGAACGCCTGGGGGACCCACCGCTCGCCCCGGCCCCCGCCGGCCAGCGGCGAGGGGAGGGAGTCCTCGTCGAACCAACCCACGTCGCGGCACTCGAGGGGATGGACGGCGATCGAGCCGCCCACCATCCGGCAGTGGAACACCAGCGAGTACAGGGGCACGCGGGTGAAGCCCAAGCGCATGCCGTCGTAGAGGGCGATGAGGCGGACCGGCTCCACGTCGATCCCCGTCTCCTCCTGGACCTCCTTGACCGCCACCTCCGAGGCGGAGTAGCCCACGTCGGCCCAGCCCGTGGGGTAGAGCCACACTCCCGAGTCGGCCCGCTGCACGAGCAGGATCTGGCCCTTGTCGTTGCCGACCACCGCCCCCACCGCGATCTTGGGGGTCACGTAGCCGGCGATCCCGTCCCCCACGTCCCGCAACCACGCCTCGACCACCGCCTCGCGCTCGGCCGGTTGCGTCTCGCCCGCGGCCATGCGGATGTCGGCTGCCACCCGCAGCACCTCCTCGAACCGCTCCCGCTCGTAGAGGTTCTCGGTGAAGCCGAGACCGGTGCGGGCGATGCCGGACAGCGTCTCGCTCCACCGAAGCATGTCGGAGGCCGAGAGGGGTGCGGGGTCGTCCACCCTCAGCTGCCGCCCAGCAGGTCGTCGATGCGGGCGAAGAAGGCGGAGCGGGCCATGACCTGGTCGGCCCCCGCGGCCAGGGCCGCGTCCATGGCCTCCCGGTTGGTGTGGTTGGCGAACCCGATGACGGTCGCCTCCACATCGGTGAGCTGGTCGACGACGCCGGGGCGGGTGAGGTCGACCACCACCAGGTCGGCCCCCGTCTCGGCCGCCTTGGCGGCCAGGTCGGCGGGCCGGTTGACGAACGTCACGTCGGCCGGGGCCGAGGAGACCTTCGACCGGTCCATCAGGTCGGGTACGTAAGCCACGATCTTCTTCTTCCTCTTCTCGGGCTCCGGCATGGCCGGCGCACCTCCTCCGTGTCGTTGCTTGTGGACGAACGCCTTGGCCGCCCCCCACCGGATCCCGGGCTCGAACAGAGACGGGTCGACGTCGGCGAACGAGGCGGGCGCCAGGTCGTACACGTCGTCGGGGAAGAGCCGCTGTTGCACGTGGTCACGCGGCACGGGCGGCACGCCCGCCGCCCGCAGGACCTGGGTGGGGTACCGGACGGCACCTCGCAGAAGGGCCAGGGGCGTGGTGCGCTGGTCGTCCACGTCCTCCGCCAGCAGCCGGCGGACGGCCCCGCCCACCTCGGACGCCGCCTGCCGGCCGGCGTGGGCCGCGGCCACCTGCACGTCGGCGGGGGGATCGGCCAGGCGCGCCCGTACCGCCCGCTCCACCCACCCCGGCAGGGCGGCCTGGATGGCGTCGGCCAGGGCCGTAGCATGCTCCTCGATGCGCTCCATGCTGCCGCACCTGCCGTGACGAGGCCGCAGCCCATCCCGCCCAAGCCGGGGCAGGAGTCGGTGTGGGACTACCCCCGGCCGCCCCGCATCGAACAGATCCGCAAGCAGTGCGAGGTGTGCTTCGGCGGCCAGACGATCGCCATCACCCTCACGCCGATCCGCGTGCTGGAGACCAGCCACCCGCCGAACTACTACTTCCCGCCCGACAGCGTGCTGCCCGGGGCGGTGTTCGAGACGGACAAGACCACCTACTGCGAGTGGAAAGGCGTGGCCTCGTACTACGACGTCGTCCGGGGCGAGCAGGTCGCCCCGGCGGCGGCCTGGACCTACCACGACCCCAAGCCCGGCTACGAGGCCCTGAAGGACTACATCGCCTTCTATCCCACTCCGATGGACGTCTGCCTCGTCGGCGGCGACTACGTCCGCCCCCAGCCGGGGGGGTTCTACGGCGGCTGGATCACCTCCGACGTGGTGGGCCCGTTCAAGGGCGTGCCGGGCTCGGAGGGCTGGTAGCCCGGGGACCCGAGAGCGGTCAGCCCTCGACCACGTCCCGCAGGCGGTCGACCTGGACGCCTTCGGCAGAGAGCCAGGTGAGGGCCTCCTCGACGGTCTTGCGCTCGCCGGTGATCTCGCAGACCATCCACCCGACGGTGTCCTCGATGTTGGCCCGGCGGATGTTGGGCAGCACGTCGAACGTCCGCATCATCCGGCCGATCACCGGCTCGGTGATGAGGTGCTCGGGGAACGTGAGGCGCACACGGACGCCGCCGGCCATGGGCGGAAGCATGGGGCGTGCCCCCCGCCGCGTGCAAGAGCCGAGCGCCCGGCGCGAGGTCCGTCCGGCGTGGTTGAGTGATGCCATCGACGAGGCACGGGAGGAGGCTGGGAGGCCGGCGGCGCTGTCACGGGCGGCGCGCGGCCTGTTGGGGGCGGCCGCCGCGGCCTACGTCGTCATCGGGCTGCCCCTGTTCCTGGCGCCGGAGTGGGCGTCCGAGCACTTCGCGTGGACGGTGTCGCCCTTCGTGGCCATGACCGCGGGCGGGTGGTGCCTGGGGACGGCCGCCTTCGCCGGATATGCCACCGCCCGCCCGCGATGGACGTCGGCCCGCCCCACGGTCGTCTACGTGCTCGCCTTCGGCGCCTCGCAGCTCGGCGTGGCCCTCTACGAGCGGGAGCGGCTGCGGGCGGGTGAGGTGCTCACCTGGCCGTACCTGGTGGCTCTCGGGCTCTCGGTGGTGGCCGGCGCCCTGGCGCTGGCCCAGGGCCACCGTCACCTCCGGGCCGACCGGAGGCCAGGGCGGGACCTGCCCTCCAACATGCGGCGGCTGCGGGTGGCGTTCGTCGCCCTCGTCTTCTTCCTGGCCCTGGTGGCGTTCGTCGCGCCCACCCGGGCCACCAACGGCGCCATCTTCCCCGAGCCGCTGTCGCTGTTCTCCCTTCGGGCCTTCGGGGTCTTCTACCTGTCCCTCGGGGTCGGGATGCTGGCGGTCGTCGGCGACCGCCACGCCGACGGCTACCTCGTCTACATGCGGGCCGGGCTCATCCTGGTCGTGCCCATCCTGGTCGCCACCGCCGTCTACGCCGGGTCGTTCGACCTGGGCGAGCACCCGTTGCAGGTCGTCTACCCGCTCGCCTACGTGGTGGCGCTGGTGGGGGCCGCGGGCGCGCTGCGGTGGGAGCGGCGCGGCACGCCGGTCAGCGGTCGAACGTGACCGCGAACCGGGCCGGATAGGGCCCGTCCCAGCCGACGCGGCCGCGGCGTACCGGGTTGCGCACCAGCAGGGAACGGGCCAGGGCGGTCAGCTGGGCGACGCTGGCGCCCGCTCCCGGGCAGGTGTGGCGACCGAAGCCGAACGTCAGGTAGTCGGCCAGCGGGCGGTCGGGCAGGAAGCGCCGGGGGTCGCGCAGGGCGGCGCCGTCGCGCATGGCGGACTTGGTCAGAGCGACCACCGGCGTGCCCGCCCGGACCCGCGTGCCGGCGAGGGCACGGTCCCGCACGCACATCCGCGGGATGCCGGGGTGGGGTGGGCGGAAGCGCAGCGCCTCGAGGAGGTAACCGGAGAGCCGGGCGTCGTCGCCCGCTGCGGCCGCCTGGCGAGCCCCGGCCAGGGGGCGGGGCCGCCCCAGCAGCTCGGCCATGGCCAGGGTGAAGGACGTGGCCGTGTTGGGGACCCACGCCACCGCCATCGCAACGAGGTTGGCGGTGACCGCGTCGGGTGCGAGGCCGGCCTCCTCCAGCCGGCGGCGCACCGTGTCAGCCGGGACCGGGGCCGGGACCGGGGCGGGACCGGGCGCGGCGGCCGCGGCCCGCAGGGCGGCATGGGCGGCGTCGGCCCGCCGGGCCACGGCCTGGTCGTCGTCGGGGTTGAGGAACACCTGCCGGAACACGTCGTGGCTCCACGTTGCGAAGGCGGTCGGATCGGGGGCGGGGATGCCGAGGTGCTCGGCCACGACCGCGCCGAGCACGGGCCGGGCCAGCCCGGTGGCCACGTCGATGGGGCGGAACCCGTCGTGGGAGGAGAGCGCCCCGGCGGCGAGGGCGGCGGTTCGGGCGGCCAGCCGCTCATCGTCGCCGGGCAGGAAGGCCAGGTCGAGGACGGCCCGGGACTCGGCGTGGACGGACGGGTCGTCCACGGCCAGGGCGAAGCCCCTCAGGATCTTGTCCATCTTCGCGGTGTAGAGGGCCACGGTGAAGGCGTCGGGGTCGGCCAGCACGGAGCGCACGTCGGCGTCACGCAGGACGAGGGTGAACCGGGGTGTGGGCAGGACGGGCTTGAGCCGCCGGAGGACGGCCAGCACGGGCACGGCGTCGCGCTCGAGGGCCTTGCCCACCTGCGAGTCCAACCAGCGGCTCGCGGCGGTTCGGATCCGTACCCCGGGCGGCTCTTTGAGCGAGCGAGTCCGCTCCCATTTCCGGAGGGTGGGAGCCTCCCGCCCGGGCGGGATGGGTCCCTGCCTGCCGGTTTCCTCGTCCATGAGGACCTCCCGTCCTGCGCCGCCTCACCTGACCGGTCCGAAAGCGAACCATAGGAGGCGGCCGGTAAAAGGTCAAAGGACTTGAGGAAGGACGGCTACGATCACCGACAATGCGGGTGTGCGTCCTCGGTCCTCTCGAGGTCGTCGACGGCGGCGCTCCCGTCACCCTCGGCGGCCCCAAGGAGCGGCGCCTGCTGGCGGCGCTGGCCCTCCAGCCCGGGCAGGTGGTGGCCGAGTCGCGCCTGGTCGACGTGCTGTGGGGCGACGACCCGCCGCGTACCGCCACCAAGACGCTCCAGAACTACGTCCTGCGGCTGCGCAAGGCGCTGTCGTCGGGCTCGGGCGGGCTGAGCATCGTGACCGTCCCGCCTGGCTATGTCCTCCGGGGCGCGCCCGAGGCCTTCGACTCCCTCGACGTGGTCGCCCGCCTGTCCGAGGCACGCCAGGCGGCCCGGGCCGGCGACCACGGGCGGGCCGCCGAGCTGCTGGAGGAGGCGCTGGCCCTGTGGCGCGGGCCCTCGCTGGTGGAGTTCGCCGACGAGCCGTTCGCCATGGCCGAGGCGGCCCGCCTCGACGAGCTGCGCCAGGCCGCCCTGGACGAGCGCATCGACGCCGAGCTGGCCCTCGGCCGCCACGGGCCGTGCGTGGCCGAGTTGGAGGCGCTGCTGGCCGAGAACCCGCTGCGGGAGCGCCGGTGGGGCCAGCTGATGGTCGCCCTGTACCGGTCGGGCCGCCAGGCCGACGCCCTGCGGGCCTACCAGCGGGCCCGCACCCTGCTGGGCGAGGAGCTGGGCATCGACCCCGGGCCCGACCTCCGCCGGCTCGAGCAGGCCGTGCTCGACCAGGACCCGTCCCTCGACCTGCCCCCGGCCGCCGCGCCGGGCGCGGGCGTAGCCGCCGCCGCCGGCCATGGCCACGCTCCGGATGTCCTCCCGCCGGGCATGGCCGCGCCCCCCGATTCGCTGTTCGTGGGTCGGAGGGAGCCGCTGGCCCGCCTGGAGCGGGCATGGGAGGAGGCGTGCGGCGGGCGTGCACGCGTCGTGGTGGTGCGGGGCGAGGCGGGCATCGGCAAGACCAGCGTGGCGCGGGCCATCGCCGCCCACGCCCAGGGTTCCGGCGGGCTGGTCCTGCACGGCCGCTGCGACGAGGAGGAGGGCATCCCCTACCAGCCCTTCGCCGAGGCCCTGCGCTGGCACGCGTCCCACTGCCCGCCCGACTGGATCGAGACCCACATGGGCGCGCTCGGAGCCGACCTCGTGCGGCTGGTCCCCGAGCTGGCGGCGCGGGGGGTGGCCGCCCCTGCGCCGGCCGACCCGGCCGTCGAGCGCTACCGGCTGTTCGAGGCGGTCGTCGAGCTGCTGGGGGTGATGAGCGAGCCGACGCCCCTGCTGTTCGTCCTCGACGACCTCCATTGGGCCGCGCGCTCGACGCTCCTCCTGCTGCGCCACATCGTGAGGTCGGGCCGGCTGGGCCGGGTGCTGGTGGTGGTGACCTGCCGAGACGCCGGCCCTGAGGTGCCGGCCCAGATCACGTCGCTGCTGGCCGAGCTGCACCGGGAGCCGGGCGTGGAGATCCTGAACCTGGGCGGGCTGGAAGAGGCGGAGAGCGTCGAGCTGGTCCAGGCCCGGGCGGGCGAGGACCTCGACGCGGGTGCACTGGCCTTCGTCCGCACCCTCCACACCGAGACGGGTGGCAACCCCTTCTTCCTCGGCGAGATGCTCCGCCACCTGGTCGAGTCGGGCACCGTCTACCGGGAGCCGGGTGGGCGGTGGCGGAGCCACTACCGCCTGGAGGAGCTGGAGCTGCCCGACGGCGTCCGCGGCGTGGTCAACGAGCGGCTCGGCCGGCTGTCCCCGGACGCCAACCGGACGCTGGCGGTGGGGGCGGTGGCAGGGGCCACGTTCAGCCTCGACCTCCTCGAGCGCATCCCCGAGGCGACCGCCGGCGGCGACCTGCTCGACGCACTCGACGAGGCGGTGGCGGCCCAGGTCCTGGTCGAGGTGCCGGGGCCGGGGCGCCGCTACACCTTCCTCCATGCCCTGTTGCGCCAGGTGCTGCGCCAGGGCCTCACCGCCGGCCGCCGGGCCCGCCTCCACCAGCGCATCGGCGAGGCGTACGAGGCACTGGGCACCACCGACACCCACCTCGTCGCCCTGGCCCACCACTTCACCGAGGCGGGCGACGTGGAGCGGGCCACGCGCTACTCCCTGGCCGCCGGCCTCCAGGCCATGGGCACGCTCGCCTTCGAGGTGGCCGTGTCGATCCTCGAGCGGGGCGTGGCGTGCATCGACGGCGCCCTCGACCCCGACAGGGCCCGCCGGGCCGATCTCCTGCTGGCGCTGGCCGACGCCCGCCGGCTGGTCGGCGACGTGGACGGCGCCCGCAAGGCAGCCTCCCGGGCCGCCGACGATGCTCGTGCCATCGACTCGCCCACCCACCTCGCCGGCGCGGCGATGCTCCAAACCGGCCTGGGCATGGCCGGCCGCTCCGAGCCGGCGGTGCGGGCCCTGTGCGAGGAGGCCCTTGCCGCCCTCGGCCCGGCCGCCTCGGGGCTGCGGGTGCAGGTGCTGGCCCGCCTGGCCCTCCAGCTGGCCTTGTGGGAGGGGGAGGGGCCCGCCGGCAGCGCCCTGGCCGAGGAGGCGCTGCGCCTGGCCCGCACCCTCGGGGAGCCGGGCGCCCTCCACACCGCCCTGTTCGCGCGGGCCGTCGCCCTCATGGGGTCCCACCACGTCGACGAGCGGCGGAGGCTGGGCGAGGAGCTGATGGCGATGGCGGGGCAGCTGGGCAACCCGCGCCTGCTGGTACGGGGCCTGCGCATCCGGGCCCGGGCCCGCCTGGAGCTGGGCGACATCCCCGGCTTCGACGCCGACTTCGAGAGGCTCGAGCACGAGGGCCGCACCCAACGCGACTGGCTGACGCTGAGCGAGGTCACTCGCTGGCGCGGCCTGCGGGCCCTGGTCGACGGGCGGTTCTCCGACGCCGAGGCCTCCGCCGGGGACATGCTCGCCTTCGCCGCCTCGGAGCCCAACGCCCCCGCCGCCGAGCTCTGCCAGCGGTTCTTCCTGTGCCGGGAACGGGGGCTGGTCACGGAGACGCCGGCCATCGCCGCCGAGGCCATCGCCCGCTTCCCGACGGTTGCCGCCTTCCGGGCCCTGCTCGCCCTGGCCCACGCCGACACCGCCAACACGACCGAGGCCCGCCGGCTGTTCGACGAGCTCACCGCCCGGGGGGTGGCCGCCCTGCCCCGGGACTTCACGTGGCCCGCCTCGCTGTGCCTGCTGTCGATGGTGTGCGCCGCCCTGGGCGACGCCGAGAAGGCGCCCGAGCTGAGCGAGCTGTTCGCGCCCCACGCCGGCCACCTGGCCGTCATCGGCTGGGGGGACGTGTGCGCGGGCGCCGTCGACCGGTTCCTGGGGCAGCTGGAGGCGGTGCAGGGGCGCTGGCACACGGCCGTGACGCGCTACGAGGCCGCCCTCGAGCTGGAGAGCCGGGTGGCGCCGGACGGGCCTCTCGTGGTGCGCACCCGGGCCTGCCTGGCCGAGGCCCTGCTGCGGCGCAGGGGCCCGGGGGACGAGGCGTCGGCCCGGGAGCTGTGGGCGATGGCCTCCGCCCGAGCCCGTGATCTCGGGATGCAAGCCGTGGCCGGGGCCCCCCAGCTGGCGGGCACCTAGAGCTCCTGGGTTTCCGACGACTTGACGATTGAGGCAAGTTTCATGCGGCAGGTCTGATTCTCGCCCGGGCGATGTAGCTGTCGACGCTCCGGTCGATCACCCGCAGGGCTCGTCGGAGCTCGATGGGAGC
>JBKHXX010000013.1:0-3397 GCA_046565765.1 Acidimicrobiia bacterium | reverse complement strand
TCGGCGTCGGTGCCCGAGCCGGCGGATCGGTCGAGCTGGTGGCGGCTGAACCGGAGGCGCAGGACCTGCGCCCTGGTCACGGCCACCGCCACGACCACTACCGCGGGACGGCGACCATCGTGTAGGTCGTCTCGGGCGTGGCCGGCGTGGTGAAGCGGGCGTTCACGAAGTAGAACCACCCGCCGAACACCGCCATCGTCGTGGGGACGTCGAAGTGCGGCGACGTGAACCGGCCCACCACCTCCCCGGCGGCGAAGCTGGTGGGGTCGAGGTCGATGACCGCCACCTGGTTGTTCCTGTTCTGCACGACGTACAGCCGCAGTCCCTCCACGAGGATCCCGTCGCCGTTGACGACCGTCTCCCCGCCCAGGTCGAGGACCACCGCCTCGCCCGTCTCGGGGTCGATCCGGTACAGCACGCCCACCGAGGACTGCACCGCGATCAGCCACCGCTCCCCGGGCGTGGCGTCGATGCCGTTGAGGTTGAACCCGGGGAGGTGGTTGTAGTCGCCGCCCAGGGAAAGCGCCTCGGGCTCGCCGATGTCGCCGCCCGGCTCGAGAGGCACCTTGTACAGGTAGGGATTGTTCGAGTCGGTGAACCAGGCCCCGTCGCGGGTGACCACCACGTCGTTGATGAAGGTGGGGCGGGCCACCGCCAGATCGAACACGGCCAGCGTCGCGCCGGTCTCGGCGTCGTACACCCAGGCCTGGCCCGAGTTGCCCCCCGCCACCCACAGGCGCCCCCAGCGGTCGAGCTCGAGGCCCACCGCCGGCGCGCCGGCCGGGTCCTCGACGACGAGGTGGCTCTGCCCGGTGATCACGTCGACGGCGAGAACCTGTCCGGTGGCCAGGGAGCCGGAGTACATCACCGGACCCGAGCCGGCCGCGATCCCCTCGGGCATCCAGCCGTGGGGCAGCTCGATCACCTCCGGGAACAGCTCCAGGGTCGACGCCGGGCCCGGAACGGCCACCGCCATGGCCAGGGCCGCAGCCATGGCCGCCCCCGCACGAACCCTCCGACCGGGTCGCGTCCGTCGTCCTCCCACGTGCCCACCTCCGCCTCGACGACCCATGCGAACCTAGCGGACGGCATTTCCGCCGGGGTGGCACCCGACCGGTGCCGTCCCTCGACCATCACGCACACGGGATGAGCCGTCGTTCGCTCCGAATCGTTCAATAGTGCCGATGTGCATCTATTGACCGTCGCGGGAGGGGCCTCATAGCGTGCGCCGCCATGCGGGTCGTCTTCTTGGGCAAGGGTGGATCGGGCAAGTCCACGCTGGCGGGACTGCTGTGCGCGGAGCTGGCATCCCGGTCGAACCGGGTCACCGCCATCAACGCTGACACGGTGCCCGGGCTCGACCAGGTGCTCGGCATGACGCCCGGCGACGAGTGGTCGCTGGCGGGGCAGGCGGTCCGCGAGAACGGAGGGTGGCGCCTTGACGGCTCGCCCGCCGAGATCGTCGACCGCTGCGCCGTCGAGGGGCCGGTTGGCGTCCGGTTCCTCCAGGCCGGCAACGTCGACGGCGGCTTGAAGGACTACGAGATGCGCCGGGAACCAAACCTCGGCCGCTGGTCGGGCCAGGTCGCCTTCAACACGGTTTCGCGTGTGTACGACGAGGAAGACGGCTGGACCGTGGTGGACCTGCAAGGAGGCACCGTCCAGGTGGCGGGCGGCCTCGTCGGCACCAAGGGCACCGCCCTCGTGGTGGTCGAGCCGTTCGCAAAGTCGGTGCTGACCGCCCGCCGCTTCGCCGAGATGGGCCGCTGGCCGAGTGGAATCCGCCTGGCCGGCCTGGCCAACAAGGTCGGGTCCGGGGAGGACCAGGCCTACGTGGAAGAGGCCCTCGACCGGCTCGGTGTTCCCTTGTGGGTGACGGTGCCCAAGGACGCGGCGATCGCCAGAGCGGAGCGAGAGCGGCGACCCCTGGTCTCTCTGCCGGCGAACACACCCGCCCGGCAGGCGGTGGCTGCGCTGGCCGACCGCCTGTCGCAGGAATCCAATGACCGGCGCACTGTCGAGTTGACCCAGCAAGGGAGGACGAGGTGACGAAGATCGCGGTCGCCGGCAAGGGCGGCTCGGGCAAGACCACGGTGGCGGGCGTCCTGGCCCGGCTCTTGGCCGAGCAGGGCAACGACGTCCTCACCGTCGACGCCGACGAGAACCCCAACCTCGGGATCTCCCTCGGCTTGGGCGTCGAACGCACCTACGAGCTCGCCTCGGCGCGCGAGGCCCTGCTCCCCGACGGTCCCGCCATCTCCTCGCCCATGGAGGAGATCGTCGACCGCTTCGCGGCGGAGGCGGGAGAACGGCTCCGCATCGTGCAGGTCCGGAAGTTCGAGGAGTTCCGCCCCGGCTGAGGCGGGCTCTCGGCCGGGCAGTTGCTCGCGCAGTTGGAGGACAGGCCGGGACGGGTCGTCGTCGTCGACCTCGGTGGTGGGGTGATGACGGTGGCCCGGGGTGACAGCACGGAGATCGACGTCCTGGTCGTCGTCGTCGAGCCCTACCCCCGCTCGATCGAGGTGGCCCGGCGGCTGCTGGACATGGCCGCCCAGAAAGGGCTCGACCGGCGGGTGGTGGTGGCCAACAAGGTGGAGGGCCCGGAGGACCTGGCTCTCATCGGGAACCTCCTGGGAGTCGAGCCCGACCTCGTCATCCCTGACGACCGGTCGGTGCGGGCAGCCGACCGCGAGGGTGCCTCGCCGCTCGACTACGACGCCGGCTCGCCTGCGCTGAGCGTGTTGAGGGATCTAGCGTCGTCGCTCATCTAGGGATAGTTTCGAACTATACGTACGGGCCGGCGGGCTCAAGAAGGGGGAACGCCAATGGAACGGGCCGGGTTGAGAGTGCGCGCGCGCGTCCTCGTCGGCGTACTGGCACTGGCGCTGGTGGCTACTGCGTGCGCCAGCGACGAGCCGTCGGAGAGCGCCGGCGGTAGTGGTCAGCAGAACGAAGGGCCCACCGGTCGCCAGGAGTTGATCGTGGGCGTCGCGGCCGACCCCTGGGTCGACTCGGGAGAGGGCGACAAGAAGCGCAAGCCCAACTACCCCCTCAACGCCGACGTGTGCGACACGCTCGTCCAACTGGCGCCCGACTTCTCCGTCGTACCCATGGCGACGCAGGCGTCCTACGTAGGCGACAACACGTTCCGGTTCACCCTCCAGCCGGGCGTGAGGTTCTCCGACGGCACACCGGTCACCGCCCAGGACCTCAAGTACTCGGTGGACTACACCGTCCAGCCGCCGTCGATCGGCTCCGGGTTCATCGGGCGTGACTCCACCCGGGTGGTCGACGACCGCACCATCGAGATCACCCCCACCGTGCAGAACCAGCGGCTCATCGAGCAGATCAACCACCCGTCCGTGGTCGTGCTCAAGCCGGGAAGCGACCCGCTGAA
>JBKHXX010000012.1:0-2078 GCA_046565765.1 Acidimicrobiia bacterium | reverse complement strand
CGTAAGCGGAGGCGTCGTTGTCGCAGAACACCTCGACGACCTCCCAGCCCCTCGCTTTGCAGTGGGCTTCGCAGTCGGCCCGTTGGCGATCGACGCCGGCGCGCTCGCCGCTCGGGTCCGAGGAGATCCGGGTGTAGACGCCCGCCTTGACGGCCGGCGACGACTGCTTCGGGCGGGCCGTCATGGGGCTTCCTCCTGAAAGGGCGGTGTGTAGACATCAACAGCACACCGGCCTCTCTGCCGCTCGCTCGCCATGACCGACGAATTGCTCTCCGCTCCGGCTGGTCAGGGTGCCGACGTGCCGACATCCACGCAGTGTCGCTGCGGTCCTTTCCTGCAGCGGGGCGTCCGCGGCCCCTCTACGATCTTGGCGTTTGCCTGGCGGCGCTCGAGTCAGCACCGCGGTAGCCGAAGCGAGGCGACATCATTTTCCACAAAGATCGCGTCCGTGTCGGCGATCGTCCTCGATCACCCCGACGTAATCAGCCATGTGCTGACGATCGTCTCGGGTTGAGAGCCGTCGCGGCCCAGGTGCGACTGGTTTGAGTCTGAGTTCGTGTCCGGATCTGGGTCCACCATCAGTCCACACCTGAGCGGAAGCATGGCCCTCATGAGAGGAGCCAGCAGTGCCCGATCCCACCCAACCCCGTGACCGTGCCGGCCGGCGCGCCAAGCGGTTTCTGAGCCCGTCGGAGAAGTACCAGGCCTTCGTCTCGGTGCTCTGCGGCGACATGACCGTGGCCCAGTGCGCGGAGTACTGGGGCGTCGACCGATCGACCATCCTCAAGGCTCGGGAAGTGGCCAAGCAGGGCGCGCTCGACGCCCTGGCGTCGTCGCGTCCCGGCGTACGTCCTGACGGTGTCGACCCCGAGCTCGTGGCGGCCCGCCGTGAGATCGCTCGGCTGTCCGAGGCGGTCAAGGAGATGGCCATCAAGCTCACGCTGCTGGAGGGAAAAGAGCGTTGGGGGTGATGGGCCCGGTGCCCCCACGGGTCGACGCACGGGTCAAGGCCGGCCTCCTGGAGCTGCTCGACGACGCGGTGGAGCAGGGGTGGTCGGCGGTGCGCGCCGCAGCGGTGCTCGAGCTGGACGAGCGCCGGGCCAGGCGCTGGCGAGGCCGGCTTGGCCACCTCGACGACGGGGTGCCCGGCCGGGCCGTCCACGGCCTGCTCCCGGACGAGGTCGAGGCCATCGTCGCGGTCTTCGAGCGCTTCGGCGACATCGACCGCTCCTACCGCAAGCTCGCCCACCGGGGCTCCTACGAGGGCCTGGTGTGGGTGTCGGAATCCACCGTCTACCGCATCTTGGCTGCTCAGGGCCTCGTGCTCCCCGCTCCGCCACCTCGGTCGCCCACCCCGGCGCCGACGCCGATCCCGGAGTGGGCCGAGTGGAGGCCGAATCAGATCTGGATCTACGACTCCACCCACTTCACCCGCGCCCAGCGCGTCGCGTTCGCGGTCATGGACGTCGTCAGCCGCAAATGGTTGAACACCGTGGTCACCACCGAGGAGTCGGCCGTCCAGGTCGAGGTGCTCTTCACCGGCGCCCTCGACGCTGAGGGCCTCTGGGACCGCATCGAGGCCCGGCGGGCCGGCTCGCCGCTCGACGGCGACGATCCCGAGGTCCCAGTCCTGCTGGCCATGAGCGACAACGGCCCTCAGATGCGCGCTGGCTCCACTCGGGAGTTCTTGGCCCTGTGCTCCATCGTCGCCCGCTTCGGCCGGCCGGGCACGCCGACGGACCAGGCCTGGATCGAGACGCTGTTCGGCCACGTCAAGGGCGAGTGGCCCCACTTGGAGAAGATCCGCGACCCGGCTCAGCTCGTCAGCGAGCTCGAGGTCGTCCGGGCGGAATACAACGGCCGGCGCCTGCACGCCGGCATCGGCTACGTCACGCCCGACGACGAGCACGCCGGACGCGGCAACGACATCCGCCAGGCCCGGCGCGACGGCCTCGCCCGTTCCCGCGTCGAACGCCTCGCCTACCATCGCAACCACAACAACCGGAACCAGCCATGAAGCCGCCGAAGTGCGGACTGATTACGGGCCCGACTCCGGACATTGACTCAGAAGCACCTCA
>JBKHXX010000011.1:0-147957 GCA_046565765.1 Acidimicrobiia bacterium | reverse complement strand
GTGGTGACGGTGAGCCGGCCTGTAGGCGGGGTTCTGTCCGCCGGCCGTGACCGGCGGGGTGGCCATCCATCTACGCGGCCTACCCGGGGATGTCGGACGGGCAGCCCATCCCCTGTGCGGCCTTGCTCCGGGTGGGGTTTGCCGAGCCGCCCGGGTCGCCCCGGGCGCTGGTGCGCTCTTACCGCACCGTTTCACCCTTGCCTGTGGCCCCGGAGGGCCCATCGGCGGTCTGCTTTCTGTGGCACTTTCCTGCGGGTCGCCCCGACTGGCCGCTAGCCAGCACCCTGCCCTGCGGAGCCCCGACCTTCCTCAGCCCGGTTTCCCGAGCCGCGGCCACCCGGCCGGCTCACCGTCGCCTCCATTGTCCCACGTATGGTCGGCCAGGGCCGCCCCCAGGAACCGGTACGTCCACTGCTCGGCGAACGGGCGCGTCTCGCAGAACACGATGGGCACGGTCGGGTAGCGGACCTGGAGCCGGGCCAGCACGTCCGGTAGGAACCCCTCCTTCACCCGCTCGGCCTTGTAGAGCGACGAGTAGCGCTCCTCGACCACCACGGCCGCTCGCCAGACGGCGGCCAGGTCGGCCAGTTGGTAGGCGAGGCTGCCGTCGACCAGGTCGCCCACCAGGTCGGGTAGCGACTTCCGTTCCACCGCCGCCACCACGTCTCCCTCGGGCGATTCCACTCCGTAGTCGCCGGCCCGCAGGGCCTTGCGGGTGACGACCACCTTCTGGCCCGCGAACCGGTACGGGTAGCGCTCCCGGGTGTCGACGATCACGTCGAGCTGCGTCCAGCCCGACGCCCGCCGGGTGGGCACGCGGATGCCGGGCCGGGCCTTGCGGGTGGTGCGGGCGCTCTGCCAGAAGATCGCCTCCCGGCCGGTCCTGAGCTCCGTGAACACGAGCTGGGAGCGGTTCTCCCGAGAGCGGGCCAGCACGAGGTCGATGGCGGGGCCCCGGCGCACGCACGACCGCACCGCCACCTCGTCCACGATCTCGGGGTCGTCGGGCCACGACTGGGCCCGGTGGCAGTACACCTTGGAGGTGCGAGGCCACGTCTCCTTGGCCTTCAGCACGAGGACGGTTCCGCCCACCGGCACCCGGATGAGGAACGGCAGGGTGGACTCGTCGTCGGGGTTGCGGGCGACGACGAACGTATCCATCAGAAGAAGTCGAGCTCCGACAGCTCGGGTACCCAGCGCTCGGCCCGGGCCCGGGCTTCACGCCAGCGGTCGCGGTTCAGCTTGCGCACCGGCTCGATCACCGACCCGGGCGACCACAGCGACGCGCACTCGTCCAGGCTCGACCACGTGCCCACCGCCAGGCCGGCGAGGAAGGCGGCGCCCAGGGTGGTGGCCTCGCGCACCGGGCTGACGTGGACGGGCCGCTGGGCGGCGTCGGCGAGGGCCTGCACGAACACCGAGTTGGCGGACATGCCGCCGTCGACCCGCAGCGTGTCGATCGTCACCGCGCCGTCGGCCTCGGCCGCCTCGACGAGGTCGACGGCTCGGTGGGCGACTCCCTCCAGCACCGCTCGTACGACCTCGGGGCGGCCGGCGCCTCGGGTGAGCCCCAGAAGGGTGCCACGCGCGCCGAAGTCCCAGACCGGCGCACCCAGCCCTTGCAGGGCGGGGACGAACGTGACGCCGCCGCTGTCGCGGCACAGGGCGGCGACCTGCTCGGACGAGGGGGCGTCGTCGAGGATGCCGAGGTCGTCCCGCAGCCAGGCGACCGACTGGCCGGCGCTCAGCATGGCCGCTTCCAGGCCCCACGTGATCTCGCCGCCGAGGCGCCAGGCGACGATGGGGAACGTCCCCTGGGCGCCGATGCGGTCGAACGACGGCCGGGTCGAGCCGACGCAGAGGTCGAGCATCCCACCCGTCCCGAAGGTGAGCTTGGCCTGCCCCGGGGACACGCACCCCTGTCCGAGCAGGGAGGCCTGCTGGTCGCCCGCCATCCCCGCGATGGGCGGTGACCCGCGTAGTGCCGAGGCCTCGCCCACCACGCCCGACGAATCGGCGATGGGAGGGAGGGTGGCCGGGGGGATGCGCAGCACGTCGGCCACGTGGGGATCCCAGCCCGAGGCGTCGAGGTGGACCAGGCCGGTGACGGCGGCGTTGGAGGCGTCGGTGACGTGGAGGTCGCCGCCCGAGAGCGTCCAGGCCATCCACGTGTCGACCGTGCCGAAGCGGAGGTCGCGGGAGCGGTCGGGGTCGGCCACGTCGAGCAGGAAGGCGAGCTTGGTGGCGGACTGGTTGGGCACCAGGCGGAGACCCTGGGACTGGAGGGCCAGGCACATGCCGGCGGTGCGCACGTCCTGCCAGCTCACGCCGGGGCCGACGGGCTCGCCGGTGGCCGCGTCCCACACGACGGTGGAGGACCGTTGGTTGGCGATGCCCACCGCATCCACGGGGCCGGCGGACTCGACGGCGGCGGTGGCGACCTCCAGGGCGGCGGCGGCCATGGCGGAGGCGTCGAACTCCACGAACAAGGGGGCCGGGCTGGAGGGCAGCAGCTCCCGGTGATGGAGCGCGGTGACGGTGGAGTCGGGGGCCACGACCGCGGCCCGGACCCCGCTGGTGCCGACGTCGACGACGAGGATGCCGCTCACCGGGAGGCGCGCTCGGCCACCAGCGTGCCGAGGATGCCGGCCGAGGCGGCCATCAGGGCGTTGAAGGCGAGGGCCACGGGGTCGGGGCCGCGGTCGACGGTGAGGCGGAGGACGATGCCGAGGCCGGCGACGGCGGCGTAGGCGGCCAAGGCGGCCAGGAGGCCGTGGGCGAGGGGCGCGTCGGGGCGCCGACGGGCTGCCAGGCGGCCGCCGGCGGCCAGTCCACCCAGGGCGACGAGGTAGAACAGGAAGACCCAGTTGGAGCCGGGGTTGATGCCGACGGTGGCGTCGACCACCTCGACGGCGACCATGGTGGACACCATGACGGCCAGGGCCAGGGCGGCGCCCGCCCCCACGGCTCGCCAGTCGATCACCGCCGCATGTTACGGCCGGACCCGAATGGACTGGATTTGGCAACACTCATGTTGCAGAATTGGGAAGGGGGTCTGGTCCGGTGGAGCCTGCCGGATCGAACGCATCACTCGTCAAACCGAGAAAGGCCCGACTACTCATGAATCTCTCGTGGCGTCAGCGCGGCGCTTGCCGGGGGCTGGATCCCGAGATCTTCTACCCGCTCGTCGAGGACGAGGCGGAGGAGGCGCGCGCCGTCTGCGCCCAGTGCTCCGTGCGCGACGCGTGCCTGGAGTTCGCACTGACCAACCGTGAGGCGGAAGGTATCTGGGGCGGCGCCACCAGCCGGGAGCGGCGGCGGATGATCCGCCAGCGGCGCAAGACCGCGGCTGCGTAGCCCACTCGCTACGTTTGGCCGGTGACCCTCGCTGATCTCGGAGGTTGGCCGGCCGTCCTCGGCGCGCTCACCCGCGGGCGCAGCCTCTCGGCCGAGCAGGCCGGCGCGGCCATGGCCGAGATCCTGCAAGGCCAGGCCACGCCCGCCCAGATCGCGGCGTTCATCGTCGCCCTCCGCATGAAGGGCGAGACCGTCGAGGAGATGACGGGGCTGCTCGGCACGATGATGGAGTTCGCCGAGCGGGTGCCGCTGGCCGAAGGTCTGGACGTGGTGGACACCTGCGGCACGGGCGGCGACCGCAGCTCCAGCATCAACGTGTCCACCATCGCCGCCTTCGTGGTGGCAGGGGCGGGGGCGACGGTGTGCAAGCACGGCAACCGGGCCCAGTCCTCCCAGTGCGGGTCGGCCGACGTGCTGGCGGCGCTGGGCGTGGCCTCCGAGCTGGGGCCGGAAGGGGTGGCGGCGTGCGTCGACCAGGCCGGGATGGGCTTCTGCTTCGCCCCCCGCTTCCACCCCGCCCTGCGCCACGCCGGGCCGGTGCGGCGGGAGCTGGGTGTGCCCACCGTCTTCAACTTCCTGGGGCCGCTGGCCAACCCCGCGGGGGCCCGCCGCCAGGCCCTGGGCGTGGCCGACCCCGCCATGGCGGAGCGGATGATCGGCGTGCTGGCTGCCAACGGGGCCGACCGGGCGTTGGTGATGTACGGCCACGACGGGCTGGACGAGCTGTCCACGACGACCACGTCGACCGTCCTGGAGCTGCGGGACGGGGGCGTGCGCACCTACGTCGTCGACCCCACCGAGCTGGGGCTGCGCAGCGCGGCGTCGGCCGACCTGAAGGGCGCCGACGCGGCCGCCAACGCCGACGTGGCCCGCCGGGTGCTGGACGGGGACCCGGGCGCGTGCCGCGACATCGTCGTGCTCAACGCCGCCGCCGGGATCGTGGCCGCCGGCCTGGCCGACGACCTGGCCGAGGGGCTGGAGGCGGCCACCGCCGCCGTCGACGAGGGCAAGGCGGCGGCGGTGCTGGAGCGGCTCGTCACCGTCTCGAACGCCCAGCCTTCGTAGTGCTCGGCTCGTAGCGGGGCAGGCGGGGGAGGGGCAGGGCGAGCTCGCCGTCGCAGCGGAGGAGGCACAGGCGGGAGGACTCCGCGTCCAGCCAACCGGCCACGCACGACAGCTCGTCCACCAGGTGGCGGGGGACCGGCGCCCCCGGGCCGGGGTCGGGGGGACCGGCCGCCTCGACACCCGCCTGGGGGCCGAGGAGCCCACCGCAGAAGACCAGCCGGCGGCCCTCGTGGTCCGCCTCCAGCCGGCCCGCCCGGCGCAGCGCCTCCAGCTGGCGTTGGCGGGCGAGGGCGCGGGCGAGGGCGGCGGCCCGGTCCCGGGTGTCGGCCGCCTCCTCGAACCGCTCCGCCTCGGCCAGCGCCCTCATGCGGGCTTCGAGCGGGCCGAGCAGCAGGTGGGGCTCGGTGGTGAGGCCCCGGACGACCCGGTCGACGATGGCGCGGTAGTCGTCCTCCCCGATGGCGCCCGCGCAGGGGCAGGTCGCCACGCCCAGCTGGGCGGCGGTGCAGGGCGCGTCACGGGGCGCCTTGGGAGGGCGGGCCGAGCACCGGCGGAGGGGCGCAGCCGACTCGATGGCCTCGACGACCGCCCGGGCGGCGGCGGCCGAGGCGAGGGGGCCCAGGTAGAGGGCGCCGTCGGCGGCGGGGGACTTGACCACCGACAGGCGGGGGAAGCGCTCGGGCAGCGTGAGCTTGACGTAGACGTACTTCCGCCACCGGGTGGAGCGCGAGTTGTAGGGGGGGAGGTGGCGGTGGATGAGGCGGACTTCCAGCACGGCCGCCTCCAGCGGGCTGGCGCACACGACGTGGTCGACGCGCTCCGCCTCCCGCAGCAGGGGGAGGACCTTGCGCCGGTCGTCGCCCGAGAAGTACGAGCGCACCCGGGCCCGCAGGTCGGTGGCCTTGCCGACGTACAGCACCCGGTCGCCCCGCCCCCGGAAGAGGTAGACGCCGGGGCGGCGGGGCAGGCCGGCCGTCATCCGGAGCTTGGGGGCGAGGGGGTGGGCGGCCAGGGTGGGGAGGGCGATCAGGTCGTCGAGGCCGAGCACCCCCAGGCCGGCGGCCCGCTCGAGCAGGGTGTGAAGGAGGTCGGCGGTGGCGAGGGCGTCGTCGAGGGCCCGGTGGCAGGGCTGGTGGGCCAGCCGGAGGCGGCGGGCCAGGGTGCCGAGGCGGCAGTCGGGCATCTCGTCGCGCACCAACCGGCGGGCCAGGCTGCACGTGTCCACCCGCGCCTGGGCCAGCCGGGGGTAGCCGGCGGCGGTCAGGGCGGCGTCCAGGAAGGAGGTGTCGAAGCGCAGGTTGTGGCCGACCAGCACGCTGCCGCCGATGAACTCGGAAAGGGCGGGCAGGACCTCGTCGATCAGCGGTGCAGGCCCGACCATGTTTTCGGTGATGCCGGTGAGCATGACGATCTCGGGAGGGATGGGCATGCCCGGGTTGACGAGGGTGTGGAACGTCCCCAGGCACTCGCCGCCCCGCACCTTGACCGCGCCGATCTCGGTGATGGCGCAGGTGGCCGGCGATCCCCCGGTGGTCTCCAGGTCGACGACGCAGAACGTCACGTCGGGCAGCGGCGTGCCCAGGTCGTCGAAGGAGCGGGGTTGAAAGGGAAGTCCCCCGGTCGTCACGTCGGCCGGGACCATAGCGAACAGATGTTCGTATGGCAACCAACGTGGGGGTGGTTACGGGCTGACGGCCTCCAGGCTGGCCGGGCAGGCGCCGGTCGGCTTGCGCCACGCCTCGGCGGCGGCTCGCTGGGCGACCAGGCGGGTCACGGCCAGTGCCACGCCCGACGAGACGGCCCACACGATGGCCTCCGACCAGGTGGTGGTGGGCGAGGCCGGGTTGGTGGGCGGGTCGTCCCCCTTGGCCCGGCGCCAGCCGGCCTGGAGCAGTTTGCGGGTGGCCATGCCCGCCAGCGCCCCGCTCGACGCGCCTACGAGCTTCCAGGCGATGTCGCGGTTCCCCACGGCGGCATCTCTGCCCGTTCGGCGGCGGCCCGGAACCTCCCCGCCAGCGTGCGGAAGGTGAACGAGTAGCGCAGGCCCTTCGTCGCCACGATCCCGTGCTGCCAGGCGGAGCGGGCCTTGCCGCCGATGACGTAGGCCGACCGCGGCGCCAGGTCGAGGACGTAGAGGTGGCGGACGTCGCCCACCCGCCGCTGGAACCGCATGGGGCAGGCCGACAGCAGCGACACGCCGACCACCGCGGGGCCGAACCGCGGGGCGTCGCGGTGGTACCCGATGCCGGCGCCGGGCGGGTAGCGCGTCACCAGTGTCTCGACCAGGTCCTCGGGCGCGATGCCGGCCAGGGCGCCGGCCCGCTCCCGGAGCCACTCGAACTCCTCCGGAAGGGGGTCGGTGGGCACCACCGCGAAGGAGTCGTAGTCGTAGCGGACCCCGTAGTGGCGCACGGTGCGGCGGGCGGCCTGCCCGTGCATGCGCACCTCCGAGTAGTCCAACCCCTCGACGGCCCTGACGAGGCCCGCCTCCTCCTCGGGGGTGAGGAGGTCGGGCACGTAGGCGAGACCCTCGGGCCGCTCGGGGACGGTCGGGGCGCGGGGCATGGCCGGTTCCTACCCGGGGACGGCGGGCGGGCCTCGTAGAGTCGGGACGTGGCAACCCGGTACCGATGCGCCGCCTGCGGCAACCTCACTCGTTTCGACGTGACGACCCGCTCGCGCACCAGGGCCTTCCACCACTACAGCCTGGGCGGTGACCTCACCATCGAGGACACCGAGCTGCTGCAGGAGGAGGTCGAGGAGGTGACGTGCCGGTGGTGCGGGTCGAGCGCCAGCGTGAAGGTCCTGGACGGACGGAGCCCGGCGGCGGAAACCTGAGCGACGTCCTCGACGCGCTCATCCGGCCCGCCCTGGAGGCGGCGTTGGCGGTGGCAAGGGAGGGCGAGGACGACACTCCGGTGGTGCCCGCGCCCACGCCGCTGCGGCCGTTTTTGCGCTTCGCCAAGCTGCCCCCTCGGGCTCTGAGCGCCACCCGCAGGGCCCTCGACGGCGACGACGAGTTCCGGGCCCGGGTGGCGGAGGCGGCCGACGAGCAGGAGGTGGGCCGCGGCGGCTGGTTGTTCCTCACCCGGCCCGAGGGTTGGGAGGAGGAGTTGGCCGCCCTCGTGGAGGGGGCGGGAGAGGCGGCTAGGGAGGAGGCCGACCGCAAGGCCGAGCACGACGCCCGCCGCCGGCTGGCGGGGGTGCAGGACGCGTTGCGGCGGGCGGAGGAGGCCGCGGTGGCGGCTCGCGCCGAGGCGGCCGCCTCGGTGGCGGCGCTGGGGGACGAACGCCGGGCCCGGCTCGCAGCCGAGACGTCAGCGAAGTCGGCCGCCCGGCGGGTCGACGAGATGGTGGCCGAGCGGGACCGGGCCCGGGCCGCGGCGGCCGCGGCCAAGGCCGAGCTGGAGACGCTGCGCCGGCGGGTCGCCGACCTCGAGGCCCAGCGCCGCACGGTGGCCCCGCCGGCGGTCTCCGGTCCTGAACCGCAGCCCGAGCCGGTGGTCGGGCGTGAGGCGCCGCCGCCTCCCAATCCGCTCCCCGGATTCGACGTCGCCGCCGTGGGGTCGGGGCTGGAGGAGGCGGCGACGGCCGCGTCGGCCCTGGCCGAGCGGCTGCGTACGGTCGTGGCCGCCCTCGCTCCTCCCGAACCGGCGGGACCGGCCGAGCCGCCCGAGCCGGCGCCCCCGTCCGCCCCCGCGACCGAGCCCCCGCCCCGTCCCCGCCGGCCCCCTCCGGTCCGCCGCCGGCCCACGCCGTTGCCGCCGGCCACGTTCGACGACTCCGTCGAGGCGGCCGAGCACCTGGTCCGGGTGCCCGGCATGGTGCTGGTGGTGGACGGCTACAACGTGTCGCAAGCGGGCTGGCCGGACCATCCCATCGCCGAGCAGCGCCGCCGGCTGGCCGACGCGCTGGCCGAGCTGGCCGCTCGCACCGGTGTGGACGTGCGGGTGGTGTTCGACGGGGCGGAGATGCGGATGCCGGGGGTCGTGCCCAGCACCGCCAGATCGGTGCGGGTGAGCTTCTCGCCGCCGGGAGTGGAGGCGGACGACGAGGTGCTGGAGCTTCTCGGGCATCTGCCGCTCACCCGCCCGGTGGTCGTGGCCACCAGCGACCGGCGGGTCCAGACGGGGGCGACCCGGGCCGGGGCCAACGTGATCTCCAACGAGCAGCTGCTGGCCGTCCTCCGGCGGTAGCCGTCACACCCCCTCGGTAGGTTCGGCGACAACCGATTCGAGGAGGCTCCGTGGACGGCATGACGATCAGCTGCGACGACTGCGTGATGCAGCACACGGCGACGTGCGATGACTGCGTGGTGACCTTCATCTGCAGCCGAGATCCCGCCGACGCGGTGGTGATCGACGTGGCCGAAGCGCGGGCGGTCCGCCTCCTTTCGGACGGGGGTCTGGTCCCCCGGCTGCGGCAGGTCCGGCGCACCGGATGAGGGTGAGGCTCCCCGTTTCGGGCAGAGGCGAGTGGTAGCGTCCGCGCCGAGGGCCCGCAGACGCCGGGCCACCGATGCGCTTCGGAGCGTGAGTGCGCAAGCTCCACGTTGTCGGCTTCACCAGCGACCTCGACGGCCTGATCTTCAGCACTCGCAAGGGGGCGAAGTCGGGGAGCTTCGTCGTGTCCATCGGCGACGAACTGCTCGAGAAGCTGGACGAGGTCCAGCGGCTGCGCACCGGCGGCGACCTCGTTGCGCCGGGTCCCCAGTCGCGAGACGACCGTGAACGCCGGTCCCGCCCCGAGAGCAGCCTGACGCCACGCGAGATCCAGTCCCGCCTGCGGGCGGGGCGCACCATCGACGAGGTGGCGCGCGAGGCGGGCGTCGACACCAACTGGGTCGAGCGGTTCGCGGCGCCGATCCTGGCCGAGCAGCGCCAGGTGGTGGAGCTGGCCCGCAGCCTCACGTTCACGAAGACCAGGCTCGGTGAGTCGGCCGAGCCGCTGGGCGAGTCGGTGGCGGCCAACCTCGTCGAGCGGGGCGTGTGGCTCCTCGACGACGAGTTCAACGGTGGCTGGAGCGCCTTCCAGGTGCGGGACGGCGTGTGGACCGTCCGCTTCCGCTACCGCTCCCGCGGGCGGCTGCAGCAGGGCACGTGGGAGCTCGACGTGGCCAACAACCGCCTGATCTCCCGGGACCGGCTCGGGTCCGACCTGGGCTACGTGGCCGAACGGGCCCGGCGGCGCCGGCGGTTGGCCGAGGGCGCCGAGGAACCGGCCGAAGCCGCGCCCGAGTCCTCCCCCGTGGTGGTGCGGGTGGCGGCCCGGCGGGCGACCGTGACGGCGGCGGGCCCGGGGGTCGGGCGGGCCCGTCCCTCCCGCCGGCCACCGGCGGCCCCGGCCGAGCCCGCGACGCGGGCCCGAGGCGCGTCCAAGGGCAAGCCGGCGACGACCCGAGGCAGGACGGCGGCGGCCAAGGCGCCGGCGGGGGGAAAGGCGGCCGCCACCGGGAAGGCGGCCCGGCCCGCCCGCACGCCCACCCCGCCTACTCCGGCCGCCAAGGCCGCCAAGGCGGCCAAGGTGGCGAAGGTGGCGAAGGGCCGGCCGGCCGCTCCCACCAAGGCGCCGGTCAAGGCGCCGGCGAAGACCGCGGTCAAGGCGCCCGTCAAAGCGCCGGCCAAGGTCGTCACTGCGGGCAAGGCGGCCAGGACCCCGAGGGCGACGAAGGGGCGGGGCGGGGAGCGATCCGCGCCCGCACCACCTACGGCGCCCTCTGCCGAGGCTTCACCGCGCGCTCGCCGGCCGCTGGCGCCCCGCCCGGCCGGGCCCCGGTTCGGCACCGACGGTACGCGGCTGGGCACCGGCCCGGCCGGGCCGGGTCGCCGCCCGGGCCGAACGCCGCCCGCCTCGTCACGCCGGCCCGATCCCGCGCCGGCTCCGGCGGCTCGCAGCTTCAGGCCCGAGCCGCCCCCGGCCCGGTCGCGGCCCGACCAGCCCGGCTCGGGCAACGGCGCTGCTCCGTCGCCCGCGGCGGCGCGCCTCCGGCCGGCTCCCGAGCCGCCCCGCCAGCCGCCCCCACCCCGGCCCGTGCCCGCAGCTGTTCGACCCGCGCCACCGCCGGTCGACGACGACCTGGAGTTCGACCTCGACCTCGACGTCGATCTGGACGTCGACGACGACGACACGACCGCCGAGGAGGGCCCGGCCCCGGCTCCGGCCCCTGCGGCGGCGCCGGCGCCCGGCGAGCGGCGCCCGGCCATCGCCATCGGGCCGCCTCCGGAGGAAGCGCGCAACGAGGAACGAGGCGGCGACGGGGACGCCTTCGTCATCCGCCCCCGCATCTCGGCCCGCCAGGCGTCCGAGCTCCGCTTCGACCCCGACGGCCCTCGCCGGTGGAAGCCGCCGCCGGAGGACATCACCGCCGTCCCGCCCACGCCGCTGCCGGCCCAGTTCTGATCGGCGGCGGGCCTGGCGCACCTTCTCGTCACCAACGACTTCCCCCCGAAGATCGGTGGCATCCAGTCCTACCTGTGGGAGTTGTGGCGGCGGCTGCCGGCGGAGCGGGTGACCGTGCTGACCACCCCGTACGGGGGCGACACCGCCTTCGACCGGGCCCAGCCGTTCCCGGTCGTGCGCACCCGGGAGCCGGTGCTGCTGCCCACGCCCGGCCTGGCCCGCCGCATCCGCACCCTGGCCGGTGACGTGGGGGCCGGGCTCGTCGTGCTCGATCCGGCCCTGCCCGTCGGCTTCCTCGGGCCCCGGCTGGGACTGCCGTACGCGGTCGTCGTCCACGGGGCCGAGGTGTCGGTGCCGGGACGGCTGCCCGGGAGCCGGGCCGTGCTGGCGCCCGTGCTGCGGGGGGCGCGGCTGGTGGTGGCCGGAGGCCGCTTCGCCCTGGCCGAGGCGGAGCGGGCGGCGCGCTGCCCGTTGCCGTCGGTGGTCATCCCGCCCGGGGTGGACGTGGAGCGCTTCCGTCCGCTCGACGAGCCGGCCCGGGCCGAGGCCCGGGCCGCCTTCGACCTGCCCGAGGGCCCCCTGGTCGTGGCGGTCAACCGGCTCGTCCCCCGCAAGGGGATGGACGTGCTGGTGGCGGCCGCGTCCCTGCTGGCCGAGGAGCTCCCGGGCCTGACGGTGGCGGTGGCCGGCTCGGGTCGCGACCGCGACCGGCTCCACCGGCTGGTCGAAGGGACGGGCGCGCCGGTGCGCCTGCTGGGGCGGGTGCCCGACGCCGAGCTGCCGCGCCTGCTGGGCTGTGCCGACGTGTTCGCCATGCCGTGCCGCAACCGGTGGGCCGGCCTCGAGCAGGAGGGCTTCGGCATCGTGTTCGTGGAGGCGGCGGCGTGCGGGGTGCCGGCGGTGGCGGGGGCGAGCGGGGGGGCGGCGGAGGCGGTCGAGTCGGGGCGGACCGGCCTGGTCGTGCGGCGGCCGGCCGACCCCGAGGCGGTCGCGTCGGCCCTGCGCACGCTGGTGGGCGACGAGGCCGCCCGGCGCCGGATGGGCGAGGCGGCCCGGGGGCGGGCGGAGGCCGAGTTCTCCTACGACCTGCTGGCCGCCCGTCTCGACGCCGCGCTGGGGGCGGTCGAGTGACGATCCTCCGGGCGTCGTGGTGGGGGACGATCCTGTTCGCGGCCACCTCGGCCGGGGCGGTCGCCGTCCCCGAGCCGCCCTTCGAGGTGCCCGCCTTCGCCGTCGCCGTCGGGCTCTTCCTGGCAGGGTGCGTGATCTTCGTGCTGGCCTACAGCCAGGCCGTCCAGAAGAGCCGGGAGCGGGTGATCGGCGTGGCCCAGCTGTTCTTCCTGACCGGCGAGGCGGCGCCGCCGGACGTCAAGCGCTCGCTCCTCGGTGCGTTCGCCCTGCAGGTGGCGGTGGCGCTGGGCGCGGCCATCGCCCGGCCCTACAGCAGCCTGGCGGCGGGGACGCTCACCCCCCTGTACGGGTTGGCGCTGTGCGGACTGTGGGCGGCCCGCTACGGGACCTTCCCTCCCCGCCAGCCGGAAACGAAGAAGAAGCGCTAGCCCGAGGTGGCGGAGCGGGCCCAGTCGGGCGGGGGCGTGAAGGCCACGCTCTCCACCAGGCCCTTGAGGTCGTCGGGCAGGTTGTCGAGAGGCAGCTCGTAGGCGCCCGAGGACGCGGTCACGTTGCGGATGAGCTGGCTGTCGTCGACCACGATCGGGTCGCCGAAGAACTGCTCGAACAGCGACTTCTTGGCCCCGATCGAGAACTTGCCCGTGAACGGGGCGTGGACCTCGAACCCGGCGGTGGTCAGCCGCGACTTGGCCAGGCCGATGGCCCGCAGGTCTTCCGACAGGGGGACGCCGCTCTCGGGCGTGGAGGTGGTGCGCTTGTCCTTGGGCAGGATCGTCACGACGGCGGACAACGTGGGGTCAGTGGGATCTTCCTCGGCCACGGCCACATCGTAGTACGGGCGGGCCGGCGGCCTGCCGGGCCGGTCGTGGCGGCCGGACGGAGCGGCGGGACCACGGCGCTACGCTGCCTGGAAGTGGCGGCCATCACCGAAGGCGTCATCAGGGACCTCGCCGCGTTCACCGGCACCGACGCTCCGGTCACGTCGCTGTACCTCGACGTCGACGGGCGGCGGTTCCTGCGCAGCCGCGACCTGGAACCCCATCTCGACGCCCTGCTGCGGGAGGCTACGGCCCGGGGCACCTCCGACGGGTTGACCAAGGCGGCCCAGCAGTCGATCGAGTCCGATCTGAGCCGCATGACAGACCACGTGCGGTCGAGCCTGCGGCGGTCGCACACCCGGGGCCTGGCCATGTTCTCGTGCAGCGCCCACGGGTTCTGGCGGGTGGTCGAGCTGGGCGTGCCCGTGCGCAACCGGGTGGTGATCAACCACACCCCCTACGTGCGGGAGCTGGAGGCGGTCGTCGCCCGCCGCCAGCGGTTCGCGGTGCTGCTGGCCGACCGCCAGCGGGCCCGCATCTTCCTCTACGAGCTGGGCGCGCTGGCCGAGAAGACCGAGCTCATCGACCTGCTGCCGCGCCACGACGACGACGGCGGCGAGCTGACCCGCGACCAGGTCGCCGGCCGTTCGGCCGAGGTGGCCCACCGCCACCTGCGGCGGGCCGCCCGGGTGGCGTTCCAGGTCTTCCGCGAGCAGGGCTTCGACCACCTCGTGATCGGCGCCCCCGACGAGATCTGCAACGCGCTGGAGCGGGAGCTGCACCCCTACCTGCGCGAGCGCATCGCGTCCCACGTGTCGGTGGCGGTGGGGGCGTCGGACGACGAGATCACCCAGGCCGCGCTGGCGGTGGAGGCGGACGTCGAGCGGGAGCGGGAGGCGGCCTCCGTGCAGCGCCTGCGGGACGCCATCGGCATCGGCCGGGGCGGTGTGGGCGGGTTGGAGGCGGTGCTGGGGGCGCTGGTCGCCCGCCGGGTCGACACGTTGCTGGTGTCCGACGGCTACGAGGCCCCGGGATGGCGGTGCCGGTCGTGCTCGTTCGTGGGGGCCCGGGGCCCGGGCTGCCCGGTGTGCTCGGCCACCATGGACCGCGTCGACGACGTGGTCGAGGAGGCGGTGGAGGACGCGCTGGCCCAGTCCTGCCGGGTGACGGTCTGCGCCGGCAACGCCGACCTCGACGTGCTGGGCCGCATCGGGGCGCTGCTGCGGTACTGACCGGGTCCGCTCGGCGCCCCAGAACCGGAACGGGACCGGCCCCCGGGCGCCAGGGGGGCATCCGGGGGCCGGTGGCCAGGAGCTCCGGGGAGGACTCGGTCAGCCGGAGACTCCTGCGGGGGCCTTGGGGCCGGTGCGCCTCGGGGTGAGCGGCTCGCCGGTCCGGCGGCGGGCACCCAGGGCCAGGAGCAGCAGCACCAGGCCCACCGCCAGCAGGCCGACCACGCCCGCCAGCACGATCTTCACCGTCGCCGACGTACCGCCGCCGACCGCTTCGAACTGCACGGCCGCCGCGAACATGTCGGACGTTCCACCGCCCAGGGCGGTCCCGTCCACCTGGTTCGGGTCGGTGAAGCGCGTGTCGTCCCAGGCGAAGACGGCGAACCTGTCGGTCGAGGCGATGCCGGGCGGAGAGCTCATGTCGTAGTTGACGCCCCACACCCCGTAGAGCCGGCTGATGGACCGGTCGGTGATGCGGGTGTTGGCCGACCACGACTTCCCGTTGTCGGTCGAGTACGTGTAGTACACGTCGTTGCTGCGGGTGCCGGGGTCGTCGCGGGTGTCCCACCAGGCCACGTCCACCCGGCCGTTGCGGGCGACGGCGATGTTGGGGATGTACTGGCCCCTGAGCTCGGCGGGGTCGACGTCGGGAAGGCGCCGGCGGTCGGTCCAGGTGGCGCCGCCGTCGGTCGACTGGCGGTAGTAGATGGTGTTGTAGGCGGCGATGTCGGGGTTCTCGTTGCCCATGGCCACCCAGTGCAGGGTGCCCTGGTCACCGCCCTCGGGGCTCCATGCCAGCCTGGCACCGAAACCGTTGCGGCGGTCGTAGGCGCCCACCTGGGTGGTCGTCCACGTCTTGCCTCGGTCGGTGGACTTGGTGAGGAAGTAGGCGGGTGGCGGGGCGGGGCTGAGGTTGGCCTGGGCCGAGTGCCACAGCACGTACACGTTCCCGTCGTCGTCGATCGCCGACGTCGGGTTGCGGCCACCGAAGTTGGCCTCCTGGTTGGGCGTGGCGGCACGGGAGCCGGCGGCGGGCGTGGTGGTGGTCGTCGTGGAGGCGTTCGGGCCCGGGACGGTTGTGACCGTCGAGGCGATCCGCAGGGCCTCGTCCCGCACCGCCGGGGCCTTGAAGGCGTCGGCCGTCATGTCGATGCGGTCGCCGAACGTGCGGCCGCCGTCGGTGGAGACGGAGGTGTACACCCGCGTGGGCTCGGCGTTGGGCGCCGTCCTCCCGGGGAGCCCCCGTTGCCACGTCACGTAGACGATGTCGTCGGAGCCGTTCTTGGTGTCGACCACCAGGGCCGTCACCGGCCGGTTGTTCTCGACCTCCTCGGCCTGCTTGCCCCGGGCGTCGCGGACGATGGTGTGCTCCCACGTGTCGCCCAGGTCGTCGGAGCGGGAGAGGATCACGCTGAAGTTGCCGCCCGAACCGACCAGGCGGTCCTGCGTGTCCCAGCCCGGGATGGCGTAGTACAGGGTGCCCCCGCGGCCGAACGCCAGGTATCCGTGGAAGATGTTCGAGTTGTTCTGCTGGCAGAACGGGTAGCCCTCGGGCATCGGGGACGAGTCGGTCAGCAGCTCCCACGACTGCCCGGCGTCGGTGGAGCGGATCAGGTTGCAGCGACCCGTACGGAAGTCGGCGTAGGCGCCCACGATCCGGTTGCCATCCGACGGGTCGGCGAGCAGGTTCGGGGCGTTGTAGGTACGGGACGGGTTGACGTCGTCCCTGGTGATCTGGACCGGCTTGGTGATCCTCAGATGGTCTTGGGCCAAGGCCGGCACCTGGGCGGCAAGGCCGGCGGCCGCCGCCAGCACCAGGGCGCGGCTCCACTTCCTGCTCATGAGCTCCCCCTTCGGGACGCGGTCGTCTGTCGGAGCACTAGTTGCGGACCGCTGCGGCCCGAGGTGCGGGACCACGGCGGCCGGCGAAGAGGGCCGCCATCCCGGCGACGAACATGCCGAGGCCGGCCACGCCCAGGGCCACGAGGGCGAGCGTGCCGCCGCTGACCGAGTTGTCCTCGGTGACCAGGCCGGTGGGCCTCGACTCGTCGACGGGAGCGGTGGCCGCACCGACGACCGGGGTGGCCCCGTTCGGCCCGCTGACGGTGAACAGCGCTCGCACCGGCATCTGCGACACCTTGCCGTCGGGTGCCTTCTGGCTGAGGATCACCAGGTAGTTGCCCGGCTTGGCGTCGGCCGGGACGGTGATCTGGCCGGTGATCGGAGCGCCCGACCCGCTGCTCTCGAAGGTGGCCATGACCGGTGCGTTGAGATCGTTCCACCGGAGCTCGATGGGGTCCGCCTTGCGGAAGTCCCGCATCGTGATGGTCACCGCGTCGCCGGGGCCGGCCTTCGTGGGGTTCAGGGTGGCGGACGGGCCCGACACGCAGGCCCATGCACTGGCGGTCGCCACGAGCGTCGAGATGCCGGCGCCGAGAGCGCCGATGGCCCACTTCCGTGCGTTCATCGATGTCCTTCCGTGAGACATGAGGCCGCGGACGGCGATGTGGCGCAGGTACTGCGAACCCCTACCGCCGTCCACACGGATCATCTGCGCAACCGGGCACCATCTCAATACCTGTTGTAGTCAGGTATATGCGGTCGTCAGGGCGTGTGGCGGGCGCCGTCGGCGGCGGAGGCGATGCTGTCGACGAGGGTGATGCCGCCCCAGACCAGGAGGCGCTGGCCGTCCCACGCGCCGAGGGGGTAGGCCCGGGCCAAGAGGGTCGTGTCCTCCAGCCGCCGCCAGCGGTCGGTGGCCGGGTCGTAGGCGGCCCCGTCCGCCAGCGGGACGCTGGCCAACGGGTCGAGGAAAGGGCTGTTGCGGGAGAGGCCGGGCCGCACCTGTTCGACGTCGGGGTTGCCGAGGCCGCCCCAGACGAGCATCTCGCTGCCCGTCCACACGGCGAGCATGTTCGAGCGCGGCGACACCCGGCCGGTGGCGAGCGGGCGCCACCGGTCGGCGGTCGGGTCGTAGGCGGCGCCGTCGGCGAAGTACTCGATCTCGGGGTTGTCGCCTCCCCAGATCAGGAGCTCCCGGCCGGTCCACACCGCGGCCACGCCCGAGCGGGCGGTGAGGGGGCCGGGGGGCAGTGGCCGCCAGGCGTTGCGGGCCGGATCGTAGGCCCGCCCGGAGGGGGCGACCGCCCCGTCGCCGTCGGCGCTCGACCACACGAGCACCTCGGCGCCGGTCCAGGCGGCCACCGGGCGGGCCCAGGCCGCCGCGCCCGACGGGGGGAGCGGTTCCCATCGGTCGGCTTCGGGGTCGTAGCGGGCGCCGCCGGCGTCGCGACCGCCCCACACCACCATCTCGCGGCCCGTCCAGACCGCGCCCGGGGCGGCGCGGGGCGTCAGGGGCGAGGGGGCGAGCGGCCGCCAGCGGTCGCGCGCCGGGTCGTAGGCGGCCCCGTCGGCCAGGTCGCCGGTGCGGCCCGAGCCGCCCCAGACCAGCAGCTCCTTGCCGGTCCAGACGGAGGCGGGGGAGTCGCGCCCCTCGAGGGGGGAGTCGGCGATCCGGCGCCAGCGGTCGCGGGCCGGGTCGTAGGCGCCGCCGTCGGACATGCGGGGCGACCGGGCGGCCGGGCACTGCTCGCCGGCGCAGTTCTGGCCGCCCCACACGACGAACTCGGTGCCGGTCCAGGCGGTGGCGGCCGAGAACCGCCCGCACAGCGGCGAACGCTCCATCTCCGACCACGACGTGCCCCGGCTCTCGGGGCCGATGCCCACGTCGGGGGCGGTCTGGGTGGGGCACGGGAAGGTGGCCGGCTCCGACACGCCGAGGCGCTGGACGGCGTACACGCCGCCCGCCACCGCAGCGGCGGCGAGCAGGGCCATGCCGGCGCGGGAGCGGCGGTTGCCGGCGCGGCGGCGGGCGGCGCCCGGAGCGGTGGCGTGGTCAGGGCACTTGAGCCCCACCGGCGTGCGCACCGAGCACTTGGGGCAGATCGGCGTCTGGCACTCGACGCAGGTGAGCCGGGTGCTGGTGCCGTCGCGGGGACAGGTCAGGGCGCCGCCAACGCTCACGGGCCGACGATACCGGGGGGGTGTGGCAGGGTGTCGCCCCGTGGCGACGGTCGGCATCGACGTGGGGGGAACGAAGTGCCTGGGCGTGGCCATCGCCGGCGGGGAGGTGGCGGCCGAGCTCAAGGTGCCCACACCGGCGGCCGCGCCCGACCTCCTGGCCACGCTGGCGGCACTGGCCCGCGAGCTGGAGTCGGCGGCGGGCGAGCCGGTCACCGGCCTGGGCGTGGGGGTACCTGGCCTGGTGGACCGGGCCGGCGTGCTGCACTTCGCCCCCAACCTCAAGGGGGCGGAGGGGCTGGACGTGCGGGCGGGCGTGGCCCAGGAGACGGGGCTGGCGGTCGCGGTCGACAACGACGCCACCTGCGCGGCGTGGGGGGAGCGCCAACTGGGGGCGGCGCAGGGGATGGACGACGTGGTGCTGGTCACGCTCGGCACCGGCATCGGCGGCGGGATCGTCGTGGACGGGCGGATCGAGCGGGGCGCCCAGGGCTTCGCCGGCGAGGTGGGCCACATGGTGGTGGACCCGCACGGGCCGCCGTGCCCGTGCGGGCGGCGCGGCTGCTGGGAGCGGTTCGCCTCGGGCAGCGGCCTGGGCGAGCTGGCCCGGCAGGCGGCGCTGGCGGGGCGGGCGGGGCGGGTGGTGGAGCTGGCCGGGGGCGACGCCGAGGCGGTGCAGGGCGAGCACGTCTCCCTGGCCCTGGCCGAAGGCGACCGGGAGGCGGCCGCGGTCGTCGCCGGCTACGCCGAGTGGCTGGCGCTGGGCCTGGCCAACCTGGCGTACATCTTCGATCCCGAGGCCATCGTGGTGGGCGGGGGCGTGGTCAACATGGGCGAGGCCCTGTTCGGCCCGGCCCGGGCCGCCCTGCGGCGGGAGCTGCCGGCGGCCACGTCGGTGGCGGTGCTCCCCGCCACGCTGGGCGAGCGGGCGGGCGCCATCGGCGCCGCCTTCCTCGCCCCTGACGGCGGCTGAGGGCCCATGCGGATCGGGATCACCCTGCCGCAGTTCCGCGCCGAGGCGGAGGGGGCGATGGAGGTGGCCCGGCGGGCGGAGGCGGCGGGGCTGGACGGGGTCTTCGTCTTCGACCACATGTGGCCGCTGGGCCGCCCCGACCGTCCCGCCCTCCAGTCCACCGTGCTGCTGGGAGCCCTGGCGGCGGAGACGGAGCGGGTGGTGGTGGGCCCGCTGGTGGCCCGGGTGGGGATGGTGCCCGACGCCGTGCTCGTCCATCAGCTGGTGACGGTGGCCCGCATCGCCGGCCCGGACCGGTTCGTGGCCACCGTGGGGACCGGCGACCGCAAGAACCGCGACGAGAACCGGGCCTACGGGGTGGCCTTCGCGCCCGTGGCGGACCGGGTGGCGGCGCTGATCCGGGTGGTGCGGCACCTGCGGGCCTCGGGCGTGCGCACCTGGGTGGGGGGGCTCTCCCCCGCCATGGTGCGGGCCGCCTCCGAGGCCGACGGGTGGAACGGGTGGGGGATCTCGCCCGCCCGCCTGGCCGGGTACTCCGCCCAGTTGGCCGCCCTGCGGAGCCCGAACGCGGCGGCAGCCCCCCGGGTGGAGGTCACCTGGGCCGGCCAGATCAGCTTCGGGGCGCGGGACGAGGGCCGCCCCGAGGTGGTGGCGGGCGGGGTCGACGTGGTGGCCGACCACCTTCGGGCGGTGGCCGCCACCGGCGCGGCGTGGGCCATCTGCGCGCCGATCGACATCGGCACCCGCCCGGAGTCGGTGGAATTGCTGGCCGAGGCGGCGGCAGCCTCCCGGTAGCCTGCTCCTCCATGGAGTTCCGCCGGATCAACGCCCTGCCGCCGTACGTCTTCACGATCATCGACTCGCTGAAGGTCCAGGCACGGCGCGCCGGCGAGGACGTCATCGACCTGGGCTTCGGCAACCCCGACATCCCGTCGCCCGACGTGGCCGTGGAGAAGCTGGCGGAGGCCGCCCGCAACCCCCGCAACCACCGGTACTCGGCCAGCCGCGGCATCCCCAAGCTGCGGGCCGCGGCGGCCGCCCTCTACCAACGTCGCTTCGGCGTGGAGCTCGACCCCGAGACCGAGATCCTCAACGTGATCGGGGCCAAGGAGGGCCTGTCCCACCTCATGTGGGTGCTGCTGGGGGCGGGCGACACCGCCCTGGTGCCCACGCCGTCGTACCCCATCCACCTCTATGCCCCCCTGTTCGCGGGGGCCGACGTGCGGGCCGTGCCCCTCACCGGCACGGAGGACGACTTCTTCGGCGAGCTGACCGAGGCGTGGGAGAACGCCTGGCCCCGCCCGAGGGTCATCGTGCTGTCGTTCCCCCACAACCCCACCACGTCGTGCGTCGACCTGGCCTGGCTGGAGCGGATGGTGGGCTTCGCCCGCGAGCACGGCGTGATCCTCGTGCACGACTTCGCCTACTCCGACACCGCCTTCGACGGCTACCAACCTCCGTCGATCCTCCAGGTGCCGGGGGCCAAGGACGTGGCCGTCGAGCTGTACACGCTGACCAAGTCGTTCTCCATGGCGGGGTGGCGGGTCGGGTTCCTGGTCGGGAACAAGGAGATCGTGGCCGCCTTGGCCAAGCTCAAGTCCTACCTCGACTACGGCACGTTCCAGCCGATCCAGATCGCCGCCATCGTGGCCATGAACGAGGCGTCCGACTACCCCAAGGCGGTCAACGAGATCTACTGGAGCCGCCGCGACGCCATGTGCGACGGGCTCGACCGCATCGGGTGGCACGTCGAGCGGCCCAAGGCGACGATGTTCGTCTGGGCCCCCATCCCCGAGCCCTACCGGGAGATGGGCTCGCTCGAGTTCGCCTCGTTCCTGGTGAAGGAGGCCAAGGTGGCGGTGGCCCCGGGCGTGGGCTTCGGCAAGGAGGGCGACGGGTTCGTGCGCTTCGCCCTCATCGAGAACGAGAAGCGCATCGCCCAGGCCGCCCGTCACCTCCGCAAGGCCCTGACGAAGCTCTAGCCCGTGCCGGACACGCTGATGGTGATCTTCTCCCTCGGCGGCCCCATGCTGGTCCGGCGGCTGCGGCCGGGGGCGATCCGGTGCCGCACCGCGTTCCTGCCGCTGGGCGGGGAGCCGTCGGTGACGATCTCGCCCTGGCCGGGCACCGAGGAGGGCACACGCGGCGTGGTGGCCGACGGCCAGGTGCGAATGCTGGCGGCGGACGGGTCGGAGGTGGCGTCCCGGCCGCTGTCGGACGTGCCGGGCGGCACCAACCCGCGCTCCGACGACCTCGAGCTCCTGCGGTTCGCGGCCACGACCCTGTGGACGTGGGTGGGGCTGCCGCTGGCCCTGTCGTGGCCGCACGTGGCCAGCGTCGACCGGGGTGCCGGGGTGGTCGACGTGACGGTGCCGGAGGGGTGGCCGGCCACGTCGACGACCCACCGGCTGCACCTGGACGGGGAGGGGCGGGTCGTGCGTCACGAGGAAGGGCGGCTCGTCCACCACCTCAGCCACCACTGTGATTTCGGGGACATGAACGTGGCCACGAGAAGGCGTACGACGCTGGGGGACCGGGTAACGGTGCTGTGGGCCGACGTGGTGGCTGCCGCCGTACACCCCAGTGTTGCCACCTGACCTACTCAACCCATCGGGTCCGGCTGCCGATACATCGCAGATCACAGCGCACACGGCCTGAGGAGCGTCCAATGGCGGCAAGGTGGCAGGAACCAGCCCAGCCCGAATGGGGTCTGTACAGCTGCTCGAACTGCGGGCGACTTCTGGAGCTGGAGAAGGTGGTGAGCGCCGAGGTCGAGCGCAAGGACGGCAACGCCACCGGCTACATCGCCTTCGAGCACCACTGCCGGTGCTCGCCGGGGGCCGTCGTCAACAGCCGCCGTTGGGGGTCCTACCCCTCGTTCATGGCCCTGTTCGGGTCGGTCCCGACCATGCCCTACCGGGCCCCCTTCGCCTGGAACGCCCAGGTGGAGGAGGACCCCGTCCTGCGCCGCTGGAGCTGGGAGCTGACGCAGCTGGCCGACGTGGGCGAGTTCATGCTCTTCGCCGAGGACGCCGCCCAGCGCCGGGTGGCCTGATCCCTGCGGCGGGCAGCCAGGTCCTGCGGGCCCCCCCTGGTTGGCGCTCGCCTTTCGCAGTTCTGAAACCGAGCGTTCACGGCGAGGGCCTAGCCTCGCCCTGATGGAGACGTTCATCGTCCGGGTCTGGCTCCCTGACCGGCCGGGGGCGCTGGGGGCCGTCGCCAGCCGGATCGGGGCCGTGCGGGGGGACGTGGTGGGCATCGAGATCCTCGAGCGGGGCGCGGGCCGGGCCATCGACGAGCTGACCGTCCAGCTGCCCGACGCCGGCGTGGTGGGCCTGCTGATCAGCGAGATCTCCGAGGTCGACGGCGTGGACGTGGAGGACGTGCGGCCCGGTGAGGGGCTGCCCGACGTGCGGGTGGATGCCCTCGACACCGCCGCGGTGCTGGTCGGGTCCACCTCGCTGGCCGCCCTGGTGGGGGAGCTGGTGGCCCGTGCCCACGAGGTGTTCGAGTCGGACTGGGCGGCGGCCGTCGACCTCGGCCGCCAGACCCTCGCCGCGTCGGCCGGGTCGCCGCCGCCCCCCGCCTGGCTGGCCGCCTTCGTGACCGGCAGCCAGTCGTCCGCCATGGTCGTGGCCGGCGACTGCGGGCCCGACGACGCCGCCTGGTCGGTCCTCGAGGGCACCGACGTGGCGGTCGTGCTCGGCCGCCGGGGCCGGCCCTTCCGGGCCCGGGAGCGGCGGGAGCTGTCCGCCCTAGCCCGCATCGCCGGCCTGCGGGCCCGCGAGCTGGACGGCGCGGGCTTCATCCGTCATTAGGTGACTGCCGACCAGCCCTCATCCGGCGGCCGACGGCTCGGCCACAGCCAAACCTCCAGGTCAGAGGTAGTCGGCTGCCCAGCCGCGTCGTGGCTGAAGCGAAGATCGGCCGTCATCTAGGGTTCACGCCATGCGAGTCGGGTTGCTGACGGGCGGGGGCGACTGCCCGGGGCTGAACGCGGTGATCCGGGCGGTCGTGCGCAAGGGCGAGCGCCACTACGGCGACACCCTGGTGGGGTTCCGCGACGGGTGGCGGGGCGTCCTAGACGGCGAGACCACGCCCCTCGACGTGGAGCGCTGCCGCGGCATCCTGCCCCGGGGCGGCACGATCCTGGGGACGTCGCGCACCAACCCCTACAAGATCGACGGCGGCGCCGAGAAGGCCATGGAGATGCTGCGCCACGAGCGGGTCGACGCCCTCGTCGCCATCGGCGGCGACGACACCCTGGGCGTGGCCCAGCGGCTGGGAGACGCCGGCGTGTCCGTGGTCGGCGTCCCCAAGACGATCGACAACGACCTGTCGGCCACCGAGGTGACGTTCGGCTTCGACACCGCCGTGCAGATCGCCACCGACGCCATCGACCGGCTCCACACCACCGCCGAGTCCCACGACCGGGTGATGGTGGTGGAGGTCATGGGCCGCCACGCGGGCTGGATCGCCACCCACGCCGGTATCGCCGGAGGGGCGGCCGAGATCCTCGTCCCGGAGGAGCCCTTCGACGTGGACGAGGTGGCGCAGCGGCTCAAGGCCCGCCACGACCGGGGGCGGTACGCGTCCATCGTGGTGGTGGCCGAGGGGGCGACGTTCCGGGAGGGCACCTTCGTCACCCAGGAGGACGCCCCCCTCGACGCCTTCGGGCACGTGCGCCTGGGCGGCATCGCCAACCACGTGGCCAAGGAGATCGAGAAGCGCACCGGGTTCGAGACGCGGGTGACGATCCTGGGCCACATCCAGCGGGGCGGCACGCCCACCGCCTTCGACCGCATCCTGGCCACCCGCTTCGGCATCGCCGCCATCGACGCCGTGCACGACGGGGCGTTCGGCCAGATGGTCGCCCTCCAGGCCGGCGACATCGTGCGGGTGCCGCTGAGCGACGCGGTGGGCACGGTCAAGACCGTCGATCCCGACCTCTACCACGGCGTGGCCCGGGCCTTCTCGGGCTGAACGGATGAGCTGGCGCCCCGAGGAGGAGGCGGCCCGCCAGGGTCCCACGCCGGCGAGGGCCGGGGAGGACCGCCTGGCGTCGCCGAGCCAGCGGGCGGTCGGGTTCGCGGCCGACGTGGCCCTCGCCGGCACCGTCCTGCTCACCCCGGGGATGCTCCTCGCCGACGCCGTCACCGCCGAGGACCTCGGCCCCGGGCTGACCCGCCTGGTCGCGCTGGTGGCCTTCGTGTTCCTGGCCCTCTACGAGATCGTGCCCACCGCCCTGTGGGGGCGCACGCCGGGCAAGGCCATCGTCGACATCCGGGTGGTCGGGATCGGCGACGACCGCCCGCCGGGCTGGAAGAGGGCGGTGCTGCGCTGGGTGCTCCCCGCCCTCGCCTTCCAGGTGGCGGTGGTCGGGTGGGTGATCGCCCTCGGGCTGCGGGCCGTGCTGGTGCTCGACCCGCTCCACCGGGGCGTGCACGACCGCCTGGCGGGCACCATCGTGGTGCGGGGCTGACGGGCGTGGGCGCGGCCGAGGACCGCTGGGCCGAGCAGCTGGCGTCGTGGGCCATCCCCGACGAGATCCTGAGCCAGGCCCCGGCCGACCCGTGGAAGCTGACCCCGTCGCTGTGCGGGGCCGGTTCCCCGGTCGAGGAGCCGCCCCCGGAGACGCCGTCGCGCCGGCTGGCCCTGGAGGCCCTGCGCGACGGCGGGTCGGTGCTCGACGTGGGCGTGGGGGCGGGGGGCGCCTCGCTCCACCTGGCCCCGCCGGCGGCGCTGGTCACCGGGGTGGACGAGGAGCGCGACATGCTCGCCGCCTTCGCAGCCCGGGCCGCGGAGCGGGGCGTGGCCGCCAAGACGTTCCACGGGCGCTGGCCCGACGTCGCCCGGGCCGTGCCCTCGGCCGACGTGGTGGTGAGCCACCACGTGCTCTACAACGTCCCCGACCTGCGAGTGTTCGTGCTGGCCCTCACCAACCACGCCCGCCGCAGGGTGGTCGTCGAGATCGGGGCCCGGCACCCGGTGAGCGGCACCAATCCCCTGTGGAAGCACTTCTGGGACGTCGACCGACCCGAGGGCCCGACCGCCGACGACGCCCTGGCGGTGCTGGCCGAGGCCGGGATCGAGGCCCGCTCCGAGCGGGACGTCCGCCCCGGGTGGGACCCCGAGCCGACTCCCGAGCGGATCGAGTTCCTCACCCGCCGCCTGTGCCTGGCGCCGGCGCGGGCGGGCGAGGTGGAGGTGGCCCTGGAGCGCTACCCGCTGCCGGCCGAGCGGGAGACGGTGACGATCTGGTGGGAGGGCGGGGCGGCCTGACCCCGACCGTTTCGGGGCGTCTCAACCACCTCTCACGTGGTTCGGGCGCCCCAAAACGTGGCGGGGGGGTCAGAAGCCCCAGATGACGGGCATCCCGGCCTGCTCCTCGGGCAGGTCGGGGGCGGAGCGGCGCTCCTCGGTGAGGTGGGACTTGTCGATGTCGCCGTCGCACTCGACCAGCAGCTTGCCGTTCTCGTCGACCCGAACCTTCACCTTGGTCCACTCGTCCATGGTGCGAATTCTCCCACAGGCGGTCACAGCGAGCCGGCTGCGTCGGCCATCTTCAGCAGGCCCAGGAGGGTGAGGGCGAGGCCGGGGGCGGCGGTCAGGATCGACGGTCCGCCGGGAGGACCGCCGTCCACGCCGCACACCATGGCGCCCGACTCGGCCGCGATCACGGCGCCGGCGGCCACGTCCCAGGGCTGGAGGCCGACCTCGTAGTAGCCGTCCTGGCGGCCGCAGGCGACCCAGCACAGGTCGAGGGAGGCGGCGCCGTAGCGGCGGATGTCACGCACCCGGGGCAGCACGTGGGTGAGGACGTGGGCCTGGCGGGCCCGGCGGCCGGCGTCGTAGGCGAAGCCGGTGGCGACGAGGGCGGAGGACAGGTCGTCGGCGCCGGAGGGGGCGATGGGCTCGCCGTTGAGGTAGGCCCCGGCGCCGGCGGCGGCCGTGAAGCACTCGCCGTGCGACGGGTCGTACACGACCCCGGCCACCCCCGTGCCGTCGACCTCGGCGGCGATGGAGACCGACCAGGCGGGCTGGCCGTAGAGGTAGTTGGTGGTGCCGTCGAGGGGGTCGACGACCCACCGCACGCCGCTGGTGCCGCGGCGCTCGCCCCCCTCCTCGCCGAGGATCCCGTCGCCGGGGCGGGCGGCCAGGAGGCGTTCGATGATCAACGCCTCGGCCGCGTGGTCCATCTCCGACACCATGTCGGTGGCGCTCGTCTTGGTGGCGATCATGCTGCGGGTGCCGACCTGGCCGTCGAGCAGCATGGTCCCCGCCTCCCGGGCCACCGCCTCGGCCAGGGCGGCCAGCTCGGACGGGTCGGGGGGCATCGCCGGGCACCCTACCGTCGTACCGATGATCGACCTGCGCTCGGACACCGTCACCCGCCCCACCCCCGAGATGCGGCGGGCCATGGCCGAGGCCGAGGTGGGCGACGACCTCTACGGCGAGGACCCCACCGTCAACCAGCTGGAGGCCGAGTTCGCGGCCCTGGTGGGCAAGGAGGCGGCCCTGTTCGTGCCGTCGGGGACGATGGGCAACCAGGTCGCCCTGCGGGTGCTGGCGCCGCAGGGGTCGGTGGTGATCACCGGCCGCCGCCAGCACGTCGTGCTCTACGAGAACGGGGGGGCGGCCCGCAACGCGGGCGTGCAGTTCGCCCTGGTGGACGACGGCGACGGCACCATCGAGCCGGCCGACGTGGCCGCGGTGGCCGAGGCGGCCGTCCACCACCAGCCCCGGCCGAGCGTGGTGTGCGTCGAGAACACCCACATGCCCGCCGACGGGGCGCCGTGGCCGCTGGACAAGCTGCGGGCGGTGGCGGACGCGGCGGCCGCGGCCCGCCTCCCCGTCCACCTCGACGGGGCCCGGCTGTTCAACGCCTCGGTGGCGACCGGCGTGCCGGTGGCGACCCTCGCCGAGCCGGCCACCACCGTGATGTGCTGCCTGTCCAAGGGGCTGTGCGCGCCGGTGGGGTCGATGCTGGCCGGCCCGGCCGAGATCCTGGAGCGGGCCCGGCTGGAGCGGGCCCGGCTGGGCGGGCAGATGCGCCAGGCGGGGGTCATCGCCGCCGCCGGCCTGGTCGCCCTGCGCACGATGGTCGAGCGGCTGGCCGAGGACCACGAGCGGGCCCGGCGGTTGGCCGGGGCGGTGGCCGACCGCTGGCCCGGGTCGGGCTGCGACCCGGCCGCCATCCGCACCAACGTGGTCACGTTCCGCCACCACGACGCCCTGGCCCTGGTCGAGCACCTGCGCACCGAAGGGGTGCTGGCCGGCACCATCGCACCCGCTACCGTCCGCCTGGTGACCCACCACGACGTCGACGACGGCGCCGTCGAGCGGGCGATGGCGGTGCTGCGGGCGGCGCCGTAGTGCCCGACCTCCTGGACGAGGCCCCGGGCCGGGCCCTGGCCGTGTACGCCCACCCCGACGACGCCGAGATCTCCTGCGGGGGGACGCTGGCCCGGTGGGCGGCGGCCGGCTGCGACGTGCACCTGCTGGTGCTGACCCGGGGCGACAAGGGCTCGAGCGACCCGCGGGCCGATCCCGAGGCCCTGGCCGACCGGCGGGCGCACGAGGTGGCGGCGGCGGCGGGCGTGCTCGGCCTGGCCGGCCACCGCCGGCTCGACGTGGGCGACGGCGAGCTGGAGAACAGCCCCGGCGTGCGCCGGGCGATCGTGGCCGCGGTGCGCGAGGTCAGGCCGGACACGGTGGTGTGCCCCGACCCCACCGCGGTCTTCTTCGGCGACACCTACTTCAACCACCACGACCACCGGGTGGCGGGCTGGGCCACCCTCGACGCCGTCTCGCCGGCCGCCGGCAGCGCCCTCTACTTCCCCGACGCGGGGCCGGCCCACGCGGTGGGCACCGTGCTCCTGTCGGGCACGCTCGAGCCCAACGTGTGGGTCGAGGTGGGGGGGACGCTCGACACCAAGGTCGAGGCCCTGCTGTGCCACGAGAGCCAGCTCCAGGCCACCGCCTACGGCCACGAGGGGGGGACGGCGGAGTGGCTCGGGTCGCTGCTGCGCCAGCGGGCCGAGGACGGCGGGCGGCTGGCCGGCGTGCGCTACGCCGAAGGGTTCCGGCGCCTGCTACTCGGCTGACCCGACCTGCTGGGCCAGGTACAGCGGCTCGCCGAGGGTCTGCACGAGCGACAGCTGGGTCTCGAGGTAGTCGGCGTGCTCCTCCTCGCCGGCCAGGATGCGCTCGAACAGCTGGCGGCTGCCGTTGTCGCCCTTGGCCACCGCCACCTCCACGCACCGGTTGAGGCGGCCGATGGCCTCCCGCTCCACGTCCAGGGCCAGGCGGAGCTTCTCGGGCACGGTCTCGCCCACCCGGACCGATCCAAGCCGCTGGAGGTTGGGGACGCCGTCGAGGTACAGGATGCGGTCGATGAGCATCTCCGCGTCCTTCATCTCGTCGATCGAATCCTCGCGGAACTTGGCCGCGAGCCGGGTGTAGCCCCAGTTCTCGCACATCTTGTAGTCGGCGAAGTACTGGTTGACGGCCGTCAGCTCGGCGGTCAGCACCTCGTTGAGCAGCTCCAGGATCTCCGCGTCACCTTGCATCAGGCGGCACAGTAGCCACTCGTGGGCACCGAGTCGGCTGGGAGCAGGCCGGCGTCGGCCAGCATGCGCTGGAGCACGAGGTGGCAACCGCCGCAGCGGGAGCCGGCGCCGCAGCCCTCGGCCAGGTCACGCAGCGAGCAGGCGCCCTCGGCGATGGTGGCCCGGACGGCGCCGTCGGTGACGGCTCGGCAGTGGCAGACGAACACGGAATCGCCTCAGGTCCGGGCCGCGACCCGCCGAGATACCGAAGGATGACGGACGACCGACGGCACGCCCCGGGCGATCAGGGCCGTGGCGGTGGCCAGCGACACCTGGCGCATCACCGGCCGGCGGCGGGTGGTGCCGGCGACGTGGCACACCGGGCTGCCGTCGCGGATCTCCACCCGCACCCAGCGAACCCGGTCGACGCCGGTGATAGGGCACCCCAACTCCCTCACTTCGGACAGCCTAACATTGGGTTCCCCGGAAGTCAGGTGGGTCCGCGAGGAATTGCGTTCGGCGCCCTGCCCCGGAGCGGCCGACCTACCCGCCAGAGGCGCTCCCACGGGGCTCAGGTGGGATCGTTGGCTCTGGCCTTCCATTCGCTCATGGCCCGCAGCACGAGCACCGCCACCACCGCCACGCCGCCCGCCGCCAACACCGCTCCGGCGATGGCGCCCAGGCCCAGGGCCACGTCGCAGTCGCCCCGGCACTGCACGTCGACCAGCGCCCGCCCGATGAGCAGCCCGCACAACCCCGAGACGAGCACCGCCAGGAAGGCCACGAGCCGGGCCTTCCCCGAGGGCAGGGCCGACGGCCCTTCCACCGCCAGCTTGGGTTTCGGGGCTCTCGGCACGAGGAGATCGTAGGCTGTGGCCGTGCGAGCACTGGTTGTGCTGCCGACCTACGAGGAGGCGGACAACATCGCCGAGGTGCTGCGGCGCCTGCGGGCGGCGGTGCCGGCCGCCGACGTGCTGGTGGTGGACGATTCGAGCCCCGACGGCACCGCCGACATCGCCAAGGCGGCGGCCCACGAGCTGGGGGGCGTGGACGTCCGCATCCGTCCCGGGAAGTCGGGGTTGGGCAGCGCCTACCGCGACGGGTTCCGGGAGGGCATGGAGCTGGGCTACGACGTGCTCGTGGAGATGGACAGCGACCTGTCCCACGACCCCTCCGCGCTTCCTGCCCTGCTCAAGGCGGTCGAGGAGGGCGCCGACCTGGCCATCGGGTCCCGCTACGTGCCGGGCGGGTCGATCCCGCACTGGCCGATCCACCGCCGGTCCCTGTCGCGCTGGGGCAACCGGTACGCCGCCCTGCTGCTGGGGCTGTCGGTACGGGACTCCACGTCGGGCTTCCGGGCCTACACCGCCGGCATCCTGCGCCGCCTGGAGCTCGAGAAGGTCCGGGCCGACGGCTACGGCTTCCAGATCGAGATGGCCTACCGGGTGGCGAGGCTGGGCGGCACCATCGCCGAGCGCCCCATCGAGTTCCGCGACCGGGAGCGGGGCAACTCCAAGATGTCCTCCCGCATCATCGTGGAGGCCCTGACCCTGGTCACCTGGTGGGGGGTCCGCGACCGGGTCGTCCGCCTCCTCCGCCGCCGACCCTAGGCGGCTGGTGTGATTCGCGTTCGGCGCGTAGCGCCGACACGGCCGACCTGCACCTGACAAGCTCCTTTGCGAGTAGAGGTCGCCGCCCGATGGGCGGTCGGCCGCAGAACGAGGGCTCTCACACCAGCCCCCTAGGCCCCCAGCAGCGCCGAGCAGGCCCCACTCCAGACGGCGACGGCCACGCCGATGCCGGTGAGCACGGAGCGTGAGCGGGCGTCGTCGCCGTCGGAGTGGTTGACCCAGGCCGCCAAGGCGAGGATGCCGACGGTCGCGGCCAGGCCGGCCGCGCCGCTTGCCGCCACCGCCCGGCGCACCTCGGCCGCCGACGCCTGGTCTCCCCAGAAGGAGACCAGCGAGAGCCCGCTGCCGGCCTGGACCGCCAGCAGCACCAGGACGATCGGGGGGACGGCGGTGAGGGCGGCCGCTCCGGGACCGGACCGGCGGGTGACGGCGACGCACCAGGCGGTCCATGCCGCCACGAACGCGAGGGCGAGCACGGCCGCGGTCACCATGCGAGCCCGACGGTGACGGCGCCGCACGGCAGGCACAGGGCGCCGAGGCCGGTGAGCGGGACCAGCGGCACCGCTCGGAGCGCGGCCCGGGGAGGATAGCCCTGCTCGCGCCGGACGGTGTCCCAGGCGAGGACGAGCACCAGCAGCGTCACGGAGCCGAGGGTGCACCTCGGCGGCCGGCCCGCCTACCCGGGGTAGCCCCTATCGGCGCTTGGAGCGGCCCCTGCGACGCCCCCCACCGCCGGTGCCGAAGCCGCCGCCCGGCGCGTCGCCGTAGTCGGGGCTGTCGTCGGCCGGCGAGCGGTCGGCGGCGGCCGACGACTCGACGTCGCCCCCCTCCTCGGGCATGACGAGCAGGGCCGGGGGCTCGGCCGCGGGAGCCGAGACGGCGGCCGGCGGGGCCGCCGGGACCGCCGCCGGGGCCGCCGCCGCGGCGGCCCTCGCCCCGGCCGGAGGCCCATGGCCGATGAGGCCGTGGCGCTCGACGATCAGGTGGGCGAGGGCGAAGCCGAGGACGAAGGTGTCCAGCTCCGACTCGCTCTCGGCCCGGAGCAGCTCCTGGGAGCCGGTGGCCAGCACCCAGCTGCCGTTCTCCCGGCGCCGGGACAGGGCGCCGCCGAGGGCGTCGATGTAGGCGGTGGCCGTCGTGGGCGACGCCACCTCGGGATAGGGCTCGGTCCACCACTCGGGAACTTGGGTCATCCCTACCTCCTGGCCAGGTCGCAGACGGTGCCCCCCGTGGCCCGGACGAGGGCCGAGGGGGTGATCGGAAAGTTGACATGGGGCGTGCCCGCCGCCGCCCAGACCTCGTCGTAGCTCAGCAGATCCTCGTCGACGAAGACCCGCAACGGCTCGCGGTGGCCGAACGGCGGGACGCCGCCCACGGGGTAGCCGGTGGTCTCCCGGACCGTGTCGGCGTCCTCCCGCCACGCCTCGTCGGCGCCGGCGGCCACGGCCAGCTTGCGCTCGTCGAGCAGGTTGTCCCCGCTGACCAGGGCGACCACCACCTCCCCGCCCACCTGCCCCTCGATGCCGAAGACCAGCGACTTCACGATCTGGCCCAGCTCGACGCCGATGGCGGCGGCCGCGTCGGCGGCCGTGCGGGTCGACTGGGAGAACTCGCGCGCGTGGACGTCGACGCCCAGCGCCTTGCCCGCCTCGACGACCTGCCGCACGTTCCTGTGCATGACCCCCACCGTGGAACCGGGAATCGGGGGCGCGCCCTTCCGCGAGAGGACGTGCCGATTTCCCTCATGCTGGCACACTTGGCCGGTGCCGTCCCGACCGTCGGAGGCGACCATCCTCCACGTCGACATGGACGCGTTCTACGCGTCGGTGGAGGTCCTGGCCGATCCCGGCCTGGCCGGCAAGCCCCTGATCGTGGGCGGGGCCGGTGCCCGCGGCGTGGTGGCGTCCGCCTCCTACGAGGCCCGGGCCTACGGCATCTTCTCGGCCATGCCGGCGGCGCGAGCCCGCCGGCTGTGCCCGCACGCCGTCTTCGTCCCCGGCCGCTACGCCCTGTACGCCGACTACAGCCGCCGCCTCCACGACATCTTCCGCTCGGTCACGCCCATGGTGGAGGGCATCGCCCTCGACGAGGCCTTCCTCGACGTGGCCGGGGCCCGGCGGCTGTTCGGACCGCCCGCCGACATCGCCGCCCACCTGCGGAGGCGGATCACGGAGGACCTGGGGCTGTCGGCGTCGGTGGGCGTGGCGGCGGTGAAGATGGTGGCCAAGCTGGCGTCGGAGGCGGCCAAGCCCAAGGCGTCACGCGCCGGGGCGGTGCCGGGCCGGGGCGTGGTGGTGGTGCCGCCCGGCGAGGAGGTGGCGTTCCTCCATCCGCTGCCCGTGCGGGCCCTGTGGGGCGTGGGCCCGGCCACCGCCCGGCGGCTCGAGCGCTTCGGGGTGGCCACGGTGGGAGACCTGGCCGCCCTCCCGGTGGACACGGTGGTGCGAGCCCTGGGGGAGGCCCAGGGACGCCACCTCCACGACCTGGCGTGGGGGCGGGACCCCCGGCCCGTGGAGCCCGACCGCGACGCGAAGTCGATCGGCCACGAGGAGACGTACCCCGTCGACCACCGGGACCCGGCCGTGCTGGGCCGGGAGGTCGTGCGGCTGGCCGACGCGGTGGCCGCCCGCCTGCGGGTGGCGAGGCTGGCGGGGCGGACGGTGACGCTCAAGGTGCGCTTCGCCGACTTCCGCACGATCACCCGCTCGAAGACCCTCAAGGAGGCGGTGGCCAACGGTCCCGAGCTGGCCCGGCTGGCGAACGACCTGCTCAGAGGGGTGGACGTGTCGCCCGGCGTGCGCCTCCTGGGGGTGAGCGCCTCCAACCTGGCTCCGCCCCCGGCGTCGCAGCTGGCCCTCGGCGACGGTGGCCCCGACCGGCCGTGGGAGGACGTGGGGGAGGCGGTGGCGGAGGTGCGGCGGCGGTTCGGGGAGGCGGCGGTGGGGCCCGCCGCCCTGCTCCCGGGGACGGGTGGGCCGCTAGGATTGCGCCGCCTGGGGGACCAGCAATGGGGACCAGACGGGTGACGGGCCGGCGCGTTGTCGACCCTCCCGGGCTGTGCGAAGATGGCATTGCGCCACAGCGTTGGGGTTTGGCCGTGTAAGCAGGACGTCGAGAGGGCAGAGGGTGCCTCTTTCCGAGGACGAGCAGCGGATCCTCCACGAGATCGAGCAGCAGTTCTACGCCAGCGATCCCGCGTTCGCGCGAGAGGTGGCCAAGACCACCGTCTACCGCCACCACGGCCGCAACCTGAAGTGGGCGGCGCTGGGCTTCTTCCTCGGGTTCGCCCTGCTCGTGTCGTCGTTCGCCTACAACCTCGTGCTCGGCTTCGCCGGCTTCCTGGTCATGCTCGGCTGCGCGTTCGTCTTCGAGCGCAACCTGCGCAAGATGGGCAAGGCGGGCTGGAAGCAGGTGTCGGAGAGCGTCAAGGTCAACAACTTCAAAGAGGCCTGGGGCGACGCCGGCAAGAAGTTCAAGAAGCGCTTCAAGAAAGAGGAGTAGGCGCTCCATAGGCCGCCCCGACGGGGCGGCCTTTCCTATTTCGGGGCGCTTCGGCCACGCCTCAGGTGGCCCAGACGCCCCGAAACGAGGGGTCGCGGGTCGAGGGCCCACTGGGCCCGCTTGAGGGGGCCGGCCTGGGCCTTGAGCTCCTCGGCCACCGCCGCCGCGGCCTGCTGGGCGGGGGCGACGGCGGCGGCGGGCGCGCCGGCGGCGGAGAAGCCGGCGGCGGTGGTCTGCGTGGCCAGGCGGGCGAGGTGGGGACCGGCGTCCCCCAGGCCGGGGGCGGTGCGGGCCGCGAACTCGCCGGGGGTCTCCGAGGCCCGGCGGGGACGGCCGGCCTGGCCGAGGGCGTCCTCCGCCTCCTGCCACGCCACCAGCACCTGCTGGGTCGGCGTGGCCGCCTGGCGGCGGCGGCGGGCGGCCAGCCAGCGGCGGCCGGCCGGCACCCCCGCCCCGTACCCGACGAGCAGGGCGGCCAGCGCCAGCAGGGCCCGGCGCAGGGGGCTGGACTCGTCCGCCTCGTCGGGGGCGGTGCTCGAGCTCTCGAGCTGCTGCTCCTCCTCGGGGACGCTGCTGGGGGGCGTGCCCGCGACCGTGGTCGACGTGGTGGTGGGGATCGTCCCCTGGGTGGAGTTGGTCTCGGCCGTCTCGGTCACACCGGTGTAGGACGACGTGCCCGGGTTGGCCCGGCCGGGGGTCGGTTCGAAGGCCACCCAGCCGTACTCGCCCAGGTAGACCTCGGGCCAGGCGTGGGCGTCGCGCCCGGCCACGTGGTGGCGGCCGTCGTCGAGGCGGGCGCCGGGCACGAAGCCCACCGCCACCCGGGCGGGCACCCCCACGGCCCGGGCCATGGCCGCGAACGTCCCCGCGAACTGCTCGCAGTACCCGGCCCGGGTGGCGAACAGGAACTGCTCCATGGCGTCCACCCCGTGGCCGGGGTCGACGTCGAGGCTGTAGTCGAAGATGCCGCTGCGGAAGTAGTCCTGGAGCCGGCGGGCCTTGTCGTAGTTGCTGGCTGCGCCGGACGTCACCCGGCGGGCCTCGAGGACGATGTTCGGAGAGAACGCGGAGGGCAGCTCCAGGTAGTCGGCCGCGACCGCGTCGGGGACGTCCTGGGAGGCGGCCGCCAGCTGGGCCCCTTCGAGGGTCGGGATCACCGAGGTGACGCGGTAGGCGAGCCCGTCGACCGACTCGCTCTCGGCCAGGAGGCTGCCCGAGTCACGGTCGAAGCGGGCGCCCCGCACGCCGTCCACGTGCTCGGGCCGGTAGGCGGCAGGCAGCCAGATCGACCCCAAGGCCCCGACCTGCACCTCCTGGAGCAGCTCCCGGCCCTGACCTGCGCCGGGCAGGGTGGCCCGGGTGGGCTGGTAGGTGCCGAGCGACGACCAGATGGAGCCGTCGAAACGGTCGAGGGACGTCAGCCGCCAGTAGCTGGGCCGGTCCGCCCGCACGGTGAACAGCTCGGTGTTGGACTGGTCGACGAGGCGGCCGCGGATGTCGACGAGGGGGCTGACGGTGACCCGCGAGCGGGAGCCGCCCTCCTGGCCGTCCCGCCAGCTCACCAGGCCGGCGCGGCCCGCGCCGGGAAGGTGGGGGCCGATGACCACCGCCACCAGCACCGCCACCCCGCCCAGCGCCGCGCCCGTGCGCAGGATGGAGGAGTCGCCGTCCCGCGACCGCCCTGCGAACCAGGAGCTGGCCCTTGACTGGCGGGCGGCCTCGCTGAACAGGGCGTAGGTCACGACGGTGGCCAGGTAGAGGGCGGTGACCGGCAGCCGGAGCTTGTCGGCGCCGAGGATGGCCCCGAACACGAACAGGGTGAAGCCGGGCGCCATGGCCTCGAACCGGGCCCGCATGCGGAAGGCGAAGAAGTCGCTGGTGGTGGCGGCCACCCACGCTCCGACCACGGCCGCCAGCACGAAGCCCCGCAACGGCGGCGTGGGGGCCTTGACGTCGCCGAACCGCTCCCAGGCGATGCGCAGGTCGTCGGCGATGGCCGACCAGGTGGCGGGGCCGGGGAGGAGGAGGGTGGTGGTGTGGGGCTCGACCAGCCAGGCCACGGCCAGCACCAGCCCCACGGCCGACACCGCGGCCGAGGCCAGCAGCCCCAGGCCGGACCGCCGGCACGCCCAGGCCAAGGCGTGGGCGGCCAGGACGGCGGTCAGCACGGGAAGGATGAAGGAGCCGTCGGCGAACAGGCGGGCCAGCCCCAGGGCGGCGGCGGCGGTGACCGCCACGAGGGCCACCTCGGTGCCCACGCCCACCAGGGACGACGGCCCTGACGGCGGCAGCGAGCCTCCGCCCGAGCCGGGCGTGCGGGCCGGGCTGGCCGGGGGCGGCTCGGGCCGCCGTGACCGGCTGAGGACGGCGGTCATCGCCGCCCCGCCGCCGCCGGGACGGCCAGGGCCCGGTTCCAGGCCTCGGCGAAGGACTGCCCGGGCTCCACGACGACCGACATGGTGGCCGGCGGCAGGGGCTGCGACGCTCCCGGCCGGCGGACCAGGACCATGGCCATCCAGCCGAACCCGCCGGCCGCGCCGACCAGCCCGGCCAGGCCGGGGCCGGCCGCCGTGGTGCTGACCACGACCAGGGCGCCCGTCGCCCGGCGGCGGAGGGCGGTGACGAGGGGATCGAAGCGGTCGGGCCCGGGCTCGACCACGGCCAGGTGCTCCATGGCCGCCTCCAGGTGCCCGGCGCCGGTGCCGAAGCCGGAGTCGAGGCCCTGGGTCGTGAGCAGGCGGACCTGGCTGTCGCGCTTCCAGCTGGCGGTGAGCAGGGTGGCCGCAGCCGACACCGCCTGCTCGAACGAACCGTCGTCGTGGGCCGTCGAGCGCACGTCGAGCAGGACGGTGGCCCGCCCCTGCCAGGGCAGCTCGTGCTGGCGGATCATCAGCTCGTCCTGGCGGGCGGTCGAGGGCCAGTGCACCTGGCGCAGGTCGTCGCCCACCTCGTAGGCCCGCAGGCCGTAGAACTCGTCGCCGTGGCCCAGGAAGGTGGCGTGGCCGCCCCCCGAGCGGGGGTCGTGGCCGGTGGTGAGGGGGGGTGGGGTGACGACCTCGATCCGGGGGTACACGGTCAGCTCGGTCGTGGGCGCCGCCTCGGAGGTCACCGAGACCAGGCCGAAGGGGTCGCCCACCACCGCCTCCAGCGGGCCCACCCGGAACACGCCCCGGCGCTCCGCACCCAGCCGGTAGGCGGCCCGGTTGGACTCCTCGGCCCGCAGCGGCGCGAGCTGGAAGCGGGCCATCCGGGGGGCGGCGGACGTGCCCCGGCCCGCGGCCACCGTGTCGCGCAGGGTGAGGACGGGGGTGGTGCGCAGGCCCGGGTTGGTGACCTCCAGCTCCACCCGGCTGTCGCTGCCGGCGTGGACGCGCGACGGCACCAGCCGGCGCCGGCCGTCGAGGTCCACCCGGCCCCGCACCAGCACCGACAGCACGGCCAGCACCAGCAGCCCGGCCCCGCCCGCGGCCAGGACGTACAGTTCGACCACGCCGAGCGTCCGCCCCGCCGCCCCCAGCACCATCGAGCCGGTCAGCAGGCCCCAGCCCCGCTTGGTCAGCACGGGTCGCTCAGGCGGAGCGGGTGGGGACGGGGACGGAGGCCAACACGTCGGCCAGCACGTCCTGGCGGTTGGCCCCCCGCAGCTGGGCCTCGGGCGTGAGGGCCAGGCGGTGCTCCAGCACGGGCCCGGCCAGCGTCTTGATGTCGTCGGGCACGACGTACTCCCGCCCCATGGCCGCGGCCCGGGCCCGGGCCGCCCGCAACAGGCCGAGGGCGGCGCGGGGCGACACGCCCAGGGCCAGGTCGGAGCGGCGGCGGGTGGCCTCGGCGATGTCCACGATGTAGCCCTTGAGCGACTGGGCCACGTGGATGGCGTGGGCCAGCTCGATCATCACCATGACGTCGGCCTCGGAGGCGACGGGGTCGAGGTGCAGCGACTGGGGGCCGAGGGCGTGGGTGTCGAGGATGGCGATCTCCGACGCCCGCCCCGGGTAGCCCATCTCGATCCGCATGAGGAAGCGGTCGAGCTGGCTCTCGGGCAGCGGGTAGGTGCCCTCGTGCTCGACCGGGTTCTGGGTGGCGATGACCATGAAGGGCGTGGGCAGGGGGTAGGTCGTGCGGTCGACGGTGACCTGGCGCTCCTCCATGGCCTCGAGGAGGGCCGACTGGGTCTTCGGTGAGGCGCGGTTGATCTCGTCGCCCAGCACCAGGTTGGCGAAGATCCCGCCGGGGCGGAACTCGAAGGTGCCGGTGGCCCGGTTGTAGACGGTGACGCCGGTCACGTCCGACGGGAGCAGGTCGGGGGTGAACTGGATCCGCCCCCACGTGCAGCCCAGGCTGGCCGCCAGCGCCTTGGCCAGGCTCGTCTTGCCCACGCCGGGGACGTCCTCGATGAGGAGGTGGCCCTCGGCCAGCAGGCACACGAGGGCCAGGCGGATGGGCTCGTCCTTCCCCTGGATGACCGTGGCGACGTTCTGGGCGACGGCTTCGAAGCCGTCGGCGAAGGATTCGACGGAACGGGTCGCGAGTCGTGGTCTGGAGATGGTGATGGCGTCCTCGCTCGGGGGGTCGTGGACCGGATAAGGGTAACGCCGGCAAGGCCGCATTACCGTCGCGCCCATCGAGGTGGCGCTGGCGATCGACATCGGGGGGACCAAGCTGGCGGCCGGGCTGGTCACCGCCGAGGGGGACCTCGTGGCCCGGGCGTCGGCGCCCACGACGGGGGGCGGCGGCGACGGCGAGCGGCTGTTCTCCGTCCTCCTCGCCCTGATGGAGTCGGTGGGCGGCGACGGCGACGTGGTCGTGTGCGGGGTCGGGTGCGGCGGTCCCATGGCGCCGGGCGGCGAGGCGGTGTCGCCCCTCAACATCCCCGCCTGGCGGGACTTCCCCTTGCGGGCCCGGCTGGCCGAGGCCACCGACCTGCCCACCTTCGTGGACAACGACGCCAAGGCGCTGGCCCTGGGCGAGGGGTGGCGGGGGGCGGCGGCCGGGCGGGCCGACTTCCTGGCCATGGTCGTGTCGACCGGTGTGGGGGGCGGCATCGTCCTCGACGGGCGTCTGCTGGACGGGGCGCTGGGCAACGCCGGCCACATCGGCCACGTGATCGTGGAGCCGGACGGGCACCTCTGCGGCTGCGGGGCCCGGGGCTGCCTGGAGGCGGAGGCGTCGGGGACGGCCATCGCCGCCATCACCGGCCGGCCCGCGTCGGAGGCGGGGCCCGACGTGGTCGAGCGCACCGGCCGGCTCGTCGGCCGGGGAGTGGCGACGGTCTGCAACCTGCTCGACCTGCCCCTGGCCGCGGCGGGCGGCTCGGTGGCGCTCGGCTTCGGAGAGCCGTTCTTCGCCGCCGCCCAGGCCGAGCTGTCGGAACGGTGCCGCCTCGACTTCTCCCGCGACGCCCGGATCGTGCCCGTGGGCCTCGGCCCCGAGGGCCCCCTGGTGGGGGCGGGGGCGGTGGGGTGGCGGGGCCTGGGCCGCCTCCCGTGAAGGTGACGGCGTGGCTGGCGGTGGTGGCGGCCGTGGCCCGGCGGCCCGACCTGTGGCCCACCGCCCTCACCCAGGCCCGCCGGCTGGCGCCCACCGGCTGGTGGCGGCGCCCGCCGTTCCTGCCGCTGCCGGACCGGGCGTGGCTCGCGTTCCGGCTCAAGACGGCCTACGGCGACGCCCGCCACGTTCCGCCGCCGCCCGACGTCGTGGCGTGGCTTTCTTGGTGCCGGTCCTGGGACCGCCTGAGCTACCCTCGGCACCGATGAACGTCCCACCAGCACCCGGCGCCTAGGGCGGACCGTTGTCGAAGGCCCTCGTTCTCAACGCCTCCTACGAGCCCCTGTGCGTGGTGTCGGTGCGGCGAGCGGTCGTGCTGGTCCTGAAGGAGAAGGCGGAGGTGCTCCACACCGCCGACCGGGTGCTCCACTCCGAGCGCACCTCGATGCCGGTACCGTCGGTCATCCGGCTCACGTACTTCGTGAAGGTGCCGTTCCGGGCCCGGGCCGCCCTCAACCGGCGGGCCGTGTTCGCCCGGGACGGGGGTCGCTGCCAGTACTGCGGCGCGGCGGCGGAGAACATCGACCACGTCATCCCCCGCAGCCGGGGCGGCCAGCACGTGTGGGAGAACGTGGTGGCCGCGTGCCGGCCCTGCAACACCCGCAAGGAGGACCGGGCCCTGCACGAGGTGGGGCTGGTGCTGCGGCGGCGTCCCACCGCACCCAAGGAGCTGACGTGGATCATCGTGGCCGTCGGCACCGTGCACCCGCAGTGGGAGCCCTACCTCCAGGGCGCGGTGGACGCACTTTCCGCCTGAGCGGGGCGGCCGAGCAGGAGATCGGGCACCGGCGGCGAACTTGTCAGTAGCTCGATCCGGCGAGGGCAACGGGGGGCCGTCCTCGCCGATCGACGACGCGTGCGCACCCGCTCGCGCCAGTGTCGCTGGGGACACCGGGCGCTGGCGGGTGCACCGCCTGCGGGGCGCCGCCGCCGACCTCCACGGCCGGCCCTGGCCGCCCCCGCCCGAGCCCGCCGTCTGGGTGCTCGACGTCGACCGTCCCGCCCTCGTCCTGGGCAGCACCCAGCCCGACCTGGCCGCGGCACCGCCCGGGGTGGCGGTCGCCCGCCGCCGCAGCGGGGGAGGGGCGGTGCTGGTCGAGGAGGGCGGGCTGCTGTGGGTGGACGTGGCCGTCCCCGCCGGCGACCGCCTGTGGCAGGCCGACGTGGGGCGGGCCTTCCTGTGGCTGGGCGAGGTCTGGGTCGCCGCCCTGGCCGCCGCCGGGGTGGAGGAGGCGGTGGCCCACCCCGGCCCCCTCCGCCGCTCGCGCTGGTCGGACGTGGCCTGCTTCGCCGGGCTCGGCCCGGGCGAGGTGACGCTCACCCACCGCAAGGTGGTGGGCATCAGCCAGCGCCGGAGCCGGGACGTGGCCCTCTTCCAGTGCGCCGCCCTGCTGCGGTGGGACGGCGCCCGGATGGCCGCGCTCCTGGGCGTGCCCGAGGCGGCGGGCGAGCTGGCGGCGTCGGCGGCGCCCCTCCCGGTGGGCCGCCACGAGCTCGAGCGGTCCTTCCTCGAGGCCCTGGCCCGGGTCTAGGGCGCTACGCCGCCAGGCGGCCGGCGATCAGCCCGAGGAGGCGGGCGCGGTCGGCGGCCGGGAAGGTGCTGGTCTCCGAGACCGACTGCAACACCGAGACGCCCCGGCCCACCCGCACGAAGGTGAACTCCAGGTTGATGGTGACCGCCTGGCCTGCGGCCGTGCCCCGGGTGACGAGCCGGTAGCCGACGTTCTCGTCCCCGGCCGTCACCCCCGGCAGCTTGGAGCTCGTCACCCGCACGTTGGTGAAGCCGGGGGTGGCCCGCAGCTCCTCGGTCAGGGCGGTGCTGAGGCACGTGATGGTCGCCCCCCGGTTGAGCACGGCGATGGCCTGGCGGGCCTCTTCGTCGGTCTCGGCGAACGTCACGCTCGACGACACGGTGTGGGCCTCCCGGCCGAAGTCGGCCGATGCCGCGCCCCGGGGGTCGTCGTCCTCGCCCAGCCGCAGGAGCAGGGCGTTGGCCTCGACGCACTCGTCGGCGCTGGCGACGGCCTGGTCCTCGTCGTCGGGGTCGGGTGCGTCCTCGGTGTAGCCGGGGAGGTCGGCGAGGGACAGCACCGCCCGCTGCGCCCGCTGCTTGTCGAGCTGGACGGGGGACGGGGTGGTGGACGTGGTGGTCGGCGCCGCCGATTCCCCGTCGCCCCCGCACGCCGCCAGCACGACGGTGGCCACCAGCGCAGCCGCCAGTCGCATGCCCCGCACGGGGGCATCGTGCCACATGGTCCGGGGCGAGCAGCGCCCGCCGCGGGGCCCGGTGTTACGTCCGGCGGCCCCGGCGGGCACGAATCCCAGGCAGCATGCAGACGTTCCTGCCCGATCCCGACTTCGCGACCACGGCCCGGCTGCTCGACACGCGCCGGCTCGGCAAGCAGCGGGTGGAGGCCCTCCAGGTGCTGCGGGCCCTGACCAGGGACGTCTACGGCTGGAAGAACCACCCGGCGGTGCTCATGTGGGCCGGCTCCGAGGAGGCCCTGGTGGCCTACGCCCTGGCCATGTGCGACGAGTGGCGGCGGCGGGGCCACAACGACACGGTCGCCACCACCATCGTCGAGGACTTCCGGGCCGTGTCCGGCCTCGCCGCGGTGCGCACGCAGGCCGAGCTGGCCGCCGCCGGGCGGCTCCCGGCCTGGCTCGGGGACTCGGGCCTGCACCGCAGCCACCAGTCCTCGCTGCTACGCAAGGACCCCGTCCACTACGGGCCCCTCTTCCCGGGCGTCCCCGACGACCTGCCCTACGTCTGGCCGGTCCGGGCCGCCGGCGTGCGCCGTGCCTGAGGGCCACACCGTCCACCGCCTGGCCCGCGACCAGCAGGGGATGGTGGGGGAGGAGCTGCGGGCCACCTCCCCGCAGGGCCGCTTCGCCGACGGCGCGGCCGCCCTCGACGGCCGCCGCCTCATCGGGGTGGAGGCGGCCGGCAAGCACCTGTTCCACGCCTTCGAGGGCGGCGCCCACCTCCACGTCCACCTGGGCATGCAGGGCAAGTTCCTCCCCGCCGGGCCCGACCGCCCGCCGCTGCGCCAGGCCCGGGTGCGGCTGGAGTCGCCCCGCCAGGACGTGGCATGGGAGCTGGTGGCGCCGTCCACCTGCGAGCTGGTCGACGGCGACCGGCGGGCCGCCGTGCTCGCCCGCCTCGGCCCCGACCCGCTGCGGCCCGACGCCGACGGGGCCGAGGCCCGCCGCCGCCTGGGCGCCGACGGCCGCTCCATCGGCGCCGCCCTGCTCGACCAGGCCGTGGTGGCGGGCGTGGGCAACGTCTTCCGGGCCGAGGTGCTGTTCGCCTGCGGCGTCCACCCCCGCCGCCCCGCCGCCGGCCTGGCCCCGGCCGAGCTCGACTGCCTGTGGACGACCCTCCGGACGATGATGGCCCAGGCCGTGGAGGACGGGACCATCCAGGCCGGGGGCCGCGCCGTCTACAAGCAGGACCGCTGCGCCCGCTGCGGCACGCCCGTCGAGGTCGAGGAGATCGGCGGCCGCACGAGCTACGCCTGCCCCCTCGACCAACCGTCTTCCGGCGTCGAGCGCACCTCCCACGTGCGTCCCGCGCCGGGGAACGAGGAGGAGCCTTAGGGCTTCACCCGCCAGCCGGCGAGGGGGTGGCCGCGGCGGGCCACGGCCAGGCGGTGCTGGCGGAGGGCGTCGACCTCCGAGTCCTCGATGGGGTCGAGGGGGCCGACGACCCAGGACAGGATGAGGTCGGCGAGGGCCGGGTTGCGGGCGAGGACGGGGCCGTGGAGGTAGGTGCCGATGACCCGGCCGGAGACGGCCCCCTCGCTGGCGTCGCCGGTGTCGTTGCCGTGGCCCACCACGACCGACCCCAAGGGCCGGGCCGACGGCCCGAGGGTGGTGACGCCCTGGTGGTTCTCGTAGCCGGTCAAGGAAGGCAGGTCGAGGTCGGCCGCGGGCTCGACGACCAGCTCGCCCACCCGCCGGGCGCCGGGGCCCCGGTCGGTGGAGCAGTCGATCAGGCCCAGGCCGGTGTGAGGACGCCCGTCCGGCCCCCGGAACGACCGGCCGAGGAGCTGGAAGCCGGCGCACACGGCCAGCACCGCGGCGCCGTTCTCCACCGCCGTGGTCAGGGCCCGGCTGGCCCGTAGCTCACGCACGGCCAGGGCCTGGGGACCGTCTTCGCCGCCGCCCATGAGGTAGATGTCGCACGAGGAGGGCACCGACTCGCCGGCGGTGACGTCGGTGACCTCCGCCGGGATCCCGCGCCAGCGCAGCCGCTGGGCCAGCACCACGCCGTTGCCCCCGTCGCCGTAGGTCCCCAGCAGCTCGGGATAGAGCAGTGCGATCGAGACGGGGTCGCGGTCAGGCGACACGGCGGAGCTCGGTGCGGGCGTCCTGGAAGGCGGTGTAGTTGGCGGCCAGGTCGACCTCCCGCACCAGCCCCTCGCCGTTGGACGCGGCGGCCGCCACCGCGATGGCGTCGCGGTAGCCGGACACGAGGGTGTGCTCAACCTCGGCGTAGCGCAGGCGGACGGCCAGGTCGTGGGCCCGGTCGCCCGCGGCGACGACCAGGCGGCCCTGGAGGCGCTCGAACGGGACGTCCCACAGCCAGGACGGGTCGCGCCCGTCGGCCACCCGGGCGTTGATGCCGACGACGACCGGGGTGGGCGGGGGCCGGATCAGGTCGAGGGTCTCGGCCCAGCCGGCCGGGTTCTTGGCCAGCAGCAGCCGGACGCGGGCGCCGGCCACCGGGATGACCTCGTAGCGGCCCGCCACCGTGCCGACCTCGGCCATGGCGGCCAGGGCGTCGCCGGGGCGGACGCCCAGGGCCACCGCGGCCGCCGCGGCCATCGCCGCGTTGGCCCGGTTGCACCAGCCGGGCAGGCGGAGGCGGACGGGGTGGCGCTCGCCGTCGGCGGTCACCAGGTCGCTTCCCTCCAGCCACAGGTCGGGCGGGCAGCGGGAGAACCCGCAGGCCACGCACGCCCACGGCGCCCCGCCCCGCTCGGGGCTGCCCGCGGTGGTGAGGTCGCCGGGCGGCTTCCAGCGGATGCGGTTGCCGCAGGCCGGGCAGGTGGCGGCGTCCTCCCGCCAGCGCTGGCCGGTGCCCACCCAGGTGATCATGCGGCCGGCGTGGGCGGCCCACGCCACCAGCGGGTCGTCGGCGTTGGCCACCACCCGGGTGCCGGGCACCCCGTCGATGGCCCGCCGCCACGACTCGGCGTGCAGCCGCACCTCGCCGATGCGGTCGAGCTGGTCCCGGCTGAGGTTGAGCAGCACCACCGCCGACGGCTTGATCTCGGCGGTGGCCCGGGCCAGCAGGCCCTCGTCCACCTCCAGGGCGGCGTAGTGGGCCTCGGCCTGGCCGGCGAGGGTCGCCACCAGGCCCGAGATCAGGTTGGCGCCCTGGGAGTTGGTGGTCACCGACCCCCGGCGGCCCAGGGCGGCGGCCAGCAGGCGGGTGGTGGTGGTCTTGCCGTTGGTGCCGGACACGAGGGCCACCTCGCGGCCGGCGGCCATCAGCTCGAGGGCGTGGGGGTCGAGGGCGAGGGTGACCCGCCCACCGATGTTCGAGCCGGAGCCGGCGTGCGCCCGCCGCGACAGCTCCGACACCAACCGACCCGACAGGGCGGCCAGGCGCGTGCGCAGCGGCAACTCCACGGTGAGCAGTCTGCCCGGTGACGGAGAGGGCGGTGGTGCACCCGCCCTGCCCCGGTGTTGACCCGTCCCCGACCGGGGCGTAAGGTGGAGCGAAGTGGAGTGAACGGGCGCCTATGGGGAGGCCCGTGGCTCGGGTGGACACGGATGATCGACAACTTCGCTCCCAGGTGGCGCATGCATGTTCCTCGGGGAACACAACCACTCTCTCGACGTGAAGGGCCGGGTGATCCTCCCGGCCAAGTTCCGCGACCAGCTGGAGCAGGCCTACGTGACGAGCGAGATCGACGGCTGCCTGGGCCTGTGGCCACCCGACGAGTTCGAGCGCCGCGCCCTGGAGATGAAGGAGCGGGCCCGGTCGGGCGAGGAGGGGCGCAACGTGGCCCGGTTCTTCTTCGCCGGGGCCCAGGAGGCGAGCCCCGACAAGCAGGGGCGGGTGGCCCTGCCGCCGCACCTGCGGGAGTTCGCCCGCCTGGAGCGGGACGTGGTGGTGAACGGCGCCTTCGACCATGTGGAGATCTGGGATGCGGCCCTGTGGCGGCAGCGCAAGCGGTCCGGCGAGCGGGCCCTGTCGGGCGAGGTCGCCGGGTGACCGGCCTGCGTGGCCCGAACGCCGTGACCCGAAGGGGGGCGCCCCTCGCCGCCCGCTGACGGACTGTCCCCGCTTGTTGCGACGCGCCTCGCTCGTGCGCCGTCCCCCGGACGGTAGATCGGAAGATCCCCCTTCGCCCCCTTCCCGGGAACCCCATGGTTCCCGCCGGCCGGGGGACGGCGGATGAGCGAGGTCGCAGAGCACGAGCCGGTGCTGGTCGGGGAGGTCGTCGAGCTCCTCGGGCCCGTCCCGCCCGGGTTGGTGGTGGACGCCACCGTCGGGTTGGGCGGGCACGCGCGCGCCCTGTTGTCGGCGCGCCCCGACCTCCGCCTGCTCGGGCTCGACCAGGACGCCGACGCGCTGGCTGCGGCAGCCGGCGCGCTCAGCGCATTCGGCGCCAGGGCCACCCTGCGCGCCGCCCGTTTCGACCGTCTCCGGGCGGTCCTCGACGACATCGGTGAAGAGGAGGTGTCCGCCGTGCTGTTCGACCTCGGTGTCAGCTCGCCCCAGCTGGACCGGCCGGAACGGGGCTTCTCCTACCGCGCCGCCGGCCCCCTCGACATGCGGATGGACGCCTCCGCCCCCGTGACCGCGGCCGACGTGGTCAACACCTACGACGAGGGCCGCCTGGCCCAGGTGCTGTTCCGGTACGGGGACGAGCGCCACGCCCGCCGCATCGCCCGGGCGGTGGTGGCGGCCCGGGCCGTCCGGCCGCTGGCCACCACCACCGAGCTGGCCGACGTGGTCCGCCACGCCATCCCCGCCCCCGCCCGCCGGCGGGGCGGCCATCCCGCTCGCCGCACCTTCCAGGCCCTCCGCATCGAGGTGAACCAGGAGCTGGACGTGCTCGGCCCCGCCCTCGACCAGGCCATCGCCGCCCTCCGCCCGGGAGGGCGCTGCGTGGTGCTCGCCTACCACTCCGGCGAGGACCGCATCGTGAAGGACCGCTTCCGCACCGCCGCCACCGGGGGCTGCGTCTGCCCCCCCGGCCTGCCGTGCGGCTGCGGGGCCACGCCCACCGTGCGCCTGCTCACCCGGGGCGCCCGCAAGCCGTCGGCCGAGGAGATCGCCCGCAACCACCGGGCCGAGAGCGCTCGCCTGCGGGCCGTCGAGAAGCTGGAGGTGGCGGTATGACCGCGCCCCGCCGGGCGGCGGCGGCCGTGTTCGCCCCCCGTCCGGCGCCCGCGCCCACGGCAGAGCCGCCCCGCCGGCCGCTGCTCCACGTCGTCCCCGAACCGGCCGCCGCCCGCCGCCTGCGGTTGCTGCGGCTCGGCACGGCCGTCGCCTTCCTGGCCGCCCTGTTCGGGTTGTTCGGGGTGGTGGGGCTGCACGTGCTGCTGGCCCAGGGCCAGGGCGACGTGCAGAAGCTGTCGGCCCAGGTCGCCGAGCAGGAGGAGGTCCAGCGCCGGCTGCGGCTCCAGGTCGCCGAGCTGGAGGCCCCGGCCAAGGTCGTGGCCGAGGCGCGGGAGCGCCTGGGGATGGTGTCGCCGCCGACGGTCGTGCCGCTCCGGCCCGCCACCCTGGCCGACCCGCCGGCCACCACCATCCCGGGCCCCCGGCCCACGACCACGACGAGCGTGCCGGTCACGGCCACGCCCCCCACCACGATCACGGACCGCCCGTGACCGCCCCCACCCGCCCCCGCCCGCCCGGCGCGCGTCGCCGCTCGGGCCAAGTCACCGACGCCGAGTTCCTGCGGGCCCTGTCCCGTACGGCGACGCGAGTGCCACCCCGGCGGGCGACCACGACCCGCCCGCCTCGTGCGGTCCCCACGGCGACGGTCACGCGCCCCTCTCGCCCTTCGCCCGTCACCCCCACCCGCACCCAGGTGCGGCGACCGATCTCGGTTCGCCCGGCGAGTCCCCCCCGCCGGGCGAACCGGACCCCACGCCCGAACCCCAGGCAGAGCGACCCCCGGGGGCGGCTGTTCGCCCTGCTCATCGTGCTCGTCTTGGGGTTCGGGGCCGTCGTCGTCCGCCTGGTCGACGTCCAGGCCCTCAACGCCGACCGCTACGCCGTCCTCGGCCAGGACCAGCGGCTGCACGCCGTCGTCCTCCCCGCCCAGCGGGGGTCGATCGTGGACCGCAACGGGGCCGAGCTGGCGGTGAGCATCCCCCGCTCGACCGTCTTCGCCGACCCCCAGATGGTGACCGACCCGGCGGGGGCGGCCCGGGCCCTCAGCCCCGTCCTCGAGCGGCCGGAAGCCGAGCTGCGGGCCCTGCTGACCGGCAGCGGCAACTTCGTCTACCTCTCCCGGCGCGTCGAGGATTCGGTGGCGGCCGAGGTCGAGGCCCTGGCCCTCGACGGGATCGGGCTCCAGGAGGAGCCCACCCGGGTCCAGCCCGCGGGCTCGATCGCCTCCTCCGTCCTGGGCGAGGTGGGCATCGACGACGAAGGCCTCTCCGGCCTCGAGCGCCAGCTCGAGGACGAGCTGGCGGGCACGCCGGGCGAGAAGCTGGTGGAGCGGGACCCGAGCGGTCGGGACATCGCGGGCGGCGTGCGCCAGAGCGTGTCGCCGGTCCGGGGCGACGACGTGGTGCTCACCCTCGACCGGGACCTCCAGTTCTTCACCGAGCAGGCCCTGGCCCGCCAGATCACGTCGACGCGCTCCAAGGGGGGCATCGCCGTCGTCATGGACCCCCGCACCGGTGAGGTGCTCGCCATCGCCAACGTGGTGGCCGGCGCCAAGGGCCAGTCTCCCCGGCCGGCCGGCTACAACAAGGCCCTGATCGACGTCTACGAGCCGGGGTCGGTCAACAAGCTGATCACGCTGGCCGGAGCCCTCGAGGAGGGCGCCATCACCCCCGACCAGCGGTTCTCCGTCCCCGACTCGATCACCGTGTCGGGCACCACCTTCCAGGACGCCGAGTCGCACCCTCCGGGGTGGTGGACCCCGGCCGAGATCGTGGCCCACTCCTCCAACTCGGGGGCGATCCTCGTGGCCCAGCAGCTGGGCAAGGCCGGGCTCAACAAGTACCTCAAGGCCTTCGGGATGGACGACGACACCGGGCTCGGCTTCCCCGGGGAGGCGGCCGGCATCCTGCCCGACCTCGACGACTGGTCGGGCACCTCCCTGCCCACGCTGGCCATCGGCTACGGGCTGGCCGTCACGCCCCTCCAGATGCTCACCGCCTACAACACCATCGCCAACGGCGGCGTCCACGTCGAGCCCACGCTGGTCAAGGCCCGGGTCGACGCCCACGGCAAGGTGCACGAGGGCGACGAGCCCGAACGGCGCCGGATCGTGTCGACCGAGACGGCGCGGGCGGTGACGGCCATGCTCGCCGAGGGGGTCGCCAGCGGAACCGGCCGGACCGCCGCCATCGAGGGCTACACGGTGGCGGGCAAGACGGGCACGGCCCGCAAGACGGCCGACGACGGCTCGCTCGGCTACCGGGAGGGCGCCTACGTGGCCAGCTTCGCCGGCTTCTTGCCGGCCGAGTCGCCTCGCCTCTCCGCCATCGTGGTGCTCGACGAGCCGGAGCCCTACACCGGCGCCCTCGCCTCGGGCCCCGTCTTCGCCGAGCTGGCCGCCTACGCCGCCCGTCACTTCCAGGTGCCGCCCGGGACTGCGGGGGCCGAACGCCAGAGCGGCGGGGCGCAGGATGGGGCCCAGGTGCCTGCGGCTACGCTCATCCGGTCATCGGCGACGAGGCCCTGAGCCACATGCGGTCCGCCCTGGCGGCTTCCTCCCGCCACCGCACGACCGCCGGAATCGGGAGCCCGGTGCCGCTGGAGCGCCTGCTGGGCGGGACCGACGTGCTCCGGTCGCTGGGCGACTTCGGCGCGGCCGCGGTCACGTCGATCACCCACGACTCGCGGGCGGTGACTTCCGGCGCCCTGTTCTGCTGCCTGGTGGGCGCCACCACCGACGGCCACGACCACGCCCCGGCGGCCGTGGAGGCGGGCGCCGTCGCCCTGCTGGTGGAGCGCCCCCTGGCCGGCGTCGACGTGGCCCAGGTGGTGGTGGCCGACGCCCGGGCGGCGATGGCCTCGGTGGCGGCCGCCTTCTACGGCCACCCGTCCCGCCGCCTGGCGGTCGCGGGTGTCACCGGCACCAACGGCAAGACCACCGTCACCTATCTCCTGGCGTCCGTGCTCGAGGCGGCCGGCCGGCGAGCCGCCGTCATCGGCACCATCTCCGGCGTCCGCACCACTCCGGAGGCCCCCGAGCTCCAGGCCCGCCTGGCGGCCCTGGCGGCCGACGGCGTGAACGCGGTGGCCATGGAGGTCTCCTCCCACGCCCTGGTCCAGCGGCGGGTGGACGCCCTGTGGTTCGAGGCGGTGGCCTTCACCAACCTCAGCCAGGACCACCTCGAGTACCACGGCACGATGGAGGGCTACTTCACGGCCAAGGCGTCGCTGTTCGACCCGGCCCGGGCCCGGGTGGGCGTCGTCAACGCCGACGACCCGTGGGGACGGCGGCTCCTCGAGTCGACCCGCCTCGCCGTCCGTCCCTATTCCATGGCCGACGCCCGCGACCTCGCCCTCGACCGGGACGGGTCGACGTTCACCCTCGACGGCCACCCCGTCCACCTGCGGCTGTCGGGCGACTTCAACGTGTCCAACGCCCTGGCCGCCGGGGCCCTGGCGCGGGAGCTGGGCGTGGGGGCCGCCGACGTGGCCGCCGGCCTGGGTGCGCTGGTGGCGGTGCCGGGGCGGTTCGAGCGGGTGGACGGCGGGGGCCCGGTGGCGGTGGTGGTCGACTACGCCCACACCCCCGACGGGCTGGAGAAGGTGCTGGCCTCGGCTCGCGGCCTGGCCGCCGGCGGGCGGGTGATCGTGGTGTTCGGAGCCGGTGGTGACCGCGACCACGCCAAGCGCCCGGCGATGGGGGACGTGGCCACCCGCCTGGCCGACGTGGCCGTGCTGACGACCGACAACCCCCGCAGCGAGGACCCGCTGGCCATCCTCGCCGAGGTGCGCGGCGGGGTGAGCCGGCCCGAGGTGCTGGTGGTGGAGCCCGACCGGCGCACCGCCATCGCCCTCGCCCTCGACGCCGCCCGTCCCGGCGACGTGGTGGTGGTGGCGGGCAAGGGCCACGAGACCTCGCAGGTGTTCGCCGGCGGCCGGTCGGTCCCCTTCGACGACCGAGTCGTGGCCCGGGAGCTGCTCGGCACGTGAGGTTCCGCCTGTCCGAGGTGCCCGCCGCAGAGGTGGTGGGCGACGACGTCGACTTCGACGGCGCCACCATCGATTCCCGCCGGGTGCGGGGCGGGGAGCTGTTCGTGCCGGTGGTGGCCGCCCGCGACGGCCACGACTTCATCGGCGCCGCGCTCGAGGCGGGAGCGGCCGCCTACCTCACCTCCCGAGAACCGGCCCCCGGCGGCCCCCCGTCCGCCCCGTCCGCCGGGGCTGTCGAGGCCGCCGCGGCCGTCGTGGCCGACACCGCCGCCGCCCTGGCCGACCTGGCCCGCCTGGCCCGCAGCCGCCTGCCCGACCGGGTGGTGGGCGTCACCGGCTCGACCGGCAAGACCTCCACCAAGGACCTGTTGGGCGCCGTGCTGCGCCGCCGGGAGCCGGTGGCGGTGAGCGAGGGCAGCCAGAACAACGAGCTGGGCCTGCCCCTCACCCTGGTCAACGCCCCGCCCGACGCCCGCGCTGCGGTGCTGGAGATGGGCGCTCGCGGCCCCGGCCACATCCGCTGGCTGTGCGCCATCGCCGCACCCACCGTCGGCGTGGTCACCAACGTGGGCCTGTCCCACACCGAGTTCCTGGGCTCGCTCGACGGCGTGGCCGAGGCCAAGGGCGAGCTGCCCGAGTCGCTGCCGGCGACGGGAACGGCCGTGCTCAACGCGGCCGACGAGCGGGTGGCGGCCATGGCCGCCCGAACCCGGGCGGAGGTCCTGACCTTCGGTGTCGAGACCGGCGACGTCCGGGCCACCGGCGTCACCCTCGACGGCGAGCTGCGGGCGTCGTTCACGCTGCGGACCCCGTGGGGCAGCACCTCCGTCCGCCTCGAGGTCCGGGGCGCCCACCAGGCGGCCAACGCCGCCGCCGCCGCGGCCGCCGCCTTGGCCGTGGGCGTCGGCCTGGACGACGTGGCCGCCGGCCTGGCCGAGGCCACGCCCTCCCGGTGGCGCATGGACGTGCGCCGCTCGCCGGCGGGCGCCACCGTCCTCAACGACGCCTACAACGCCAACCCCGCCTCCACCGAGGCCGCCCTGCGGGCCCTGGCCTCGCTTCCGGCCACCGGCCGGCGGGTGGCGGTGCTGGGCCCCATGCTCGAGCTGGGAGCGGTCTCGGCGGCCGAGCACCGGCGGATGGCCGAGGTGGCCGCCGCCTGCGGCATCGAGGTCGTGACCGTCGGCACCGAGGAGTACGGCATCCCCCCGGCAGGCGACGGCGGGGTGGAGGCCCTGCTGGGCGGCCTGGGCCAAGGCGACGCCGTGCTGTTCAAGGGCAGCCGGGCGGCCGGTCTGGAGAGGCTCGCCCTCCGCCTGCTGGAAGGTCCGCCGGCGTGGTAGCCCTCCTCGTCGCCGCCACCGTGGGGCTGCTCGTCGCCATGCTGGGCACGCCCCTGCTCATCCGCGCCCTCCAGGTGCGCGGCATCGGCCAGCAGATCCGGGAGGACGGGCCCCAGGGCCACGTCACCAAGGCCGGCACCCCCACCATGGGCGGCCTCACCATGATGGCGGCCCTCGTCGTCGGCTACGCGGCCAGCCACATCGGCACCGGTGCGGTGGTCACCAGCGCGGGCGTGCTGGTGGTGTTGGTCACCGTGGCCGCCGGCCTGGTGGGCTTCGCCGACGACTGGATCAAGGTCTCCCGCCAGCGCAGCCTGGGGCTCAACAAGACGGCCAAGACGGTGGGGCTGGTCGCCGTCGCCCTGGTGTTCGCCCTGCTGGCCGTGTACAAGGCCAAGGTCCGCACCGACATCTCCTTCAGCCGCAGCATCGTCGACATCAGCGACCCCCTCTACATCATCTGGGCCGTCCTGATCATCATGGGCACCGCCCACGCCGTGAACCTCTCCGACGGCCTCGACGGGCTGGCCGCGGGCTCGTCGATCTACGCCTTCGCCGCCTTCGTGTTCGTGGGGTTCTGGCAGTTCCGCCACGAGTCCTGTTACAACGTCGGGCCCGCCCTGGACCTGTCGCTGGTGGCGGCTGCGCTGGTGGGCGCCTGCACCGGCTTCCTGTGGTGGAACGCCGCCCCCGCCCGCATCTTCATGGGCGACACCGGGTCGCTCGCGCTCGGGGCCGGCCTGGCCGGGCTGGCCCTCACCACCAACACCCACCTCCTCCTCCCCATCGCCGGCGGCCTGTTCGTGATGATCACCCTCTCGGTGGCCATCCAGGTGCTGGTCTTCCAGCTGTTCGGCCGGCGGGTCTTCCGCATGGCCCCCATCCACCACCACTTCGAGCTCATGGGCTGGCCCGAGACCACCGTCATCATCCGCTTCTGGATCCTGTCGCTGATGTTCACGGCCCTGGCCCTCGGGTTGTTCTATGCCGACTACCTCTCCGCCGGCCCCCAATGCCGCCTCCCGGGAGGGATCCTGTGACCGGCCCCCGAGCGGAGACCGCGCTGGTGGTGGGGATGGGCGTGAGCGGCGAGGCGGTGGCGCGCCACCTGCGCGACCGCGGGGCGCGGGTCATCGCCATCGACGACCGGCCCACCGACGAGGGCCGGCGGCGGGCCGAGGGGGCGGGGGTCGTGCTCGAGCAGACGCCGCACGCCCAGGCCTTGCGGCGGCTGGTCCGCGAGGTCGACGTGGTCGTCCCCACGCCCGGGCTCCCCGAGTCCCATCCCGTGATCGCCTTCGCCCTCGAGGCCCGCACGCCGGTGCGCAGCGAGATCGAGCTGGCCTCCCGCTGGGCCCGGCGGCCGATGGTGGCCATCACCGGCACCAACGGCAAGACCACGGTGACCGAGCTGGTGGCGGCCATGCTCGAGGCCTCGGGCGTGAAGGCGGTGGCGTGCGGCAACATCGGCCTGACCCTGTCCGACGGGGTACGGCGCGACGTCGACGTGCTGGTCGCCGAAGTCTCGTCCTTCCAGCTCCGCTTCGTCGACAGCTTCCGGCCCCGGGTGGCGGTGTGGCTCAACCTGGCCGCCGACCACCTCGACTGGCACCCGGACCTGGAGGCCTACGCCGCCGCCAAGGCCCGCATCTGGGAGTTCCAGCAGGACGACGACCTGGCCGTCGTCAACGCCGACGACCCGGTCGTCATGACGTGGGCGGCGTCCGCCCCGGCCCGGGTCGCCACCTTCGGCCTCGCCCGGCCCGCCGACTGGCACGTCGACGCCGAGGGCAACCTCTCCGGGCCGGACGGCCCGCTGCTCCCGGTGGCCGACCTGCCCCGTACCCTTCCCCACGACCTGGCCAACGACCTGGCCGCGGCGGCCGCGGCCGTGGCCGCGGGGGCCACCCCCGACGGTGTGGCCACCGCCCTCCGCTCGTTCACCGGCCTGCCCCACCGGGTCGTGCTGGTGGCCGACCGCGGGGGCGTGCGGTGGTACGACGACTCCAAGGCCACCAACCCCCACGCCACGGTGGCCGCCCTGGCCCAGTTCGACTCGGTGGTGCTCATCGCCGGCGGCCGCAACAAGGGCCTGGACCTCGGCGAGCTGCGGACCACCGCGCCGCGCGTGCGAGCCGTGGTGGCCGTGGGCGAGGCCGCCCCCGAGGTGGCGGCCGCCTTCGACGGCGTGCGCCCCGTCACCACCGTCGGGGGCATGGAGGAAGCGGTGAAGGTGGCCGCCGACGTGGCCCAGCCGGGCGACGCGGTCCTCCTGTCGCCCGCCTGCACGTCGTGGGACCAGTACCGCTCCTACGCCGAGCGGGGCGACCACTTCACCCGCCTGGTGCACGAGCTGGTGGGGCACCGCCCGTGACGACCCGCACCCTTTTCCGGCGCCGAGTCGACTCGGGAGGTGCGCCCGACGCCTCGAAGCGGGGAGGGCGCCCCGCCCCCCCCGTCTCCCGGCGCCGTGAGCACGCCGGAGGTCCCTCCGACGCCTCCAAGCGGCGAGGGCGGCCCGCCCTGATCCTGCTCGTCGTCGGCCTGCTCTGCCTGCTCGGGCTGATGATGGTGCTCTCCGCCTCCTCGGTGGAGGCGCTGCACTCCTACGGCGGGGCGTGGATGTTCTTCCAGCGCCAGGTCCTGTGGGTGGCGCTGGGCGCGGTGGCCATGGTGCTGGCCGCCCGGGTGGACTACCACCGCTGGCGCCCGCTGGTCCGACCCCTGCTCTTCACGACGGTGGCCCTGCTCGTCCTCGTGCTCCTGCCCGGCATGGGGATCACCGTGGGCGGGTCGACCCGATGGCTCGGCTTGGGCCCGCTGCGGGTCCAGCCCTCGGAGCTGGCCAAGCTGGCGCTGCTGCTGTTCTCGGCCGACCTCCTGGCCCGCCGGGCCGACCGGGTCCACGAGCCGGGCGCCATCCTCCGCCCCCTGCTGCTGGTGACGTGCGCCCAGGGCGCGCTGATCATGCTCCAGCCCGACATGGGCACCACCATCACGATGACGGTGATCGCCCTCACCGTCGTGTTCGTGGGGGGACTGCCCCTCGGGCGCATGGCCGCCCTCCTCGGGGGCACCGCCGTGGTCGGGCTCGGCGTGGGCATGCTCGAGGGCTACCGGCGGGCCCGGCTGTTCTCCTTCCTCGACCCGTGGGCCGACGCCGGCAACACCGGCTACCAGGTGGCGCAGTCGCTGGTGGCGCTCGGCTCGGGGCGGATCACCGGCGTCGGGCTGGGCGCCAGCCGGGCCAAGTGGGGCTTCCTGCCCAACGCCCACACCGACTTCATCTTCGCCATCATCGGCGAGGAGCTGGGCCTGTTCGGCACCCTGCTGGTGGTGGCTCTGTTCGTGTGGCTCGCCGTGCTGGGGGTGCAGGTGGCCCTGGCCGCCCCCGACCGCTTCGGCAGCCTGCTGGCGGCGGGCGTCACCGGATGGATCGGGGCCCAGGCGGTGGTCAACATGGGCGCGGTCACCGGCCGCCTGCCCGTGACCGGGGTGCCGCTGCCGTTCGTGTCCTTCGGCGGGTCCTCCCTGGTCGTCACCATGGCGGCGGTGGGGATCATGGTGAACGTGGCCCGCTCCTCGGTGCGGGGCCGTGCCCGGGCCTGACGGTTCCCCGTTCGCGGTCATCGCGGGCGGGGGCACGGGTGGGCACGTCATCCCCGCCCTGGCCATCGGCCGGGCCCTCGTGGCGCGCGGCCACCCGCCTTCGTCGCTGCACTACGTGGGCAGCGAGCGGGGGATCGAATCGCGGCTGGTGCCCGAGGCGGGCTTCTCCCTGACCGTCCTCCCCGGCCGGGGCATCCAGCGGCGGCTCACCGTCGAGAACGTGGGCGCCGCCTGGGGGCTGGCCCGGGCCGCGGGCGAGGCCGTCGCCCTGTTGCGCCGGCTGCGGCCGCGCGTCGTGGTGGCCGTGGGGGGCTTCGCCTCGGTGCCGTGCGCGCTGGCCGCGGCCGCGCTGCGGCTGCCCATCGTCGTGCAGGAGCAGAACGCCGTGCCGGGCGCGGCCAACCGGTTGACGGCGCGGGTGGCCCGGGCCTCGGCCGTCGCCTACGAGGGCACCGACCTCCCCCGGGCCGTCGTCACCGGCAACCCCGTCCGTCCCGAGGTGCTGGCCGTCACCCGGCGCGAGGGGGACCGAGCCGCCGCCCGGTCCGCCCTGGGCCTGCCCGAGGGCCGGCGGGTGGTCGGCGTCTTCGGCGGCTCGCTCGGCGCGTTGCGCATCAACCGGGCCGTGCTCGACGCCCTGGCCGGCTGGGCCGGCCGGGCCGACATGGCCGTCCACCACGTGGTGGGGGAGCGGGACTGGTCGCTGGTGGAGGAGTTCCGCCCCACGCTGCCCGGGGGCGGCCTGTGGTACCGGGCCGTCCGCTACGAGGACCGGTTGCCCCTGCTGATGGCCGCGGCCGACGTGTGCGTGTCGCGGGCGGGCGGCAACGCGGTCGCCGAGCTGGCGGTGGTGGGGGCGCCGTCGGTGCTGGTACCGCTGCCCGGCGCCCCGGGTGACCACCAGACGGCCAACGCCAGGGTGCTGGCCGGCGCGGGCGGCGCGGTGCTGGTGCCCGATCGCGAGCTGGACGGGCCCCGGTTCGCCTCCGAGGTCGAGGCCCTCCTGGGGGACGCGGACCGGCTCGCGGCCATGGGCGCAGCCGCGGCCCGGGTGGGCCGGCGCGACGCCGCCGACCGGGTGGCCGCCCTGGTGGAGGAGCACGCCGCCCGTGGTTGAGCTCGGGGGACCGCCGCTGCGGCTGCACGTGGTGGCGGCCGGAGGCTCGGCCATGAGCGCCCTGGCCGAGATCCTCGCCACCATGGGCCACACCGTCTCGGGCTGCGACCTCCGCCCCTCCGCCGCCCTCGACCGGCTCGCGTCCGTGGGGGTCGCCACGGTGGTCGGCCACGACCGGGCCCACGCCGCCGGCCAGGACGCCCTGGCCGTCTCCACCGCCGTCCCGCCCGACAACCCCGACGTGGCCGCCGCCGCCGAGTCGGGCGTGCCCGTGCTGGCCCGGGCCGACCTGCTGTCCGCCCTCTGCGGCATGCGCCGCACGATCGCGGTGGCGGGCAGCCACGGCAAGACCACCACGTCGGCCCTCCTCGCCTCGCTGCTGACGGCCGCCGGCCGGGACCCCTCCTACCTGGTGGGCGGGCGCCTGGCCGAGACCGGCACCGGCGCCCGGTGGGGGAGCTCGGAGTGGTTCGTGGCCGAGGCCGACGAGAGCGACGGCACGTTCCTGCGGCTCCCGGCCGAGGTGGCGGTGGTGACCAGCGTCGAGCCCGACCACCTCGAGCACTGGGGGGGCTTCCCTGCCCTGGTGGCCGGCTTCGAGCTGTTCCTCGCCTCGGCCACCGCCCAGGTCGTCTACGGCGGCGACGAGGGGGCCGCCCGCATCGCCCGCCGTGGCGGCTACCAGACCTACGGGTTCGGCCCTGCCGACCGCTGGAGGATCGTCGACTTCCAGGGTGACGCCCTGTCGTGCCGCTTCCGGCTGGTGGACGCGGCCCGGGGCGACGAGGAGGGGGCGACGGTCGACCTGCCCCTGCCCGGGCGCCACAACGCGGCCAACGCCGCCGCCGCCCTGCTGGCCGCGTCCCACGCCGGCCTTCCCCTGGCCGAGGGCGCCCCGCTGCTCGCCGGCTTCGGGGGGGTGGCCCGGCGGTTCCAGCGTCGGGGCGAGCGGGACGGGGTCACGTTCGTCGACGACTACGCCCACCTGCCGGGCGAGGTGGCCGCCACCGTGGCCGCCGCCCGGGCCGGGGCCTGGCGCCGGGTGGTGTGCGTCTTCCAGCCCCACCGCTACAGCCGCACGTCCGCCCTGTGGCGGGACTTCGGCCACGCCTTCGACGGCGCCGACACCCTCGCCGTCACCGACATCTACGCGGCCGACGAACCGCCCCGCCCGGGTGTCACCGGCAAGCTCGTGCTCGACGCCGCCCTCGACGCCGGCTTCGACCGCCCCGCCGCCTGGCTCCCGACCCGAGCCGCCCTCCTGGCCTGGCTGCGCCGGGAGCTGCGTCCGGGCGACCTGTGCCTGACCCTCGGCGCCGGCGACCTGACCACCCTCCCCGACGACCTTCTCGACCCCCGGTGACCGCCGCCGTCGATGCCGCCGCCGCCGTCCTGGGGGACCGGGGCCGCCGGGACGAGCCCCTCGGTCCGCTCACCACCTACCGGGTGGGCGGCCCGGCCGCGCTCTACGTGGAGGCGACGGGCGAGGACGACCTGGTCGCCGTGGCCGAGGCGGTCGCCGCCTCGGGCCTCCCCGTGCTCGTGGTCGGCCGGGGCTCGAACCTCCTGGTGGCCGACGCCGGCTTCCCCGGCATCGCCCTCGCGTTGGGGGATGGGTTCGAGACCATCGAGGTCGACGGCCTCACCGTCCGGGCCGGCGGGGCGGTCGCCCTCCCGGTCCTCGCCCGGCGGACGGCCGCCGCCGGGCTGACCGGGCTGGAGTGGGCGGTGGGCGTGCCGGGCTCGGTCGGGGGAGGGGTGCGCATGAACGCCGGGGGCCACGGGTCCGACATGAGCCGCTCGCTCGCCTCGGCCCGGGTCTTCGACCTCGCCGCCGGCACCGCCGCCGAACGCCCCGCCGCCGGCCTCTCCTTCGCCTACCGACGTTCCGCCATCGGCCCGACCGACGTGGTGGTGGCGGCCACCTTCCACCTGGCCGCCGGCGACCGCGAAACCTCGGAGGCGGAGGTGGCCGAGATCGTGCGCTGGCGGCGCGAGCACCAGCCCGGTGGCCCCAACGCCGGCTCCGTGTTCACCAACCCCCCCGGCGACGCCGCCGGCCGCCTCATCGAGGCGGCCGGGCTGAAGGGCCACCGGGTCGGGTCGGCGGCCGTCTCGACCAAGCACGCCAACTTCATCCAGGCCGACAGCGGCGGTCGGGCCGACGATGTCCGAACGCTCATGGTGGTCGTCCAGGAGCGGGTGCTCCAACACGCCGGCGTCCACCTCCATCCCGAGGTCCACCTGGTCGGGTACCCTGAATTCCAACCCTCAACTGGAGATTGATCGATGTCGCGAGACCCTTCCGCTCCGGTACAGGCTCGTCCAACACCCTTCGTGCCCATGGACCCGAGGATCCGCAGGCGCCGGATCGAGGTGCGTCGGGACGAAGGCCGGCGGCGCCTCAGGCTGCTCGTCGCCGGCGTTGTCGTCCTGGTGCTGACCGGCGCCATCTGGTTCGGGCTCCGCTCGCCGCTGTTGGACGTCGACCGGGTCACGGTCCGCGGCGCCGAGTACTCCTCCGTGGAGCACGTACGGGAGGCGGCCGGGATCCCGGTGGGCCAACCCCTGGTCGACGTCGACCTCGAGGGTGCCCGGGTGGCGGTCGAGGCCCTGCCCTGGGTGGACCGTGCCCGCATCCAGCGGGTGTGGCCGAGCACGGTCCTCGTGACCGTCACCGAACGGACGGCCAGCGCTGTGACCAGCACCAACACGTCAGAGTGGGCCGTCTTGGACGGAAGCGGCCGGGTGCTCGAGCTGGTCCCCGAGCGGCCGCCCGGGCTGCTGGTGCTGGAAGGCCTGGGGGAGGCGCCCCGGCCGGGCGCCACGGTCACGTCGGCCGACGGGCCCCTGCGCGTGTTCGCCGCCCTCTCACCCTCTCTGGCAGCTCGCACCCTGGCTGTGGTGGCCCTCGAGGGTGGCCAGATCGAGCTCAAGCTGAACCCCCAGGGAACGGTGCGAATGGGGCCGGTCGAGGGCGTGGTGGCCAAGGCCCGGGCGGCAGAGACGGTGCTGGCCTCGGTAGACGTGCGAAACCTGGCCGTCCTCGACGTGCGCCTTCCGTCGAGCCCGGTCTTGACTCGTGCGTGAGTTCGTGCAAAGGTTTCGACCCTCAGCGCAGGTTGACATAACTCTTCACCTGTAGTGGAGGTTGAGGCCAGGATGACCGGAAGACCAGTTGGCCTCGCGCATCGTCAGCGTCGGCCACGCAGCGTGGCCGAGGGCAGGAGCCGCTCAGCGGCCGCACGCACGGGGAGCAGAGCCATGATCGGCGCACCGCAGAACTATCTGGCCATCATCAAGGTGGTCGGCATCGGTGGGGGCGGGGTCAATGCGGTCAACCGCATGATCGACGCCGGGCTGAAGGGCGTGGAGTTCATCGCCATCAACACCGACGCCCAGGCCCTGCTGATGAGCGACGCCGACGTCAAGCTCGACATCGGCCGCGAGCTCACCCGCGGCCTGGGCGCGGGCAGCGACCCCGAGATCGGCCGCCAGGCCGCCGAGGAGCACCGCGACGAGATCGAGGAGGTGCTCAAGGGCGCCGACATGGTGTTCATCACCGCCGGCAAGGGCGGCGGCACCGGCACGGGCGGCGCGCCGGTGATCGCCGAGATCGCCAAGAGCCAGGGTGCCCTCACCATCGGCGTGGTCACGCGGCCGTTCTCGTTCGAGGGGCGCATCCGCTCGACGCAGGCCGAGCAGGGCATCCAGCGGCTCAAGGAGAAGGTCGACACCCTCATCGTCATCCCCAACGACCGCCTGCTGTCGGTGTCGAACGAGAAGACCTCGGCCCTCAACGCCTTCAAGATGGCCGACGAGGTCCTGCTCCAGGGCGTCCAGGGCATCACCGACCTCATCAACACGCCCGGCCTCATCAACACCGACTTCGCCGACGTGAAGAAGATCATGAGCAACGCCGGCACCGCCCTCATGGGGATCGGCTACGCCTCGGGCGACGGACGGGCCATCAACGCCGCCCGGGCCGCCATCTCCAGCCCGCTGCTCGAGGCCTCCATCGAGGGGGCGCGCGGCATCCTGCTCAACATCTCCGGCGGGAGCGACCTGGGCCTGTTCGAGGTCAACGAGGCGGCCGAGATCATCCACGAGGTCGCCCACCCCGACGCCAACATCATCGCCGGCATGGTCATCGACGACGCCATGGGCGACGAGGTCCGGGTCACGGTGATCGCCGCCGGCTTCGACCGGTGGGACGAGGGCCGCGACCACCGCACCGACCGGCGCGAGGCGAGCCGCCCCAGCCCCAGCCTCGGTCTGCGTGACGACGACGTGTTCGGCCGCGGCGGCCACGACGACGTGTTCGGACGCGGCGGCCAGGACGACCTCGGCCTGGCCGAGGACGACGACTTCGACGTCCCGTCCTTCCTGAAGTGACCACTCCGGCCCCGACCGCCGTGGCTGGCGCGCGCCCGTGACGATCGAGCGGCGCGTCGGCGCGGCGACGGTGCGGTTCACGGGCCGGGCCGAGGGCGACCTCGGCCACGGCGGGGCCTTCGTCACCTCCGTGCGGGACGACGTGGCCGCCCGCCGGCGGGCCGTGGTCGACCTCCCGTGGACGTGGCTGCGCCAGGTCCACGGCGACGAGGTGGTGCGGGTGGACGCCCCCGGGGCGGGCGCAGGCGCCACCGCCGACGCCGCCGTCACCGACCAGCGGGGCGCCGCCCTGGCCGTCCTCACCGCCGACTGCGCGCCGGTCGTGCTGGCCAGTTCCTCGGGCGCGGTGGGCGTGGTCCACGCCGGGTGGGCCGGCCTGCTGGCGGGCGTGGTGGCGGCAGCGGTGAAGGAGCTGCGGGCCTTGGGGGCGCAGGACCTCGAGGCCGTGCTCGGCCCTTGCATCCACGCCGAGTGCTACGAGTTCGGCCTGGACAACCTCGTCGACCTCACCGATCGGTACGGCCCGTCGGTGGCCGCCCGCACCGCGGCCGGCGAGCTGGCCCTCGACCTGCCGGCGGCGGTCAAGGTGGCGCTCGTCGAGCAGGGCATCGCCGACGTCGACGACGTCGGCGTCTGCACCGCCTGCTCGGCGACGGAGTACTACTCGTGGCGGGCCCGGCGGGAGACCGAGCGCCAGGCGACGGTGGTGTGGCAGTGACGACGCTCACCGCCGACGACGTGGCCGGCCGCCTCGCCGCCCTGCGCGAGCGCATCGTCGGCGCCGGAGGATCGCCCGACGACGTGACCATCGTGGCCGTCACCAAGGGCTTCGGGGCCGAGGCAGTGGAGGCGGCGCTGGCCGCCGGTGTCACCGACGTGGGGGAGAGCTACGCCCAGGAGCTGGAGGCCAAGGCGACCGAGGTGGAGGCCGCCGGCCACGGCCCCGGCTCCGACACCCACGGCCCCGGCCGCGACCCCGGCCCCGACGCCCACGGCCCCGAGGCCCACGGCCGCTGCCGCTGGCACTTCCTGGGCCGGGTGCAGCGCAACAAGGTGCGGGCCCTGGCCCCGCTCGTGCACCTGTGGCAGGCCGTCGACCGCGAGGCGGCGGGGCGGGAGATCGCCCGCCGGGCGCCAGGGAGCCGTGTGCTCGTGCAGGTCAACGTGTCGGGCGAGCAGGCCAAGGCGGGCTGTACGTTCGACGAAGCGCCGCAGCTCGTCGACGTGCTGCGCGGTCTCGGTCTCGACGTCCGGGGGCTCATGGCGGTGGGCCCGTCGGGCGAGCCCGAACTGGCCCGTCCGGGCTTCCGCCGCCTGCGCGGCCTGGCCGACGACCTCGGCCTCGACGAGCGGTCGATGGGCATGACCGGCGACCTGGAGGTGGCGGTCCAGGAGGGAACGACGATGGTCCGAGTGGGACGGGCCCTGTTCGGTAACCGGCCCGTCCGCACACCGGTGCGACGGTAGGCTGCGAGAGCCAAGGAGGCGTCTGGCATGGCATCGATCTGGCGACGGGCGATGGTGTATCTGGGACTCGTCGACGACGAGGAGTACGACGAGTACGAGCCGTACCCGCCCGAACCGGCCGCCGCGCCCAAGCCCGTGCGGCGCACCGCGGTCGCCGAACGCACCTACGAACCGGAGCCTCCCATGAGCGTGCGCACCCTCCCGCCCCGCGAGCCGGAGAGCCCCACCGTGCAGATCCAACGCCCGGCCGTCGTCCGGCCCCTGCAGCCGCCCACCCAGCACCAGAAGGTGCACACGCTGGCGCCCACGGGCTTCAACGACGCCAAGGAGATCGGCGACCGCCTCAAGAACAACCAGCCGGTGATCGTCAACCTCCAGGGCGTCGACCGGGATCTGGCCCGCCGTCTGATCGACTTCTCCAGCGGCCTGACCTACGGCCTGGGGGGCAGCATGGAGAAGGTCGCGGAGTCGGTGTTCCTCCTCACTCCATCGAACGTTGAAGTCTCGGCCGAGGAAAAGCGGCGCTTGCAGGACCGCGGGCTCTATCGTTCCTGACTCGTGGTCATCCTCTGCCGCCTGATCCAGGCGTACATCATCATCTTGTTCGCGCGCATCATCCTCTCCTGGTTCCCGATCGCACCCAACAGCGGGATGGCCACGGTGTACGGCTTCCTGTACACGATCACCGAACCGGTGCTCGGGCCGATCCGCCGCCTGATCCCGCCCGTCGGCATGGGGGGCATGGGCCTCGACCTGTCGCCGATGATCGTGACGTTCGGGCTGGTGTTCATCTCCGGCGCCATCTGCTGAGCGCAGCGCACCGCACGGTTACCATCGAGCGTTGAACGGCAACCGGGCAGCGGCTTCGCGCCCGCCGCCTAGGATGCGCAGCCTGTCGGTCGCACTCATGGGACGGTGATCACGTGGTCTTGGTGAGTTTTGCGCTGGTCGTCCTGGCGACGATCACGCTCGTTATAGGCCTGCTCCAATCGGGCCTGACCCTGATCTACGTCTCCATCGGGTGCAGCGTGCTCGCCGGGCTGGTGCTCGCCATCGCCGTCCTGCGGGGCCGGCCCGAGGAAGCGCCTGCCGCGCCGGCCCGCCCGCCGGTGCCCGCGGGTGCGGGCGTCGGTGGTGGTCCTTCGACGCCTCCGGCCCCGGCCCCGTCCCCCGGGAGCCGTCCCTGGGAGACCACGTCCAGCTCGGCCGGTGAGGCCACCGTCCCGTCGTGGCGACCGCCCACCGCCGAGCCCGAGCCCACTCCCGCACCGGAACCCGAGCCGGAGCCCGCGCCCGCCCTCAGCGGCGTGCTCGGCTCCCGGTGGGCCCGCAACCGCGCTGCGGCGGCCGACGAGGACCGCACCGAGCAGGTCGACGTCGTCTCCACCATGGACGAGGACGACGAGGAAGACGACTTCCCCGTTCCCGACTACGACCGGCTGCGTGCCTCGGAGATCCTCCGCCAGCTCCCCGACCTCTCGCCCGAGGAGCTGGAGCGGGTGCGCGAGCGCGAGGTCGCAGGGATGAACCGGTTCACCGTGCTCAGCCGCATCGACGCCCAGCTCGAGACGGCCGCCCCCGCCGGCGCCGGCGACTGGGACATCGACGACTCGTCGTGGGAAGGCGGGGCCGACGAGGACGATGACGAGGCGCTCACCGGGGCCCCGTCCGAGCCGGTGGAGGCGGAGCCGATCGTGCCGCCTCCCCCCGCCCGCCGGGCACCCACCCGCCGGGCCCCGGCCGCCCCCAAAGCGGCCGCCCCGAAGGGGGCCGCGCCGGCTCGCAAGGCGCCCGCCCGCAAGGCTCCGGCCCGCAAGGCTGCTCCCCTGCCCGAGGCGGCCGCCCCTGCCGCCCCTGCGGCCCGCGCCCCGCGTGCGCCCCGCAAGGCGGCCGTTCCGCCCGTGGCCGCGCCCGCGGCCAAGCGCACCAGGAAGGTGGCGGCGGCCAAGGAGGCGGCGCCCACCGGGCCCGTGCGCAAGGTCCCGCCCACCAAGGCCGCTCCGGCGGTGAAGAAGGCTCCGGCCAAGAAGGCGGCGGCGGCCAAGAAGGCGGCCGCCCCCATGACCGCGGCCGAGGCGGTGGCCCAGGCCCGGGCCACCCTGGCCAAGAAGGCGGCGGCCAAGAAGGCCACCCGCCCCCGCAAGACCACCTGATCGCTCTCCGGCGGGGCATGCACCGGGCCCCGGTGCACCGACGCCGGAGAACGTCTGGGGGTCAGCCCGTCGCCACCTCGATCGCCACCTTGGCGGACTCCCCGTCGACCAGCACGTCGTGGGCGTCGCCGCCGTCGACCCCGCCCACGTCCAGCGAGACGGCCAGCACCTCGCCGGCCACCCAGTCGCGATGGGCGGCCAGGGCGGCGGCCAGGCGGGGACCGGCGTCGATCCGCACCCGCACCCGGTCGGTGATGCGCAGGTCGAGGCGCTTGCGCAGGTCGTTCAGCTCCCGGGCCAGCTCGCGGGCCAGGCCCTCGTCGCGGAGGGCGTCGTCGACCTCGAGGTCGAGGGCGACCGCCCAGCCGCCCTCCTGGGCCACGGCGAACTCCTCGTGGGTCCCGGCCCGCACCTCCACGTCGCCGGGCTCCAGCCGCTCGCCCGCCACCTCGACCCATCCCTGGTCCTCGAGGTCGCGCCGGACGGCCGAGCCGTCGGCGGCGGCCAGGGCCTGCTTGACGGCGTTGACCCGGGGGCCCAACCGGGGGCCCAACGAGCGGAAGTTGGGCACGACCGTCCACGTGATGAGGTCGGCCAGGGAGTCCACCGTCTCCAGCTGCTTGACGTTCAGCTCGTCGCGGATCTCGGCCGCCACCTCGTCGCTCAGCGAGGCGCCCGGATGCAGCAGCAGGGCTCGGCGCAGGGGTTGGCGCAGCTTGACGGTGGCGTCGGTGCGGGCGGCCCGGCCCAGGCCCACCAGCCGCCGGGCGGCAGCCATGTCCTGCGCCAGCGCCTCGTCGGGCGTGGTCGCGGCCGGCTCAGGCCAGTCCGACAGGTGGACGGACGTCTGGCCCGTCAACCGCACGTACAGCTCGTCGGCCAGGAACGGGCAGAACGGGGCCAGGAGCCGGGACGTGACGACCAGGCACCGGTGGAGGGTGGCCAGGGCCTCCCCCGATCCGTCCGATCCCCAGAAGCGGGGCCGGGAGCGGCGCACGTACCAGTTCGACAGGTCGTCGACGAAGGCGGCCAGCGACCCGGCCGCGGCCAGGCCGTCGAAGCCGTCGAGGCTGGCCGTGATGGACACCACCGCGGCGTCGAGCCGTTCCAGCACCCACCGGTCGAGCACGTGGCCCGGCTGGAGGGGGGCGTCGTCCGCGGGCGGCTCCCACTCCTCGATGTCGGCGTAGGTGGCGAAGAAGGCGAACACGTTCCACAGCGTGAGCAGCGTCTTGCGGGTCGCCTCCCGGATGCCCTCCTCGTAGACGCGCCGGCTCGTCCACGGCGAGCCGGCCGAGAAGAAGTACCACCGCAGGGCGTCGGCCCCGAAGTTGTCGAAGATGTGCCACGGGTCGAGAACGTTGCCCTTGGACTTCGACATCTTCGCCCCGAACTCGTCCACCACGTGGGCCAGGCAGACGACGTTGAGGTACGGCGTGCTGTCGAAGGCGAGCGTGTTGGCGGCCAGCAGCGAGTAGAACCACCCCCGGGTCTGGTCGATGGCCTCGCAGATGAAGTCGGCCGGGAACTGGGGCGGCCGCCTGTCGTCCTCGGCGCCCGCGAAGGGGAAGTGGTGCTGGGCCGACGGCATGGACCCCGAGTCGAACCAGGCGTCGAGCACGGGCGCCAGCCGCCGGGCCGGCTTGCCGCACGGGCCGCCGCCGCCCGGGCACGCCAGCTCCACCTCGTCCACGTAGGGACGGTGGGGGTCGAGCGAGGAGAGGTCGCGCCCGGCCAGCTCCCCGAGCTCGGCGAGGGAGCCGACACAGGTGTCGTGGCCCGCCTCGCACCGCCAGATGGGCAGGGGGGTGCCCCAGTAGCGGTCGCGGGACAGGGCCCAGTCGATGTTGTTCTCCAGCCAGTCGCCGAAGCGGCCGTGCTTGATGTGCTCGGGGAACCAGTTGATGCGCTCGTTCTCCCGCAGCAGGTCGGCCTTGCGCTCGGACGTGCGCACGAACCACGAGTTCTTGGCCCAGTAGAGAAGCGGCGTGCCGCACCGCCAGCAGTGCGGGTAGGCGTGCAGGTAGGGCTCCTCCCGCACGAGGAGGCCCCGGGCGGCCAGGTCGTCGATGATCGACCGGTCGGCGGCCTTGACCCCCACCCCCTGCCACGGGGGCACCGACGCGTCGAAGGCGCCGTCCGGCCCCACGGGGTTGACCAGAGGCAGGCCGTGCTCCTTGCCCGCCTCCATGTCGTCGGCGCCGAAGGCGGGCGCCAGGTGCACGATGCCGGTGCCCTCGTCGGTGCTGACGAAGGCGGCCGGCACGACCCGCTGGCCCCGCTCGTCCATGGGCAGGAACTCGTACGGCCGCCGGTACCGCCACCCCACCATCTGCGAGCCCTCCCACCGCTCCACGACCTCGGCCCCCTCGGGGGCGAGGGCGGCGGCGACGACCAGGTCGCGCGAGCCGTCGGTCGATCTCACCCGCACGTACTCGATGCCGGGCCCGACGGCGGCGCCGGCGTTGGAGATCAGCGTCCACGGCGTGGTGGTCCAGACCAGCAGGTCGTAATCGGCGCCCTCGACGGGGAAGCGGACGTAGATCGACGGTTCGGTGACGTCCCGGTAGGCCCCGGGCTGGCCCAGCTCGTGGGACGACAGGGCGGTGCCGCAGCGGGGGCAGTAGGGGACGACGCGGTGGCCTTCGTAGAGCAGGCCCTGGTCGTGGAGGCGCTTGACCAGCCACCACACCGACTCGACGTACTCGCCGTCCATGGTCCAGTACGTGTCGCGCGTGTCGATGGACACGCCGGCACGCTCGGTGAGGGCCACGAAGTCGCCCACGTAGCGGCGCACCGACTCCCGGCAGCGGCGGTTGAACTCCTCGATGCCGAACCGCTCGATCTCGCCCTTGGACGACAGGCCCAGCTCCTTCTCCACCTCGATCTCCACGGGCAGCCCGTGGCAGTCCCAGCCCCCCTTGCGGGGGACGTCGCGGCCCCGCATGGTCTGGAAGCGGATCCACAGGTCCTTGAACGCCCGGGGCCACACGTGGTGGAGGCCGGGACGGGCGTTGGCGGTGGGCGGGCCCTCGTAGAAGACCCACGGCGGGGACCCCTTGCGCACGGTCTTCACCTGCTCGAAGAGGTCGCCGGCCCGCCACCGCTCGAGCGTGCGCTGCTCGAGTGCGACGAAGTCCGCCTGGTGGTCGACAGGGCCGAACGGCATGACCCAACAGTACGGGAGCGGGCATCGTCGCTCCGCGGAAAACTGCTCTACCCTCTGCGCCCCATGGACGTGAGCGACCTGTACCGGACCGACGGGGACGACGCCGTCGTGCTCCACGTGCACGTCCAGCCGGCGGCGGGCCGCTCGGCGGTGGTCGGGCGCCACGGCAGCGCCCTCAAGCTGCGGGTGGCGGCCGCTCCGGAGGGCGGGCGGGCCAACGAGGCGTGCGCCGCCCTGCTGGCCGACACGTTCGGGGCCAAGGGCGCCGACGTCGAGCTCGTCGGTGGCGGCACGAGCCGCACCAAGTCGTTCCGCCTCCGGAACCTCGACCTGGAGGAGTTCGCCCGCCGGCTGGAACGGGCCGTGGCTCCCGCCGCCAAGGGCTCCGGGCGCCGGTGACGCCATACCGAGGCGAGGGCTGCTGGTACAATCCCCGGCCCCGACACCTCCTCAGGCACGAGTGCAACGCCGATGCCGAAAGTCGCAAAATCCGTCGCAGCACCCGCCAAACGGGCAGGTGGGAAGGCCTCCACGACGACCGCCAAGGCTGCCGTCGAGCCGGTGTCCAAAGCAGCCGTCAAAGCCAAAGCGCCACCCGTCAAGCGAGCATCACGCACCACCGACGCCGAGCCGGCCGCTGCCAAGCGGGCGGCCCGCAAAGCCACCGAACCGGGAGGTTCTGAACCGGCAATGACCGTCGCCGACAAGTTCCTCGAAGAGCAGCGAGCCCTTCTCCTCACCGAGCGCGCCACCTACTCCCAGCAGGCCGAGACCCTGCGGGCGGAGGCGGAGCAGCTGGCGGCCGAGATGGAGCCGGGCGACGTCCAGTTCGACGAGGAGTCGGGTGAGGGCGGCACGATGAACGTCGAGCGGGAGCGTGACCTGGCCCTCAGCGCCCAGGCCCGGGCCGCGGTGGACGAGATCGACCGGGCCCTGGCCAAGCTCGACGCCGGCACCTACGGGGTGTGCGAGCGGTGCGGCGAGCCCATCAAGCGGGCTCGCCTCAAGGCCCTGCCCTACGCCTCCCTGTGCATCGCCTGCAAGAGCGGGGGGCTGTCGCGTCGCTGAGCGGCCAGACCGGGGCGAGCGCCAGGAGCTGACCGCCACCCCGCGGCGCACGGCGCTGTTGGTGGCCGTCGCCGGGGCCGTGCTCGTCGCCGACCAGGTGACCAAGACGTGGGCCCTCACCGCCCTGGCCGACGGCCACACCATCTCGATCGTCGGCCCCGTCCGCTTCCTGCTCACGTACAACACCGCCGGCGCCTTCGGCCTGGGCGGGGCCGCCGTCCCCTTCCTGGCCGTGGCCGCCCTCGGCCTGGTCGTCTACATGGCCTCGACCACGTCCACCGCCGGCGACCCCCGCCTGGCCACGGCGGTGGGGCTCGTGCTGGGCGGCGCCCTGGGCAACCTGGGCGACCGCATGTTCCGGGGCCGGGGCATGCTGCGGGGGGCGGTGGTGGACTTCATCGACTTCCGGGTGTGGCCGGTGTTCAACCTGGCCGACGCGGCGATCACCATCGGCTGCCTGCTCCTGCTGTGGGCGGGGTGGCGCACCCAGGAATGAGGGCGCAGGTCCCCGAGTCGCTGGCGGGGGAGCGGCTCGACCGGGCGGTGGCCCTGCTGTGCGACGTGCCCCGTTCCGAAGCCGCCGGCCTGGTGGCGGCGGGCGCCGTGTACCTGGGCGGCAGCCCCGTGACCACCCGCTCCCGCCGGGTGGCGGCCGGGCAGTGGCTCGACGTGGAGGTGGACGCCACCGCACCGGCAGACCTCGAGCCCGACCCGGCGGTCGAGGTGCCGGTGGTGGACGCCGACGGGGCGGTCATCGTGGTCGACAAGCCGGCCGGGCTGGTGGTCCACCCCGGCTCGGGCAACGCCACCGGCACCATGGTGCAGGGTCTCCTGGCCCGCTACCCGGAGTTGTCGGGGGTGGGCGAGCCGCACCGGCCGGGGGTCGTCCACCGCCTCGACGCGGGCACGTCGGGCCTGCTGGTCGTGGCCCGCACCCCGTCCGCCTACCGGTCGTTGGTCGACCAGCTGCGCGACCGCACCGCGGAGCGGCGGTACCTGACCCTCGTCTGGGGCGAGGTGGAGGCCGACTCGGGGGTGGTCGACGCCCCCATCGGGCGGTCCTCCCGCGACCCCACGGCCATGACCGTGGCCGCCTCCGGCCGCCCCGCCCGCACCGGCTACACCGTGCTCGGGCGGTTCACCGCCCCTGCCGCCGCCACCCTCCTCGAGTGCCGGCTGGAGACGGGGCGCACCCACCAGATCCGGGTCCACCTGGCCGCCATCGGGCATCCCGTGGTCGGGGACGCCCGCTATCGTGGCGCTCGGGCGTCGTTGCCCGCCGACCGCCCGTTCCTTCACGCTCACCGGCTGGCTTTCGACCATCCCGACTCCGGCCGGCGATGCCGGTACGAGTCGGCCCTTCCGCAAGACCTGGAGGACGTGCGTGAGCTACTGGGGTGATCAACGGCAGGGGTCGGGGAGCTTCCTGCCCCCGGTGTACGAGCCGCCCCGCAACCGCGACGACGGCGTCGTCAGCGAGCGCACCGCCCGCCTGACGATCACCATCCTGGCGGCCAGCTTCATCGTCCTCATGATCGGCCTGGTGGTATTCTTCACGGTCAAGACGCTCCGCCAGCGGGAGACGGCCGCCGACGTCCCCGTCGTCGAGCAGACCCGCCCGACCACCCCGGAGGAGGCGGCGCGGGTGGTGGGCGGCCTCGGCCCGCCGCAGGGGACCCAGGTGGCGAACTACATCACCGCCCGCAAGGAGGCCCTGGCCGCCGCCACCGGCGACCGCATCGCCGTCGTCTCCTTCGGCAAGTACCAGACCGAGGCCCGGGCCAAGTCGCTGGTGGCGCCGGCCGAGGTGGTCGCCCTCCTCGCCGCCCCGCCCGGCGGCCAGCCCGAGGTCGTCACCAGCGACCTGGCCACGTGGGCCCGGGAGCAGACGGCCGAGGTCCGCGCCGAGCGGGCCGAGATCGAGAAGCTCATCCCCACCGCCCGCAACGACCCCAGCTTCCAGGCCTTCTACCGCACGGAGCTCGAACGCCTCGACAAGCTGCTCAACGCCATCCGGCCGGGGGGTGAGCTGGTCTTCGGGGTGGTGGTGAAGTCGGCCACGCCGACCCTCCAGCAGCTGGGGGCCAAGCCCGACGTGCGCCTGGTCGACGTGGGCCCCACCGCCGACCCCGTCCCCCGCAACGACTACCGGGGCCTCCGCCCCGAGGAGACCACCAAGGCCAACGAGCCCAACACCCGCCCGCTGTAGAACCCCCCTCGTTTTGGGGCGTCCGAACCACGCCCCAGGTGGTTGCGGCGCCCCGAAAGCCTCAGGAAAGGGTCGGCTCGGGCTCCGGCTCGGGCGTGCGTGAGCCGGTGGCCCGGGCCACCATGTCGGCCAGGGTGTAGGAGTCGAGGTGCTGGCGCATGTGCTCGCCCACGTCGGCCCACACCGCCAGCAGGGCGCACTGGCCCTCGTGGTCGCAGGCCCCGTTCTGGTGGGGGACGCCGAAGTCGCCGGCCACGATGGGCCCGTCCACCGCACTCACGATCTGGGCCAGGGTGACGTCGGCCGGGTCGCGGGCCAGCACGTAGCCCCCGCCCACGCCTCGCTTCGACCGCACCAGGCCGGCGCCCTTGAGGGCGAGGAGGATCTGCTCCAGGTAGGGCTGGGGAAGGCCCGTGCGCTCGGCGATGTCCCGCACGGACGTGGGACGAGGATCGTCGCGGTGCAGGGCCAGCGACAGCAGCGCGCGGCTGGCGTAATCGCCGCGCGTGGAGACCTTCACGGCTCCCATGGTAGGTCGCCCGGGGTGCCAACGCCGAGGATGGGTACGGTTGTCCACGATGACGCAGGCTCCCGCGCCCGTCGTCCCCGACTACGGAGGCGCGTGCCTCTCCGGGGTGGTGCCCGCCCTGCTCCGTCGCGCCACCGATCCGCCGGCGTGGCTGCCGGCGCCGGCCGTGGCAGCCGACCAGGTCGTCCTGTTCGTGCTCGACGGGCTGGGGTGGGAGCAGCTCGCCGCCCGCCCCCACATCGCCCCGACCCTGGCGGCCATGGAGGGCGGGCCGGCGACCACCGTGGTGCCCAGCACCACGTCCACCGCTCTCACGTCGCTCACCACCGGGGCGCCGCCCGCCCGCCACGGCGTGGTCGGGTACCGGCTGAAGGCGCCCAACCACGAGGTGCTCAACGTCCTGCGGTGGTCGACGCCCACGGGCGACGCCCGTGACCGGGTGGCGCCGCACCTGATCCAGCCGCTCGAGCCGTTCCTGGGCGCCAAGCCGGCGGTGGTGACCCGGGCCGAGTTCGCCGAGACGGGCTTCACCCGGGCCCACCTGTCGGGCTCGGAGCTGTGGGGCTGGCGCTACCCCTCAACCCTGGTCGAGCACGTGCGCACCCTGGTCGGGGACGGGCGGGAGCTCGTCTACGCCTACTACCCGGGCGTCGACACGGTCGCCCACGAGTACGGCTTCGGCCCCATGTACGACGGCGAGCTGCGGGCCGCCGACCGCATCGTGGCCGACCTGCTGGACGCCCTGCCGCCGGGCGTGGCCCTGGTGGTGGTGGCCGACCACGGCCAGGTCGACGTGGGCGAGCGGATGATCCCGATCCACCCCGACGTCCTCGGCCTGACCTCCATGCTGTCGGGGGAGGGCCGGTTCCGGTGGCTGCACGCCCGCCCGGGCCTGGGCGACCGGCTGGCCGAGTGCGCCCGCCACCACCACGGCGACCGGGCGTGGGTCCGCACCCGCGACGAGATCGTGGCCGCCGGCTGGCTCGGGGGTGAGCCGTCCGCCGCGGTGGCCGCCCGCATGGGTGACGTGGCCCTCGTGGCCCATGCCGACGTGGCCTTCGTCGACCCCGCCGACACCGGCACCTACGCCCTCCGCTGCCGCCACGGCTCCCTCACCCCGGCCGAGATGCTGGTCCCCTTGCTGGCGGCGCGGGCCTGACGGCCCCCGGAGGCGGCCTGACGGCCGCCAACTGCGTCGTGCCGCCTACGGCGGCGCTCAACCGGTTCCGACCGGGGCAGGTCCTGCGGACGCCCCGGTCGGCGGGACGCTCGATCGCTCCGCAATCGGTGTCCCGCTGCTGGCGGCGCGGGCCTGACGGCCGCCAACTGCGTCCTGCGGACGGCCCGGTGGGTCGGCGGGGGCTCGATGGCTCAAGGAACCGACTATCCGTCCCGAATCGGGGAAGGATGGTCCTATGACCGACGCCCAGGACCTGCCTGCCATGCTCCGCACCGGCTCGACGGCGGCCGACACGCCGGCTCCCGTCCTCGACGGCGCCGACGGCAACCAGCCCGTCCAGGAGGACGCCATCAGCTCGCCGGCCAAGGTCCTCCGGATTGGCGCGATGACCAAGCAGCTGCTGGAGGAGGTCCGGCGGGCACCCCTCGACGAGGCGGGGCGGTCCCGGCTCCGGGAGATCTACGAGACGTCGGTACGGGAGCTGGGGGAGTGCCTGGCCGGCGAGCTGCGGGAGGAGCTGGCCCGCCTCAGCTCGCCCTTCGAGTCGGACGTGCCGTCCGAGGCCGAGCTGCGGGTCGCCCAGGCGCAGTTGGTCGGGTGGCTGGAAGGGCTGTTCCACGGCATCCAGGCCGCCCTGTTCACCCAGCAGATGCAGGCCCAGGCCCAGCTGGAGGAGATGCGCCGCCGCGGCCTCCCCCCCGGCATGCCCGGCCCCGGGATGGAGCCCCCCCAGCGACCGGGGCAGTACCTCTGAGCCGATGAACCGGCTCGTCGGCGCGGCGCTGGTGGGCACGGTGATGCTCGGCCTGCGCGAGGCGTTCCAGCCCCGCGACCCCGTGCCCGTCGTCGTCGACCACGCCGGGGACCCGCCCGGCCTGGAGCCGGTCACCCTCTTCTTCCACCCCGAGGTCCCCGAAGCCACCCTGGTCCTGGTCCGGTAGGCGCCGGGCGGCGAGCCCGACCCCCGCCTGTGGACAAGTGGATAACCCTGTGGAGAAAACTACACCGTTGTACTTCGCGGGCCGGGCTGGCTAGCGTGGAGCCGTGCCGAGCGCAGGGAGCTTCACCCACCTGCACACCCACACCGAGTACTCGATGCTGGACGGCGCCAGCCGGGTCAAGGAGCTGGTGGCGGCGGCGGCGGCCGACGGCCAGCCGGCCCTGGGCATCACCGACCACGGCAACATGTACGGCGCCCTCGACTTCTACAAGGCGTGCCGCGACGCGGGCGTCAACCCCGTCATCGGCATCGAGGCCTACCAGGCGGCAGAGAGCCGCTTCGAGCGCCCCGTCCGCCGGGGACGGATGGACGACGGGGGCGGTGAGGGGGCCGAGGGGGAGAAGCTCTACTACCACCTGTGCCTGCTGGCGGAGACCACCGAGGGCTACCGCAACCTGATCAAGCTGTCGTCGGCGGCCTACCTCGACGGCTACTTCTACAAGCCGCGGGTGGATTGGGAGCTGCTGGAGCGGTACTCGCAGGGCGTCATGGCCACCACCGGCTGCCTGGGCGGCGTCGTGCTCCAGGCCCTGCTGCGGGGCGAGCAGGAGCGGGCCCTCGCCCTGGCCGGGCGCCTCCAGGACATCTTCGGTCGGGACAACCTCTTCGTCGAGCTGCAGGACCACGGGCTGGCCAAGCAGCGCCAGACCAACCCCCAGCTCGTCGACATCGCCCGCCGCCTCCAGGCCCCCCTGTTGGCCACCAACGACAGCCACTACACCCGTCCCGAGGACTCCGTCGCCCAGGACGCCCTGCTCTGCGTCCAGACCGGGGCTGCCATCGACGACCCCAAGCGGTTCCGCTTCGAGAGCGACCAGCACTGGCTCAAGTCGGCGGCCGAGATGCGGGCGCTGTTCGCCGACGTCCCCGAGGCGTGCGACAACACCCTGCTCATCGCCGAGCGGGCCAACGTCGAGATCGAGTTCGGGCGCATCGAGCTGCCCCGCTTCCCGCTGCCCGACGGGTTCGCCTCCGACGACGACTACCTCCGCCACCTCGCAACCGCGGGGGCCAAGGAACGCTACGGTGACCCGATCCCGGCGGCGGCGGCCCAGCGTCTCCACGACGAGCTGGCCGTCATCGCCGACATGGGCTTGTCCGCCTACTTCCTCGTGGTCTGGGACCTCATCCGCCACGCCCGCGAGCGGGGCATCCGGGTCGGTCCGGGGCGGGGTTCGGCGGCGGGGTGCTGCGTGGCCTACTGCCTGCGCATCGTCGACCTCGACCCGATCCGCTACGGGCTGATCTTCGAGCGGTTCCTCAACGCCGGGCGCAAGGAGATGCCCGACATCGACATGGATTTCGACGAGCGCTACCGCGGCGAGATGATCCGCTACGCGGCCGAGCGCTACGGGTCCGACCACGTGGCCCAGATCGTCACGTTCTCCACCATCAAGGCCCGGGCCGCGGTACGGGACGCGTCACGAGTCCTGGGCTATCCCTACGCCGTCGGCGACCGCATCGCCAAGCTCATGCCCCCGCTGATCATGGGCCGCGACACGCCGCTGGCCGCCTGCCTCGAACCTGTGGCCGGCCAGGAGGACGGCTACAAGATGGCGGGCGAGCTGCGAGCCCTCTACGAGGTCGACCCCGACGCCAAGAAGGTCATCGACGTGGCCAAGGGGCTGGAAGGGCTGCGCCGCCAGGACGGCATCCACGCCGCCGCCGTGGTCATCACCCGCGAGCCGCTCACCGAGTACCTCCCCATCCAGCGCAAGCCGGAGCCGGGCGGCGACCCCGCCAACGCCCCCGTGGTCACCCAGTACGAGATGAACGGGGTGGCCGGCCTGGGCCTGCTCAAGATGGACTTCCTGGGCCTGCGCAACCTCACCGTCATCGAGCGGGCCCTCGACCTGATCTCGGAGACCACGGGCGAGCGCCTCGACATCGACGCCATCCCCCTCGACGACGAGAAGACGTTCGAGATGCTGCGGGCGGGCGACTCGATCGGCGTGTTCCAGCTCGAGGGCGGGCCCATGCGGGCCCTCATGCGCTCACTGGCCCCGACCTGTTTCGACGACATCGGCGCCCTCGTGGCCCTCTACCGGCCGGGCCCGATGGCGGCCAACATGCACAACGACTTCGCCGACCGCAAGAACGGCCGCAAGCCGGTCACGTGCCTGCACCCGGAGCTCGAGGAGCTCCTGGCCGACACCCACGGCCTGATGATCTACCAGGAGTCGATGATGCGGGTGGCCGAGCGCTTCGCCGGCTACTCCCTCCAGGAGGCGGACAACCTCAGGAAGGCCTGCCTCCCGGCCGGCACGCTGGTCCTGACGCGGGCACGGGGGTACGTGCCCATTGAGCGGGTGATGGACCTGCACGATCGCACTCTCCAGACGATCGACACGGCGTCGTGTACGACGCGTTTCGAGCCCGTGGAGGACGTCTGGCCGGTCGGTGTGAAGCCTGTCTACGAGCTCACCACGTCCACCGGGTACACGATTCGGGCGACCGCCGAGCACCCCTTCCTGGTTGAGGACGAGTGGCGGGAGCTGGGTCAGATCAAGCCTGGTGACCTCGTCGGCGTGGCCGCCCGCACCGCCAGCCACGGCGGTAGCCGCATCTCCACCGCCGAGATCGAGCTCGCCGCCCTCCTGATCTCGGAGGGGTTCACACCCGACGTCCGTCGGGAGCACATGACCGGTTTCTTCTGCAACACCGATCAGGAACTCGTCGACACGTTCCTGGGAGCCTTCGAGCGTTTCTTCGGCCGGGCGCATGCTGGGCCGATCGAGTGCGCCGGCGTGAGCCGGGTCAACCTCCGCAAGTCCGAGCTGCTCGCACTCCTGCCCGTGCTGGGTTCCTTGGGCCGATCGGCCGACAAGGTGATCAACCGGCGCCTCGTCAACGCCCCCCTTCACAAGATCGAGCGGTTCCTCGGGCTCTATTTCTGTGCGGATGGGTGGGCCGACCGCTCGGGCATGCACTTCGCCTCGAAGAGCAAGGCCGTCTGCCGCGGGCTGAAGCGGATGTTGCTGCGCTGCGGCATCGTCAGCAACCTCTGCCGCCGAACCGCTGAGGGAGACGAGCACTGGACCCTCTCGGTCGCCGACAAGGGCCAGGCCAAGGCGTTCGTCCGGGTCGTCGAGCCCCACCTCACGAGCCGCAGGTCGGCCAAGGTGGGACGCTGGCTGGCGGAATGGAGCACCGGTGCGAGTGCCACGAACATCGGGATACCCGCCTCGTTCCTGAGCACCGAGCTGGCCCGTCGTCAGGCGGTCACGGGACGGACCAAGCGTCAGTTGGGCGTCGACACCGGCGGCTACTGCAGCAGCCGAGTCCTGCACCGCGAGACGTTGAACGGGCTGCTGTACTCGGAGCGGCTGGAGGACCTGCGAAGCGGGGACCTGGTCTGGGACACGGTCACATCGATGGAGTACGTAGGCGATCTGCAGTGCTTCGACTTCCGCATGGCCAACCCGGACCGGCCCTACGCCGTGGTCGAGGACTTCCTGGTGCACAACTGCGGCAAGAAGATCAGGGCGCTGATCGCACTCGAGCGGGAGAAGTTCGTGGCCGGGTGCGAGCGCACCGGCTACGGCGCCGACCTGGGCACCAAGCTGTTCGACCTCATCGAGCCGTTCGCCGACTACGCCTTCAACAAGAGCCACGCCTACGCCTACGGCATGGTCGCCTACCAGACGGCCTGGCTGAAGGCCAACCACCCCGTCGAGTACCTGGCCGCCCTGCTCACGTCGGTCAAGGACGACAAGGACAAGACCGCCGTCTACCTGGCCGAGTGCCGCAACCGGCGCATCCCGGTCAACGTGCCCGACATCAACCGCTCGGCGTCCGACTTCACCTCGGTCAATGGCGAGATCGTGTTCGGGATGTCGGCCATCCGCAACGTGGGCGAGGGGCTGGTCGGCCTGATCGTGGCCGAGCGGGAGAAGAACGGGCCGTTCGTCGACTTCTACGACTTCTGCCAGCGGGTCGACCCCGCCGTCCTCAACAAGCGCTCCATCGAGTCGCTGGTCAAGGCGGGCGCGTTCGACTCGCTCGGCCACCCCCGCGCCGGGCTCATGCTGGTGTTCGAGCGCATCATCGACGGCACCCTCGCCCGTCGCCGCGAGGAGGCGGCCGGAGTGCAGACGCTGTTCGGCGAGGCCGTCGCCCCCTCGCCCGTGTTCGACGAGAAGGTGCCGGTCCCGGCCGACGAGTGGCCCGACGCCAAGAAGCTCGCCTTCGAGAAGGAGATGCTGGGGCTGTACATCTCCAGCCACCCCCTCGACGGGGTCACCGGCGCCCTCCGCCGCCACACCGAGGCCACCCTCGACGAGCTGCGGGAGCTGCGTGACGGCGAGTGCCGGTGGGTGGGGGGCGTGGTCACCGCCCTCCAGCGCAAGTACACCAAGCGGGGCGACCTGATGGCGGTGTTCACCCTGGAAGACCTGGTGGGCGCCATCGAGGTGATGGTCTTCCCCCGCACCATGCTCGAGTACGGCGCCCTGCTGGCCGACGACGCGGTGGTGTGCGTCAAGGGCCGCCTCGACCTCAAGGAGGAGCCGGCCAAGCTCATCTGCCTGGAGGTCAAGCGCCCCGACCTCTCCGACGGCGACGCCCCGCCGGTGCGCATCAAGCTGGCGCCCAACTTCCTGACCGACAGCGTCGTCGGGCGTCTAAAATCGGTCCTCCAGGATCATCCTGGCGACACGCCCGTGTTCCTCCACCTCGACAAGACCGTGCTCCGTTTGCCCGACAACTTCCGGGTCGACTCCCGGAACGGATTGTTCGCCGAGTTGCGCGTTCTGCTCGGACCGAATGGACTAGTGGTCTGAGAGGCTGCACGCTGGGATAGATGGCCATCGACGTCGAGACCAAAGACACGACCGCGCTGAGCGACTCCGAGCTGTCGGACATGGCCGACATCTCGGCCGAGGGCACCACCGGCTACGAGGCCGGAGTGCTCTCGAAGGTGCGCGACGACTGGGTGCTGGTCACCCAGGCCAGCGAGGGCGGAAGGCTCGGCGGGTTCGCCTTCTGCACCCTCGAGCGCATCGGGGGCACGCCGTGCGTGCTGCTGGGCATGGCTGCGGTGGCCCGCTCGGGCAAGCAGGAGGCGGTGCTCAAGGCCCTGATCGGCGACGAGCTGCGCCGGGCCGTGCTCGCCTTCCCCGACGAGGACGTGCTGGTAGCCACCCGCCTGGCCGAGCCCAGCGGCTACGCCATGTTCGCCGACCTGGAGGACGTCGTCCCCCGCCCCGGCCACAAGCCCACCGGCGAGGAGCGGGCCTGGGCCCGCCGCCTGGCCAAGCGGTTCGGGGGCGAGGGCAAGGTCAACGACCGCACGTTCGTGCTCGAGGGCACGGGCGACATGCCCGGGCTCCTCGACTACTCCAACGGCTCACCGGGCGCCGACTACGACGCCTTCTTCGCCGACGTCGACCGTGACCGGGGCGACACCCTCATCGTGTTCGGTTGGGCGATGGCCGAGTACCTCGCCCCCCTCGCCTCCCGCTAAGGGCGTTTTAGGCAGACAACCCGCGGAATCCGCCGGTCGCCTGCCTAAAACCGGGCCTGGGACGGCAGGAGGGCGGCCACCGCCTTGTGGCAGTAGCCGTCGACGGGGGCGGTGAGCATGACGAGGAGGCGGCGGGGGCGGTAGCCGAGGATGCGGTACGTCTCGCCGCGGGTGGGCGGGATCATCCCCTCGCGGTCGTAGGCGTCGAGCAGGCGCCGGTCGGCCAGCAGCAGCTCGTGGGGCTGGCCCTGCCACAGGAAGTGGCACTCCGGCCCGCACGGGCCCCAACGGAGACGGGGCTCGCTGCGCACCTCGATGAGGGTGACCGAGGGGCTTTCGCCGGCGAGCGTCCAGTAGGGCACCGCGTTGGCGGCCAGGCCGAGCAGCGGCAGCCGGGGCGGGTGGTGCAGCGGGGCGAGGAGGCGCTCGGCCCGCTTGAGGGCGATCTGGCCCACCGGCTTGGGGCCCTCGGCCAGTTCGATGGCTTCGGGGCGGGCCGGATCGGGCGGCTCGGTGACCCCCGCGATCTCGGCCGCCACCACGTCGAACGGCTGCGGCAGCGTGTCCCCGGCGGGATGGCTGGCTCGCACGAACGCCCCGGTGTCGAGGTCGACGCCCACACAGCCGTTGACGTCGGCGGCGAGCACGAGCAGGCGCAGTTCGGCGCCGGCCACGACGACCCGGTAAGGCGGCGCGCTGGCGGGAGCGGCTACGGGGCCAGCCGCTTGCCGGAACGCGATTCCGGTTCGCATGGCGTTCATCGTGCCTGAACGCTTCCTTCATATGGTGGATACCCGATGGCCGACTTCCAGGACGTGGTGCGCCGCCGCCGGATGGTGCGCGACTTCACCGCCGAGCCCGTTCCGGCCGAGGTGGTGGAGCGGCTCGTGCACAACGCCAGGCGGGGGCCGTCGGCCGGGTTCACCCAGGGCGTCGAGCTGCTGGTGCTGAATGGCCCCGGCGAGACGGCCCGCTACTGGGACGTGTCGCTGCCCGCCGCCGAGCGCCCCGGTTTCCGCTGGCCCGGGCTCCTGCGGGCCCCGCTGCTGATCGTGCCGTGGAGCTCCCCCCAGGCGTACCGGGACCGCTACGCCGAGCCGGACAAGGCCTCCGCCCCCCCGCAATGGCACGTCCCCTACTGGCACGTGGACGCCGCCTTCGCCGCCCAGCTGGTGCTCCTGACCGCCGTCGACGCCGGCCTGGGCGCCCTGTTCTTCAGGGTCTTCCGGCCCGATGCGGTGCGGGCCGCGTTCGGCGTGCCCGCCGACTTCGAACCGGTGGGCGCAGTGGCCGTCGGCCGTCCCGCGCCCGACCGGCCGTCGTCGTCGCTGCGCCGGGGCCGGCGACCCGCCGACGAGGTCGTCCACCGGGGCCGGTGGTGAGCCCGAGCGGTCAGCTCGCCAGCTGGGCGACCAGCTCCTCGGCGTCGTCGGTGGGGATCTTGCAGCTGTAGTGCTGGCAGACGTAGGCGAAGCCCTCGTCCCGGTTCTCGAACAGGGGGGACGGGAACGGCTCGCCCCACGCCAGCACCGCGTTGGGCAGGTAGCGGCGCTGGACGGTCCGCACCAGGTCCCGCCGGTCGCCCACCACCGCGATCTCCGTCATCGGCGCCAGCAGCATCTCCACCGCGGCCAGCAGGTGGGCGAAGGCGGTGGGGTGGCGGGACAGGGGGTCGGCCACCAGGCGGGCGATGCCCTCCGCCCGCTCCCGGTAGCGGTCCTCGCCGGTGAGGGCGGCCAGGCGCGCGAGGGCCACCCCGGCCGAGCCGTTGGCCGAAGGGATGACGTTGTCGAGCACGTCCTTGGCCCGGCTGATGAGCTGCTCGGCGTCGTTGCCCGCGGTGAACAGCCCGCCGGCACCGTCGTCCCAGAACAGGTAGAGCAGACCGTCGGCCACGCCCCGGGCCTCGGCCACCCACCGGGCCTCGCCGGTGGCCTCGGCCAGGCGGGTGAAGGCGCCCACCAGGGCGGCGTAGTCGGCCGCGTAGGCCAGGTGGTTGGCCCGCCCGCCCTGCCACGACCGCAGCCACCGCCCGTCCTCCCGCCGCAGGGAGCCGAGCAGGAAGTCGCCCGCGGCCCGGGCGTCGGCCAGCCAGTCCTCCCGGCCGGTGGCGGCGGCCGCCTCGGCCAGGGTGGCCACCATCAGCCCGTTCCACTCGGTGAGCACCTTGTCGTCCAGGCCCGGACGGACACGCGTCTTCCGCCGCTCGAACAAGGCCTGGCGGGCCCGCTCCACCTCGTCGGGGCGGACGAGGTCGCCCCGCTCGGGCCGCACCAGGATGTTGGCCCCCTCGAAGTTGCCGGCCTCGGTCACCCCGTACCACTCGACCGCGGCCTGGCCCCCGACCTCCTCCACCTCGGCCTTGGACCACACGTAGAACTTGCCCTCCACCCCCTCGGAGTCGGCGTCCTCCGACGAGTAGAAGCCGCCGTCGGGGTGGCGGAGGTCGCGGCGCACGTAGTCGACGGTCTCGGACAGCACCTGGAGGTAGCGCGCCTCGCCCGTCACCTGCCAGGCGTGGAGGTAGGCCCGGGCCAGCAGGGCCTGGTCGTAGAGCATCTTCTCGAAGTGGGGGACGAGCCACTCCCGGTCGACCGAGTAGCGGTGGAACCCGCCGCCCACGTGGTCGTAGATCCCCCCTGAGGCCATCGCGTCGAGCGACGTGGTGACCAGCGCCAGCGGCGCCGGCTCGCCCGTTCGCACGTGGACCCGCAACAGCAGCTCGTACAGGTCGGGCTGGGGGAACTTGGGCGCCCGCCCGAACCCGCCCCACTGGGGATCGAACCGCTCGGCCAGCTGGGCCGCGGCCCGGTCGACGGCGTCGAGGCCGGGGAGGTCGTCACCCCCGGCCGCGAACTGCCCTGACTCGTTGAGCAGCTCGGTCAGCTTGCCTGCCTTGGACACGACCTCGTCGCGCCGCTCCCGCCACGCCTCGGCGATGCCCTCGCACAGCTGGACGAACCCGGGCATGCCCATGCGGGGCGTCTTGGGGTAGTAGGTGCCGCCGTAGAAGGGGTGGCCGTCGGGGGTGAGCCACACCGTCATCGGCCACCCGCCGTGGCCCGACATGGCCTGCACCGCCTCCATGTAGATGGCGTCGACGTCGGGCCGTTCCTCCCGGTCGACCTTCACGTTCACGAAGTGGCGGTTCATCACCTCGGCCACGGCCGGGTCCTCGAACGACTCGTGGGCCATGACGTGGCACCAGTGGCACGCCGCGTACCCGACCGAGAGCAGGATCGGCTTGTCCTCCTGGCGGGCCCGGGCGAACGCCTCCTCGCCCCACGGGTACCAGTCGACCGGGTTGTCCCTGTGCTGCTGGAGGTACGGGCTGGTCTCGTCGGCGAGCCGGTTCATGCGACGAGCCTAGGGTTCGGGGATGCCGCCGCTGGTCCGTGACACCCTCGAGGTGCTCATGGTCGTGGCGGTGGGCGGCATGGTGTGGTCGGCGGTGAGCCGGATCCGGCAGGGCCGGATGGCGGTGGTGCGGTGCCCACGGTGTGGCCGCCCGTCGTCGCGGGCCTACGCCCGCTGCCCCCGCTGCGGCGAGCCCGGCGGTTTACCGGGGTCGCCGGAACGCCGATAACAGTGCGGATGGCACGGGCCGCTGCCTTCGTGGGGGAGGACCGCCGTCGCGTCCCCGCGCCCGCCGGGCGGGCGTGGATGTTCGCCGGAGGGTCGGCCCTGGTGCTGGGAGCGGTCGCCGCCCTGGCCGCCTTCGCCGCCGCCGGCGACCCGCTGGGGGCGTCGCACGCCCGCCACCTCCGCCTCGTCCTCGACACCGCCACCGTGGTCCTGGCCCTGGGCGTGGCGGTCCTGGGCGTGGCCCGCCGCCAGCTCGCGGGCGAGGTGCCGCCGCTGCTGGCGGGGGCGGGGGCGGCCGTGTACGGGCTGGTCGGGGTGGGACTGGCGGGCGTGGGCCCGACGCTCGGGGTGGGTGGGCGGTGGGTCACGGCCGCCGGGCAGGCTGCGGTCGTGACCACCCTGGCCGCGCTGGCCGCCGGGCTGCTCGCCCCCGCGGTCGACACCCGCCTGCGCAGCGGGCGGGTGCTGGCGGGTGCGGCCGCCCTGGTGGCCGGGCTGTGGGTGGCCTTCGGGGCTGCGCCGGGAGCCGGCCAGGCCCTCACCGTGGCCGGGGTGGGGGCCGAGGGGACGGCGACAAGGGGCGTGGCGTGGATCGTGGCGGTGGGCTGGCTCTGCCTGGCCGGAGCCCTGGTCGTCAAGGGCTTCCGCCGCCCGCGCGTGTACGCCTGGTGCGGGGTGCTCGCCTTCGCCCTGCTCCTGGCCGAGCTGGCCGGCGCGGCGGCGTCGGCCCCGGGCGACCGGTGGGCGGTGGCGGCGGCCGCCCTCCGGGCCATCGGGTTCGCGGTGGCGGCCGGGGGCTGCGCCCTCGAGCTGGGCGGGGCCTACGCCGACCAGCGCTCCCGGCTGTTCGACTCCCAGCTCACCCTGGAGGCGGCGGCGGTGAGCGAGCGGCTGGAGAAGGCGTCGCGCCGGGCTCAGCGCCACGACGTGCGCAACGCGGTGGTCGCCATCGAGGGCGCGGCGGTGACCCTCGAGCGCTACCGGGAGCGGCTGAGCGCCGAGGACCGCTCGTCGCTCACCAGGGTGCTGAGCTCGGGGGTCCAGCGCTTGCAGGGCCTGCTCGACGACGGCCGCTCCCCGGCGACGGTCGACCTGGCCGCAGCGGCGGTGGCGGTGGTGGCCGACCTGGGATGGGCGGGCCGGGTGATCGTCCAGGCGCCTCCCGACCTGGTCGGCATCGGCCGGGCGACCCAGACGGCCGAGGTCGTCCGCCTGCTGCTCGACAACGCCGACAAGCGGGCCCCGGGCAAGCCGATCGCGGTCGACGGCCGGGTGGACGGCGGGTGGGCGGTGCTGCGGGTCTCCGACCAGGGGCCGCAGATGTCCCTCCAGGGACGGCGCTCGGCCAACGCCCGGGTCGACGCCCCCGCCGCCGGAAGCGGCGAGATCGGTCTGCTGGTGGCCGGCCGGCTCATGCGCGAGCAGGGCGGCGACCTGTGGGTGGAGGAGTCGGCCGCCGGCGGCGCCTTCGCCCTGTGCCTGCCCGTACCCGCCTCGGCCGCCGATGGCGCCTGACGCGCCCCGCCTCCTGCTGGTCGACGACCACGACCTGGTGTCGGGGGCGCTTCGCCTCGCCCTGCGGGCCCGCGGCCTGGACGTGCAGACGTCGTCGGGCCCCACGCCGGCCGACGTGGTGGGGGCGGCGGGCCGGCTGGCGCCCGTGCTCGTCCTGCTCGACCTCGACCTCGGGCCCCTCGGTTCGGGCCGTGACCTGATCGGTCCGCTGGTCGGCAGCGGCGCCACCGTGGTCATGCTCACGGGGGTGACCGACCGGGCCCAGCTGGCGGCCTGCGTGGAGGCGGGCGCCTCGGGGCTGCTGGCCAAGACCATCCCCTTCGACGACCTGATCGAGGCCATCGCCACGGTGGCGGCCGGGGGGGCCCTGCTCGACCCGGCCGGCCGGGAGGGGCTGCTGGCCGACCTGCGGGCCAAGCGGGCGGCCGACCGGCAGCGGCTGGCTCCGTTCGAGGCCCTCACCGCCCGGGAACGGGAGGTGCTGAGCCAGCTCGTCGACGGGAGGTCGGCCGAGGCGGTGGCGGCCGCGTCGTTCGTGTCGGTGGCCACCGTCCGGAGCCAGATCCAGGCCATCCTGCGCAAGCTCGACGTCAAGAGCCAGCTGGCCGCCGTCGCCCTGGCCCGGGAGGCCGGATTTCATCAAATGTGAGGATGACGCCCGGGCGGGCTGACCGCACAGTCGTCGTGTGGAACGACGGTCCTCCCGGGAACGGGGAGCGGCAGCGGTCGAGCTGGCAGTGGTCCTGCCCGTGCTCGTCCTGCTCCTCTGGGGCATCGTCGAGTTCGGCCTGGGGTTCAACGCCAAGGTCGAGCTGACAGCGGCGGTGCGCGAGGGGGCCCGCACCGCCGCCCTTTCCACGTCCGCCGCCACGGTGCAGGACGAGGTCGAGGCCGCCACGCGCGACGCCGCCCCCGGCCTCCACGTCGACGACATCACCGTCGTGCTCGACGACGCGTGCCCGGCCGGCGGCGAAGGCACGGCCCGCCTCACCGCCACCTACCCGCACCACTACGACATCCCGTTCTTCGGCACCGGCACGTGGACGATCACCGCCAAGGGGGCCATGCGATGCGGCGGCTGAGGACGGGCAGGGACGAGGCGGGCGTGACGATGGTGCTGGTCGCCGCCTTCATCGTGGTGGCCATGGCCATGGCCGCCCTGGTGGTGGACGTGGGCGCCTTGGTGTACGAGCGCCGGGAGCTGCAGAACGGGGCCGACGCAGTGGCCCTCTCGGTGGCCCAGAGCTGCGCCCTGGCCGAGCCGTCCTGCTCGTCCGGCCCCACCGACTCGGTGCTCTCCCAGCTCGCGGGCGACAACGCCGTCGACGACGCCACCACCATCGAGTCGGTCCAGGTCGACACCGCCGCCCGCACGGTGACCGTCGGCACCCGGACGCTCACCGATTCCGGCAGCGGGATCCTGCCCTTCAACTTCGCCGCCGGCGGCAAGACGGTCCACGCCACGTCGGTGGCCACGTGGGGCGCCCCGCAGACGGCCACCGTCATCCCCCTCGGCATCTCCCTGTGCGAGTGGGAGGGCGTGCAGCTCGACGTCGAGACGACCACGATCTTCCACCGGCCCGACGCGTCGCCCTGCGCGGGGCCCTCCGGGGCCGACATCGCGGGCGGGTTCGGCTGGCTCGACCCCGTGGCCGGCACGTGCCACCTCGAGCTCAGCGCGGGCGGCGTGGCGTCGGCCAAGACCGGCGCCCCGGTGCCGGCGAGCTGCGACTTCGGCACCCTGCTGGGCAAGGAGCTGCTGGTCCCCATCTTCGACGCCATCACCTTCAGCGGCACCATCGCCCGCTACCACGTCGTCGGCTTCGCCGCCTTCAAGCTCACCGGCTACCGCTTCCCGGCCACCAACTCCACCCCCAGGCCGTGCAGCCCGCCCAAGACCTGCGTGAGCGGGATCTTCACCCACTTCGTCGAGAGCTCCGGCGGCCCCATCGGCGGCGGGGAGTTCGGCGTGTCCATCGTCAAGCTCGTCAGCTAGGAGCGCAGTGCCATGAACCTGTTCAAGTCCAAGGTCGCGGGCATCGTGGCCGCCGTCGTCCTCGCCGGGCTGGGGACCACCCTGCTCGTCGGCTACGTGCGGGGCGCCGAGGACCGCGCCCTCGAGGGCGAGCAGCCGACCCGGGTCTACGTGGTCACCGACACCATCGCCAAGGGCACCCGCGGCGACGACCTCGGCGCCAAGGTGCGCTCCGAGTCGGTGCCCGCCAAGGTGAAGGCGGCGGGCGCCGTGAGCAGCCTGAACGCCCTGGCCGGCAAGGTCGCCCTCGTCGACCTCGTCCCGGGCGAGCAGCTGGTGAGCACCCGCTTCGGGACCGCGACCGACGCGGTGGGGGCGGCCGCCAACCTCCTCCAGGTCACGGTGGCCATGGACGCGGTGCGAGCCATGGGCGGCCAGGTCCGGGAGGGCGACTCGGTCGGCGTGCTCGCCTCGTTCAAGGGCGACACCGAGACCACCCACCTGATCCTCCAGAAGGTCCGGGTCACCGGCGTGCGCACCGATTCGGGCGCCAAGGTGACCTCCCGGCCCGATGCTGCGGTGGTGGGCAAGCTGATGGTGACCCTCGCCCTGGACGCCCCGTCGGTGGAGCGGGTGGTGTTCGCGGCCGAGCACGGCAGCCTCTGGCTCACCGCCGAGCCCATGGAGGCCAGCGAGGCCGGCACCAAGGTGCAGACCCGGGGGAGCGTGAACCTGTGACCGAGTTCGTCCTGGTCACGCCCGACGCCGACTTCGAGCACGAGGTCAAGCTCTCCTTCGACGGGACCTTCGACGGAAGCCGCTTCTGGGACGCCGGCCTGGGTCGCATGCACCCGGCTCAGGCGGTGGAGCTGATCGACGCCCCCCAGTCCTCGGTGGTCGTGCTCGGTCCCGGCCTGCCGACGGCCGACGCCATCGACCTGGCCGCCGCCTTCGACGCGGCCCGCCCCGACGTGTGCACGGTGGTGGTGGCCAAGGCCCAGCCCAAGACCTACGAGCTGGCCCTCCGGGCCGGGGCCCGCGACGTCGTCGGCGCCGGCACCACCGGGCCCGAGCTGCACCAGGCCCTGGCCCGGGCCGCCGAGTCGGCCGCCCGGCGGCGGGCCACGGCCTCCCTGCAGGCGGCCGAGGCGGCGCCCGGCCGGATCGTCACCGTGGTCGGCTCCAAGGGCGGGGCGGGCAAGACGACGGTCGCCACCAACCTGGCCACGTCCCTGGCCAAGGGAGCGCCGGGGCGGGTGGCCATCGTCGACCTCGACCTCCAGTTCGGCGACGTGGCCAGCGCCATCTCGGTGAACCCCGCCTCCACCATGGCCGAGGCGGCTCGGGCCAACGGCAAGCTCACCCGCACCGCGCTCAAGGTGTTCCTCGAGCCCCACGCCGGCTTCTACGCCCTGTGCGCCCCGCTCTTTCCGGCCGACGCCGACGACATCGCGCCCACCACCGTCGGGCACGTGCTCGACCTGCTGGCCCTGGAGTTCGACTACGTGGTGGTCGACACCGCCGCCGGCCTGGACGAGGCCGCCCTGGCCGCCATCGAGCGGTCGTCCGACCTGGTCCTGGTGTGCGCCACCGACGTGCCCAGCGTGCGCAGTATGCGCAAGGCCCTCGACGCCCTCGACCTGCTGGGCATGACCACCGCCGCCCGCCACCTCGTGCTCAACCGGTCCGACGCCAAGGTGGGCCTGGCCCGGCGGGACATCGAGGCCACCATCGGCCTGCCCGTCCACGTGCTGGTCCCGTCGTCGCGCAGCGTGACCATCTCGATGAACCAGGGCACCCCGGTCGCCGAGTCGGACCCCCGCTCGCCGGTGGGCAAGGCCTTCGGCCAGCTCGCCTCCCGCCTCTTCGCCGCCGGCACCGCCGGCGCGGCGACCCCCCACCACGCCCGCCCGGCGTGGGGATGAGGAGATCCCCGTGAAGCTCAACCAGCGCATCCGCCAGGCCGAGGGCCTCCTCGAGGAGGACGAGGCGGCGATGCCCTCCCCGCCGCGCCCGCTCCGGCCCCGCACCGCATCGCCACCGGCCCGTGACGGCGAGCCCCTCGCCGACCTCAAGCAGCGGGCCCAGGAGTCCCTCTACGCCCGCCTCGGCGCCCGGCTGTTCCGGCCCGGGATGAGCGAGAGCGAGCTCCAGCGCCTGGTCGTGGGCGAGCTGGAGTCGGTGCTCCAGGCCGACCGGGCGCCGCTCTCGCCCGCCGAGCGCCAGCGTCTCGTCGACGACATCAGCGAGGACGTCCTCGGCTACGGGCCGCTGGAGCGCTTCCTCGTCGATCCCGAGGTCACCGAGATCATGGTCAACGGGACGAGGCCGATCTACGTGGAGCGGGCCGGCAGGCTCTACGCCACCGGGACCCGCTTCCGCTTCGACGACCAGCTGCGGCGGGTCATCGAGCGGATCGTGGGCAACGTCGGCCGGCGGGTGGACGAGTCGTCCCCGATGGTCGACGCCCGCCTGCCCGACGGGTCCCGCGTCAACGCCGTGCTGCCGCCGCTGGCCGTGGACGGCCCCTCGCTGACCATCCGCAAGTTCAGCCGGGAGGCCTACCGGACCGAGGACCTCGTGCGGCTGCGCACGCTCACCCCCCAGGTTGCCGAGCTGCTGGCCCTGTGCGTGGTGGGCAAGCTCAACGTCCTCATCTCGGGGGGCACCGGCACCGGCAAGACGACCCTGCTGAACGTGCTCTCCTCGTTCATCCCCGAGGAGGAGCGCATCGTGTCCATCGAGGACGCGGTCGAGCTGCGCCTGCACCAGGACCACGTGGTGCGGCTGGAGAGCCGTCCTCCGAACATCGAGGAGCGGGGGGAGGTCACCATCCGCGACCTGGTCCGCAACGCCCTCCGCATGCGGCCCGACCGGATCCTCGTCGGCGAGGTCCGGGGGGCGGAGGCCCTCGACATGCTCCAGGCCATGAACACCGGCCACGAGGGCTCGCTGTCGACCCTCCACGCCAACTCGCCGCGAGACGCCCTGGCCCGGCTGGAGACGATGGTACTGATGGCGGGCATCGAGCTGCCCTCCCGGGCCATTCGCGAGCAGATCGCCTCGGCCGTCGACCTGGTCGTGCAGATCGGCCGCTTCCGGGACGGCACGCGCCGGGTGACCCACCTGACCGAGGTCAACGGCATGGAGGGGTCGACGATCAGCCTCCAGGAGATCTTCGCCTTCGACCACGGCATGGGCGTGGACGACGAGGGCCGCCACCGCGGCTCGATCCGGCCCACCGGGATCCGCCCCGCCTTCGCCGACCGGCTGAAGGACGAGGGCCTGGAGATCCCGGCCCGGCTGCTGGGCGGGAGCTCGCCGGCCGTGAAGGAGCTGCACCGCCGATGAACCGCCGAGCCCTTGCCTGCGTGGCCGTGGCTGTGGTCCTCGCCACGGCCGGCCCGGCCGCCGCCCAGGACGGCGGGCCGTCGCTGGCCGTCGTGGCGGTGGACACCGCGACCGCCCCCGACGTGCGGGTGGTCGTGGCCGCACCGCCCGAGCTGGCGGCCGAGACCCTTCCCGCCGCCGCCTTCGCGGTGGAGGAGGAGGGCGGCGCCCGGCCGGCCCTCCGGGTCGAAGCCCTGCCCGCCGAGCAGATCGAGATCGCCCTGGTGGTCGACACGTCGGGCAGCATGTCGGGCGCGCCGCTGGCGGCGGCCAAGGCGGCGGCCCGGTCCCTCCTCGGCCAGCTCCCGGCGGGCGTGCCCGTGGCCGTGGTCGGGTTCGGGGCCACGCCCGTGGTCGCCAGCGCCCGCTCGACCGACCGGGCCGCCCAGCTGGCGGCGGTGGACCGCCTGGCCGCTGCGGGGGAGACCGCGCTCTACGACGCCCTGGCCACGGGCCTGGGCCAGCTGTCCACCGGAGGCGGCACCCGGCGGTTCGTCGTCCTGCTGTCCGACGGCGGTGACACGGCCAGCGCCACGTCGCTCGACGCGGTGGCGGCCTCGCTGGCCTCGGCCCGGGTGCCGGTGTTCACGGTGGAGCTGCGCACCGCCGAGAGCAACGCCGCCGTGCTGGGGCGCCTCGCGTCCGCCACCGGCGGGCAGGCCGTGTCGGCCGCCGCTCCGACGGCCCTGGCCGGCGTGTTCGACGGGATCGCCAAGCAGCTGGTGCGGCAGTACGCCCTGAGCTGGCGCACGACTGCCGGTGGGGCGGCCGGCGTGGACGTGGTCGTGGAGTCGGGCGGGGTGCGGGCGTCGGCCCGGGCCCAGCTGAGCCTGCCCGAGCGGGTGGCCGGTGACGGATCGCCTGCCGGCGTGGGGGGCGACCGGGCGGGCGGTTCCTTCTGGGGCTCGTGGGCGCTGGCCGCCGGTGGCGTGCTCGTCGGTCTGGCCCTGCTGGCCGTGCTGCTCCCCGCCTTCCTCCTCCACACGCCCCGCTCGCGTGCCCTCAGGGGCAAGGGACGCAACGTGTTCGACCCGGCCACCGCTCTCGGGCGGGCCGGCGACCGGGCCAACGGGCTGGCCGAGCGGGTCCTCGCCGTGCTGCGGGCCGGTCCCGCCATGAACGCCCGCCTGGAGCGGGCCGGCCTGGACCTCCGACCTTCCGAGGTGGTCGTGATCGTCGCCCTGGCGGCTGGCGTGCTGGGCGCGGTCGGGCTGGCGGTGGCCGGGCCGCTGGCCGGCCTGCTGGCCGCCGCGGGCACGGTCGTGGCCGCCCGGGTGGTGCTCGAGATGCTGGCCCGTCGACGCCAGGAGCGCTTCGCCGGCCAGCTGGGCGACACCCTCCAGCTGATCTCGGGGGCCCTGCGCACCGGGTACGGCCTGAGCCAGGCCATCGACGTGGTGGCCCGGGAGAGCGAGTCGCCCACTGCGGAGGAGTTCCGCCGCCTCACCATGGAGGTCCGCCTCGGTCGGGAGTTCACCGACGGCCTCCGGGCCCTTGGTGAGCGGGTGCGGTCGACCGACTTCGACTGGGTCGTCCAGGCCTTCGACATCCACCGCGAGGTGGGCGGCGACCTGGCCGAGGTCCTGGAGAACGTGGGCGCCACCATCCGGGACCGCAACCGCATCCGCCGCCACGTGCGGGCCCTGTCGGCCGAGGGTCGCATGTCGGCCGCCGTCCTGTTCGCCCTGCCCGTCGCCATGGCCGCCGCCACCGCCGTGCTGAACCCCGAGTACCTCGACGAGCTCACCGGCACCGGCGCAGGCCGGGCCATGCTCGCCGTCGCCGTCGGGATGATGGCCGCCGGCGGCCTGTGGCTGCGCCGCATCGTCAGACCCACCTTCTAGGCCAGGAGCCCCCGTGCCCGTCCTCGTCGTCCTCGCCGCCCTCGCCGTGGTCTCGTCGGTGCCGCTGTTCGTGGCCTCGGCGGTGGCCGGGCGGGGCGCCACCTCCCGGGTGAGCCGCAACCTCGCCGCCGGCCTCCCCGCCGCCGGGGACCTTCGCCGGGTGGTGCTGGCCCGGTCGGCCCGGGAGCGGGCGTTCCAACCCCTCGTCGCGGTCCTCGGCCGCCGGGCCCGGCGGATCACGCCCGCCGGGGTGGTCCAAGCGGCCGAGCGCCGCCTGCTGCTGGCCGGCGAGCCGACGACCATCGAGCGCTTCCTGGCCGCCAAGTTCGCCCTGACGGTGACCGCCGCCGGCGCCGGCCTCGTATGGATGGCCGTGGAACCGTCGACCACGTCCGTCCTGCTGGTGCCGGCGGCGGTCGCCGTCGGGGTGCTGGTCCCCGACGCGGTCGCGGCCCGCATGGCCCGTTCCCGCCAGGAGCGCATCCTGGTGGACCTGCCCGACGTGCTCGACCAGCTCACCGTGTGCGTGGAGGCGGGGCTGGGCTTCGACGCCGCCCTGGCCCGGGTGGCGGCCACCAACCGGGGCCCCATGGGCGCCGAGATCGGGCGGGTGCTTCAGGACGTCAACGTCGGCATCCCCCGCCGAGAGGCCCTCGACCGCCTGCTGGAGCGCACCGACGTGGCCGAGCTGCGCCAGTTCGTCCACGCCGTGGCCCAGGCCGAGTCCTACGGGATGCCGGTCGCCTCCATGCTGCGGGCCCAGGCCGCCGAGCACCGGGCCAAGCGCTCGAGCCGGGCCGAGGAGCGGGCCCAGAAGATGCCGGTGAAGATCGTCTTCCCCCTCGTCTTCTGCATCCTGCCCGCCATGTTCGTGGTCGTCGTCGGCCCGGCCGCCCTCCGCCTGGTGCGGACGTTCGGCTAGACGGCCGGTCGCCTGCGCCCGGGCCCGGTCAGACGATCTTGACCGGCGTCCCGATCGGCACCATCGAGGCCAGCGCCCCCACGTCCTCGTTGGTCATGCGCACGCAGCCGTTGCTGGCCGGGGTGCCGATGAGGGCGGGGTTGTTGGTGCCGTGGATGGCGATCTGGCCGATCCCGCCGCCGAAGCTGTAGTGGACGTTGGAGAAGGCGGCCACGCTGATCTGGTGCGACCCGTAGGGGCCGGACGTGTCCCGCAACGCCACCGTCCCGTCCACGAAGAAGTCGCCGGTGGGCGTGGGGGTGGAGTTGAGGCCGGGGGCCACCGACGCCGAGAGGATCACCCGGTTGCCGTCGTAGGCGGTCAGGGTGCGGGCGGAGACGTCGATCACGACCCGCTGGGTGACCTGGCGGAGGGTGACGTCGGAGGCCCGCACCCAGGCGGTGGCCTGGTTGGGGCGGATGGAGACCTGCACGTTCAGCCAGTCGCCCTGGCGGCCGTGCACGAGGAACACGACGGGCAACCCCTCCCAGGTGGGGTTGTCCAGCCAGTCGTCGGGCTCGGCCTGGTCGGGGCTGCTGAACAGGGGGACCTGGGAGCCCCGGGCGTCGGCCACCGTGGCCGGCGAGGGGGCGGGAGGTGCGAAGCCGACCCGCAGCTGGCGCCCCCGGCCCCGGTCCACGACCACCGTGGTGGGCGGCTCCTGGGGCTCGGGCGCGGCGGTGGTGGGGACGGCCTGGCCCACGCCGGGCAGGGTGGGCGCCATGCCCAGCAGCTCGCTGCGGCCGTCCCTGGCGGCCTCGTCGGGCTGGGGCCAGACGATCGCGGCGAACGTGATCAGGGCCGAGATCACCGTCACGATCCCGAGGGAGAGCCTCCGTCCCGCTCCCAGCACGCCGACACGGTATCGCCCGCTCCGCCGCTACCGGACACGCCGCTGCGACAATGGCGGGACTGTGGCGTCGATCCTGCTCGTCGAGGACGACCCGTCGGTACGGGAGGCGGTGACCCTCGCGCTGGAGGGCGACGGCCACCGCGTGGAGACGGCCGTGTCCGGCGAAGAGGCGCTGAGCCGGTGGCGGCGGTCCCGGCCCGACCTGATCCTGCTCGACGTGATGCTGCCGGGCACCGACGGGCTGGAGGTGTGCCGCCAGGTGAGGCATGACGACCAGGTGCCGATCGTCATGCTCACCGCCCGCTCCGACGCCATCGACGTCGTCCTCGGATTGGAGTCGGGGGCCGACGACTACGTGACCAAGCCGTTCGAGACGAGGGTGCTCCTCGCCCGGGTGAAGGCGGTGCTGCGCCGCCAGGCCCGCGAACCCCAGGCCCGGGCCCTACGGGCCGGAGACCTCGTGATCGACCCTGCCGCCATGACCGTCACCCGCGACCAGGCCGAGATCAACCTGACGCCCACCGAGTTCAAGCTGCTCTACGAGCTCGCCCGCCGGCCCGGGCAGGTGTTCACCCGGGCCATGCTGCTCGAGCAGGTGTGGGACTACTCCTACCTGGGCGACTCCCGGCTGGTGGACGTGTGCGTGCAGCGGCTGCGGGCCAAGGTCGAGGAGGACCCCGCCCGTCCGGCCCTCGTCCAGACGGTGCGGGGCGTGGGCTACAAGCTCGTTCCCACATGAGAGGCCTGCGGGGGCGGCTGGTCACCACGTTCGGGCTGGTGGCGGCGGTCACGGCGGCGGCCCTGGCGGCCACCTCGTTCCTGGTGGTGCGCAAGGTGGCGCTCGACCGCGCCCGCGACACGGCGGTGGAGGAGGCCCGGGCCGCCCTCACCGAGGCGGTGAACCGGCTGCCCGAGGGGGCATCGCCGGCCGAGGCCCGCTCCCTGGTGTCCAACCTGCCGGGCCTGGTCGGGGCCCAGGTGGTGGCGGTCGGGGCGGACGGGTCGTTCGACACCACGTCGGTGTCGCTGTCGGCCGCCTCGGTGCCCCCCTCGCTCGTGCGGGCGGCCGCCGGGGGGCGCCTGGCGTGGCTGCGCACGGGCTCGGGCCGGGGCGACCACGTGGTGGTGGGCGGGCAGATCCCGGGCGGGCCCCAGGTGTTCCTGTTCTTCCCGCTCGACGACGAGGCGTCCGACCTGGAGCTGCTCCGCAACGTGCTGGGGTCGGTGGGGGTGGGGCTCGTGCTGCTGTCGGCGGTGGTCGGCGTGGTGGCCGCCCGGGGCGTGCTGCGCCCCCTGCGGCGGGCCCGGGTGGCGGCCCACCGCCTGGAGGTGGGACTCCTGGGCACCCGCATGCCCGAGCACGGCAACGACGAGTTCGCCGACCTGGCCCGGGCCTTCAACCGCATGGCCGACGCCCTGGAGCGCACGGTGGGGGACCTGCGCACCCTCGAGGCCAGCCACCGCCGTTTCGTGTCCGACGTCTCCCACGAGCTGCGCACCCCGCTGACGGCCCTGACCACGGCGGCCGACGTGCTCGACGCCAACAGCGACGGCCTCAACGACGCCGGCCGTCGCTCGGCCCGGCTGCTGGTGGTCGAGTCCCGCCGGCTGGCGGCCATGGTGGAGGACCTCATGGAGGTGTCCCGGCTCGACGCCGGGGTGGCGGCCATGGCCTGGGAGCCGGTCGACGTGCGGGAACTGGTGGGCAAGGCCCTCGAGCTGCGGGGGTGGACGGGCCGGGTGGAGGTCCTGCCCGGTGAGCGGGTGGAGACGTGGGCCGACCCCCGCCGCCTGGACGGGATCGTGGCCAACCTGGTCGGCAACGCCCTGGAGCACGGCGAACCGCCGGTGCGGGTGGCGGTCGGAGCGAGCGGCACGGAGGTGACGGTGAGCGTCACCGACGCGGGGCCGGGCATCGCTCCCGAGAAGCTGGAATCGATCTTCGAGCGGTTCTTCAAGGCGGACCCGTCCCGGTCGCGCGGCGGGAGCGGTCTGGGGCTGGCCATCGCCCGGGAGAACGCCCACCTCCACGGGGGGGACATCACGGTGGACAGCCAGGCCGGCCGGGGCAGCCGGTTCACCGCCACCCTGCCGTTGCGCACCGAGCCGCCGGCCGACGCGGCGGTGGCCGCCCCCCGGATGCCTGTTGCCCAACCGTTACCGGCCGGAGGCGGATCGGACACGACCACGCGCCACGATGCGCTCGTGGTCAAGCGCCGGAGGTCGCGATGAGGAAGGGGCTGGCGGTGGTCATGGCGGTGGTGTCGGTCGCCTGCGGCGGCGGGGCGACGGGCGGCGACGCGGGCGAGGCGCCCGGCCGCCCTTCGACGACCGCGGCCGGGGAGGCGCCGTCGACGTCCACCGGCGAGACGACGACCGTCCGGCTGTACTTCACCCTCGGGGAGAAGGTCGGGCCGGTGGAGCGGGCCGTCCCCAAGGTCAGCCGGATCGGGGCCGAGGCGGTCAAGGCCCTGGTCGCCGGGCCCACCGACGACGAGCGGCGCGACGGGTACGCCACCGCCATCCCCGCCGGCACCCGCTTCAACGGGCTGACCATCGACTCGGGCCTGGCCCGGGTCGACCTGTCCCGCGCCTTCGAGTCGGGCGGCGGGCTGGGCCTCAGCCTCCGGCTGGCCCAGGTCGTGTGCACCCTCGACGCCTTCCCGACGGTGGACGGCGTGCGCTTCGCCCTCGACGGCCAGCTGGTCGACGTCCTGTCCGGCGACGGGCTGCTGGTCGACCGCCCCGTGCGCTGCGAGGACTACCGCGAGCACTTCGCCGACACCGGTGGTGGCCCGGAACGGCCCCCGGCCGTGTTCGCCGGCATCTGGCCGTTCGCCACCGCGGCCGCGGTGCGGGCCTACGAGGCTGGGGGCGACCAGGCCTTTCGGGACCCGGTGGCCACCGCCCGGGCCTTCGCCGAGCGCTACCTGGGCATCACCGGGGCGGTGACCTTCGACCTCCGCCCGACCGGCAACGGGGCGGCCGAGGTGCCGGTCGGCTTCCGGGGCGAGGACGGGCGGCCGGCCACGGTCGCCACCACCGTGGTGCAGGTCCGCCAGCTGGGGACGGCGGGGACGTCGGGAGCGTGGACGGCGGTGGGGGCCACGTCGCCCGACATCGAGGTCCACCTGCCGGTGTCGGGAGGCCGGGTGGCATCGCCCGTGGCCCTGTCCGGCCGGGCCCGGGCCTTCGAGGGCACCGTGCAGGTCGAGGTGCGCGAGGACGGGATGGTCTTCGGCCAATCGATCGGGTCGACGTTCGTCACCGGCCGGGGTGACGGTGTGCTCGGCCCCTTCACGGGGAGCGTGAGCTACCGGACGCCGTCGCGGCCGGGCGGGGCGGTGGTCTTCTTCGAGCGCAGCCAGGCCGGTGCGGGGAGCACCGTGCTGCGGGCGGCCGCGGTGCGGGTGGCCCTTACTTGAACCAGATGCGCTGGTAGTCGCGGCTCTGGGGGTGCAGCAGGAGGGCGACCAGGGCGATCTCGAACATCAGCGACAGGATGTCGCTGCCCAGCGGGTTGCCGCCGTAGTAGAAGCGGATCACGAAGGGCAGGAAGGCCATCACGATGCCCAGGCCGTAGCCCCACTTGCGCTCGTTGGCGATCCCGTAGCCGGCTGCGAACCCTCCCACCACCAGCGCCAGGCCGATGAGGGGGAAGTAGTCGAAGCGCAGCATGTTGAAGATGGAGAACACCGCGTTGATGTAGAGCAGGAAGACGGCGATCTGCAGGGTCTGCGGCTGGGCAGGGTTAAAGAAGCGGCGTTTGCTCTCCACGGCGGGACAGTCTTGCAGGCGCCGGCCCCCCATGGGTGGTTGCCAGTTGGCCGCAGGCGGCGTCGATGTCGGTCCCCCGGTTGCGCCGGATGGTGGCGTTGACGCCGGCCGCCCGCAGCCGGTCGCGGAAGGCCCGCACCCGGTGCAGCGGCGTGCCGCGGGCCGTGTAGCCGGGCGTGGGGTTCAGCGGGATGAGGTTGACGTGGGCGTCGAGGGGGGTGGCCAGGGCGGCCAGCTCGGCCGCGTCGGAGGGCCGGTCGTTCACCCCGTCGATGAGGGCCCACTCGAACGACAGCCGCCGCCCCTTGGCCGTGAGGTACTCGTCGCAGGCCGCCATCACGTCCCCCAGCGGGTACCGGCGGTTGAGGGGGACGAGGCTGTTCCGCAGGTCGTCGTTGGCGGCGTGGAGGGAGACGGCGAGGTTGACGGGCAGACTTTCCGTGGCCAGCCGGCGGATCCCGGGCACGACGCCGACGGTCGAGACGGTGATGTGGCGGGCACCGAAGCCGAGCTCGCCGTGGAGCCGCTCGACGGCAGCCCACGTGGCGTCGTAGTTGGCCAGCGGCTCGCCCATCCCCATGAAGACGATGTTCGTCACCCGGCGGGGCCTGCCCGTGTCCGTGCCGTTGCGGCAGGCCCGCGTCACCTGCTCGACGATCTCGCCGACAGTGAGGTGGCGGGTGAAGCCGGCCTGGCCGGTGGCGCAGAACGAGCAGGCCATGGCGCAGCCGGCCTGGCTGGACACGCAGACGGTGGCCCGGTCGGGGTAGCGCATGAGGACGGTCTCGACCGCGGCCCCGTCCGACAGCCCCCACAGCCACTTGACCGTGTCGCCCCCGTCGCTCTCGGACCGCCGCAGCAGGTCCAGGCCTGGGGGCAGGTCGGCGGCCAGCCGGCTTCGCAGAGCGGCGGGGAGCTCGGTCAGGGCGTCGGGCTCACGGCCCTGGTGGAGGCCGCGCCAGACCTGGCGGGCGCGGTAGGGCGGCTCCCCGGGCATGAGGGCGGCGAGGTCGTCGACGCTCAGGTCGAGCCGGGCGGGCATGGGTCGATTCTGCCGGAAGCGGTGTGGTTGGAGGGCACGGGTGTCGTCCGGGCACATCAGTTCGGGCTCCCGGGGGTACCGTTGATGCCGCCATGACCGACGAGGCCGAGGTCCCGCCTCCTCCACCCGAGCCCCACCACCGCAACGTGCACGGGGGTGCGGCACGGGCTGCGGTGTTCGGGATCAGCGACGGGCTGGTGTCCAACGTGGCCCTCATCCTCGGTGTGGCCGGGGCCTCGCCCGGGGCGGGCGTAGTGCGGCTGGCCGGGCTGGCCGGCCTGATCGGCGGGGCCGTGTCGATGGCGGCCGGCGAGTGGGTCTCGATGACGGCCCAGAGCGAGCTGCTGGAGCGCGAGCTCGAGATGGAGGCGCTCGAGCTGAAGCGCAGGCCCGAGCACGAGCGCCGGGAGCTGGTGCAGATCTACCGGTCGCGGGGCGTCGAGCCCGAGACGGCCGAGCGGCTCGCCAGCGAGATGATGCGCGACCCCGACCTGGCCCTCGAGACGCACGCCCGCGAGGAGCTGGGCATCGACCCCAAGGAGCTGGGGTCGCCCATTGGGGCGGCGGCGTCCTCCTTCGCCGCCTTCGCAGTGGGCGCCCTGGTGCCGCTGCTGCCGTGGTTCTTCGGGGGCGGCACGGCCGCCCTGGTCGGGTCCATGGTGCTGGGGGCCCTCACGGCCGTCATCGTCGGCGCCGCCCTGGCCCGCTTCACCGGGCGGTCGATGGCGAAGTCGGCGGCCCGCCAGTTCACCCTGTCGGCGGTGCCGGCGGCGATCACCTACGCGCTGGGCAACATCGTGGGAGTCGGCCTCGGTTAGACGTCCCCCACGTAGGCCTGGTCGACGTGGTCGAGGGTGAACCCGAGGGACTCGTAGAGGCGGACCGCGGGGGCGTTGTCCCGGTCGACGTAGAGCATCCCCGTCTCGATGCGGTTGCGGCCCAGCCAGTCCAGGCCGGCCAGGACGAGGCGGCGTCCCAGCCCCTGGCCCTGGAAGTCGGGGTCGACGGCGATGACGTAGATCTCGCCCAGCGGGGGCGTGTGATCGGTGTGGACCTTCGTCCAGCAGAACCCGGCGAGCCGCCCGTTGCGCTCGTGCAGGAGGAAGCCGGCGGGGTCGAACCAGTCCTGGGCCTGGCGGGCCTTCAGGGTGTCGAGCGTCCAGCCGCCCTGCTCGTCGTGCCAGCGGAAGGCCCGGTTGTTCACCACCAGCCACGGCTCGTCGTCGAAGCCGGGGATGAAGGGGCGCACGGCCAGGCCGGCCCCCTCGGCGCCGAGCTCGTCGTCCAGCGGCAGCGGGCGCCGCATCTGGAGGAGCTGGCGGCCGCGCCGCAGCCCGGTGGCCTCGGCGATGCGGTCGTGGAGGGGCGTGGGCTTGGGCACCCACATGTGCACGTGGCCGCCGCCCTCCTCCCGCACCACGTCGAGGGCCGCCTCGACCAGCCGCAGGCCGATCTCGGGGTCGGTATCGCGGTGGTGGGGGTCGACCACGAACTCGAGTGCCCACGAGCCCGCCCGGGTGGGGCTGGGCTCGCGGCTGAGCTGGGCGTAGCCGACGGGGTGGTCGTGGCCCGGCTCCCACGCCACCAGCCCGGCGAACCCCTCCCGGCCACCCTGGACGAGGTCGAGCCAGCGGTGCTCGTCGAGGGGATGGTGGTGGTCGACCTCGTTCGCCACCTCGAGCAGCTCGGTGACGGCGTCGACGTCGGCGCGGCCCAGGTGCCGCTTGACCTCCAGGCGGGCCACGGCGGCGACAGTACTGTCCGTCGGCGATGGCCCGGCCCCGCACCCCCCGAGGACGGGCCCGCGAGACGCTGGCCCGCCTGGCCGGTGCCTATCCCGGCACGGCCGAGGAGCTGTGCGCCCTCGTCCACGACGGGCCGTTCCAGCTGCTGACCGCCACCATCCTGTCGGCCCAGACGACCGACGAGCGGGTCAACTCGGTGACGCCCACCCTCTTCGCGGCCTATCCCACCCCTGCCGACCTGGCCGCCGCCGACCCCGCCGACGTGGAGCGGATCATCTTCCCCACCGGTTTCTTCCGAGCCAAGACCAGGAGCATCGTGGCCATGGCCGCCGCCCTCGAGGAACGGTTCGGCGGTGAGGTGCCGCCGGCCATGGAGGACCTGGTCACGCTGCCGGGGGTGGGCCGCAAGACGGCCAACGTGGTGCGCAGCGTCGCCTTCGGCTTGCCCGGCCTGCCGGTCGACACCCACGTGGGCCGGTTGAGCCGGCGGCTCGGGCTCACGACCGAGGACGACCCGGTCAAGGTCGAGGCCGACCTCAACGCCCTCGTACCCGCGGCCGAGCGGGGCGCCCTCAGCCTGCGCCTGATCCTCCACGGCCGGCGGGTGTGCGCAGCCCGGACGCCCCGGTGCGGATCGTGCATCCTCAACGACTTCTGCCCCTCGTCACGGCTCCCGGTGGTACGTCCGGAACGGGTGGAACATTCGCAGACCCGCTAACGTTGAGATCAACAGGGATTCGGGTTCCCGCCACCCGATCCCGTGAGGCGGTTCTCCGGGTTCCGCCGCCCGGACCGCCCGCTGACGGCGCCCCTCGGGGCGCCGTCAGTCGCGTTCAGGCCCCGGCGCGCAGGCGTTCGCCCACCCGGTCGAGCCGCCGCCGAGCCTGGCTCAGTGACCGCTCGGCCTCGTACAGGTCGGTCGTGAGCCAGTCGAGGTCGGTGCCGGCCGACCGCTCGGCGATCCCCGTCACCCGCTTGGCCAGGTCGTCGAGCGCGGTGGCGATCGAGGAGAGCTCGGCTCGGGGGCTGGCGCTGCGGTCCATCGGAGGTGCTTTTTATCAGCAGGGGGAAGCGGCAGGACCGCCTGTACGATCGGCCTCGATGTTGACCCGGCTCGACCTGCGGGGATGCGGCGCCGACGTGGCGGGCCGGCTGCCGCGCCCGGGCGCCGAAGGGGCCGAGCCGGTCGAGGCGGTGCGAGGGATCCTGGCCGACGTGCGGGCCCGCGGCGACGAGGCGGTGCGGGAGTACACGGAGCGCTTCGACCTCGTGGCGGTCGACGACCTGCGGGTGCCGGCCGCCGAGCTGGCCTCGGCCCTGGAGGCCACCCCCGCCCCCTTGCGGGAGGCCCTGGAGGCGGCGGCCGCCTCGGTCGAGGCCTACCACCGCCACCAGTACGACGCCTGGACGGCCACGCCCCACGAGCGGGACGGCGTGGTCGTGCGGGAGATGCGCCGCCCCGTCGACCGGGCCGGCTGCTACGTGCCCGGCGGCCGGGCCCGCTACCCGTCGACGGTGCTGATGACGGCCATCCCCGCCCGGGTGGCGGGCGTGCCCGAGATCGCCCTCTGTGTGCCCCCCCAGAGCGACGGCACCGTTCCGGGGGTGACGCTGGCCGCGGCCGCCATCGCCGGGGTCGACGAGGTGTACCGCATGGGCGGGGCCCAGGCGGTGGGGGCCCTGGCCTACGGCACGGAGTCGGTGCCGGCGGTGGACGTGATCGTGGGGCCCGGCAACGTCTACGTGGCCGTGGCCAAGCGGGAGGTGCTGGGCGAGGGCGTGGTGGGCGTGCCCGCCGGGTTCGCGGGGCCGTCCGAGGTGGTCGTGGTGGCCGACGGCTCGGCTCCCGTCGACTGCGCCGCCATCGACGTCATCGTCCAGGCCGAGCACGGGCCCGACGGGCTGGCCTGGCTCGTGACCTGGTCGGAGCCGATGGCCGACGCGGTGTCCGACGCCGTCGCCCGCCTGGTCGCCGACGCCCCCCGCCGCGACGACATCGAGGCCACGCTGCGCAGCGGCGGCTACGCGGTGGTCGTCGACTCGCCCGAGGCGGCGGTGGCGGTCGCCAACTTCATCGCCCCCGAGCACCTGGAGCTCATGTGCGAGGGGGCCGAGGACCTGCTGGCGCTCGTCCGCCACGCCGGCGTGGTGTTCTGCGGCCCGTGGGCCCCGGCCTCGGTGGGCGACTACCTGGCCGGGCCCAGCCACGTCCTGCCCACCTACGGGTCGGCCCGGTTCTCCAGCGGCCTGCGGGTGGACGACTTCCTCCGCACCATCCACTCCGTCACCCTCGACGCCGCCGCCCTGGGCCGCGTCGCCCCCCACGTGGCCGCCATCGCCGAGGCCGAGGGGCTGGCCGCCCACGCCCAGGCCGTGCGCCTGCGGGAGGTGCGGGCATGAGCCGCCTGCCCCCGGTGCGCGACGACCTGGCCCTGGTCGAGGGCTACCACTCGGCCCAGGTGGACGTGGACGTCCGGCTCAACACCAACGAGTCGCCCTTCCCGCCCCCGGAGGCGTGGCGGCAGGCGTACCTGGAGGAACTGGCCGCCGTCCCGTTCCACCGCTACCCCGACCGGCGGGCCCGCGACCTGCGGGCCGCCCTGGCCGCCGCCCACCGCGTCGACCCGGCACAGGTGCTCGCGGCCAAGGGCTCGAACGAGGTCCTCCAGGCCCTGTGCCTGGCCTACGGGGGGCCGGGCCGCACCGCGGCCGTGTTCGAACCCACCTACGCCCTCCACAGCCACATCGCCCGGGTCTGCGGCACGACCGTGCGGGTGGGCGAGCGGGCCGCCGACTTCGCCCTCGACCTCGCCGAGGTGCGGCGCGTGCTGGCCGAGGCGAGCCCCGCCATCACCTTCCTGTGCACGCCCAACAACCCCACCGGGCTGGTCGACCCCCGCGAGGTGGTCGAGGCGGTGCTGGAGCTGGCGCCCGGGCTGGTGGTCGTGGACGAGGCCTACGCCCAGTTCGCCCCCTGGTCGGCCCTGACCCTGTTGGAGGAGGACCGCGACCTGCCGCTGGCCGTCACCCGTACGTACTCGAAGACGTGGGCGATGGCCGGCCTGCGGCTGGGCTACCTGGTGGCGCCGGCCGAGGTGGTCGAGGCCTGCGACTCGGTGCTGCTGCCGTACCACCTCGACGCCGCCTCGCAGATCGCGGGACGGGTCGCCCTCCGCTATCAGGCCGACATGGAGGCCCGGGTGGCCACCATCGTGTCCGAGCGGGAGCGGCTGTACGCCGCTCTGGCCGGGCTACCGGTGGACACCTGGCCGTCGGGCGCCAACTTCCTGCTGTTCCGGCCCAGGGCGGCGTCGGCGGAGGCCACCCAGGTCTGGAAGGGCCTGGTCGAGCGGTCCGTGCTGGTACGGGACTGCTCGTCGTGGCCCCGCCTGGCCGGCTGCCTGCGGGTGACGGTCGGCACCCCATCCGAGAACGACGCCTTCCTCGCCGCCCTCAGAGAGGTCCTCGCATGACGATCCGCCAGGCCACCCGCTCGCGGGCTACCAAGGAGACGAAGATCGAGGTCACCCTCGACCTCGACGGCTCGGGAGCGGTCACCGTCTCGACCGGCCTGCCCTTCTTCGACCACATGCTGGCCCAGCTGGGCCGCCACGGCGGCTTCGACCTCGACCTGGTCGCCGAGGGCGACCTCCACGTCGACGCCCACCACACGGTGGAGGACGTGGGCATCGTCCTGGGCGAGTGCCTGCGCGACGCCCTGGGCGACAAGGCGGGCGTCCGCCGCTTCGCCTCCATCACCCTGCCCCTCGACGAGGCCCTGGTCGACGTCGCCCTCGACCTGTCCGGCCGGCCCTACCTGCACTACGACGTCGACCCCGGCGGCGAGGCGCTGGGCAACCCCCCCTTCGACCCCCAGCTGGCCGAGGAGTTCTGGCGGGCGTTCGTCACCTCCGCCGCCCTCACCCTCCACCTGCGCATGATCAGCGGCAAGAACAACCACCACATCCTCGAAGCCTCCTTCAAGGGGGTGGCCCGGGCCCTGCGCGACGCGGTCCGCGTCGAGTCGGCAGGCGGCGCCGTCCCGTCGACCAAGGGCTCACTGTGAACCCCCCCTCCGTTTTGGGGCGCCTGGACCACGCCGGGCGTGGCTCGGACGCCCCAAAACGATCATGATCGCCGTCCTCGACTACGGGATCGGCAACCTGCGGTCGGCCGAGAAGGCCCTCCAGCGGGTGGGGGGGGACGCCGTGCTCACCGCCGACCCGTGCGCGGTGGACGAGGCGGAGGCCGTCGTCCTTCCCGGCGTGGGGGCGTTCGGGCGGTGCATGGAGGCGCTGCGGGAATCGGGACTGGAGAACGCCGCCCTGGGCGCCATCGCCCGGGGCAAGCCCTTCCTCGGGATCTGCGTGGGCATGCAGATGCTCTACGAATGGTCGGAGGAGGATCCCGACGTGAAGGGGATGGGCGTCCTCCCGGGAGCGGTGCGGCTGCTGCCTGGGAACGTCAAGCGGCCCCAGATGCAGTGGAACGTCCTCGACCGGGCACGGCCGGGCTCGCCGCTGCTCGACGGCCTGGACGAGCCCACGTGGGTCTACTTCGTCCACTCCTACGCGGCCGACCCGTCCGACGACGTGGTGGCCACCTGCGACTACGGCGGCCCGGTGGCGGCGGCGGTGCAGCGCGACCGGCTGTGGGCCACCCAGTTCCACCCCGAGAAGTCGGGTGCGGCCGGGCTCCACCTCCTGGGCAACTTTGTTCGATCTGTACCCGGCCATTGACCTGAGGGACGGCCGCTGCGTGCGGCTGTACCAGGGCGACTACGGGCGGGAGTCGGCCTACGGCACCGACCCGGTGGCGGTGGCGGCCGAGTTCGCGGCCGCCGGCGTGCGGTGGGTCCACGTGGTCGACCTGGACGCGGCCCGCATCGGCGAGCCCGTCAACCGGCCGGTGGTGGCCGCCATCGCCGACGCGCTCCGCCCCCTGGGCGTGGCCGTGCAGTCGGGGGGCGGGGTCCGCGACCAGGCGTCGGCCGAGGCCCTGTTCGCGGCAGGAGTTGCGCGGGTCGTCCTGGGGACGGCGGCCGTGGAGCACCCCGAGCTGGTGCGGGAGCTGGCCGCCGACCACCCCGTGGCGGTCGGCCTCGACGCCCGGGCCGGCGAGGTGGCGGTGCGGGGGTGGGTGGAGGGCAGCGGCCGCTCGGTGGCCGACCTGCTGGCCGTGTACGAGGACGCAGGGGTGGCCGCCGTCGTGCTCACCGAGATCGAGCGGGACGGCACCCTCGCCGGCCCCGCCCTCGACACCTTCGCCGCCGCCCTGGAGGCCACCGGCCTGCCGGTGATCGCCTCGGGTGGCGTGGGGTCCCTGACCGACGTGGAGGCCCTGGCCAGCCTGGCCGCCGGCGAGCCGCCCCGGCGGCTGGCCGGAGCCATCGTGGGCAAGGCCCTGCACGAGGGGGTCTTCACCATCGGGGAGGCGGTGGCCGCGTGCGCAGCGTCCGCGTGATCCCCTGCCTCGACGTCGACCGCGGGCGGGTGGTCAAGGGCGTCAACTTCGTGGACCTGCGCGACGCCGGCGACCCGGTGGAGCTGGCCGCCCGCTACGACGCGGAGGGGGCCGACGAGGTCGTCTTCCTCGACATCACCGCCTCCTCCGACGCCCGCGACACCATGGTGGAGGTCGCCCGCCGCACCGCCGAGGAGGTGTTCATCCCCTTCACCGTGGGCGGTGGCATCCGCTCGGTGGACGACGCCCGCCGCCTGCTGCGGGCGGGGGCCGACAAGGTGGGCGTCAACACCGCTGCCGTCGACCGGCCCGAGCTGGTCGGGGAGCTGGCCCGGGAGTTCGGCAACCAGTGCGTGGTGGTCGCCATCGACGCCCTGGCCGGCCAGGTGTACACCCACGGCGGCCGCACCGCGACGGGCCGGGACGCCGTGGAGTGGGCCGTCGAGTGCGAGCGGCGGGGGGCGGGCGAGATCCTGCTCACGTCCATGGACCGCGACGGCACCCGGTCCGGGTTCGACCTCCACCTGACCCGGGCGGTGGTCGACGCGGTGGGCGTGCCCGTGATCGCCAGCGGGGGCGTCGGCAGCCTCGACCACCTCGTCGACGGGGCCGTCCAGGGCCGGGCCGACGCGGTGCTGGCGGCGTCGATCTTCCACTTCGGCGAGCACACGGTGGCCGAGGCCAAGGCCCACCTGGCCGCCGCAGGCGTGCGTGTGCGACCGCCTGCGAGCGACCCCCTCGGGAGGCCGAGGCCCGGATAGGGGAGCCGAGGACGCGGCGAAGTGGCGGCGGCCGCCAGCCGCCTAGCGTCGTCGGCGATGGTCCGGAACCTGTGGGACGACGAAGAGGTGGCCCGGTGGGCCGGAGACCTGGGCCAGCGCGTGTACACCTCGCGCCTGCTCGGGCGCGATCCCGACCTGGTGCTGCACGGCGGAGGCAACACGTCGGTGAAGTCCCGGCACACGACGCTGTTCGGCAACGAGGTGGATGTGCTCCACGTGAAGGGGAGCGGGGCGGACCTGGCCGACATCGACGAGGGGGGATTCTCCTCCCTCCGTCTCGACCCGGTCCTCCGCCTGGCCGGGCTCGAGTCGCTGTCCGATGCCGAGATGGCGCGCCAGCTCCTGCTGGCGGCCACGTCGCCGGAGGGCCCCAACCCCTCGGTCGAGACGATCGTCCACGCCGTCCTCCCGTACCGGTTCGTCGACCACACCCACGCCGACGCGGTCGTCACGCTGACGAACAGCCCGGTGGCGGAGGCTGGCCTCGAGGAGACCTACGGGGACGACGTGATCGTCATCCCCTACGTGATGCCCGGCTTCAAGCTGGCTCGGGTGTGCGCCGAACGGGTGAGGCAGGGGCTGGGGCCGGCGGTGCGGGGCCTGGTGCTCATGAACCACGGGGTCTTCACCTTCGGCGACACGGCGAAGGAGTCGTACGACCGCATGATCGAGCTGGTGGCCAGGGCCGAGGCCTACGTGGAGCGCCATCGCCGCCGGGCGCCGGCCGGGCCGTCGGCACCGGCCACGGTCCCGGCCGTCGTGCGAGCGGAGCTGCGGCGCTCGGTGTCCGAGGCTGCCGGATCGCCGGTCGTGATCTCCAGCCATCGTGACGAGGAGGTGCTGGCCTTCCTCGCCCGACCGGACTTGGAAAGCGTGTCGCAGCGCGGGCCCGTGACGCCCGACCACGTCATCCGCACCAAGCCCTGGCCGCTGCTGGGCCGCGACGTCGGTGCGTTCACCGCCGCCTACCGCCGCTACTTCGACGAGCACCGCCACCGGGCCACGACCGAGCTGCGGGCGCTCGACCCGGCTCCCCGGGTCATCCTCGACCCGGACCTGGGCCTGTGCTGCGTCGGGCGCACGCCCAAGGACGCCGCCGTCGTCGAAGACCTGTACCGGCACACGATGAAGGTCATCACCGACGCGGCCGCCCTGGGCGGGTACGAGTCGGTGCCCCTACCCGACCTGTTCGACGTCGAGTACTGGGACCTGGAGCAGGCCAAGCTCCGCCGCCGCAGCGCACCGCCGCCGATGGCGGGCGAGGTGGCGCTGGTGACCGGCGCAGCGAGCGGGATCGGGCGGGCCTGTGCCGGGGCGATGCTGGGCGAGGGTGCCGCCGTGGTCGGGGTGGACGTCTCTCCGGCCGTCGGGACGGTGTTCGACGGACCGGCGTGGGCGGGCCTCCAGCTGGACGTCACCGACCGGCGGGCCGTGGCACGCGCCCTCGAGGTGGCGGCCGAGCGTTTCGGCGGCCTCGATGTGCTGGTCGTCAACGCCGGCGTCTTCCCCCCGAGCGCGCCGATCGGCGAGCTCGACCTCGACGTCTGGGAGCGGACGATGGCGGTCAACGTCGACGCCAGCGCCGCCCTCCTGCGCGAGGCCTACCCGCTGCTCAGAAGGTCCCCCGCCCGGGGCCGGGTGGTCGTCGTCGGCTCGAGGAACGTCCACGCGCCCGGGCCCGGCGCGGCCGCGTACTCGGCGTCGAAGTCGGCGCTCACCCAGCTGGCGCGGGTGGCCGCCCTGGAGTGGGCTTCCGACGGCATCCGGGTGAACGTCGTCCACCCCGACGCGGTGTTCGACACCGGCCTCTGGACCGCCGAGGTGCTCGAGCAGCGCGCCGCCCACTACGGGCTGAGCGTGGAGGAGTACCGGTCGAAGAACCTGCTCGGCGTCGAGGTCACGAGCGCCGACGTGGCCCGAGCGTGCGTCGCCCTCTGCGGCCCGGCCTTCTCCAGGACGACCGGAGCGCAGGTCCCGGTCGACGGTGGCAACCTGCGGATGATCTGACCCGCAGGCCGCCTCGCCGTCACATCGCCGCCGTCACATCGCCGCCGTGACCTGGTCGACGAGGCGGAGAAACTGGGCGGGGTCGAGGCTCGCCCGCCCGGCGCCCACGCCGTCGAGCACGTCCAGCCCCGCCAGCTCCTCGACGTTGTCGTCGTTGACGCTGCCGCCGTAGAGGACCTGGGGGTCGCTCGCCCCCATGCCGGCCATGACGCCCTTGAGGTGCTCGACCGACCGCCGCACGTGCGACGGGGAGGCGGTCTCCTCGGTGCCGATGGCCCAGGTCGGCTCGTACACCACCAGCACGGGCCGGGTGGCGAGGTCGACCCCGGACAGGCCCTGGCGCAGCTGTTGCTCGCTGGCCAGGATGGCGTCCTGGCCCGGGTCCTCCTCTCCCACGAGGAGGATCGGCGTCATCCCGTGCCGCACGACGGCTGCGACCTTCCGGGCCACCTGCTCGTCGGTCTCCCCTGCCGACCGCCGCTCGCTGTGGCCCACCAGGACGTAGTCGACCAGCCCTCGGAGCATCCGGGGAGAGACCTCGCCGGTGTACGGGCCCTCCGCCTCCCAGTGACAGTTCTGGGCGCCGAGGGCGAGGACGGTGCGGTCGACGTGGGCGGCGAAGGGCACCAACGACAGGAAGGGGGGGCAGAGGATCACCCGCGGCATCGCGGTCCGGGATCGCGAGCGTTCCTGAAGGCCGAGCTGGATCGCCTCGAACGACGCCTGGGCCTGGTCGACCGTCGGGTACATCTTCCAACTGGAGAGCACGTACTTCATGCCGGGGTAGATACTGGCACCGTCAGGCGGACGACCGGCGAGAGCGGCCGGCGGGAGCTCACCGGTCATCCCCAACTCGGAACCGATCGCCGGTCGGCCCGCCTACCATGGCGGTCGTGCCCACCGCGACCCCGCTCGCCTTCGACGAGGCCGCCCTGGCGGCGGTGAAGTACAACGCCGACGGGCTCGTCCCCGCCATCGTGCAGGAGCAGGGCACGGGCGCGGTGCTCATGCTGGCCTGGATGAACGACGAGGCCCTCGTGCGCACCCTGGAGACCGGCCGGACGTGGTTCTGGAGCCGGTCGCGCCAGGAGTACTGGTGCAAGGGCGAGACGTCGGGCGACCGCCAGTTCGTGCGGGAGGCCTACTACGACTGCGACGGCGACACCGTCCTGCTGGTGGTCGAGCAGGAGGGGCGGGGGGCGTGCCACACCGGCGAGCGCACCTGCTTCTACCGGTCGTTCGATGCTCCGCCCGAGTAGGGACGACTTCCGGGCGCTGGCCCGGGACCACACCGTCGTCCCCGTGTGGCGGGAGCTGGCAGCCGACCTGGAGACGCCCGTCTCCGCCTTCATGAAGCTGGCCGGTGGGGAGACGCCCGGCTGCGTGCCCGAACGCAGTTGCAGCTTTCTGCTGGAGTCGGTGGAGCACGGCGAGCGGTGGGGGCGGTTCTCGTTCGTGGGCCGGGACCCGGCCCTCGTGCTGGTGGCCCGCGACGGTTCGATCACCCTCCAGGGCGAGGCTCCGGCCGTGGCCATCCCCACCGACAGGGGGGTGCTGGCCGCCGTCGAGGCCCTCCTCGCCGGGTACCGGGCGCCGGCCCTCCCCGAGCTGCCACCCCTCCACGGTGGTGTGGTGGGCTACCTCGGCTACGACGTGGTGCGGGAGGTGGAGCGGCTGCCCCACGTGCCGCCCGACGACCTGGGCCGGCCCGACGCCGTCCTCTCCGTCATCGGCAAGGTGGCCGCCTTCGACCACCTCCGCCAGCGGGTCTTCCTGGTCGACAACGTCCTGGTGCCGGGAGGGGGCGCGGGCGGTCCCACCGACGCCGAGCTGGACGCGGCCTACGACCGCGCCGCGACCCGGGTCGACGAGCTGGCCGCCGACCTGGGCCGGCCCCTGCCCTACGTGCCGGCCGAGCCGCCCGACCCGTCGGACCCGCTGCCCGAGGTGCGGTCGACGGTCGGCCGGGAGGCCTACTGCCGGGCCGTCGAGGTGGCCAAGGAGCACATCGCGGCGGGCGACATCTTCCAGGTGGTGCCGTCCCAGCGGTTCGACCTGAACCTCGACGCCGACCCCTTCGACGTCTACCGGGTGCTGCGCCAGGTCAACCCCAGCCCCTACATGTACTTCCTGCGCCATCCGGAGATCACCGTGGTCGGGTCCTCGCCCGAGCCCATGGTGCAGCTGCGGGACGGGCGGGTGGTCACCCGGCCCATCGCCGGGTCGCGCCCCCGGGGCCGCAGCGAGGACGAGGACCGACGCCTGGCCGAGGGCCTGCTGGCCGACCCCAAGGAGCGGGCCGAGCACGTCATGCTGGTCGACCTGGCCCGCAACGACCTGGGAAGGGTGATCACCTTCGGCACGGAGCACGTCGACGAGTTCATGACGGTCGAGCGCTACAGCCACATCATGCACCTGACGTCGCAGGTCAGCGGGGTGCTGCGGCCCGGCAAGGGTCCCATCGACGTGCTGCGGGCGACCCTGCCGGCCGGCACCGTCTCGGGTGCCCCCAAGGTGCGGGCCATGGAGATCATCGACGAACTGGAGCCCACCAAGCGGGGCCCCTACGCCGGGGTCATCGGGTACTTCGACTTCTCCGGCAACCTCGACACCGCCATCGCCATCCGCACCATGACCATCACCGCCGACGGGCGGGCGTCGGTGCAGGCGGGCGGGGGCGTGGTGGCCGACAGCGTGCCCGGAACGGAGTACGAGGAGTCCTGCAACAAGGCGGCCGCCCTGCTCAGCGCCGTCCCCGCCGCCCGCCGCATGCGAGCCGCCCGTGTCCACGCCTGACTACGACGCTCTCCGCCACGACGCCGGAGCGGTGTGGCTGCCCCGTGAGTTCGTGGTCGTGGACGGCCCCGACGCCCTGTCGTTCCTCCAGGGACAGCTGTCCCAGGACGTGGACCTCGACAACGGCCTGTCCACGTGGGCCTTGCTCCTCCAGCCCCAGGGCAAGCTCGTCGCCTTCGTCCGGGTGCTGCGCCAGTCGGCCGACCGGTTCGTGCTCGAGACCGACGAGGGGTTCGGGGCGGTGGTGGTCGACCGGCTCAACCGGTTCAAGCTGCGGGTGAAGGCGGACGTGTCGCCCCTCGACTGGCGGTGCCTGGCCGTGCGCGGGCCGCGGGCCCACGAGGCGGTGACCGGGGGCGGCGCGGCGGGCACGGTGGTGGTGGCCGACTGGCCGGGCCTGCCCGGGGCCGACCTGGTGGGGGAGGCGCCGGAGCCGCCCGGGGGGGTGCCCCTGTGCGACCTGGAGGCCTACGAGGCGGTGCGCATCGAGGCCGGCATCCCGGTCATGGGGCGGGAGATGGACGAGAGCACGATCCCGGCCGAGGCGGGTGTGGTCGAGCAGTCGGTGAGCTTCACCAAGGGCTGCTACACGGGCCAGGAGCTGGTCGCCCGCATCGACTCCCGGGGCGGCAACGTGCCCCGCAAGCTGCGGGGCGTGATCCTCGCGGGCGACCCGTCCGGGCTGCCGCCGGCCGGGGCCGCCGTCCGCAGCGCCGAGGGCAAGGACGTGGGCCGGCTCACCAGCGTGGCCCGCTCCCCGCAGCTCGGCGCGGTGGCGCTCGCCTACGTGGGGCGGGCGGTCACCCCGCCGGCCGAGGTGACGGTGGCGTGGGACGGCGGGTCCGCCCCCGCCCGGGTCGAGCCGCTGCCGCTGGTCTCCTGAGGGTGGCGCGCGCCCGGCCTGCGGCGGTACTCGCCCTGATCCTGGTCGCCGCGGCGTGCGGCAGCGGCGACGACGACACCACCGCCCCGACGACCACCCAGGTCGTCGAGACCACCGTCGAGCCCTCGACCACCACGGCCGCCCCGACGTCCACCGTCACGACCATGCCGGGCCGGCCCCGGCAGACCACGACCATCCCCACCGACCTGGGACCGGGGACGGCCCGCATCCAGGGATCGGTCTCGGGGCCCCAGGGGCTGGTGCCGGGGGCCACCGTGCGGGTCGAGCGGCTGGTGGGCGACGACGTGGCGTCGATCGACGTGGTCGCCGCCGACGGGCGCTTCACCGTGCCCTCGATCCGGGGCGGGAGCTACCGGGTCCGGGCGTGGAAGGCCCCCGAGCTGGCCCTGACCACCCCCGAGGTGTTCTTCCTGGCCGCCGACGAGGCCAAGACGGTCGACCTGCGCCTGGCCCGGGTGACCGACGTCAGCGTGCAGGTCGACCTCGACGTCGAGCGGCTGCCCCCGTCGGACCCGTTCACGGTCACCGTCACCGTCTACTCCGGCGCGGTGAGCGACCAGGGGACGGTGCAGGGCGTGTCCAGGCCGGGCCTCCCGGTGCAGGTGGCCGTGGGCGCCGGCCTGAGCCTCCTGAGCGCCGACCGGGCCACCACCGACGCCTCCGGGCGCGCCTCGTTCCGCATGCGCTGCACCGCGCCCGGCCCGGTGGCGGCCGATGCCGTCGTGGACTCGAGCCGGATCTCCCTGGGCCTGCCCAACTGCCCGGGCTAGCGGCCGCCGACATCTCTATCGTGGGCGGCGATGCTCGCCGAGATCGTCGCCGGCCACCGCGAGGCGGCGGCGCGCGACGACCGTGACCTCGACCGGCTGCTCGACGCCGCCTCCGCCCTGCCGCCGCCCCGACCGTTCCGGGCCGCATTGGCCCGTCCCGGGCTGTCGGTTATCGCCGAGATCAAGCGCCGGTCGCCGTCCAAGGGCGACCTCGCCCCAGGCCTCGACCCTGCCCTGGTGGCCAAGTCCTACGAGGCCGGCGGGGCGGCCGCGCTGTCGGTGCTCACCGACGAACGGTGGTTCGGAGGGTCGCCGGCCGACCTGGCCGCGGCCCGGGCGGCGTGCGACCTCCCCGTCCTCCGCAAGGACTTCACCGTCGACGGGCGGGACGTGGCCGACGCCCGCCTCATGGGTGCCGACGCCGTCCTGCTCATCGTGGCCGCGCTCTCCGACGAGGAGCTGGTGCGGTTCGCGGAGCTGGCGGCCGGGCTGGGCATGGCCGCCCTGGTGGAGGTGCACGACGAGGCGGAGCTCGACCGGGCCCTGACCGCGGGGGCCGGCGTGGTGGGCGTGAACGCCCGCGACCTGCGCACGTTCACCATCGACCGCGACCTCCCGGCCCGCCTCCGGGACCGCGTCCCGGCGGGCGTGGTGACGGTGGCCGAGTCGGGGATCCGGGGGCGTGCCGACGTGCCGCCCGGGTTCGACGCCATCCTCGTCGGCGAGACACTCGTGACCTCGGCGGACCCGGTCAGCGCTCTGCGTGAGCTTCAAGAAGGAGACGACTCGTGACCCGGATCCCCGAGGCGTGGTTCAACGTCGCCCCGCACCTGCCCGCCCCCCTCGACCCGCCCCTCCACCCCGGCACCCGCCAGCCCGTGGGCCCCGACGACCTGGCCCCGCTGTTCCCCATGGCCCTGATCGGCCAGGAGGTCACGGCCGAGCCGTGGGTGGACATCCCCGGGGAGGTGCTCGACGTGCTGCGGCTGTGGCGGCCCACCCCCCTGCGGCGGGCGGAGCGGCTGGAGCGCGCCCTCGGCACCCCGGCCCGCATCTGGTACAAGGACGAGTCGGTCTCCCCGGCCGGGTCGCACAAGCCCAACACGGCCGTGGCCCAGGCCTTCTACAACAAGGCGGAGGGCGTGCCCCGGCTGTCGACGGAGACGGGGGCGGGGCAGTGGGGGAGCGCCCTGTCGTTCGCCTCCGCCCTGTTCGGGCTGGAGTGCAAGGTCTACATGGTGCGGGCGTCGTACCAGCAGAAGCCCTACCGCCGGGTGATGATCGAGACGTGGGGCGGGTCGGTGGAGCCCTCGCCGGTGGACGACCCCGACCACCCCGGCTCGCTGGGCACGGCCATCAGCGACGCGGTTCGGGACGCGGCCACCCGCGACGACACCCACTACGCCCTCGGCTCGGTGCTCAACCACGTGCTGCTCCACCAGACGGTGATCGGCCTGGAGGCCAAGGACCAGCTGACCGAGGCGGGGGAGGGGCTGCCCGACGTGGTCATCGGCTGCTGCGGGGGCGGGTCGAACCTGGGCGGGATCACCTTCCCGTTCGTGCCCGACTCGGGGGTGCGGCTGGTGGCGGTCGAGCCGTCCTCCTGCCCGACGCTGACCGCCGGCCGCTTCGACTACGACTTCGGCGACACGGCCGGGATGACGCCCCTGCTGGCCATGTACACCCTCGGCCACGAGTTCGTCCCCCCGTCCATCCACGCCGGCGGCCTGCGCTACCACGGCGACTCCCCGCTGGTCTCCAATCTCGTGCGGGAGGGGCGCATGGAGGCGATGGCCTACCCCCAGGGCAAGGTGTTCGAGGCGGCCGTGCAGTGGGCCCGCACCGAGGGCACCATCCCCGCGCCCGAGACCTCTCACGCCATCCGGGCGGTCGTGGACGAGGCCCTGGCCGCCAAGGAGGAGGGGGAGCCGAAGGTCATCCTCTTCAACTACTCGGGCCACGGCCTCCTCGACCTGGGCGCCTACGACGACTACCTGCACGACCGCCTCGACGCCTGACCGACCGTGCTCCGGCGCCGAGTGTCCCAGGGACGTACTCTCGGCGCCGGAAAGCGGACGGGCGTGAGGGGGGCGGGCGGTGGGCCGGAGAGCGGGGATGGTCGCGGCGGTGTGCATGGTGGTGGCGGGCGTGGCCGGCGCGCCGGCGCAGGCTCAGCAACCGGCCGGTCCGGTGGTGACGCCCAGCGCCCAGGTGACGACCGACGTCACGCCGGGGCGGATCCACACCGAGCCGCAGATGCTCGTCCACCCCGAGGACCCGAACATCCTCGTGATCGCCGAGGTCGAGTTCAACACGGCCACGTGCCACGCCTACGTGAGCTACGACCGGGGACGCACGTGGGCCAAGAGCGGGGGCAACGTGGTGCCGCCCGGGTACAACTCGTGCGTGCGGCCCAACTTCGGGTCGTTCTTCGCAGCCAAGTTCGGGATCGACGGCACGCTGTACATGGCCGGCACGGCCGCCGGCACCGCCACCAACGCAGGGCCGAACGACCCCTTCGTGGCCCGCAGCCGCGACTTGGGCGTGACGTGGGAGTACACCGTGCTCAAGAAGTCGGAGGAGCGCGACTTCCCCAAGCCCGACGGCACCACCGCCCGGGACTTCGAGCGCTTCGGCTACGTCCGCCTGGCCGTCCACCCCACCGACCCCAACCGGGTCTACGCCGGGTACCGCCGCCAGGGGGCCTTCCTGCCCGTGGCCCAGGTGTCGGAGCGCACGATGGTCGCGGTGTCCACCGACGGGGGCCGCACGTTCGGCCCCCTCACCGACGTCATGGAGAGCTCGTTCCCGCTCACCGACGTGAAGGGCTCCGACCAGCCCGGCATCGCCGTCGACCGGGAGGGGACGATCTACGCCTTCACCAAGGAGCGCCCGCCGCTGGCCACCGGGGGCGGTGTGTCCCAGGGCCAGCTGCCGGTGCCGCCCGGGCCGGCCAACGCCTGCAAGCCGGCGTCGGCCAACCCCGACGCGCCCGCCTGGGTCCCCACGCCGCCACCGTCGGCCCCGCCGCAGCCCGGCCAGCCCGGGGCGGGCGCCCGGCTGCTCATGTCCAAGTCCACCGACGACGGCCGGACGTGGAACGCCAAGGTGGTGGACACGTCGGGCGTCGTGTGCGGGCCGTGCCTGACCACCCCCGAGGCGGCCGTCGACCCGAGCACGGGCGACGTCTACGTGGTCTTCGAGCAGAGCGACAGCGGCCCGCCCAGCCCCCGCGACGACCGCAACATCTGGTTCCTCCGCTCCTCCGACGGCGGGGAGACGTGGAGCGAGCGCAAGCAGCTCAACGACGACGTCGACCCCAGCCGGCGCCCCAACTACGACCAGATGTTCCCGGGGATCAGCATCGCCCCCGGCGGGCGCATCGACGTCGCCTGGTGGGACTTCCGCACCGACGGCCTCTACAACCCCGGCGGCAACGGGAACACCACCCGCCGGGATGCCACGTGCTTCGACATCTTCTACACGTCCTCCACCGACGGCGGGCGGACGTGGTCGCGCAACTCCCGCATCTCCGACCGCAGCATGAACCAGTGGGAGGGCCTGGCCATGCACCCCTACTACGACCTGCGGGGACCGGTGGGGGTGGCGTCGACCGACGAGGAGGCCTACGTGGCCTGGTCGGACTCCCGCCACGGCACGTTCGACCTGCCCACCGAGGACGTCTTCTTCGGGCGGGTGGTGCACGAGGAGCTGGCGGCCGCCGACGATCCGGCGGTGAAGACGTCCTCCCTGCTGCTCGGGCTGGCCATCGGCCTGGTCGTGGCCGGCCTGGCCGTGTTCGGGCTGTCCCGGAGGGCCCGGCCGGCAACGTGACGGGGCCGAGTACCGTCGCTGACGCACATGTTCGTGAAGATCTGCGGCACGACGAGCGAGGAGGACGCCCTGCTGGCGGTGGCCATGGGGGCCGACGCGGTGGGGTTCGTGTTCGCCCCGTCGCCCCGCCAGATCGCGCCTCGCGTGGCCGCCGACATCGTCAAGCGGCTCCCCCGCGAGGTGCTGACGGTCGGGGTCTTCCGGGACGAGGCCCCGTCCCGGGTCGTCGAGATCGTCAACACCGCCGGCCTGCGGGCGGCCCAGCTCCACGGCCACGAGACCCCTGAGCAGGCCCACTACGTCCGGGAGCGGGTGCCGCTGCTCATCCAGGCCTTCCCGGCCGGCGACCCGGCCCTGTCGCGGGTGTTCGAGTACAAGGCCGACGCCCTCCTGCTCGACGCCGCCACCCCTGGTTCGGGCCAGGTGTTCGACTGGAGCATGGCCGAGGTGCCCGACGGGATCCGGCTGATCCTGGCCGGCGGCCTCACCCCGGGGAACGTGGCTGCCGCCATCGCCGCCGTCCACCCCTGGGGGGTGGACGTGGCGAGCGGGGTGGAGGCGTCGCCCGGGCGCAAGGACCCGGTCAAGGTGCGGGCCTTCGTGGCCGCCGCCAAGGCCGCCGCCCCGTCCGCCGGCACGGGCGACGGCGGCACGGGCGACGGCGGCGACGGCGACGGGGGGCCCTTCGACTGGGAGTGGGGAGGCAGCTGATGGCCCTGATGGCCGAGCCGGGGCCGGGCGGGCGGTTCGGCGAGTTCGGGGGGCGCTACGTCCCCGAGTCCCTGGTGCCGGCGTGCGCCGAGCTGGAGGCGGCGTTCGTGGAGGCGTGGGCCGACCCCGCCTTCCACGCCCAGCTCGACGGCCTCCTGCGCGACTACGCGGGCCGGCCCTCGCCCGTCACCGAGTGCGGGCGCCTGTCCGAGCGGCTGGGGGTCCGCCTGCTGCTCAAGCGGGAGGACCTCAACCACACCGGCTCCCACAAGATCAACAACGTCCTGGGCCAGGCCCTGCTCGCCCACCGCATGGGCAAGACCCGGCTGGTGGCCGAGACGGGCGCCGGCCAGCACGGGGTGGCCACCGCCACCGCCGCCGCCCTGTTCGGCATGGAGTGCCGCATCTACATGGGGGCGGTCGACGTCGAGCGCCAGGAGCTCAACGTGTTCCGCATGCGGCTGCTCGGGGCCGAGGTCACCTCGGTCGACGCCGGCAGCCGCACCCTCAAAGACGCCATCAACGAGGCCTTGCGCGACTGGGTGGCCGGGGTGGAGAACACCCATTACTGCTTGGGGTCGGTCATGGGGCCGCACCCCTACCCGTGGCTCGTCCGCCAGCTCCAGCGGGTGATCGGCGACGAGGCCCGGGAGCAGTGCCGTGCGCTCCTGGGCGGGGCCGACCCGGACGTGGTGGTGGCCTGCGTGGGGGGCGGGTCGAACGCGGCGGGCACGTTCGCCGGCTTCGTGGACACGCCCGCCCGCCTGGTGGGGGTCGAGACCGAGGGGGGCGCCGCCATCGGCAAGGGCACGCCCGGGGTGGTGCACGGATCGAGGTCCTTCCTGCTCCAGGACCCGAACGGGCAGGTGCTGGAGGCCCACTCCATCTCCGCCGGCCTCGACTACCCGGGTGTCGGGCCCGAGCACTCCTACCTGGCCACCGTGGGCCGGGTCACCTACGTGGCCGCCGGCGACCAGGAGACGCTCGACGCCTTCCAGCTCCTCTCCCGCACCGAGGGCATCATCCCTGCCCTGGAGCCGGCCCACGCCCTCGCCTGGGTCGTCCGGACCGCCGGCACCGACGAGCTACCGGCCGGCAGCACCGTGCTCCTCACCCTCTCCGGCCGGGGCGACAAGGACGTCGAGCAGGTCATGAAGCTGCTCGGAGGTCCCGCCGCGCCTTGATCTGGTGCGCCGGCCGTCCCGTCTAGACCTAACGGCTCCGGTACTGTATGTTCCGTGCATATAGAGACGGTGCGGGAGCAAACGGCGGTGGAGGCCCGAAGGATGCGGAACAAGCTCGTGCAGCGGCGGCCCTTCCTTCCGGGGTGCCTGCTGCTCCTGCTCGGAGAGCAGCCCGGTCACGGCTACGAGCTGACCGAGCGGCTCAAGCAGTGGGGCTTCGACCTCACCGGTCCCGGCCCCGTCTACCGCGAGCTGCGGCTGCTGGAGGAGAACGGCCTCGTGCGCTCCATGTGGTCGGCGCCCCAGTCGGGGCCCGTGCCGCGGGTCTACGAGCTGACCGACGAGGGGCGGGCGGCCCTGGACTCGGCGGCCGACGACCTCCTCGACATCGCCCGCCTGCTCGACGACTTCCAGTCCCGCCACCGGCGGCTACCCGCCCCGCCGCCTCCCGCCGACCCGGTGCCGACCGGCACCCGGCGGGGCCGCTCGCGGCGCGGCTGACGTACTCTCCGGGCGATGACGCCCGGGCCGATGGAGACGGTGCTGCGCACCAAGCGGGATGCCGGCCGCAAGCTGCTCGTCCCCTACCTGGTCGGGGGCCTGCACGACGACTGGCTGGACGTGGTGCGGGCGGTGGCGGAGGCGGGCGCCGACGCCGTCGAAGTGGGGATCCCCTTCTCCGACCCCATGATCGACGGGCCGGTGATCCAGCGGGCCTCGGTCGCAGCCCTGGCCTCCGGCGCCACCCCGGAGACCGTCGTCGGCGGCCTGGCCGCCATCACGGCTGACCTGCCCGTTCCCGTCGTGACCATGACCTACGCCAACGTCGTCCTCCACCCCGGCGCGGCCGAGTTCGCGGCCCGGCTGGCCGACGCCGGTGTCGCCGGGGTGATCCTCCCCGACCTGCCCGTCGACGAGCTGGACGACTGGGCGCCGGCCGCCTCCAAGGTCGGCCTGGAGACCGTGCTGCTGGCCGCCCCCACCACGCCCGACGACCGGCTGGCCGTCATCTGCGAGCGGTCGCAGGGGTGGATCTACGGCGTGGCCACCCTGGGCGCCACCGGCGAGCGGGCCACCCTCGCCACTACCGCGGTCGGCATGGGGGCGCGCCTCAAGGCCTGCACCGACAAGCCCGTGCTGCTGGGCGTGGGCGTTTCCACCCCAGAGCAGGCCGGGCAGGCGGCGGCCGCGGCCGACGGCGTGATCGTGGGATCGGCGCTGGTCAGGCGGGTCCTCGAGGGGGCCGGGCCCCGGGGTGCGGCCGAGTTCGTGGCCAGCCTCCGTTCCGGCTTGTAACCGAATCCCCCGCGCGGGGGGTCCAACCGTCTGCGTGGGGGTAGCAATCCTCTTCCCTGGACAGGGGACCCAGTCCACCGGCATGGGTGGGCCCTGGCGGACGGCGCCCGAATGGGTGTTGGTCGAGCGCGCCGAGGCGGCCCTCGGCGAGCCCCTCGCCCCCCTGCTGCTCGACGCCCCCGCCGAGCACCTGGCCCGCACCCGGGAGGCCCAGTTGGCGGTCTTCCTGCACTCCCTGGTGGCCTGGGAGGCGGTCCGCAGCCGGTTCGAGGGCGAGGTTCCGGTCGCCTTCGCCGGCCACTCCCTCGGCCAGCTCACCGCCCTGGTGGCCTCGGGCGCCCTGTCCCTGGAGGACGGGATCCGCCTGGTGGCCCGCCGGGCCGCCGCCACCCAGGCCTCGGCCGACCGCCGGCCGGGCCGGATGGCCGCCCTCATCGGCGCCGGTTTGGAGGCGGCCGAGCAGGCCTGCGCCGGCGTGGACGAGGCCTGGGTCGCCAACGACAACGCCCCCGGCCAGATCGTGGTGGGCGGCACCCCCGCCGGCGTGGAGGCGGCCACCGGGGCGGCCAAGGCGCTCGGCGTGCGCCGGGTCGTCCCCCTCAACGTGGGCGGCGCCTTCCACACCCCCCTCTTCGCCGACGCCCGGGCCGAGCTGGAGCCGGTGCTGGCGGCCACACCGTTCTCGAGCCCGGTGGCGCCCGTCGTCTCCAACGTGGACGCCCGGCCTCACACCGATCCCGCCGGCTGGCCGACCCAGCTCGGCGAGCACCTGGTCTCGCCCGTGCGCTGGCGCCAATCGGTGCTGACGCTGGTCTCGCTGGGCGCCGACTCGTTCGTCGAGGTCGGCCCCGGCAACGTGCTGGCGGGCCTGGTCCGCCGCACCGCTCCCGACGTGGGCGTCCGGAATGTGGCATCTCCGGACGACGTCGCTACCGTTCTCACTCCTGTGGAGGTCTCTTGATGGAAGCCGGCGAGCGTCTTGCGGTCCCCGAGCGGGTCATCGTCGCGCCCACGTCCGGGAAGTTCCGCCTGGCCGACGTCCAGGTGCCCGAGGGGGACGCCCTCGACGCCGAGCAGGTCATCGGCTTCGTCGACGGCCACGGCGGCCACTCCACCCCTGTCCGCAGCCCCTTCCGGGGCGCCCTCATGGGCCTGCTGGCGTCGGCGGGCGAGCGGGTGCGCGAGGGTCAGCCGGTGGCGTGGCTGACGACCGCCTGACGGTTTGAACGGGCCGCACCGGCTGCGTGCCGGAACGCAATGGTGAGCTGCGGGGCGTTCGCCGGGGGGACCCGGTGAACGGGCCGCAGCGATTCGTCTCCGTCCCCGGGCGGCGGGCGGCCGTCGCCGGCTGGGGGGTGGCGGTGCCCGAGACGCGCCTGACCAACGACGACTGGGCCCAGCGCGTCGACACCAGCGACGCCTGGATCCGCGAGCGCACCGGCATCGTGGAGCGCCGGGTGGCGGCGGAGGGCGAGACCACGGCCACGCTGGCCGTCGAGGCGGGAGCGGCGGCCATCAAGCGGGCCGACCTGACGCCCGCCGACATCGGCGCGTGCGTGGTGGCCACCTGCACCCCCGACCAGCCCATCCCCTTCACCGGCGCCCTCGTGCAGGACGGCCTGGGCCTGCGCTGCGGGGCCTTCGACCTCGACGCCGCCTGCTCCGGCTTCGTCTACGGCATGGTGGTGGGCGCCTCGCTGCTGTCGACCGCGGGCCTCGACGCCGTGCTCGTCGTCGGCTCGGAGACCCTGCTGCGGGTGGCCGACTGGTCCGACCGGTCCACCGCCGTGCTCTTCGGTGACGGGGCGGGCGCGGTCGTGCTCACTCCCGCCACCGATGCCGGCCTGCTCGCGTGGGACTTCGGCTGCGACGGCTCGGCCGCCCACCTCCTGTCCATCGCGGCGGGCGGCAGCAAGCTGCCCACCAGCGCCGAGACGGTCGCCGCCGGCCAGCACTACCTGCGCATGGAGGGCCAGGAGGTGTTCCGCCGGGCGGTGCGGGCCATCGTCGACTCGGCCGCCGGCACCCTGGCCGAGGCGGGCCTGACGCCCGCCGACGTGGACCTGTTCGTGCCGCACCAGGCCAACGTCCGCATCATCGACGCCGCCGCCACCCGCCTCGGCATCCGGCCCGGTCGGACGTTCTGCAACATCGACCGCTACGGCAACACGTCGGCCGCGTCGGTGCCCATCGCCCTGGCCGAGGCGGCCGAGGCAGGGCGGCTGGAGCCGGGGGACATCGTGCTCATGTCCGGCTTCGGGGCGGGGATGTCGTGGGCCAGCGCCATCGTGCGCTGGGGCACCGAGTCCAGCACGTGACCGGCCGCATCGCCCTCGTGACCGGCGGGTCGCGGGGGATCGGGCGGGCCTGCGCGGTCGCCCTCGCCGCCGGCGGCCACCGCGTCGCCATCACCTACGGGAGCGACGACGACGGCGCGGCCGAGACCGTCGCCGAGGCCGAGAAGGCCGGCGCCGAAGCGATGGCGGCCAAGGCCGACGTGGGCGACCCGGCCGCGGTCGACGCTGCCTTCGCCGAGGTGGAGTCCGCCTGGGGCGGCAAGGTCGAGGTGCTGGTGGCCAACGCCGGCATCAACCGCGACGGGCTCGTCCTGCGCATGACCGACGACCAGTGGGGCGACGTGCTCCGCACCAACCTGACCGGCGTCTTCCACGCCGTGCGCCGCGCCGCGCCGGGCATGGTGCGGGGCCGCTGGGGGCGGATCGTGACGATGTCCTCGGTGGTGGCCATGTCCGGCCTTCCGGGCCAGGTCAACTACGCCGCCACCAAGGCCGGCCTGGTCGGGTTCACCCGCTCGCTGGCCCGGGAGCTCGCCACCCGCAACATCACCGCCAACGTGGTCGCTCCCGGGCCCATCGTGACCGCCATGACCGACGCCCTGGGCGAGGCCCGGCGGGAGGAGATGCGCTCCCAGGTGCCCCTGGGCCGGTGGGGCACGCCCGAGGAGGTCGCCGCCGTGGTGGCCTTCCTCTGCTCGGACGCGGCCGCCTACGTGACCGGCGCGGTGGTGCCGGTGGACGGCGGTCTCGGGATGGGTCACTAATGTTTGCCGATTCGGGTCTCATTCGCCGGAGGAACATGTGATGGATCGCCAGGAAGTCCTCGAGGGGTTGGCCGACGTCGCGGTCGAGTTGCTGGGAGTCGACAAGGCCCAGGTCACCGAGGGCGCCCGCTTCGACGAGGACCTCGACGTCGACAGCCTGGGGCTCGTCGAGTTCGTCATGGCGGTCGAGGACCGCTTCGACGTCAAGGTGCCGGAGGACAGGCTGGAGGGCATCACCACCGTGGGCCAGGCGGCCGACCTGGTGCTCGAGATGGCCGGCACGCCGGCCGAGACCGGCACGCGTGGCCCCAACGCCGTGAGCGGGGCAGGCGGCTGATGGCCGGTCCCGTGCGGCGGCGAGTGGCGGTCACCGGCCTGGGCGTGAAGGCCCCGGCCGGCACCGACCTCGAGTCCTACTGGCAGGCGGTCAAGGAGGGCCGGCCCACGGCGGGGCCGATCCGGCGGTTCGATGCGTCGATCCTGCCCGAGCAGTTCCGCTTCGCCTGCGAGGTGCCGGAGTTCGACCTGGGCCCCTACTTCGACTTCAAGGAGGCCCGCCACGCCGACCGGGTGACCCACCTGGGGGTGGCCGCCGCCCTGGACGCCGTGGCCGACGCCGGCGACCTGGGGGCGGTCGACCCCGCCCGTTGCGGCGTGTACGCGGGCTGCGGCGTCGGAGGCCTGATGAGCCTGGAGGAGCAGACGCTGATTCTCCACAACCGGGGTTCCGGCCGGGTCAGCCCCTACCTGGTCCCCATGATGATGGCCAACGCGACCCCGGCCACCATCGGCATGAAGCTGGGCTGGGCCGGCCCCAACCTGTGCGTGGCCACCGCCTGCGCGGCCGGCACCCACGGGGTGGGCGAGGCCTACATGCTCGTCCGCTACGGGATGGCCGACGTGATGGTCGGGGGCGGCACGGAGGCGTGCATGACCCCGCTGGCCATGTCGTCGTTCGGCCGGATGGGCGCCCTGTCGCCCCGGGTGAACGAGCCCGAGCTGGCCTCGCGGCCGTTCGACCCCGACCGCGACGGCTTCGTCATGGGGGAGGGCGCCGGCTTCCTCGTGCTCGAGGAGTGGGACCGGGCCGTTGCCCGCGGCGCCCGCATCTACGGCGAGGTCATGGGCTACGCCCGCAACACCGACGCCTACCACATCACCGCGCCGGTTCCGGGGGGCGCAGGCGCGGCCGCGTGCATGCAGATGGCCCTGGCCGACGCCGGCATCGAGCCGTCCGACGTCTCCCACGTCAACGCCCACGGCACGTCCACCCCCCTCAACGACGCCTCCGAGGCCCAGGCTCTCGTCAAGGTGTTCGGCGAGCGGGGCGTGCCGGTCACGTCGGGCAAGGGTGTCACCGGCCACCTCGTCGCCGGCGCGGGCGCCATCGAGGCGGTGGCCACCTTCCTCGCCCTGCGCGACGGTGTGGTCGCCCCCACCGCCAACCACGACCGCGACGACCCCGACTTGGCCATCGACGTGGTGGCCGGCTCGGCCCGCGAGGTGGCGGCCGGCCCGGTCGTGTCGAACTCGTTCGGGTTCGGCGGCCACAACGCCTCCATCGTGCTGGGCCCGCCACCGGCGTGATCGTGTGATCGGCAGCCCCCCGGCGGTCCCGCTCGCCGCCTGCCGGGGCGGTGCCGCCACCGCCTCGCTCACCGAGCTGGACGGCCGGCGGGTCGGCTGGTTCCGCCTGGCCGGGGGCAAGCACGCCGGCGCCCTGGGCCCCACCGAGGGCGACGTGCTGGCCCGTCTGGTGCGGTCGGCGCTCGACCTGGGGATCCCCGTGGTCGGCGAGGTGTCGACGTCGGGGGCGGACGTGGGGGAGGGGCTGCCCGCGCTCCACGCCTGGGGGCGCGTGGCGGCCGCCGTGGCCGAGGCGTCGGGCGCGGTGCCGGTGCTGCTGGCCGTGACGGGGCCGTGCGTGGGCGGCCCGGCCCTGCTGCTCGGCCTGGCCGACCACGTGGTCATGACCACCGACGCCTTCGCCTACCTGAACGGCCCGCCGACGGTGGCCGAGATCACCGGCCAGGTCATCGAACCGGCCGACCTGGGCGGCGCGGGCGTCCACCACCGTCGCAGCGGGCTGGCGTCTCTGGTCGTCCCCGACGAGGAGGACGCCCGCTGGGCGCTGGCCGACCTCCTCTCCTACCTGCCGTCCAACTACCTCGAGTCGCCGCCGGTGCTGCGCAACGGGGACGAGGCCGACCGGCCGTCGCGGGCCGCGGCCGACGCCGTGCCCGCCAACCGCTCGTCGTCCTACGACGTGCGGGAGGTGGTGGCCGACGTGCTCGACGAGGAGTCGTTCCTCGAGGTGCGGTCGTCGCACGCCGCCAACGTGGTCGTCGGCTACGGGCGGGTGGACGGCCACGCCGTGGGCGTGGTGGCCAACCAACCCCGCCAGCTGGCCGGCACGTTGGACATCGAGGCGTCCCAGAAGGCGGCCCGGTTCGTCCAGTCGTGCGACGCCTTCGGCCTGCCGCTGGTGACGTTCGTCGACTGCCCCGGCTACCAGCCGGGCAAGGACCAGGAGTGGCGGGGGATGATCCGCCACGGGGCCGAGCTGGTGCACGCCTACGCGGAGGCCACCGTCCCCCGCGTCTGCGTCGTGATGCGCAAGGCCTACGGCGGGGCGTACATCGTCCTCGACTCCAAGGGTCTGGGCAACGACGTGTGCGTGGCCTGGCCCACGGCCGAGATCGCGGTCATGGGGGCGGCGGGCGCGGTCAGCATCCTCCACGGCAAGCGGCTCGCCGGGATCGAGGACCCTGCCGAGCGGGCCCGAGTGCAGGCCGAGCTGGAGGCCGACTACTCCGAGCGGCTGTGCACACCGGCGGTGGCGGCCGAGCGCGGCTACGTGGACGACGTCATCGACCCTCTCGACACCCGCCGGGTCGTGGCCGCCGCCCTGGCCTCGTTGCGCACCAAGCGGGCGGTGGGCCGCCGTCCCCGGGTGGCCGCCCGCCACTCGAACACGCCCGTCTGATGGCCGGCCTGCTCGAGGGCAAGAAGATCCTGGTCACCGGGGTCCTGGCGGAGTCGTCGATCGCCTTCTCGATCGCCAGGGTCGCTCAGGAGCAGGGCGCCGAGCTGGTGCTCACGTCGTTCGGCCGGGCCATGTCGCTGACCAGGCGGTCGGCGGCCCGGCTCCCCGTCGTGCCCGACGTGCTCGAGCTCGACCTGACCGAGCCGTCCCACCTGGCCAGCCTCACCGAGGACCTGTCCGGGCGCTGGGGCACGCTCGACGGGGCCGTGCACGCGGTGGCCTTCGCCCCCGAGACGTGCCTGGGCGGCGACATCCTGCGGGCCGGCTGGGACGACGTGGCCCGCACCCTCCACGTGTCGACGTACTCGCTCAAGGCCCTGGCCGAGGCGGTGCTGCCGCTCATGCAGAAGGGCGGCGGGGGGTCCATCGTGGCCCTCGACTTCGACGCCCGCCAGGCCTGGCCCGCCTACGACTGGATGGGCGTGGCCAAGGCCGCCCTCGAGTCCACCGCCCGCTACCTGGCCCGCGACCTGGGCCGCCACGGGGTGCGGGTCAACCTGGTCTCGGCCGGGCCGCTGCGCACGATCGCGGCCCGGGGGATCCCCGGGTTCGCCACCATGGAGGACTCGTGGGCGGGCCGGGCCCCGCTGGGCTGGGACACCCGCGACTCCGGGCCCGTGGCGCGGGCCACCGTCGCCCTCCTCTCCGACTGGTTCCCGGCCACCACCGGCGAGATGGTGCACGTGGACGGCGGCTTCCACGCCCAGGCCGCGGCGCCGGGAGGCGGCCCGCCCGAGGCGGCGGGCTAGGGCCAGCAGCTGGCCACCGGCGGGGTGGCGCCCGGCGGCGGCGGCAGGATCTCCACCGTGGTCGTCACCGTGACCGGCGCGCTCACCCGTCCGGTCACCGTGTACCCGATGGTGTAGCGGCCGGGAGGGGCCTGGCCCGGCGTGCCGTCGACGGTGCGGCGCTGGTCCCAGCAAACGGGCAGGGACTGCTCGGCGCCCGCCGCCCAGGTGTAGCCGCACACCTCGACCCCCTCCACGCAGTCCACGTGCGACGACGACCCCCAGTCGGCGCCCAGGGAGTTGCCGGCTGCGTCCCTCACGGTGAAGAGCTGCCCGTCGGTCGAGTAGCCGCACTCCCGCTGGGACGCGTTGCGCAGGACGGCGGTGAGCCGGATGGCCTCGCCGGTGGCGAACGTCGACCTGGACGGGGTGAAGGCGGCATGGACCTCCTCGGGGGCGCAGGTGGCCGGCAGCGGGCGCGTGGTGGGGGGCGTGGCCGGCCGGGTCGTGGTGGTGGCGGCCCCGGCGGGACGGAGGGTGGTCGTCGTGCGCGCGGCGGCCGTCGGCGACGGCCTGGCCGGAGCGGGGGTGACCTCGATCGGGGGCCCGTCGACGGAGGCGGGCGGCACGAAGACGGTGGTGGTGGGCCCCGGCGCCGCCACCCGCACCTCCTGCAAGCCGCCTCCGTCGCCGCCCCGCACGGTGGCCGCGGCAAGGGCGGCCACCAGCACGACGGCGGCGGCCGAGCCGGTGATGAGCGTGCGGCGGCGGCCGCGGGCGGCGGCGGCCCGGCGCCTCACGATCGCCAGCATCTCGTCCTCGCTACGCCACACCGGCGGCTCCTTCGATTCGTGAGGGGTCCCAGTCGGCGCCCATGCGGCGGCGCATGGCGTCGATGCCCCGGTGGGCGTGGCGCTTCACCGACCCGTTCGACACGCCCAGGCTGGCGGCGATCTCGTCCTCGGACAGCCCGACGAGGTAGCGCAGGGCGATGACCTCCCGCTGGCGCCGGGGCAGGGCGGCCAGGGCGGCGACGAGGGCCATGCGCAGCACGGCGACGTCGTCCGGGCCGGCCGAGGCGGCGGTGTCGGCGATGGCCGCGACCGGGAGCGACCTGCGGCGCCGCACCACGTCCACGGCCACGTTGGCGGTGACCCGCAGGATCCAGGCGTCGAGGTAGGGGAGGTCGCCCACCCGTTGCCACCCGACCAGGGCCCGGGCGAAGGCCTCGGCCGCCGCGTCCTCAGCCTCGACCGGGTTCCCCACGATGCGGTGGGCCACGGTCCGGGCGCGGGGGTACAGGCGGTGGAACACCGCTTCGAACTCCGCCGTGACGTCAACCGCTCCCACGACTCTCCATCGTGCCGTGGTCCGACAAGGTTGACCGACCCTTGACGGATTTCTCCGGGGGCGACGGCGTGGCGCGTCTCGCCGCTGGAGGCGCCCGTCACCGGGTGACCTATCGTGCCCGCATGGCCCTCCGTCCCGGTGATCCCGCGCCCGGCTTCGCCCTGCCCGACCAGTCGGGCAACACCGTCGAGTTGGCCGGCTTTTGGGGCCGCAAGGTCCTCGTCTTCTTCTATCCCAAGGCACTGACCAGCGGCTGCACGGCCCAGGCGTGCGGGCTGCGCGACGTGGCGGCCGACGTGGGCGGCACCGCCATCGTCGGCATCAGCCCCGACAAGCCCTCCCTCCAGGCCCGCTTCGACGAGAAGCACGGGCTGGGCTACCCGCTCCTCTCCGACCCCGACCACGCGGTGGCCGACGCCTACGGGGTGTGGGGCGAGAAGAGCATGTACGGCAAGAAGTACATGGGGATCGTCCGCTCCGCCTTCCTCGTCGACGAGGACGGCCGCATCGCCCACGCCTGGTACAAGGTCTCGCCCGCCGACACCGCCGCCAACCTGGTGAAGGCGCTCTAACCCGCGAGGTTTCGGGGCGCCTCAGCCACGCTGGGCGTGGTCCTGACGCCCCAAAACCAGGGGGTCGACCGCCAGCCGCAGGGTCCGGTGGACCTTGAGGCGGCGGCCGACCTCGTGGATGTCGAGCTCGATCTCCACGGGCCCGGAGGCGGGCTCGGCCAGCTCGACGTCGACCTCGGCCACGCACGACTCGCCCGGGGGCAGGCAGTTCGACCGCCACCACCCCCGCTCGGGGACCCGCCCGTCCTTGCGGGTGACGAAGACCTTGCCGTCGCGCCCGTCGACCACCCGGCCGTCGACCCTGTGGACGACCCCCCCGGCCTTGCCGCGGTTGACGATGGTGATCTCGCCGTGCACGGAACGCGCGTCGCCGGTCACCGCCGACAACGACGGCGGCTCGAACGTCATCAGGCTGTCGCCCTGGGCCTTCTTGAACGCCTCCCACGCCAGCACCCCGGCCACCGCCACACCCACCGCCACCTTGACCACCGCCATCACTCCAGCACCACCCTGATCGTCCCCAGGCCGGGGTCGGCGGGGCCCACGATGCGCCCGCCGGCGGCGACCTGGGCGGTGAGGTGGGCGACGAGGGCGGGGTTCAGCCGCTCGCCGGGCACGAGCACGGGGATGCCGGGTGGGTAGGTGGCGGCCATCTCGGCCGAAACCCGTCCGACCGACTCGGCCAGCGGCACCCGCTCCTGGGGCGCGTGGAACGCCTCCATGGGGCTCAGGGCCTGCTCGGGCAGCACCCGCAGGGCCTCCTCGACGAAGCCGATGGGGATCAGCCGCTCGGCGTGGGGGTCGTCGGCGATGGCCCGCACCCCGTCCACGAAGCGGGCCACGTCCTCCCGCCGGTGCCCCGGGGTCACGTCGGCCAGCACGTTGGCGAAGTCGGAGAGCTCGACGGCCACGTTGTGCCGGTCGGCCAAGAGGTGGTCGACCTCGTAGCCGGTGCGGCCCGTGGCGGTGACGTTGACGACCAGGCGGGTCGGGTCGACAGCGACCACCCCGTGCTGGCCGACCAGGTCCTTGCCCAGGCAGGACAGGCGGGGGTGGCCGTCGATCTCGGCCCGGGCCTCGTCGGAGATGGCGATGACCTCGGCCAGCAGGGCCTCACCCTCGGTGGCCATCTGCATGCGGGCCACGTCGAGGGACGCCCGCAGCAGGGCCGATGCGCTGGTGGACTGCACCATGCCGGCCACCACGTCGACCCGGTCGTGGTCGACGAGGGTGCCCTGCACGTGGACCATCGACGCCTGGAGGAAGGCGGCCAGCAGCTTGTGGATCCCGGTGACGGCCATGTCGGCGCCCACGGAGAGGGCCGAGGGCGGCAGCGACGGGCTGAACGGGAAGTGGGCGCCCCATGCCTCGTCCACCAGGAGGGGGACGCCGTGGCGGTGGGCCACGTCGGCGATGCCGGCCACGTCCGAGCACGCCCCGTAGTAGGTGGGGGAGACGATCAGCACCGCCTTGGCCTGGGGATGGGCGTCGAGGCCCTCCTGCACCTGGGCGGGGGTGACGCCGTGGGCGATGTGGCTGTCGGGGTCGAGCTCCGGCCGGATGTAGACGGGCCGGGCCCCCGACACGACCATCCCGGCCACGATGGACTTGTGGGTGTTGCGGGAGGTCAGCACCACGTCGCCGGGGTGGCACGTAGCCATCAGCATGATCTGGTTGCCCGCCGTCGACCCGTTGACCAGGAAGAACGAGCGCTCGGCCCCGTAGGCCTCGGCGGCCAGGGCCTGGGCCCGGGCCAGGGCCGAGTCCGGCCCGCCGTCGAGCTCGCTGAGGCCGGGGCAGATGTCCAGGGCGAGGACGTCCATGCCCACGGCCTCCCGCAGCCACGGGTGGGCCCCCTGGCCTCGTATGTGGCCGGGCGTGTGGAACCAGGCCCGGTCGCGCGACGCGTAGTGGCGCAGCGCCTCGAAGTAGGGCGCCCGGGACTGGTCGGAAGGGGTCAGGGCCGCACCAGGACGATGGGGGTCTGCTGGTCGTCGTTGCCCGCCGGGTTGGGGCGCATGGCCTCCAGCAGAAGCTGGCGGTCGACGAAGGCGGACGTGCCCAGGATCTCGACCCGTCCCAGGTCGTTGGCGTCGACCACCGCCGCACCGCAGCCCAGCTCGGCGGCGAGGGCCCGGGCCACGCCGGTGGGGTCCTCGGGGCCCAGGATGATGTGCTGGGTGTAGGGCGGCATGGTGCCGGGGATGTCGTCCATCCATGCCACCTGGCGGCCGGCCAGCATGTAGAAGACGCCGTGGCGGCCCAGCAGCCGGGTAGGGGCGGCCAGCACGAAGGCCGCCAGCACCCGCCACGGGCCGGCCTCGTTCATGGCCGCCTGCATGGCGTAGGGGGTGGACAGGCTGGAGTCGAAGTCGAAGAACCGGCACATGAACCGGGCCAGGGGACCGGGGTGCAGGTCCTCGATGTCGACGATGCGGTTCTGGGTGATGGCCAGGGGCGATTCGGCCACGGCCAGGATGTCCTGGCGGCGGGGGACGATGCCGGCCTGCTCGAGGGCGCGGCGGGCCACCTTCACGATGTCGTCGCCGGGGACGAGGAGGTCGGTCTTCAGCGGGATGGCCTCCACCGGGCCTCGACCGTACCCGCTCCGGCCGGGGGCTCTCCATAGCCGGCGTCCCCTACGCTCGCCGTCCGTGGCGTTCCGGGGATGGCGGGCCGAGGCTTTGGAGTTCTTCGAGGGCCTGGCCGCCGACAACTCCAAGACGTACTGGCAGGCCCACCGGGCGACGTACGAGCAGGTCGTGAAGGCCCCGATGGACGAGCTGCTGGCCGAGCTGGCCCACGAGTTCGGCGAGCCCAAGCTGTTCCGCCCCTACCGCGACGTGCGCTTCAGCCCCGACAAGACGCCCTACAAGACCCACATCGGCGCCACCCTGGCGCACGGCGGCTATGTCCAGCTCTCGGCCGACGGCCTCGGGGTCGGTTCGGGCATGTACCACCTCGCCTCCGACCAGCTCGACCGGTTCCGGCGGGCGGTGGCCGACGAGCGGACCGGCGAGGAGATCGCCGGGATCGTCGCCGGCCTGCGGGCCCGCCGGCTCGACGTGGCCGCCCGCGAGACCGTCAAGACGGCGCCCCGCGGCTACGCCAAGGACCACCCCCGCATCGACCTGCTGCGCCACAAGGGCCTGATCGTCTGGAGGTCGTGGGAGCCGGCGGCGTGGCTGGGCACCGCCAAGGCCAAGGACCGGGTGGTGGACGTCCTGCGGGCGGCCCGTCCCCTCCAGGACTGGCTCGAGACCAACGTGGGACCGTCCCGCACGGCACCTTGACGTGCGGTCTATGCTTCGCCAAGCGCGGTAGGTGTACGGTACATCTACCAATGCGGCCCTGGCACCTGAAGGGGGAGCAGTGGCGGGACCCGATGCCGTGATCAGCTCCGGCCCCATTCCCGAGAGCCTGCTCCACGAGTTCGAGCAGCTCGACCTGAGCCCGTACGAGGCACGGGTGCTGCTGGCCCTGTTGCGGCTCGGCTCGGCCAACACCGCCCACCTGGCCCGCCATTCGGGCGTGCCCCGCACCAGCACGTACCAGGTGCTGGAGGAGCTGAACCGCAAGGGGTTGGCCCAGCGGCTCTCGGTCGAGGGGCCGGCGGTGTGGTCGTCGCCGGGGCGGGAGGAGGTCTTCGACCGCCTCGACGCCGCCCAGGAGGAGCGGCTCCGCCAGCACCGGGCCCGCACCGCCAACCTGCGCGAGCTCCTGGCCCGCACGTTCCCGGAGGCGCCCGAGGCGGCGGGGCCGTACTGCCACGTGATCCAGGGGGCGTCGCAGGTCAGCACCATCTACGAGCGGCTGCTGGCGGAGGTGCAGGAGGAGCTGCTGGTGTTCAACCGGCCGCCGTACTCCTTCCCGCGCGACCAGGTCAACGACGCGGTGTTGGACGCCCTCCGCCGGGGGGTGCGGGCGCGGGCCCTCTACCAGGCCCCGCAGTGGAACGACCCGGAGGCCGAGCCCTTCCGGCGCGCCATGTCGCAGTACCACGCCGCCGGCGTCGAGGGCCGGCTCGTGGAGGACCTTCCCATCAAGCTGGCCCTGGCCGACCGCAAGCTGGCGCTGCTCGCCATGACCGACCCGGTCCTGCCCGAGGTGGGCTTCCCCACGACCCTCCTGGTGGAGCACCCCGGCTTCGCCGCCCTCCAGGCCGAGGCGTTCGAACGGCTCTGGGAGTCGGCCAAGCCGGTCCAGGACGAGTACCGGTCGGGCCAGCGCGGTCCCGTCCGGCTGGCGTCCCGCCGCCCCGACGCCTGAGCCGCCGCCGTTGACATGCCTGCCGGGCCGACGTAGCGTTGCGTCGTAGGTTCGTACTACGAACCGGCGAGGGTGGTGTGCGGTGCCGGTTCCCCTCAGCCCAACGGACTACGGCGACCGGCTGGGGTCGGCGCGGGCCTGGGCAGCGACGGGTGCCGAGGGCCACGCCGTACACCACCCCGCGTGAGGCGGGCGGTCTGCGCCGCCGCCGCCGTCGCCCTCGCCGGCCCCGGCTGCGTGGTGGTCGGCCGGTCGTCGGCCGAGCCGTTGCCTCCGTCCCCGGCGCGGGTGGAGATCACGCTCGTCGACTTCCGCTTCGAGGTGTCGGCAGAGCTCACCCCCGGCCGGGTCGTCGTGGAGGTCGCCAACCGCGGGACGGTCAACCACTCCCTGAACCTCATCGTGCTCCCGGAGGACTTCCCGCCCCTCGACCGGCAGCTGCGGGGGGAGGAGCGCCGGGGCGTACCCACGCTGGCGCAGGTGCCGACCCGGCGGCCGGGGCAGGCCAGCCGGTTCGCCCTCGACCTCCGGGCGGGCCGCTACGGGCTGGTCTGCTTCGTGGTGGACGCCGACGGGCTGACCCACGGGGAGCAGGGGATGAACCACGAGTTCAGGGTGCGTTGAGGAATTGCTGTTGACAGCGACTCGCGCATAGGTGCATCCTGATCATTGTGTTGCAGCGGAGCGCTACAACACCCGCGGGGATCGGCGGCCAGCAGAGTGGCGGACCGGCGCTCGTGCGGCCGTCACGGAAGGAGCATCGTGGAGAAGCACCGCAGAGGGATCAGGGCACGTCGCGGCGTCGTGCTGGCGGCGGTGGGCGGGGTGTCCGTCGCCCTGGCCGCCGCGTCGTTGTCGTTCGCGTGCACGCCGATCACCGGCAACACCTGGTACAACGACGGCACGTTCATGAAGTCGGGCCCGTCCGGCTCGATCATCACCGCCTACGCCACCGGCGCCCGCAAGGCTCGGGAGTTCCAGCTGGTGGCGGGCACCAGCACCACGCCGGGTCACGAGACCCACGGGTGCATGGACAACCCATCCCCGATCAACCCCAACTGGCGCACGTCCAGCGCCAGCACCGGCCACATCGGCGACACCACCGGCCCGGTCGTCCGTTCCCCCGGCACGTGGCAGATCTGCTTCCGCGAGCGCAACGGGCTGTCGGCCACCAACCCGGTCTTCTTCACGGTCGTCTGACCGAGGCAGAGGGCTGGGGAGCTTCGGTCCGGCTCCGGGTCCTGGCGGTGGCGGCGGCGGCCGCCACGGGCCTGGCCGGGACGAGCGATGCGGGGGGAGCGGCTGAACGGCCGTTTCCCCCCGTCACCATCGGCGCCGACGCGCCCGCAACTGCCACCGACCTGCGGGCACCCGCCTCGTACAACTCGCCGATGCTTGTCGCCGACCCCACCGAACCCCGTTTCGTCGTCCTCGCCCACCGCCAGGACGCGCCCGAGTTCGGGTGCGGCCTCCAGGCCTCGGGCGACGGCGGCCGCAGCTTCGTGCCCGCCGACCCCGTCCCCCGCGTGCCGGAGGGGGCCGACCGCTGCTACGCCCCCGAAGTGGGCTTCGACTCCCAAGGCCGCCTCTACTACCTGTTCGTGGCCCTGGCCGGGGAGGGCAACAACCCCGTGGGCGTCTACCTGACCTCGTCGACCGACCGGGCCCGCACCTTCGAGCCGCCCCGCCGGATCCTCGGCCCGAGCCACTACCAGGTGCGCATGGCTCTCGACGGCCGCGACCGGATGCACCTGGTGTGGTTGAAGGCGTTCTCCGACGCCGCCCTGGGGGGCCTCACCCCCGATCCCAACCCGCTCTTCACCGCCTACTCCGACGACGGGGGCCGCACCTTCTCCTCCCCCGTCCAGGTCAGCGACCCCCACCGCGCCCGCGCCGTGGCCCCGGCCCTGGTCGTGGGGGCGGACTCGGCCGTCCACGTCGCCTACTACGACCTCCAGGACGACGCGCGCGACTACCAGGGCCTCGAGGGCCCGCCCTTCGACGGCACGTGGTCGGTCGTCGTCACGTCCTCCGCCGACCGGGGCCGCACCTACGGGCCAGGCGTGGCCGTCGACGAGCAGATCGTCCCGCCCGGCCGGGTGATGCTGATCTACACGATGGCGCCGCCGTCCGCGGCGGCCGACGGGCGGGGCGGGGTGTTCGTGGCCTGGACGGATGCCCGCAACGGCGATCCCGACGTGTACCTCTCGCGGTCGGCCGACGGCGGGCGGACCTTCGACCCGCCGCGGCGGGTGAACGACGACCCCTTGGGCAACGGGCGCGACCAGTACCTGCCCCGGCTCGGCGTCGCCCCCGGCGGCGACCGCCTGGACGTGCTCTTCCTCGACCGCCGCAACGACGCCGACAACGTCCGCAACGAGGCGTGGCTGGCCTGGTCCACCGACGGGGCACGGTCGTTCGTCGCCAACGTCCCCGTCTCCAGCGACCGTTCCGACACCCGCGTCGGCCAGCGCTACCTGGTCCCGTCGGCTGCGGGCCTCTACGAGATCGGGGGCCGCCTCGGCCTGCTGTCGCGGAAGTCTTCGGCGGTGGCGGCCTGGCCCGACACCCGCAACGCGTCGGTCGGCTCTACAGACCAGAACGTCTTCACCGCCGAGGTCCGCTTCACGTCCGACGCCGACGACGGGGCCGCCGGTGGCGGCTGGATGGTGGCCGCCGGCGCCGCCAGCGTCGTGGTCGTGGCCGCCGTCGCGGTCGCCGCCACCCGCCGCCGTTCCCCGCCAGGCCCGGCCGCCCTAGCCTGATGCGCGGCATGGACCGGCTCGCCCGTCGCATCCTCGAGGCACCGGTGGCCACCCGGCGGGCCACGGGGGCAGTCGTCCTCGGCGCGCTGGTGGCGGCTGCCCTGGCCGCCGGCGTGCCCGCTTCCGCCCAAACATCCCCCCCTCAGGCGTTCGCCGGCGCGGGCGACTGTGTGGGCCCGGGCGACTCCCGGCTCGTGGACGGCGAGGGCCGGGCCGTCTTCCACGGCACGACGTGGGGAGTGCACCTGGCCCCGGGCGCAGGCGGGACGGTCTACGCGACCGACGTCTTCATGCTGCGCTACGCCCCTCCGGAGGGCGCCCCCGTCCACTACAAGGGCTCCGAGCAGGCCGACTACATCAAGGGCGTGGCGGTCCGCGGCGGTCAGCCGATCTGGACGGACACGGCGACCGGCGCGGTGCGGCTCCGCTCGGCTACCGGCCCCGAGGCCGCCGTGACCGAGAGCACCGGGCCGCCGGCCGGCGGTGACCAGACCAGATTCCTCGAGCACGGCATCGCGGTGGCGACCGACGGAACGACCTATGTCGCCGTCCCGGCTGCGAACCAGGTGTACAAGGCCTCGGCCAGCGGCTGGACACCCGTTTCGGGCACCGCCCTGACGGCGCCCCAGTCTCTCGCCGTCGTCGAGGACGACACGCATGGCACCGTGCTCTACGTCGCCGGTCGGGACAGCCGCGTGATGCGGATCGTCGCAGGCACCGGGGTGGCAACGCCGGTGGGCCCTACCCTCTCGCCCGGGGCCTACTCTGCCCGGCTCGCGGTGGACCCCGTCGGCAAGCAGTTGTTCGTCGCCGACTCGAGCGGCATCGTCCAGGTCGACCTGCCCACGGAGAAGGTGTCGCGCATCCTGGCCCGGGAGGGCGACACCTCGGGGATGGCCATCGTGCGCAGCACGCCGCAGGGGAAGCCCCTGCTCGTGTATGCCAACTGGAACGTCCCCACCGGCCAGACAACGACTGGGCCGACCAGGTTGCCCGGGGAGCCGGCCCCGACCATCCCCGTCCATCGCTGCGACATCCAGTCCGTGGCGACCGTCGATCCGGTGCCTCCGAGCACGAGGTCTACCGAGCCCACCACCCCGCCCACGTCGATCCACAACACCGTGCCCGATACGACGCCCACGTCCGTCCCGCGGCTCGAGGCCCGCGACGCCGAGCCGCAGCCGCTGCCCAACAACAACAACAACAACCAGCAGGCGGTCACCGACCCTGAGCAGCTCACCGGCAACCGGGCCGAGGGGAGCTTCGGGCAGTTCGATCCGTTCGTGGCCAACACGGCTGCGTTGAATGGGCAGTTCACGCCGTCGGCCGGCTTCGGTGGGCAGCAGCTGGGCGGGTTCGCCCCGTCCGCCGGGGCCACCGACCCCTTCTCCGGCGGCGGCGCGCTCAGCGCTCCCGGACCGCTGGAGACGGCCTCGGCCGGCGCCGCCGGAGCACCGGCGCCGCCCGCCTCGGTCACCGGTCCGGGCCCGGTCGGCGCCGTGGTCCCGCCCCCGGCGGGCGCGCCGCTGCCCGCCGGCTCGCCGGCGCCCGTGCAGGGGTGGCCGGGCGCGCCGGCGGAGCCATCCCAGGGCGCCACCCGCTACGCCATGACCACCGACGAGCGGAGCGGGGCCGACCCGCTGCTCGCCGGCCTCGTAGGCCTGGGCGGGTGCTGCCTGCTGCTGGCCGTGGGGGCAGGCACCCGGCGGCGTGACGGGCGGGCGGTGGCCACCGCCGCGTCGCCGGCCCGGGCGTGGGCGGTGGGCAGGTGATCGGCCGCAGAGGGCCCGCCCGCACGTCCCGAGTTGCCGGGGCGGCAGGCGGCACGCCTCCGCCGCAGCCGGCCGACGCCAAGCGCACCGGTCCCGGCGTCCTGGAGCGCATCCGCGGCGCCCGCCGGGGCGTGGTCGTGCTGACCGCCAGCCTCCTCGGCCTGCTCGCCCTCTACGCGGCCGCCCTCTACGCCCTGAGGCCCGAGACCAGCGGCCGCCAGGTCAGCCTCGACGAGGTCGTGCAGGCCGGTGCCGAGGGCCGGGTGCCGCAGGTGCGGTTCCTCGACGAGGACGCCCGGGTCATCGGCGTGATGATCGTGGGCGACGGCGGCCGCCAGCGGTTCTGGGCGTCCTACCCCCGCAGCGACGCGGCCACCAACGAGCTGTTCCGCACGTTCCTGGCCGCCGACACCGAGGTCACCGTCGACTCGCAGGCGGCCAAGGCGCTGATCCGGTTCCTGGCCCAGTTCCTCATGCCGCTGGTGATCCTGGCCAACCTCTTCGCCCTCCTCTTCTACCTGGTGCGGGGGGGCACGGGCGGCACCGAGGACTTCCTCAAGTTCGGCCGGATCGGGGAGCGGAGGGACGAAGGCAAGGGGCGCACCACGTTCGCCGACGTGGCCGCGTCCGACGAGCAGCTGGTCGAGCTGACCGAGATCCGCGACTACCTGGCCGACCCTGCCACCTTCGCCCGCATGGGCGCCCAGCCTCCCAAGGGCATCCTGGTCGTCGGCCCGCCGGGGTGCGGCAAGACCCTCATGGCCCGGGCGCTGGCCGGCGAGGCCAAGGCCAACTTCTTCTCGATCTCGGGCTCGGAGTTCGTGGAGTCGCTGGTGGGCGTGGGTGCGGCCCGGGTGCGCGACCTGTTCCGCCAGGCTCGGGAGGCCACGCCGTCCATCATCTTCATCGACGAGCTCGACGCCGTCGGCCGCCAGCGGGGCGCCGGCCTGGGCGGCGGTCACGACGAGCGCGAGCAGACGCTCAACGAGCTGCTCGTGCAGATGGACGGGTTCTCGCCCTCCGACGGGGTGGCGGTGCTGGCCGCCACCAACCGCGTCGACATCCTCGACCCCGCCCTCCTCCGCCGGGGACGGTTCGACCGCCACCTGGTGATCGAGCGGCCCGACCTCGACAGCCGGTTGGCCATCCTCAAGCTCCACGCCAAGGGCAAGCGCCTGGCCGACCCGGCCAACGACCTCCCGAGCGTCGCCCGGCGCACGCCCGGCTTCACCGGGGCCGACCTCGCCAGCCTCCTCAACGAGTCCGCCCTACTGGCGGTGCGGGAGCGGGCCGGGTCGATCACCTACGCCCACCTGGAGGAGGCCGTGGAGCGGGTGCTGGCCGGCCCCCGGAAGAAGGGCGTGCTGATCTCGCCCGAGGACAAGCAGCGCATCGCCTACCACGAGGCCGGCCACGCGGTGGTGGCCTCGGCCCTGGGCAAGGCGGCCGCCATCGACAAGCTCTCGATCATCGCCCGGGGGCGGGGCATCGGGCACCTGGCCGTCCTCACCGACGACCGGCTGCTCCCCACCCGGGACGACATGGAGACGCAGATCGCCATCGCCATGGCCGGGATCGCGGCCGAGGAGCTGGTTCTGGGCCAGCCTTCGACGGGGGCGGAGGCCGACCTGGAGCGGGCCACCAACACCGCCCGCGACATGGCCGGGCGGTTCGGCATGAGCACCCGCCTGGGCCGGGTGCGGGTGCTGCGCGAGCACCGCGAGGTGTTCCTGGGGCGCGACTACCTGCTGACCCGGGACGTCTCCCAGCCGACGCTGGAGCACCTCGACGCCGAGGTCCGCCGCATCCTCGACCAGCAGGAGGCCCTGGCCCGCTCCATCCTCGAGCTCGACCGCCGCGTCCTCGACACGGTGGCGAACGGCCTGGTCACCTACGAGACCCTGCACGGCCCGGCGCTGGCCAAGGTGCTCGGGTCGGTGACCCGGCGGCGGGCGGCCGACGGCGCTCTCGACGGCCCGCCGCCACCCCCCCCGGCGCCGGCGTCGAGCAACTCCATCTACCCGCGCTGACGGTGATGCCACGGCGGACCATCGCGGCGCTGGCGGCTCTGGGGGCCGCGGCGGCCCCGGCGGTCACGTCGGGCGCCCGGGCCCAGGCCCCCGAGGCGGCGTCGGTGACCATCGAGGTCGTGCCCGTCACCAGCGAGCGCACGCTCCTGGGCGTCGACTTCCCGACGCCCACCCACGGCTGGGCGGTGGGCGACCAGGGGATCATCCTGGCCACCACCGACGGGGGCGCCACCTGGCGCGAGCAGGCCAGCGGCGTTCCCCCGATGGCGCCGGCCGCCGGCTGCGACCGGGGCATCGAGGGCCAGGCCATCGAGTCGACGTGCACCAACGTCCTGTTCGACGTCGACTTCGTGGACGCCGCCAACGGCTGGGCCGTCGGCAGCGACGGGATCGTGGTGCACACCACCGACGGGGGGGCCACGTGGGCGCGCCAGGAGCTGCCCCCGCTGGACAGCATCTCCGGGCTGGGCCCGGGGCCGGGCGGCACCGATGCCCGGGCCCCGCACTGGGAGGACCTGCTGTCGGTGAGCTTCCCCGACGCCCGCTCGGGGGCGGTGGCGGGCCCGGGTGGCACGATCCTCACCACCGCCGACGCGGGGGCCACATGGCAGTGGCGGGGCGACCGCCGCTACGGGGCGCTGACCGACCTGGCCTTCGCCGACCGCCAGCACGGCCAGGCGACGGGGCTCGCCACCACGGGGCTGACGCCGTTCATCACCGTGGCCACCGCCGACGGGGGCGCCACGTGGGAGATCCGCCAGCCCCCGCCTCGCACCAGCGTCGCCAACGCCAACTTCTCCGGGGTGGACTTCGTCGACGCCCAGCGGGGGTGGATCGCCGGCAACGCGGGCCGCATCCTCGCCACCGCCGACGCCGGCCAGAGCTGGGTGGTCCAGCGCCGCGACACCACCGAGACGTTCCAGGACATCACGATGGCCGACGGCCGGCGGGGCCTGGCCGTGGGCAGCACCGACTTCAACGGCACCTCGCGGGCGTCGCTGGCCGTCACCTCCGACGGGGGCGAGACCTGGACGCCGCGCCTGCTCGACGGGCTCATCCTCTGGGGCGTCGACTTCGCCAGCCCCACCACGGCCGTCGCGGTGGGCTGCACCCGCCAGGTGCGGGTCGAGCGCCCCGGCTTGGGGCCCCTCTTCCCGTGCGGGCAGTCGCTCATCGCCCGCATCACCTTCCCCGCCCCGACCGAGTCGGGGGAGGTCGCCACGGCGGCGGGCAGCGCCGGCGTGGCGGCGCCGCAGGAGGAGCTGACCGTCGACGGAGGCTCCGGCGTGTCGCTCGTGCTGTGGGTGGGCGCGGGGGCGGTGGCGCTGGTCGTCCTGGCCGTGCTGGCCGTCCGGCGGCCCCGCAGGCATTGACGGCGCGGCCGCGATACGGCAGAATTCACCACAGTTGTCGTAGCGGGCTCAGACAAACAAGCCCGCCCGGCAGGAGCAGGCGAAGGGATGGTTCCGATGAAGCCACGGGTGGCCCTGGCATCCGTTCTCGGCGCGGCGGCCGTGCTCGGCGTCGCCGGCCTGGCATGGGCATGCACCAACTTCGCCACGCTCAACCTGAGCGGCGCCGCCGGTCCCGCCGGCACCGAGGTGGTGGCCACCGGTGGCCAGGCCCAGCCCGGCGTGCCCGTCGCCCTGCGCTGGAACAGCCGCAGCGCGCCCGCCGTCGCCACCGCCACGCCCGACGCCCAGGGCGCCTACACGGTTGCGGTCCGCGTTCCCGAGGCGGCCACCGGCGTGCAGGTCCTGCTCGCCACCGACCGTGACGGCAACATCGCCCGGGCCGCCTTCGAGGTGACCGGCCCGGCGGCCGCCCAGCCGCCGCTGGGTTCGCCCGGTTCCGGCACCGACTACGGCCGCGTCGGCGCCGGCGTGCTGGCCGTCGGCCTGCTGGCCGCGGTGCCCTTCGCCGCCGCCCTCCTGCTGTTGCGCCGCCCGGCGGTGGCTCCCGTCCGCGTTCGCCGGGAGCCGTAGTAGCCGCCGCTCCCTCGCGGCGCCGCCCTTCCGCCGCCGGCCCCCGGCGGCTCGGGCTGTGGACGGGCCTGGCCGTCGCCGCCCTGCTCGGCGGCTACGCCGGCGTGTTGGCCTACAGCCAGCCCCACGTCGAGGGCGACCGGCTCACCTACTCGACGTTCACCAACCTGCTCGTCAACGGCCGCATCGCCGACGCCCGCATCCTCGACGTCGACTCCTACGCGGTCGGCACCTACGTGCGCACCGACGGGGCCGAGCGGCGCTACAACACCCCGTTCCTGAAGGACAGCCGCCAGGGGATCGTCGACGCCATCGTCGGAGCCGGGGTGCCGGTCACCATCGACCAGCAGAACGGCAAGCGGGCGGTGTCGTTGGCCAGCATGCTGCTGCCCGCCCTCATCGTCGCCATCCTGTTCCTCTATCTGACCCTGTCCTACCGGCGGGGCACGGGCCTGTTCAACGTGCGCAGCGGCGCCCGGCGGCACCGTGAGGACTCCGTCGACGTGACCTTCGCCGACGTGGCCGGCCAGGACGCGGCGGTGGCCGAGCTGCGCGAGCTCACCGCCGCCCTGGCCGAGCCCGAGCGGTTCGCCGCCCTGGGGGCCACCGCCCCCAAGGGCGTGCTGCTCTACGGGCCGCCCGGGTGCGGCAAGACCCTGCTGGCCCGGGCCTTGGCGGGCGAGGCCCGGGCCAGCTTCTTCTCGATCTCGGGGTCCGACTTCGTCGAGCTGTACCAGGGGGTCGGCGCGGCCAGGGTGCGCGACCTGTTCCGGGAGGCCCGCGCCCACGCGCCGGCCATCGTGTTCGTCGACGAGCTCGACGCCATCGGCACGAGCCGGGCGGAGCGGGGCGGGCTGGCCACCTCGTCCGAGCAGGACCAGGCCCTGAACCAGCTCCTGGCCGAGCTGGACGGGTTCTCCTCCCGGGAAGGCATCGTGGTGCTGGCCGCCTCCAACCGCCCCGACGTGCTCGATCCCGCGCTGCTTCGGCCCGGCCGCTTCGACCGCACCATCGGTCTGGAGCGCCCGGGGGAGGAGGCCCGCCTCGCCATCCTCCGCCTCCACGCCCGCCACCGACCCTTGGCGCCTGACGCCGACCTGGCCGACGTGGCCCGGCGGGCCGTCGGCCTCACGGGGGCCGACCTGGCCGGGCTGGCCAACGAGGCCGCCTTCGCCGCCGCCCGCTCGGGGCGCACCGCCGTCGCCGCCGCCGACCTGGACGCCGCGCTGCAACGGGTGCTCGAGGCCCCGGCCCGCCAGCGGCGGCTGTCCCTGCGGGAGCGGAGCGTGGGGCGGAGGTTCTCCGGGGGCGGAGACGACGGCAAGGTGACGTTCGCCGACGTGGCGGGGGTGGACGACGCCCTGGCCGAGCTGGCCGAGGTGCGTGACTGCCTGGCCGACCCCGAGCGGTTCCGCCGCATCGGGGCCCGCACGCCCCGGGGGGTGCTCCTGTCCGGGCCGCCGGGGTGTGGCAAGACGCTGATGGCCAGGGCGGTGGCGGGGGAGGCCAACGCCGCCTTCTTCTCGGTGTCGGGCAGCGAGTTCGTCTCGATGCTGGCCGGGGCGGGCGCGGCCCGCGTGCGTGACCTGTTCGCCGAGGCCCGGTCGATGGCCCCCGCCATCGTGTTCGTGGACGAGATCGACGCCATCGGCGGCCGCCGCAGCGCCGGTTCCCTCGAGCTCAACCCCGAGCGGGACCAGACCCTCAACCAGCTCCTGGTGGAGCTCGACGGGTTCGAGCCCGACAGCGGCGTGGTCGTCATGGCCGCCACCAACCGCCCCGACCTGCTCGACCCGGCCCTCACCCGCCCCGGCCGCTTCGACCGCCAGGTGGGAGTGACGTTCCCCGACCGGGCCGGGCGGCGGGCCATCCTCGCCCTCCACGCCCGCGACAAGGTGCTGGGCGCCGACGTCGACCTCGACGGAGTGGCCGCGCAGACGCAGGGCTTCTCCGGGGCTGACCTGGCCAACGTGCTGAACGAGGCGGCCCTCCTCGCCGCCCGGCGCGGTCAGGAGGCGGCCGACCGCACCGCCGTGGAGGACGCCATCGACCGAACGCTGCTGGGGGTGGCGTCGCGGGGCACGGTACTCAGCGCCGAGGAGCGGCGGATGGTGGCCGTCCACGAGGCGGGCCACGCCCTGGTGGCGCTGGCGCTGCGGGGCCCGGCGGCCCTGCACAAGCTCACGATCGTCCCCCAGGGCGGCACCCTCGGCCACTGCCGGCTGGCCGACTCGGGGGACAGCGACCGCCACCTGCTCCCCCGGTCCCGGCTCCTCGACGACCTGGCCATCGGGCTCGGGGGGCGGGCGGCCGAGCAGGTGGTGCTGGGGGAGCCCGCCTCGGGGGCGAGCGGCGACCTGCGCCGGGTCGGCGAGCTGGCCCGGGCCATGGTGCGCGACCTGGGCATGAGCGACGCGGTGGGCCCGCTGGGCTTCCCGGCCGCCGGCTCGGGCGACCCCGCCTGGGCCCCGTCCGAGCACACCCGGCGGCTGGTCGACGCCGAGGCCCGGGCCCTGGCGGCGGAGGCCGAGGAGCGGGCCCGCTCGATCCTGGCTTCGTCCCGGGCCGCCCTGGAGCGGGTGGCCGAGGCCCTGGGCGAGCGGGAGACGCTGGCTGCGGCCGACGTCGTGGCCCTCGCCGGGGCCGTGCCGCTGGCGGGGCGGCGGGCGGTCGCCGCGTCCGACGGGAGACCTGTCCCGCGGGACGAGATGGGATAAGATCCATGTCGACATACGGCGGAACAGGCGATAGAGAGGCGGGGCGGGCAATGCGGGCTGGATCTCTGCGGCCGAGGGCCGTGGTTGCGGTCGTTTCGATCCTGGGCGTGCTGCCCGTCGTGGCGGGGGCGGGCGTGGCCGGCGCCAACCCGGCCCTCTGCGGCATGGTGGTCACCCAGAGCACCACGCTCACGTCCGACGTGGGGCCGTGCACCAGCACCGGCATCGTCGTCGGGGCCAGCGGCGTCACGCTCGACCTCGGCGGCCACCGGGTGTTCGCCAGCCCCGATGCGGGCGACGAGGGCCCCGGCATCCTGGTCCAGGGGCGCACCGGCGTCACCATCCGCAACGGCACCGTGCAGCACTTCGACGCCGGCATCGCCATCATCGGCGGCTCGTCGAACATCATCGACGGCATCACCGCCAAGGACAACATCGGCAACGCCTTCACCGACTTCGGCGACGGGATCTTCGTGCTGAACTCCAGCAACAACCGGATCCTGAACAGCGTCGCCGACCACAACGGCCCCTACGACGGCATCGGCCTGCTCGGCAACTCCGACGGCAACCTGATCGAGAACAACCGCATCATCAACAACACCATCATCAACAGCCGCTCCCACGGGGGCTCCGAGGGCACTATGGAGGACGACGGCATCCGGCTGGAGTCGACGAGCCGCACCGTCACCCCCGACCGCAACGTGGTCCGGGGCAACCAGATCCTCAACAACGGCCTCGACGGCATCGCGGTGTTCCCGAACGCCACCGACAACCAGATCATGGGCAACACCATCAACAACAACGGCTACCTGGGCAACGTGCGCCGGGGCGACGGCGTCCACATCTTCGCGGGCGCCGCCCGCACGGGGGTCCTGGGCAACACCGTCCGGTTCAACGCCCGCCACGGCATCCGCATCGACCCCACGCCCGTGTTCCCCCCGCCCAACCTCCAGAACCGGATCCAGGGCAACATCGCCACCGACAACGGCGTCGACCCCGGTGAGTTCGACAGCGGCTACGACCTCTCCGACGGCAACCGCTTCTGCGACGGCAACGTGTGGCAGGGCAACCAGCACGTGACCTGGGACCCCGTCACCGGGGTGGACTGCTACAACTGACGCGAGCAGGGGCGGCACTCCACGGTCTAGCGCCGACAGTGCGTCAGTCGGGTTCTCGGGCGTCAACAGACCTCGGCGAGGCCGGGTAGACGAGCCGACTCTGATCACTCGCCATTCGGCGGTAGAGCTGTTGGCCGACGGCATGCCACAGTGCCCGCTCATCCTCGAGCGACGCTGGTGCGGCGAAGCCCAGGTGCTTGCGGAGCTCGTCACGGTAGAGATCGAACGCGCACCGTACGAGCTCTCCGAACACCACGGCGGTTCGGAGGGCGCCCAGGTAGGCGACGCGGCTGGTCACCACGCCCGCGCCGATGGCCAGTGACCACAGCCACCACCGCACCTCGTCCACGGTGGCCAGATACGCCGCCGACAGGGCGGCGAAGGCGAGAGCGAGGAAGGACGTGACGATCAAGAGGTCCAGAGAGGACCTCGCCTCGGCCAGGGTGTCGCGGAAGTGTTGGGGCATCACCGCATGCAAGCGGGGCCAGAAGAAGACGGCGTCCATCCCATAGCGCCCTACGTCGCTGGGATAGGTCTCCGCCCCTTTGAAGACATTCCCCAGGCGGGTGGGCAGCAGGTCGGCCGCGTCACGGGGGAAGAGCCGGTACCGCACCTCGAAATCCCGGTCCGAGCCGGGGTCCAGCCGCTCATGGCGTCGACGCTGCATCCTTCGCCCGACGCCTGCGAGCCAGCCGCCGATCGCCCCCTCCCCCCAATAGCCTTCGTACCACCGGGTGAGGAGCCCGATCTGCGACGACAGCAGCAAGCCGACGAAGATGAAACCCGCCGCGCCGACGACGGCGAGCACGAGGCGTTGCTCGCTTGTTACTGCCTCCCACCACGCCAGGGCCTCGGCCCAGCCGACGTGGATGAGCACCACGCTCCCGCCCGCGACCGAGAAGGCGAGGAGCGGCAAGAGCACGGTCAGCACCAAGCGCTTGTCGAGGTACCCGACGACCTTGTCGAACGCAGTGCCCAGCATTCCTCACCTCACCAGACCACGGCGTGGGCACTGAGATGCTTGGGGTTGTCGCACTCCGGCATGACGTCGGGCCTCTCGGCGAACGATCGCCGGTCGAGGCACGTGGTCGATCCCTCCGAGTAACCGCACTGCACGACGATCTTCGGGATGGCGATGCGGCCGGGAAGGTCGAAGTCGGAGAGCCCGCGCACGCCGTGGGACAGGAAGGCCCCGGCAAGGTCTGCGCCCGCCCATATGCCCTCCACCTCGTCGCCTCTCACCACGAGTACGGCGGTATCAGGATGCACTTCGCCGAAGGCGGGCGACGCGACGGCGACAGGTACCGGCGTGTTCGAGTCGACGACGACGAGCGGCGCCCCCCGACGCATGACCGTCTCGAGCGAGGCATCCGGTGCGGTCCGCTCGAGGACCTCACGGCTGGCCACCTTCACGGGCTGGCCGTCGGGGTCGACGATGACCAGCCAGGAGGCGCCCCCGCTGTCGGCCAGCGCACTGCGCACCGTGATTGGAGAGCGCACCACCCGAAAGTCGCTGGAGGCCCGGTCGCCGACGATGTCGCCCATTTGCTCCTCAGGCTCCGACGAACACGAAGGGCGCCCAGTGATACGGACCCGCGAACGGGCGGATGTCCGGGAAGGCGCGTGCGAAATCGAGGGCGCGCCCGAAGCGGCTCTCGAGCGCCGGCCGGGCCGTGGCGTACTGCCCGAAGGCCTCACCGGACAGGTCTCGAAGCCAGAGCTGGGCTTGCCGGAGCGCCGCCGGCGGGGGTTGGGCCGGCGTGCCGTCTGCATCACGCCCGCTGAGGAGCTCGTAGAACCGGCTCATCAGGAGGGCGGTTGAGGCGTCCTGCACGGACCACAGGGTGGCTACGACACCTGCGGCCCCGCTCTGGAGGAACCCTGCTGGTAATCCGACCGCCTCGTCGGGGAGCCGGACGACATCCGTGATCCCGGTCTGGCACGCCGACGCAGTCACCAGCCGGACGGACGCGAACGCCGTCAGCCCGATGAGGTCTCGTAGCGTCAATGCGCCGTCGTGGAGGACCACCTTCGACGCCAGGGGGTCTCCGACGTCATACTCGCCATGACACGCAAGGTGGACGTAGCCGGCGCCGGCCACGTCCGTGAGTAGCTGCGCCGTCGTGGCGTCGGCTCCGAAGCGCAGGCGGGCATGCGGGAACGTCTCGCCGATGATGTCGAGCTCGGCCTTGGCGTACCGCAGGTCGCCCGTGGGGTCAGCGATTCCTGCCAGCACGCGCACGTTCTCGTCGAGGCGTTGAGTGCGGCTCGGGCGGCGGTGAGGGCCAGGGCGGACGGGGCGTACCGCACTTCGATGGCGTCAAGAACGGACGGCTCCCCGGACGATCCGGCGTCCACCGCCGCGTGGATCGGGAGCAGGGCCAGGACACCACCAGGGATGAGGACCACCGAGGAGTTGCCGGCCTCCTTGACCGATCGGACGAGGGGGCCGAGAAGGCGGCCTAGCAACGGGAGCAGTCGGGCGAGCGCCTCGTCCATCTTCGAGTAGTCGACCAGCGCCGCTGGCAGGTAGCCGCCGAGGACCGTCTCGCCGTCCCATTTCACGAGCGTGGCCCCGAGCTCGGCCGTCGTCAGGCCCGGCTCTTCGACGGCCGTCACCACCGGTTCGCCGCGCTGGCCATCCCGGCTGACGACGAGAGCCAGCGAGCCCCAGTCCGTCACGAGAAGGTAGGCCAGGGGACAGCCGGCAAGGGCAGCCTCTCCGACATCCGAGAACGACGGCGCCATGAGCAACCTCTCGAAGCCGGGAAGGCGGCGGATCCTCTCGAGCGCCGTGTCCAGCTCCGCCTGCGCGTCCCGATGCTCGGCGAC
>JBKHXX010000010.1:0-8915 GCA_046565765.1 Acidimicrobiia bacterium | reverse complement strand
CGCCTCGGCATCGATCCGGGCCCGGAGACGGCCGAAGAGCTGGCCGGCCTGGCCCGCGAGATCGACGCCTCGGCCGCGGCCGACGCCGACCTTCGCAGCCCGGCCGTCAACCAGGCGGTCAGCGCGGTCGCGGCCCGGCCCGAGGTGCGGGCCGAGCTGGTCGCCTTGCAGCGGCGGTGGGCCGAGGCGAGGGGCGGGGGGGTGGTGGAGGGCCGGGACATCGGCACGGTGGTGTTCCCCGACGCCCGCGTGAAGGTGTTCCTGACCGCCTCGGAGGAGGAGCGGGCCCGCCGCCGGGACGCCGACGAGACGGCCGCCGACATCGCCCGCCGTGACCGCCTCGACTCCAGCCGCTCCGTCTCACCGCTGGTGGCGGCGGAGGACGCCCTGGTGATCGACAGCACGGGCCGTAGCGTCGACGACGTGGTGGACGAGATCGTGGCCGCGGTGGCCGCCGCCGGGGCCGGTGCCCAGCAGAGAGACCGTCCGTGATCCTCTACCGGGTCGTCTGGTTCCTCATCCAGGTCATCCTCAAGCTCTACTGGCGGGTGACCTGTGAGGGCCGCGAGCACATCCCTGCCGACGAGCCGTTCGTGCTGGCCCCCGTCCACCGTTCCTTCCTCGACTTCGCCATCGTGTCGTGCGTCACCCGGCGGCGGCTCTGCTACATGGCCAAGGACTCGATCTGGAAGTACGGGCTGTCCAACAGGTTCCTCTACGCCTTGGGCGCCTTTCCGGTGCGGCGGGGCGCGGCCGACCGGGAGGCCATGCGGCGCTGCATGGAGGTCATCAGGAGGGGAGAGCCCGTCGTCATGTTCCCGGAGGGCACCCGCCGCTCGGGCCCGGTGGTCACGGACCTCTACGAGGGACCGGCCTACCTGGCGGCCAGGACCGGTGTGCCCATCGTCCCGGTCGGGATCGGGGGGTCGGAGCGGGCCATGAAGAAGGGGGAGCGCATCCCCCGGCCGGTGAAGATCCATGTCGTGGTCGGCCCACCCATCCGGCCCCCGGTCAACGAGGAGGGGGGCCGCACGCCCCGCCGCGTCCTCCACGAGCTCACCCACCAGCTCCAGGACGAGGTCCAGCGCCTGTTCGACGAGGCCCAGAAGAAGGCGGGCGTCAACCCCCCCGGTCGGTCGGACGTTTCCTAGGGCATGGACCGTGAGGGCGAGGGAACACGGCGGCTCGCGCTGGGGCTCGTCCTCGCGGTGCTGGTGACGGTGGGCGGCGGCATCGTCCTGTCCAGGTGGGCCGACCGGGGGGCCCTTCCCCAGACGGTGGGTGCCACCGGCCAACCCGGGGCCCGGACCGCGGCGTCGACGACGACCGCCCCCGCCGATCCGGCCACCACGACCACCGAGGCGGCGGCGGGCCCCGCGCCGAGCACCACCGCGCCCACCCCGTCGGCGACCACCCGCGCCACCGGGGCCACCGCCTCCACCACCGCCCCACCCGGCCCGGAAACGACGACGACCACGTCGGCCGGTGCGGACGAGGCGGCCGCCGACGGGCCCCCCGGGCCGGCGTGCAACTCCACCATGTTCGACACCCGGCTGTCCCTCGACCGCACGACGTTCCGCCCGGGCGAGACGGTCCGGGGCACGGCCACGTTCACCAACGTCTCGGGCAACACCTGCTACTGGGCCAGTACGACGGGCAAGGTCGAGGTCCTCGACAGCAGCGGCCGGTCGGTAGGCCCCCTGCCCGCCGTCATCCGTGACGGCTTCCACTGGGTCCCGTTCACGCCGGGCGAGGTCTTCACCCAGCACCCGAGCTGGAACCAGGAGGCGTGCCCGCCCGGCGGGCTCCCCATGCCCTGCGGCCAGGCGCCGCCGGGCACCTACACCATGGTGGTGACCGAGGAGCCCTACGGGGTGGCCCGAGCCACCTTCGGGCTGGTGGCCGGCTAGGCCGGGCGACCAGAAGTCAGCGGGCGAGGGCGTCGAGCACGTCGCTGGCCGCGAGCTGGCGGTCCTCGGCCAGGGCCGGCGAAGGGGGAGGCCCGCCCAGCGTGAGGCTCACCACCGCGTCGATGCCGGCCAGCAGGTCCCGTAGCTCCCGGGGCTGGGGGAAGTACTCGTCCTCCTCGGTGACCCGCACCTCCTCCACGCCCTCGGCCGGGTCGAGGCGGTCGATCACGTCCCGCACCAGGTCCTCGGGGGCCGACGCCCCGGCCGTGACGCCGACGGTGCCGGACAGGTCGTCGGGCAGCTCGGCGGCGGCGTTGACGCGGTAGACCCGGGGGCAGCCGGCGGCCCGGGCGACCTTCTCCAGGGCGACCGTGTTCGACGAGTTGGCCGAGCCGAGCACCACGATGGCGTCGGACCGGCTGGCGATTTCCACCAGGGCGGTCTGGCGGTTGGTGGTAGCGAAGCACAGGTCGCTGCGCCCCGGCATCCACAGGTCGGGGAACCGCTCCCTCGCCGCGGCCAGCACCCCCGCCCAGTCCTGGTGGCTGAGGGTGGTCTGGGCCAGGAGCGCCACCGGCTGGTCGGCGACGGCGAGCCCGGCCACGTCCTCCTCCGACTCGACCAGGTGGATGGACTCCGGGGCCACCGCCATGGTCCCCACCGCCTCGTCGTGGCCCTCGTGGCCCACATACAGGATGGAATAGCCCTTGCCGGCCCGCACCTTCACCTCGTGGTGCACCTTGGTCACCAGCGGGCAGACGGCGTCGACCACGAACCCGCCCGTGCGGCGGGCGGCGGCGACCACCTCGGGGGCCGACCCGTGGGCCGAAAGCATGAGCGGAGCACCGGGCGGCACCTCGGTCACGTCGTCCACGAACACCACGCCCAGCCGGCGGAACCGGTCGACGACCAGCCGGTTGTGGACGATCTCGTGGTAGCAGTACACGGGCGGCTGGAAGACGCGGATCATCCAGGCCAGGGCCTTGATGGCCATCTCCACCCCGGCGCAGAACCCCCGGGGCGCGGCCAGCAGCACGCGGTCGACCTGCATCCCCTTCGAGGCTACCGGTGCTGCCACGGCGTTCAGCCACGCAGGCGGCCGTATCCTGGTCGGATGCCCCTGCCGCGCGTCGTCGCCGTCGCGCCCGGTTCGCCCGCCGCCGACGCCGGCCTGCTGCCCGGCGACGAGATCGTCTCCATCGACGGACGACAGCCGCGCGACGTGATCGAGTGGCGGCTGCTGGTCGACGAGGCCGACCTCGACCTCGAGGTGCGGCGCGGCGGCCTCGACGTGGCGGTGGGCGTCGTCAAGGCGGCGGGCCAGCCCCTGGGCGCCGAGGTCGCCTCCCCGCTGTTCGACCAGGTCCGCACCTGTGACAACCACTGCGAGTTCTGCTTCATCTACCAGCTCCCCCCCGGCCTGCGTCAGAGCCTCTACGTGAAGGACGACGACTACCGTCTCTCCTTCCTCTACGGGAACTACACGACCCTCACCCGCTTCACCGAGCTCGACCTGGAGCGGGTCGTGAGCGAGCGCCTCGGCCCGCTCAACGTGAGCATCCACACCACCGATCCCGACCTCCGGGCCCGCATGCTCCGCAACCGCCGCGGGGCGACGAGCTTGCGCTGGCTGCGCGCCCTGCTCGACGCCGGCATCACGGTCCACGGCCAGGTCGTGGTCTGCCCGGGGGTCAACGACGGTGCCGCCCTCGAGGCCACGCTGGCCGGGATCCTCGACCAGTACCCCGAGCTGGCCACCGCGTGCGTCGTGCCCCTCGGCGTCAGCCGCCACTCCAGCGAGCCGTCCCTCCGCTCCCACACCCCCGAGGAGGCGGCCGCCGTCGTCGACCTCGTCGAGGAGTGGCAGGGCATCTACCGCTCCGTGCTCGGCCGGCGGCTCGCCTTCGCCGCCGACGAGTACTACCTGCTGGCGGGCCGGCCCTTCCCGCCGGCCGAGGCCTACGAGGGCTTCCCCATGCACGAGGACGGCATCGGCATGGCCCGGGCCCTGGAGCTGGAGCTGGCGGGCGAGTCGGACGACCCGCTGGGCGTGCAGCCGGGCTTCTTCTCGTGGGTGGACGGCGCCCCGGCCGAGGGCTACCGGGCGGTGCGCACGACGACGACGACGGCCAAGGCCAACCCGGCCGTGGCCGCCGCCGACCGGCCCGACCGGTCCGACCGGTCCGTCACGGTCCTCACCGGCGAGTACGGGGCCCGGGTGCTGCGGCCGCTGCTGCCCGGCGTGGACGTGGTGGCGGTGCCCAACCGCTTCTTCGGCGGGAACATCGCGGTCGCCGGCCTCCTCGTGGGCGAGGACGTCGCCGCAGCGTTGCGGGAGCTTCCTCCTGGGCGCCGCTACCTCCTGCCCGACGTCTGCCTGTCCAACGGCGCCTTCCTCGACGGCACCCGCCCCGAGGACCTTCCACGGCCCGTCGAGATCGTGCCCACCGACGGCGTGGCCCTCCGCCGGGCCCTCGCCCGCCCGTGAGCACCGCCACCCGCGGCGTTGGGGCTTCGCAGGCCGGCCGCCTGCCCGTGGTGGCCGTCGTGGGCCGGCCCAACGTGGGCAAGTCCACGCTGGTCAACCGCATCGTGGGGCGGCGGGAGGCGATCGTGGAGGAGCAGCCCGGCGTCACCCGCGACCGCAAGGAGCTGGAGGCCGACTGGAGCGGCCGCGACTTCGTGATCGTCGACACCGGGGGGTGGCTGGCCAGCAACGACGCCCTCGACGCCCAGGTCAGCCGGCAGGCGGAGCGGGCCATGGCCGAGGCCGACGTGGTGCTGTTCGTGGTCGACGCCACCACCGGCATCACCGAGGAGGACGACCGGGTCGCCCAGATCCTCCGCCGCAGCGACCGGCCCATCGTGCTGGTCGCCAACAAGGTCGACAACGACTACCGGGAGACCGACGCGTGGGAGCTGGCCCGCCTGGGGCTGGGCGAGCCCGTGCCGGTCAGCGCCCTGCACGGGCGGGGGAGCGGCGACCTCCTCGACGCGGTCGTGGCCGCCCTGCCGCCCGAAGACCTGGCCACCGCGCCCGCCGGGGCGGACCCCGAGCCCGACGTCCCGTCGGTGGCCATCGTCGGCCGCCCCAACGTGGGCAAGAGCACCCTGTTCAACCGGCTCATCGGCGACGAGCGCTCCGTGGTCCACGACATGCCGGGCACCACCCGAGACACCATCGACACCGTCGTCCAGACCGACTTCGGTCCGTTCCGCTTCGTGGACACGGCCGGGATGCGCCGCAAGAGCCGCATAGACGAGAGCCCCGAGTACTACTCGCTGGTGCGGGCCCTCCAGGCCATCGACCGGGCCCGGGCCGCCCTGCTCGTGCTCGACGCCACCGAAGGCGTCACACACCAGGACCAGCGGCTGGCCGAGCGGGTCGACGCGGCCGGCACGGCGGTGGTGATCGTGCTCAACAAGTGGGACCTGCTCGACGCCGAGGCCCGGGCCCAGGTCACCGCCGACGTGGAGGACCGCCTGGGCTTCCTCGGCTACGCCCCGGTGTTGAAGGTCAGCGCCCGCGGCGGCAAGGGCGCTCACCGGCTCCTCCCCGCCCTCAGCGACGCCCTGGAGGCGTCGGGGCGGCGGGTCCCGACCCGTGAGCTCAACCAGCTCCTGCAGTCGGCCCAGGCGGCGCAGCCGGCGGCCGGGGCCAAGGTCCTCTACGCCACCCAGGGGGCGGTGGACCCCCCCACGTTCACCCTCTTCGCCACCCGGACCATCCCGCCCCACTACCTCCGCTACCTGGAGCGGCGCATCCGGGAGCACTTCGGTTTCGGTCCCACCCCGCTCAAGCTGCGGGTCCGCCGGCGGGACTCGTGAGTAGGGCGGACGGGCGAGCGCGCGCACGGACGCCCGCCGCGCCGTAGCATTGACCCCTGGTGTCGCTCGAGAACCCGGTTCTCCTGGCGGTCGCCGCCGGCTGCCTGGCCGGAGCCGCCATCTGGGGGCGGTCGGCTCTACGCCTTGAACGCTCGTGGCGCCGGATCCTCGGCCTCGGTGGCGACGGCGCCACCGTGGCCGCCGACCTGGCGCGCTCGGCGTACCGCAAGGAGGTCCACAACACCCTCCTCTACGCCATCGCCGCGGTCAGCGCCCTGGTCGGTGCCTTCACCGACAACGTCTGGCTCAACGTGCCGGTCCGCTGCCTGATCGCGGTGCCGATCGTGATGACGATCGTCTACGGGCGGCGGTTCACCCAGGAAGCCGACCTCTTGGAGGAGCGGGCCAGCCTGGAGCGCAAGGCCGAGGAGGTCCTGACCCAGGAGGAGCTGGCACCGCGCCGGTGGGCCGCCCGCCTGGCCCCCGAGCAGCTCCCCGACTTCCAGGGGTTCGAGGTGGGCCAGGTGTACGAGGCCGGCTCGGGACTGATGGCCGGCGACTTCTACGACGTCTACATGGTCGGCAACAAGCGCATGGTGGCCGTCATCGGCGACGTCTCCGGCCACGGTATCGACCCGGCCATCACCGCCTTCCAGGTCAAGTACCTGCTGCGGGTGTTCCTCCGCCAGTACCGCGACCCGGCCCAGGCCCTGGAGGAGCTGAACGCCCAGATCTCGGCCCAGACGGCGCCCGAGGAGTTCGTGTCGCTGTGCGTGGTGGTGTTCGACCAGAACGTGGGCACGATGCGGTACTCGTCGGCCGGTCATCCTCCGGCCTGGTTGTGGCACGACGGCGAGGTCCGCCCGCTGCGGTCGACCGGCCCCATGCTCACGCTCGACCACAAAGCGGTGTTCAGCAGCCGGGAGATCCCCCTCGACCCCGGTGACCTGCTGTTGATGTACACCGACGGTCTGGCCGAGGCGCGCACCGGCCAGCAGCTCTTCGGCGAGGACCGCATCGCCCAGTTCATACGGCGAGACCCGAGGATCACCCCCGACGTGCTCTGCAAGTCGTTGCTGGCGGCGGCGCGGGACTTCTCCGATGCTCCCCTCCGCGACGACGTGGCGATCCTGGCCATCCGCAAGTCCTGATGCCCTGGTGCGAGCGCTGCAACCGGTTCTCCGCGCCTGACGAGCTGACGGAGGAGGGTGCCTGCCCGGAGTGCAACCAGGTCATCGGCGACCCGCCCAAGACGCCGTGGCACTTCAAGCTGCTCGTCGTGGCGGTCGTCGTCTACCTCGGGTGGCGGGCCGTCCAGGGCGTCGTCTGGCTCATCGAGCACATTTGAACCCCCGGTAACGCGCCGATAACACCCGCTCGGTAGGTTGATCCCCATGACCGGTCTCCGGCATCGAGCGGCGCGCACCACGGCGGTCCTGGCCGGCCTCTCGCTGCTGGCGGCGTGCGGGGGAGGTGCGGCCGAGGACGATCGCACTCCCTCGGCGGCCGACACCACCATCGCCTCCGAGGGACCGGCCCCGACCACCGCCAGCGGCCCTCGCGCCGCCGCCCGCTGGGAGACGGTGGTCACCCTGGAGGGCACCGGCAGCACCGTCACCGCGCCCTTCACCATCCTGGACGAGGCCATCCAGTGGCGGGCCCGGTGGGAGTGCACGTCGGGAACGCTGCGGGTGGAGTCCGACCCGCCGCCCCGCCGTCCCGCCCCGCTCGTCGAGGCCCCTTCGTGCCCGCTGACGGGCGAGGGGTTCTCGATCGTCACCGGGCAGGTGAAGCTCAGCGTCACCGCCAGCGGGCCGTGGAAGATGATCGTCGACCAGCAGGTCGACGTCCCCCTCAACGAGCCGCCCCTGCCCGCCATGGCGTCGGCCCGGGTGGTCGGACAGGGCGAGTTCTACAACGTCGAGAAGAACGGCAAGGGCACCGCCCGCCTCTACCAGCTCGGCGACGGCACCCGAGCCCTCCGCTTCGAGGACCTCGAGGTGAACCAGAACACCGACCTCTTCGTGTGGCTGAACACGGCGGCCAACCCCAAGACCAGCCGGGACGCCGTCTCAGCCGACTACTGGGTGCTCGGCAACCTCAAGTCCACCGTGGGCAGCCAGAACTACGTGATCCCGCCCGAGATCCCGGTCGACCGGGTGCGCTCGATCGTGATCTGGTGCGAGCCGGTCGCCATCGCCTACGCCGCTGCGGCACTGGCCCGCTGAAGCCGGCGGGCTACCGCACGTGCACGGGGGTGCCGATCCCCACGTGCTGGGGGAACCACTCGGCCGCGCTCATCGTCAGCCGCACGCAGCCGTGCGACGCGGGGTAGTTCGGCACCGACAGCGACCCGTGGATGGCGTAGCCGCCCACGAAGTACTGGGAGTTGTACAGGCGGCCCAGCCGGCTCGTCTCCCAGCCCGTCGACCGGCTGTAGATCCGGTAGTCGCCGGTGGGGGTGGGCGTGTCGGCGGTGCCGGAGGACATGGCGAAGATCTTCGACAGGCCGCCGCCTTCGTAGAGGAAGAGCACCTGGCGACCGAGGTCGACCTCCACCCGGTTTCCGGCGCCGTTGCTCACCGAGGGTGCCGGGTCGGACGCCTTCTCCATGGCGCTCCAGACGCTGGGCGTGACGACGCCCGTACGGTCCAGTCGGTGCACCTTCTGGAAGGCCATGACGGCCTGGTAGGTGTCGTCGTCGTAGGTGTCGTCCACATTGGGCAGCCAGTACTTGAGGGACGACAGGCGCTCTTCGACGGCCCGGACCCCATCGCCGCTGGAGCCGATGTCGAGCGTCCCGCTCACCTTCGACGGCTGGGACTGGGTCGGCGCAGCGGGGTTGGCGGGAGCCGGTGCGGGCGTCGCCGGCCGGGGTGCCGGAGCAGGTGCGCTGGCGGTACCGCCGGTCTTGCCGATGGGGCTGCCGTGGTGCGCCGACGCCGAGGGGGCCAGGCCCACCGTGACCACCGCGACGGCCACCGCCGTGAGGCACGCCGTCACCAGGGAGATTGAACGTCGGTTGATCCTGTCGGGCATGCGCAGCATCTTCCCAGGAACGGCGAAGAGCAGTCCTCGATCGTTCTAGACTGGCCCAAACGGGCTGTGGCGCAGCTTGGTCAGCGCACTTGACTGGGGGTCAAGGGGTCGCCGGTTCAAATCCGGCCAGCCCGACGG
>JBKHXX010000009.1:0-55987 GCA_046565765.1 Acidimicrobiia bacterium | reverse complement strand
CGCACTCGGCCCGCAGCCGGCCCACGGCCAGCAGCGCCTCGGCCGGCGCCGGCAGGGGGCCGTAGCGGTCCAGCCACTCGGCCCGGATGTCGTCCACCTCGGCGTGGCTGGTGACCGTCGACAGGCGCCGGTACGCCTCCAGGCGCAGGTCCTCCCGGGCGACGTAGTCCGGCGGCAGGTTGGCCACCACCGGCAGGTCCAGCTTCACCTCGGCCGGCTCCCGGGGCGTCTCCCCCTTCAGCTCGGCCACCGCCTCGCTCACCAGCTGGACGTACAGGTCGTAGCCCACCGCTGCGATGTGGCCCGTCTGGTCGGCGCCCAACAGGTTGCCGGCGCCCCGGATCTCCAGGTCCCGCATGGCGATCTTGAAGCCCGACCCCAGCTCGGTGTGCTCGCCGATCGTCTTCAGCCGCTCGTAGGCCTGCTCGGACAGCGAGCGGTCGGGCGGGAAGAACAGGTAGGCGTAGGCCCGGGAGCCGGCCCGGCCGACGCGGCCCCGGAGCTGGTGGAGCTGGCCCAGGCCGAGCAGGTCGGCCCGGTCGACCACCAGGGTGTTGACCGTCGGCATGTCGATGCCGGACTCGATGATCGTGGTGCACACCAGGACGTCGAAGGCGCCCTCCCAGAAGTCCAGCACGACCCGCTCCAGCGTCCCCTCGTCCATCTGCCCGTGGGCGACGGCGATGCGGGCCTCGGGCACCAGGTGGCGCAGGTCCCGGGCCACGTGCTCGATGTCGGCCACCCGGTTGTGCACGAAGAACACCTGGCCCTCGCGCAGCAGCTCTCGCCGGATGGCCTCGGCCGCCGCCCGCTCGTCGTACTCGCCGACGTAGGTGAGGATGGGCTGGCGGTCGGCCGGCGGGGTGTTGAGCAGGGTCAGGTCCCGGATGCCGGTGAGGCTCATCTCCAGCGTGCGGGGGATGGGCGTGGCCGTGAGGGTGAGCACGTCCACCTCGGCCCGCAGCTTCTTGATCGACTCCTTGTGGGTGACGCCGAAGCGCTGCTCCTCGTCCACCACCAGCAGGCCCAGGTCCTTGAACACGATGTCGCCGCTGAGCAGGCGGTGGGTGCCGATGACGACGTCCACCGTGCCGTCCTTCAGCCCGTCGGTCACCTTCTTGGCCTGGGGCCCGGTGAGGAACCGGGACAGGACCTCGACCCGCACCGGGTAGCCGGCGAAGCGGTCCGAGAAGGTGGCGACGTGCTGCTGGGCCAGGAGGGTGGTGGGCACCAGCACGGCCGCCTGCTTGCCGTCCTGCACCGCCTTGAACACCGCCCGCAGGGCGACCTCGGTCTTGCCGAAGCCGACGTCGCCGCACACCAGGCGGTCCATGGGGACGGGCTCCTCCATGTCGGCCTTGACCTCGGTGATGGCCCGCAGCTGGTCGGGCGTCTCCCGGTAGGGGAAGGCCTCCTCCAGCTCCTGCTGCCACGGCGTGTCGGGCGGGTAGGCGTGGCCGGCACTGGCGAGCCGCCGCTGGTAGAGCACGACCAGCTCCTGGGCGATCTCCCGCACCGCGGCCTTGACCCGGGCCCGCGTCTTCTGCCACTCGCTGCCGTTGAGGCGGTGGAGGGTCGGCGTCTCGCCGCCGGTGTAGTGGCGGATGGCGTCGATCTGGTCGGAGGGGACGTAGAGCCTGTCGCCCCCCCGGTACTCCAGCAGCAGGTAGTCGCGCTCGGCCCCGCCGATGGCCCGGTTCACCATGCCGCCGTAGCGCGCCACGCCGTGGTGGTGGTGGACGACGTAGTCGCCGGGCTGGAGGTCCTCGAAGAAGGCGGAGGCGTCGGTGCGGCGGGCCTTGGGCTGGCGGTGGGGCCGGCGCCGCCCGGTCACGTCCGCCTCGGTGAGGACGGCCAGCTTGATGTCGGGGACGACGAACCCCCGCTCCAGGGGCTGCACGACGACCCCGTTGCCCGACCCGTCCCCCACCGGCAACGACACCCCGTACTCGGCCAGCGACGAGGCGATGCGCGACGCCGACCCCATGCCGTCGGCCGCCACCACCATCCGGAAGCCTTTGGCGAGGTACTCGCCCACCTGGCGGGCCAGCCGCTCCGGGTCGCCCAGCACCGGTCCCCAGCCACCGGCGCCGAGGGTCATGGTGTCGGGCCCCTCGGCCACGTTGACGAAGGTCCAGGCCGGGGCCCGGGTGTGGGCCAGCAGGCGGTCGAACGGCAGGTGCAGCCGGGGCCACTCCCGGTCGGCCGCCGCCCCCCACGTGAGGGCCAGGGTCGAGGCCAGGGCCGCCTCCTCCTCCAGGAGCTCCTTGGCCCGGTCCCGCATGCGGCGGGGTTCCACCAGGATCACCTGGGCCCCGGGGCCCACCAGGTCGAACAGCAGGTGCTCCTCGCCCGCCAGCCACGGCAGCCACGACTCCATGCCGTCGAACACCGCCCCCTCGGCCAGCCGCTCCCACTGCTCGCGACCCCACGGCTCGTCCCCCACCAGCCGGGAGGCCCGCTCCCGCACCTCGTCGGTGGGCAGGACCTCCCGGGCCGGGAACAGCTCGGCGCACTCCACGTCGGTGGTGGAGCGCTGGTCGGCCACCGAGAACCGGGTCAGCCGGTCGACCTCGTCGCCCCACAGGTCGATGCGCACCGGCTCGTCGTCGGTGGACGGGAAGACGTCCACGATCGACCCCCGCCGGGCCACCTCGCCCCGGTGCTCCACCTGGTACTCCCGCCGGTAGCCGAGCTCCACCAGCCGCTTCAGCAGCTCGTCGGGGTCCAGCTGGTCGCCCGGCCGCACGGTGACGGGCTCCACCTCCTCCACGTGGGGACCGAGCCGCTGGACCAGGGCCCGGATGGGCGCCACGACCACCCGGGGGGCGTGGTCGGGGTGCCGCAGCCGCCACATCACCCGCAGGCGGCGGCCCATGGTCTCCACCGCCGGGCTGACCCGCTCGAAGGGCAGCGTCTCCCACGCGGGGAAGACTTCAACGTCGCCGGCGTCACCCAGGTAGACGCACAGGTCGGACGCCACCCGCTCCGCCTCGGCGGTGGTGGGCACGGCCACCACGATCGGGGTGCGGCCCGACAGGTGGGCCAGCCCGGCCACGGTGAACGCCCGCGCCGGCTCGGGCACGGCCAGCACCGCCGAGGGCGCACCGGCCAACCCCGGGATCTGGGGGTGGTGACGAAGGAGGGGGGGCAGGGCGGCCAGGGTCATCGGAGAACCGAGGGTAGCGACGGCCCGGCGGCTACTACGGCCGCCCGCCTACGGACCGCAGGTCACGCGTACGCGCAACTGCTCCCGACCGCCGTAGCGGCCGGGAGCGAGTGCGAACACTCAGCTGGCGAGCTCCTTGAGGCGCTGGTCGATCGTCTCGCGCAGCGCCGAGAGCTCGGCGATCTCCTGCTCACGGGACTTGGGGGCGTCGGACGAGCACCCGCATCCGCAGCTGGCGGTGGTCGAGCCGACCGTCATCGTGCCGCAGCCGCAGCCGCAGCCGTCCCCGTTTGCATCGGCCATGGTCATCACCTCCTCCTCATCAGAGTACGACCCGGCCCTTAGGAACAAGTCAACCCCTTCCGAAAGGGAAGTGTTCCCCCTCAGCGGGCCGTGTTGAACCGGTTCATGGCGACTTCCACCCCTGAATCCAGGATGCACTCGACGGCGTCGGCGGCCTCGTCCACGGCCACGTCGAGGTCGATGCGCTCCGCCTTGGGCGGCCGGCGTAACACGAAGTCGGCGGCGACCTGCCGGCCAGGGGGCTTCCCGATCCCGATACGCACCCGCAGGAACGCCCCGGTGTGGAGGTGGGCCCGGATCGACTCGAGCCCGTTGTGGCCCGCCGTTCCCCCACCCTCTTTGACCTTGACCCGGCCCGACGGCAGGTCGAGCTCGTCGTGCACGACCACCAGCCGCCGCAGGTCGTTGCCGACGCCGTACCGGCGCACGAGGCGGGCGGCCGACTCGCCGGACAGGTTCACGTAGGTCTGGGGGAAGGCGGCCACCAGGAACTTGCCCCGCGGCCGCAGCTCGGCCACCAGGGCCCGCTCCTTGCCCCTGCGCAGGCTGCCCCCGTGGCGGCTGGCCAGGAGCGACACCACGTCCGCCCCCAGGTTGTGCCGCGTGCCCTCGTACTCGGGCCCGGGATTCCCGAGGCCGACCACCAGGAGGTCGGCCGACTCCCCCTCCCTCTCGCGCAGCAGGGGCTAGCCCTCGGCAGCGCCGGCTTCGTCGCCGCCGGCCTCGGCAGCCACGTCCGCCTCGGGAGGGGCGCCCTCGGCCGCGGCCTCGTCGGCCACAGCCTCCTCCTCCGCCTCGATCTCGGCCGACACGGTGGAGGCGGTGGCCACGACCACCGGCTCGTCGGGGTCGAGGTCGGTGGTGACGCTCTGCGGCAGCTTGAGGTCGCCCACCCGCAGGGTGTCGCCCACGCGCATGCCCGAGATGTCCACGTCGATCGACGGGGGGATGTTGCCCGGCGTGGCGTTGACCGCCAGGTTGAACAGCTGCTGCTCGATGACGCCGTCGGCCCGGGAGACCTCCTCCGCCTCGCCTTCGAGCCGCACCGGCACGTCGGCCGAGACGATCTCGTCCCGGCGCACGATCACGAAGTCGACGTGGCTCACCGTGCCCCGCAGCGGATGGCGCTGGAGCTGGCGGGCCATGGCCAGGTGGCGGGCCGAGTCGACCTGAAGCGACAGCAGGGCGTTGAGCCCGCCCTCGCCGCTCAGGGCCCCTCTGAGCTCCCGAGCGTCGACGAAGAGCGACTGCGGCTCGACCCCGTGCCCGTACAGCACCGCCGGCACCTTGCCCGCCGCCCGCAGGCGCCTCGACTCCGGACTGCCCTTCTTCGGCCGCGCGTGGGCGGCCAGCTGCACCTCTGCCATGCCGCCAGTCTAGGCGGCCGACCGCAACCGGTAGGCCGAGACGACGGCGGCCACGCCCTCGCCTTCGGTCAGGTGGAAGACGAGCCACCCCGCCGCGGTCGCCCGATTGTGCCTCGACCGGTCGCGCCGCCAGCTGCGCCGCCCGTAGTGGTGCCGGTAGCTGTCGAACTCCACCGCGATGCGGACGCGGGGGTAGGCCAGGTCGAACCGCAGGCCCTCGAAGGGGAACTGGCGCTCGGGCGACGGCAGGCCTGCGGCCGCCAGCTGCCGCACGATGTCGTTCTCCCGCCGGCTGTCCGCCGGCCGGCCGTGGAGGCGGTCCTCGACCAGCTGCCGCAGGCCGGCGACGCCGTCGCGCCCGTTCCCGCCCAGCCCGTGCAGCCGACGCCCCAGGTAGCCGGGCGTCACCAACCGTTCCCGGAGCGCGGAGTCCAGGGCCGCCTCCAACCCGGTCTGGTCGAGCACGGCCGCCAGGTCGATCAACGTCCTCGCCGGCCTCGTGACCGGAATCCCCTCCTGCTCCCCTCGGTCCACCTGCGGCAACGCCCGTGTGCGATGGACGGTGACGCCCTTCATCGCCCGGCCTCCGGAGCCGGCCACGGTGACCTCGATGATCTCCCGGCAGCCGTCCAGACCCCAGAGCGCGCCGGCGGCGCGATGCGATGCCACTGCGCCGGTGAGGCACACGCCCATGAGCCGACGCCGCCAGGAGTCGGCTACGACAGCCGGCGAGTACACGCCGGCCCACATCACGACCCACGCCCCGGTCAGGACCCGTCGTCGGATCATCGTGTCGGTGAAGCCGGCCTCCAGCGCCTGACGCCGGCTGAACACGCCGTGCTGCGAGGCCGCCAACGCCGCCACCGCCGCTTCTGTGTCGTAGAACGTGTCGCCACGACGCATTTTCGGCACCAGTCCCCCGTTCGTCAGCAGACCGAGGGGGAAGCGGCTGAGAACGACCCTACAGACGCCCTATGACTGGTTCTCGCCGCCGAAGATGTCGGAGACGGACGTGTCTTCGAAGACGGCGTCGAGGGCGTCGGCGATGATGCCGGCGACGGAGAGGACCTCGATCTTGTCGAGAAGCCGGTCCTCGGCGATGGGCAGGGTGTCGGTGACCACGATCCGGGAGATGGTGGAGTTCTTCAGCCGGTCGATGGCCGGCTCGGCGAAGACGCCGTGGGTGGCCATGGCGTGGACCTCGGTCGCCCCGTGGCGGGCCAGCTGTTCGGCCGCCGCCACCATGGTCCCGGCGGTGGAGATCTGGTCGTCGACCAGCACGCACACCCGCCCCGAAACCTCCCCCATCACGCCCAGGGCCAGCACCTCGCCCGTGCCCGCCTGCCGCCGCTTGTCGACGATGGCCAGGTCGGCGTTGAGGTGGCGGGCGAAGCGGTCGGCCAGCTTGGCCCGGCCCGCGTCGGGGGAGACGATCACCACGTCGGCCCCGAAGTGGTCCTCCACGTAGCGAGTGAGGATCGGCATGGCCGTGAGGTGGTCGACGGGCACGTCGAAGAACCCCTGGATCTGCCCTGAATGGAGGTCGACGGACACCACGCGGTCGACACCTGCCGTCGACAGCATGTCGGCCACCAGCTTGGCCGTGATCGGCTCCCGCCCCGAGGACTTGCGGTCCTGGCGGGCGTACCCGTAGTACGGGCAGACGGCCGTGATCCGCTTGGCCGAGGCCCGCTTGGCCGCGTCGATCATGATCAGGTGCTCCATGATCGACTCGTTCACGGGGTGGCTGTGGCTCTGGATGATGAAGACGTCCGAACCCCGGATCGACTCGTTGAACCGGCAGTGGATCTCCCCGTCGGCGAACTCGGAGAGGTTGGCCTCCCCCAGCTGCACCCCGAGGTGGGCCGCGATGGCCTGGGCCAGGGGCAGGTTGGACCGGCCGGCGAACAGTTCCAGCCGCTTGTGGGGGGTCAGCTCTTTGATTGCCCTACACGCTCTCTTCGTCGCTCGCCTCGGCAGTGTAGAACGACCCGGTCGTCGCGCCCGGGGAGACGTGGCTCCCCGGCCGCAGCACCGCGTACGGGCCCACCACTGCGTGCGGGCCGACCTCGGCGTCGTAGCCGACGGTCATCTCCACGCTGGCCCCCTCGCCCACCGCGCAGTCGACCAGCCGCACGTCGGGGCCCAGGTGGGCGCCCGACCCCACCACCGTCCGCCCCTGGAGCATGGTGCCGGGAAAGATCGTGACGTCCGGACCGAGCTGCACCGACGCGTCGACGTAGGTGCGCTCGGGGTCGATCATGGCCACGCCCGCCTTCATCCACCGCCGGTTGATCCGCCGGCGCAACTCGCACTCGGCCGCCGCCAGCTGCACCCGGTCGTTGACGCCCAGCGCCTCGGTGTAGTCGTCGGCGGCCTGGGCCGAGACCTGGTAGCCGGCCTGGGACAGCACCGACACCACCCCGGTCAGGTAGTACTCGCCCTGGGCGTTCTCGGGGCTCAGCCGCCGCAGGGCGGGCGCCAGCACGCTGCGGCGGAAGCAGTAGATGGACGTCGCCACCTCGTCGACCGCCCGCTCCGCCTCGGTGGCGTCCAGCTCCTCGACGATGTGGTTGACCCGGCCGTCCTTGCCCCGGATGACCCGTCCGAAGCCCGTGGGGTCGTCGAGGTGGGCGGTGAGGAGGGTGGCGGCGGCGTCGCCCGACCGGTGGGCGGCCACCAGCTCGCCGAGGGTGGACGGGCGCACCAGCGGCGCGTCGCCGGGCAGCACGATCAGGTCGCCGTCGTCGTCGTCGTCCGGGAAGACGGTGAGCGCCACCGAGACGGCGTCGCCGGTGCCCCGGGGCACGCGCTGCTCCACGAAGTCGATGGGCAGGTCGGGGGGACCGTCCTCCAGCAGGGTCTTGGTGACCCGCTCCGCACCCCAGCCCACGACCACCACCGCCCGGTCGACGAGCAGCTCCGACAGGGCATCGAGGACGTGCAGGAGTATCGGCCGGCCGCACACCGCGTGGAGCGGCTTCGGCAGGGAGGACTTCATCCGGCTGCCCTCTCCTGCCGCCATCACGACCGCAGACAGGGGCCTCAGGCCCATGCCTCCTTTCTATCGCTCCTCCGACGTTGTGTTGTGCATCCCGCCTCGGGCGAGGCCGGACCGGCCCCGCCGGTACGCTCGAAACGCCCATCGGGGATGGTGTAACGGCAGCACGGCAGCCTTTGGAGCTGTCAGGTCCAGGTTCGAATCCTGGTCCCCGAGCCCCACTGCTAGCCTGACCGCCGCTCATGGGATCGTTGATCAAGAAGCGCCGCAAGCGCATGCGCAAGAAGAAGCACAAGAAGATGCTGAAGGCCACGCGCTGGCAGCGCCGGGCGGGCAAGTAACCCCAGCGGTTCAGCCCCCGGCCACCGTCTGCACGACGATCCGGTCCTCCCCGGGGAACGCCCCCTCCACGAACCAGGTGCCGCCGCTCCCGGCCAGCCGCGGCCGCTGCCCGGCCGCGGCCGCGAGCCTGTCGCGCCAGTGCGAGAGGTCGGGGGCGACCAGCAACGCCGCCGGCTCCAGGTCGTTCCCGTTCTCGCCGGGCGGACCGCCCAGCTCGTCCCACGCCTTGTAGACGTCGGGCGTGGACACGCGGATCGGCGGCGTCACCAGGGTGTAGGTCCGCTCCTCGAAGGGCAGCGGCTCGACCACCTCACCGACGCCGCGGACCCGGGCCCGCCCCCCGACCAGGCAGAACGGCACGTCGGCTCCGAGCGCCGCCGCCACCGCCAGGTCGCTCTCGCACGCCCACCGCAGCACGGCTGCCGCGTCGGACGAGCCACCACCCAGCCCCGCCCCGGCGGGGATGTGCTTGACCAGCCTGACGTGCGCCGTGCGCCCCACTGCCGCCAACGCCCGCCGCACCAGGTTGTCGTCGCCGGTCGGCACGCCGCTCGCCGCCGGCCCCGTGACCTCCAGGCCGTCCCCGTCGGAGAGCTCCAGCTCGTCGGCCAGGTCGAGGGAGACCATCTCGGCGTCGATGAGGTGGTAGCCGTCGGGCTCCACGCCGGTGATGCGGAGGGAGACGGTCAGCTTGGCCGGGGCACGCATCCGGCCAGTCTCGCCCACCCGTCGAGGTCGAGCTCCTCGGCCCGGGCTTCGGGACGGATGCCGGCACACGCGAAGCCGGCCGCCAGCACGTCGGCGTCGGCCACCGCGGCCGCCAACGACCGCCGCAACATCTTGCGCCGCTGCCCGAACCCCGCCGCCACCAGGCGGAACAGCCACTCGCGGTCGACGTCGACCGGCGGGCCGCCCGCGTGGCGGCGGATGTCGACCAACGCCGAGTCGACCTTGGGCTCCGGCCAGAACACCGTCGGCGGCACCCGGCCCACGAGCGCCGCAGTCGCCCAGTACGCCACCTTCACCGACACCGCCCCGTAGGCATCGTCGCCCGCCCGGGCCGCCAGCCGCTCGCCCACCTCCAGCTGCACCATCACCAGCATCCGGCCGATGGCGGGAACCGTGTCGAGCAGCTGGGCCACCAGCGGCGTGGCCACGTTGTAGGGCAGGTTGGCAACCAGCACCCAGCCGTCGACGCCTCCCAGCACCGCCTGCCAATCGAGCCGCAGGGCGTCGCCCTCGACGACGTCGACGCCCACCGGCTCCACCACCGAGCGCAGCGCCGGCACGAGCCGCCCGTCCACCTCGACGGCGGTCACCGATGCACCCGTCTCCGCCAGGGCCAGCGTCAGCGAACCGACCCCTGCTCCGACCTCGACCACCCGGTCTCCCGGTCCCACCCCGGCCAGGCGGGCGATCCGCCGCACGGTGTTGGGGTCGACGACGAAGTTCTGCCCCCGGGCCCGGCTCGGCTGCGTTCCCTGGCCGGCGAGCAGCTCCCGGACCTGCGCCCGGCTGAGGGTCAGGGCCTCACCACTCGATGACGACGTCGATCAGGCCCACCGACGCGTCGGCCAGCCGCTCGAAGGTGTCGGTGGACAGGTCGATGACGCGCGACGTGTCGGCCGGTCCCCAGTCGGCCACCTTGCACTCCGTGGTGGCGCCGGTCTCCACCCGGGTCACCTTGATGATCGTGCCGAACGGCAGCGTGCGGTGGGCGCAGGTGGACGCCGGCGCCCCGAACCACGACGCCACCCCCCGGTCGGTGCGGGCCCCCGGCTGCTGCGCGGGCCGGAGAGCGGCCGGCAGCGAGACGACGACGCCGGTGCTGGTCGTCGTGGTGGGTGCGACGGTCGTCGGCGGCACCGAGGTGGTCGGCGTGGGGGGCGCGGCCACCGTCGTGGTGGGCGCCGGTTCCCGTGCCGCCCGGACCGCCACCGTGCTCGACGTGGTGGACGTGGGCCGCACCGTCGAGGTCGTCCGATCGACCGTCGTGGGCGGCGCCGTCGTCGGAGGCGCCGGCACGGGCGCGACTCCCGCGGCGAGCTGGGGGGCGCCCGGGTAGCGCGCCGCGGACAGGCCGGGCGCGCCCGAGCTCACGGCGAACTCCGGTGCCGGTGCCCCGGCCTGGAGAAAGAAAGCGGGAACCAGGAACACCGTGGCCCATACGCCCACCGCGTAGCGCGGGCGGCTGGGCTCGTCTTGTCTCCCCGTCAGGACGTTCCTCCTCGGTGACGCCGCGGACCATCAAGGACGTTGGGGGGGAACCGCCGAAAACCATAGGCACAGCCCCTCGGCGGGTGCAACGCAACCTCAGATCAGGTTGAACACCTTCGCCGCGTTTGCCCAGGTCAGGCGGGCGATGCGAGCCTCGTCCTCGGCCCGCAGGGCGGCCAGGGCGGCGCCGACCACCGCCACATGGGCGGGTTCGTTGGACCGGCCGCGGTGCGGCACCGGCGCGAGGTAGGGGGCGTCGGTCTCGACGAGCAGGCGGTCGGGCGGGCACTTGGCCGCGGCGGCGCGGACGTCGTCCGCGCCCTTGAACGTGAGGATCCCGCTGAAGGAGAGGTACGCGCCCATGTCGAGGGCGAGCTTGGCCTCCGCCGGACCGCCCGAGAAGCAGTGGAACACGACCCGCTCCGGCACGCTCTCGTCGCGGAGGATGGCGAACGTCTCGTCCCATGCCTCCCGGGTGTGGATCACGAGGGCCTTGTCGTGGATGCGGGCCAGGGCGATCTGGGCTGCGAACACGGCACGCTGGATGTCCCGCGGTGAGTGGTCGTAGTGGTAGTCGAGCCCGCACTCGCCCACCCCCACCACCCCGGGCTGGTCGAGCAGCGGCAGGATGTCGTCGGTGCCGTGCTTGGCCTCGTGCGGATGCACGCCCACCGTCGCCCACACCCGGCCCGGGGCGGCAGCCGCAGCCACGATGGCCTCTTTGGACGTCGCCGCGTCGGTGCCGATGCAGATGATCCGCTGGACGCCCTGGGCGGCGGCCCGCTCGACGGCGTCAGCAGGGAGGCCGTCGTACTGGAGGTGGCAGTGCGTGTCGGTCCACATGCCCTCAGTCTTTCCGACGGGGGAACAGCGGAGGGCCCTTCTCGACCGGCAGCCCTCCCGGGTAGCCGCCCCACCCGGCCGCCGCCGGCAGGCGCTGGTCGGCGGGCGACCCGTCGAGGCCCAGCCGCCGCCACGCCTCCGACGCCGAGCCGGGCACCGCCGGCCAGGCCAGCAGGCACACGATGCGCAGCGCCTCCAGGGCGTCGCCCAGCACGGCGTCGACGGCGGCCCCCGGCTCCGCCTTCCACGGCTCGTTGGCCTCGAGGTAGGCGTTGGTCTGGCGGATGAGCTGCCACGTCGAGTCGAGGGCCTCCGACGGGGCCAGCCGGTCCCACGCGTCGGCGGTGGCGGCGACCACCTCGGCAGCCACGTCCCGCAGCGGCGACGACTCCTGGGGCGCCGGTCCCCGGCCGCCGCACTTCGAGCCGACCACCGTCGTGATCCGTGACACGAGGTTGCCGAAGTTGTTGGCCAGGTCGGCGTTGTAGCGCGACGACAGTCCCTCGTAGGAGAAGTCGCCGTCGGGGCCGAACGGCGTGTCGCGCAACAGGTGGTAGCGCGTGGCGTCCACCCCGTACTCCGACACGAGGTCGGCGGGCGTGATCTGGCTGAAGCGGATGTTGCTCTTGGAGATCTTCTCGCCGCCCACCAGCAACCATCCGTGGGCGGCCACGTGGCGGGGCGGCTCGAGCCCCGCCGCCAGCAGCATCGCCGGCCAGTACACGGCGTGGAAGCGGATGATGTCCTTGCCCACGATGTGGAAGTCCACCGGCCACCACTTGGCGAAGGCGTCGGGGTCGTCGCCGTAACCGGCGGCGGTGATGTAGTTGGGCAGGGCGTCGAACCACACCCACGTCACGTGGGACGGGTCCCAGGGAAGGGGCACCCCCCAGTCGAAGGCGCTGCGGCTGATCGATATGTCCTGCAGGCCCTGGCGGATGAAGCCCACCACCTCGTTCAGGCGCGTGCCGGGCACGACCGCATCGGGGTGCTCGGCGTAGTGGTCGAGCAACGGCTGCTCGTAGCGCGACAGCTTGAAGAACCAGTTCTCCTGCTTGACCAGCTCGACGGGACGGCGGTGGATCGGGCACAGCCCCTCGACCAGGTCGCCCTCGGTGTAATAGGCCTCGCACGCTACGCAGTAGAGCCCCTCGTAGGTGCCCAGCTCGATGTCGCCGTTGTCGTAGATGGCCTGGAGGAACTTCTGCACCGAGCGGGTGTGGCGCTCTTCGGTGGTGCGGATGAAGTCGTCGTAGGCGATGTCGAGCTGGTCCCAGGCGGCCCGGAAGCGGGCGCTGTTGCGGTCGGCCAGCTCCTTGGGGTGCAGCCCCTGGGCGTCGGCCGCCTGCTGGTTCTTGAGCCCGTACTCGTCGGTGCCGGTGACGTACAGCACGTCGTCGCCGAGCAGGCGGTGCCAGCGGCTCACCGCGTCGCCGATCACCGTGGGGTAGGCGTGCCCGATGTGGGGCGCGTCGTTCACGTAGTAGATCGGCGTCGTGCAGTAGAACCGGGTCACGCACCAAGGGTAGGCGGACGGCTCTCCGCCTCAGAGCGAAATAGCCACCTCGTAGACGCGCCGCTTGGGGACGTCGAGGGCTTCGGCCACGTGGGCGATGGCGGTCTTCTTGTCGTCACCCCCGGCCAGGCGGGCCCGCAAGGCCGCTTCGACGTCGGCCTGGCCGGGAGGCTGGGAGGGCGGGGCGCCGTCGACCACGAGGACGATCTCACCCCTGGGCGCCGACTCGGCCAGGTGGGCGGCGGCGCCGGCCAGGTCGCCCCGCCACACCTCCTCGAACAGCTTGGTCAGCTCGCGCGCCACCGCCACCCGCCGGTCGCCTCCGAAGGCGGCGGCCAGGTCCTGGACCGTCTCCTCCACCCGGTGAGGCGCCTCGAACAGCACGATCGTGCGCCGCTCGCCCGCCAGCTCCCCGAGCCGCCGCTCGCGCTCCCTGCCGCGCCGGGGCAGGAACCCTTCGAACACGAACCGGCCCGTCGGGAGGCCGCTCAGCACCAGGGCAGCCACCGCGGCCGACGGCCCGGGCACCACCGTCACCTCGTGGCCGGCCTCCACCGCCGCCGCCACCAACCGCTCACCCGGGTCGGAGATGCCGGGCATGCCCGCGTCGGTCACCACCGCCACCGTGTCGCCCGCCTCCAGCCGTTCGACGAGCTTGTGCACCTGGGCCGCCTCGTTGTGGGCGCCCATGGCGACCAGCCGTCCGCCCCCCGGCACGCCGGCCGCGCTCAGCAGCTGGCGGGTGCGGCGCGTGTCCTCGCACGCGATCACGTCCGCGCTCCGCAGCGCTTCCACCGCGCGCGGCGGCAGGTCCCCCAGGTTGCCGATGGGCGTGCCGACCAGCACCAGCGGGCTCATTCCCGCACCTCGAGCTGGTCGCCCGGCCTGAGCTTCCACCGCTCGAACGCTCCCGCCTCGGCCTCGATGATGCACTGGCAGCGCAGCGACGGTCGGGTCACCCGGTTGGGGCGCAGCCGGACGGTGCGCAGCACGACGAGCTGCTTGTCGCAGAAGGCCACGTCGATCGGGAAGCGCATGCCCACGCTGTGCACCGACTTCCCGGGCTCGAGCAGGAGGGCGCCGTCGATACCGTCGCGGCCGAGCAGGCCCCGCATGCGGTCACGGCGGGCGGTGGCCACCTCCAGCGCGGCCAGCACCTGGTCGTCCCGCAGCAGCCACGGCACGCCAACGACCTCTCAGACGTTGAAGCGGATCTCGAGCACGTCGCCGTCGGCGACCTCGTACTCCTTGCCTTCGACCCGCAGCTTGCCCGCGTCCTTGGCCGCGTTCCACGACCCGAGGCCCAGCAGCTCGTCCCAGCGGATGACCTCGGCCCGGATGAACCCCCGTTGGAGGTCGGAGTGGATGACGCCCGCGCACTCGGGCGCCTTGGCCCCGGCCCGGAACGTCCACGCCCGCGACTCCTTGTCGCCGGTGGTGAAGAAGGTCCGCCGCCCGAGCAGGTGGTAGGCGGCCCGCACCACCCGGGGCAGCGCTCCCTCGCCCAGGCCGAGGCCCTCCAGCAGCTCGGCCCGGTCGGCCGGGTTGAGCCGGGAGGCCTCCGCTTCGAGCTGCACGCTCACGCCCAGCACGTCGGCCGCCCCGCCGAGCTCGGCCGCCACCGGCTTGGCCAGGGCGTCGGCGTCGTCGAGCTGGTCTTCCCCGAGGTTCACGACGGCCAGCACCGGTTTGGTGGTGAGCAGGAACATCGGCCGCAGCTCGGCCCGCTGCTCGGCCGTGAGCGACGACCGGTAGATCGGCACCCCGGCGTTGAGCTGCTCGACGGCCGCCTCCAGCACCGCCACCGAGGCGGCCTGCGACGGCTCGGTGCGCGCCGTCTTCTGGCGCTTGACCAGCTGGGCCTCGGCCGACTCGGCGTCGGCCAGCACCAGCTCCAGCTCCAGGGTGTGCAGGTCGGCCAGGGGGTCGCTGTCTCCGGGCACGTTGGGGTCCTCGAAGGCCCGCAGCACGAGCACGATGGCGTCCACCTCACGGATGCCGCCCAGGAAGCGGTTGCCCAGGCCCTCGCCGCTCGCCGATCCCGCCACCAGCCCGGCGATGTCGACCAGCTGGACGGTGGCCTCGACCTTCTTGCGGGACCTCGACATCTCGGTCAGCGCATCGAGGCGGGGGTCGGCCACGTGGGCGATGCCCATCGTGGTCTCCGTCGTCGAGAAGGGGTGGGACGCCACCGGGGCGGAGCCGCCGGTGAGCGCGTTGAACAGCGCCGACTTCCCCGAGTTGGGCAGACCGACGAGCCCGAGTCGCTCCATCGCCTTCGAGGGTAGTTGGGGTCGTCGACTACCCTCGGCGGCCATGTCGAAGAAGACGAGCAAGCGCAAGATCCGCAGCCGCAGGAACAAGGCCAACCACGGCAAGCGGCCCAACGCCGGTCGCTAGGGGTTGAAGCGGTACCCCACGTTGCGCACCGACTGGATCCAGCGGGGGTTGGCAGGATCGGCCTCGATCTTGTGGCGGATGCGGCGCACGTGCTCGGTGACGGTGGCCGAGTCCTGCCACTCGTCGGAGGAGCCCCACACCTCCTGGAGGAGGTGCTGGCGGTCGACGACCTCCCCAGGTCGCGAGGCCAGGTAGCAGAGGAGGTCGAACTCCCGGCGTGTCAGCGCCACCGGGCTTCCGGCGAGGGTTACCTCCCGTGAGGCGGGCCGGATCTCCAGGTCGCCGTGGCGCACGACCCGGAGGCCGTCGGCGGTGGAACGGCGGAGCGCGGAACGGACGCGCGCCGCGAACTCCCGGGGCAGGAAGGGCTTGACGATGTAGTCGTCGGCGCCGAGGTCGAGGCCGATGACCCGGTCGGGCTCGCTGTCGTGACCGCTCACGATGACCACCGGCACGGGCACTGGCTCCGTGGCCCTCACCCGGTTGAGCAGCTCCAGGCCGCTCATGCCCGGCAGCTCCACGTCGACGACGATGAGGTCGGGAGGGTCCCGAGCGAGGACACGCAGTGCCTCCTCGGCTTCGAACACCGCTGACACCCGGTATTGCTCCCGCTCCAGGAGCGATACCAGGTAGCGCTGGTACACCGCGTCGTCCTCGACGACGAGGATGTGGGCGGGTGGAGCGGTCACTCGCCGGGCCGTGGCGCGAGGAAGCTTCCGAGGTCCTCCGCGATGTTCGCCGCGGCCACCCCCACCATCCCGAACGTCTCGGCGGCGGCCCCCTCGACACCGCAGGTGCGGGCCTGGCGATCGAGCTCCGCGCACAGCTCGGCGAGGAACGCCGCCCCGACGAGCCGTGCCGCCGACGTGAGGCCGTGGGCGGCGCGCGCCACCCCCACCGCGTCCCCCGCGCCGAAGGCCGCCTCCATGGTCGCCATCCGGTGCGGGAGGTCGGTCAGGAAGATCCGGCAGATGTCCTGGGCGACGTTGACGCCGACGTCGGCCGTGAGGCGGGCGAGGGCGGTCCTGTCGAGGCCGTGCGACGCCGCCGGAGCTGCGGGAGAATGCCGTGGTGGCACGGTGTCGGGCGCGACCACGCCGGGATCTTACCCAACGGCCGCCCAACTGAGGCTGGTCGAACGTTGGGCAAAACGTGTTCGTCGCTTGGTGGTCACCGCCGAGCGGCTACGCCATGCTGACGGTGGAGCGATACGTGGCGCATCGTGTCGAGATGCAGCGCGGTGAGACCGGACTGGCGAGATCGGCTCACCACCGACCGGGTCCGGGCGGCGGCGGACCGGCGGCATCTCGGCACGGGCGTGCACGGCGCTCCCGGACGTGGATCGAGTTCCGCCCGGCAATGCGGGGCCAGACGGGACTCGATCCAGCCTGTCCGCGGCGGCGCCGGTGACGACGGCTGAGGCTGCGACCGCCGGAACCCGACCGCTGCCGTGGCTGACATGGAGGCGGTTCCTCGTCGTCGGCTCCCTCGCCGTGGTCGTGCGGTTCGCCTTGCCCTCGGCCCGGCTGGGGCAGGCGATGACCATGGTGTTCTCGGTGCTGTGCCTGGGCGCCTGCTGGGTCGGCGTGCGGCGGATGCCGGCGGGCGACCGCCGCCCGATGTTCTGGTTCACGTCGGCGCTGACGCTGTACCTGATCGGCGACCTGTTCTTCTACTGGTTCCTCCTCGTGGAGAGGGCCGACCGCCCCTTCCCCTCGATCGCCGACGCCTTCTACCTGGCCGACCTGCCGATCTTCATCTGGTCGATGGTGCTGTTCATCCGCCGCCAGCACCCCACCCGCGACATGGCCAGCCTCATCGACGCTTCCATCGTCGCCACCGCCACCGGGATGTTGGCCTGGGTCTACATCATCCGCCCTTCGGTGGTGTCCTCCAACGCGCCGGTGCTGGAGCGGGCCATCGGCATGGCCTACCCGCTGCTCGACGTCCTGCTCCTGACCATGGCGGCCCGCCTGCTCCTGCTCGGCGCCCGCCGTCCCCCCGCCTACGTGTTCCTGGCCGTGGCCATCCTCTGCCTCACGGCCGCCGACGCCCTCTACAACTTCCTCAACGTCCTGCCCGGCCTGCCGCTGAACATCGAGCCGTACTACGTGCTGTGGATGGTGTGGTACCTGTTCGCCGCCGTCGCCCTCCTCCATCCGTCGATCACCTCACGTCTCAGCGTCGAGGAGGGTGCGGCCAACGTCGACCGCTCGCGGCTGGTGCTGCTGGGCGCGGTCGCTCTCGTCATCCCCGCCGTGTTCGCCGTCGAAGGGACCCGCCACGACGTACCCGCCATCGTCGTGATCGTGGGTGCGTCGGTCGTCCTGTTCGGGCTCGTCATGGTCCGGATGAGCGGGCTGATGCAGACGCTGGGGCAGGCGCGGGAGGAGGCGGTCGCGGCCAGCGAGGCCAAGAGCGCCTTCTTGGCCACCATGAGCCACGAGATCCGCACCCCGCTCAACGCGGTGGTCGGCATGTCCAACGTCCTGCTCGACAGCGACCTCGACGCCGACCAGCGGGCGTGGGCGGAGACGATCGTGTCGAGCGGCCGCCACCTCGTGGACCTGATCAACGACATCCTCGACTTCTCCAAGATCGAGTCCGGCGCCATGGGCCTGGCCCACGAGGTCTTCGACGTGGGCGACTGCGTCGAGTCGGCGCTCGCCGTGGTGGCTCCCGCAGCCCACCAGAAGGGCCTCAACCTCGCCTACCGCACCGAGGCCGACGTGCCCGCCTCCGTCCGGGGCGACGTCACCCGCCTCCAGCAGATCCTCGTCAACCTGCTGTCCAACGCGGTGAAGTTCACCGAAGCGGGCGGCATCCTCCTCTCCGTGCGGCGCGCCGACGCGGAAGAGGGCGGCAGCGGCCACACCTGCCTGCACTTCGCCGTACGGGACACGGGCATCGGCATCCCCGACCACGCCCACGACAGCATCTTCGAGTCGTTCTCCCAGCTCGACGCCTCGACCACCCGCCGCTATGGAGGTTCGGGCCTGGGGCTGGCCATCAGCCGCCGGCTGTGCGAACTGATGAACGGGAGGATCTGGGTGGAGAGCCGGGAGGGCATCGGCTCGACCTTCCACTTCACCGTGGAGCTCGACGCCGAGCCGGACGTGGTGCTGCCTCACCGCCGCTCGCCGCAGCCCGCGCTGGCAGGCCGGCGGCTGCTCGTCGTCGACGACGACGCATCAAGCCGCGAGCTCATCGTCCGCACCGCCCGCCGCTGGGGCATGCTGCCGCGTGAGGCGAGCTGGCCGGAGGTTCGGGCCCGCCTCGACCGGGGTGAGCGGTTCGACGCCGCCGTCGTCGACCTGCATGGCGCACGGGGGCAACCGCTGCCGGCGGGCCTCGAGCCGCCGGTGATCGGGCTCGCCTCGCTCGGCGACCACGCCGACGGCGACAACCGCCGGATCGCGGAGTGGCTCACCCGGCCGGTGCGGACCGCCCGCCTGTTCGAAGCCCTGGCCGCCTCCCTGCCCGGGACGGAGCCGGCTGCGGCTCCGGATGGCGGGGCCGTTACGAGCGCCGGCGGGCGCCCTCCTACCGCCGGCCCACCCGTCGAGCCGAAGCCCCTCCGGGTGCTCGTGGCCGAGGACCATCCCGTCAACCAGCAGGTGGCGGTGCTGCTGCTCAGGAAGCTCGGGCACCAGGCCGAGGTCGTCTCCGACGGCACGGAGGTGATCGAAGCCCTCGAGCGCTCGCGCTACGACCTCGTCCTGATGGATATGCAGATGCCGGAGATGGACGGGCTCGAGGCGAGCCGGGTGATCCACCGGCGGTGGCCCGGCGACCGCCCCCGGATCGTGGCGGTGACGGCCAACGCGGTGGCCGGCGACCGGGAGGATTGCCTGGCGGCGGGCATGGACGACTACCTCAGCAAGCCGTTCACCCTCGAGGAGCTGGCGGCGGCGCTGGCCCGCTGCCCGCGTCCTGGGGGGGTGCGGTGATCAGTCGGCGTGGGGAAGGAGGGCCCGGCGCACCGCCCGCACCACCGTCCGATCCCCGTCGCGGCGGACGGAGAACTCGTCGCTGAGCGCTTCCACCACGTACAGGCCGCGTCCCCGCTCCAGCTCGGGATCGGGGACCTCGTCGTCATAGCGGGACGCCAGCTCGAACCCCTCGCCGTCGTCCTCCACCTCCACGACCACCGCGTCGGCTTCGGCAGAGGCCCGTAGCAACAGCGCCCGGGGGGCCCCGGTGGCGTGGCGCACGGCGTTGGAGCACAGTTCGGAGGCGACCAGCAGGAGGTCGGAGCGCTCCGCCTCCTCCACCGCCAGCAGCTCGAGCCAGTCGGCCAGGAGGTGGCGGGCGAGAGGGATGGTGGCGACGCTGGGCGAGAACCGGTACTCGAAGGGGGCGAGCGGGCCGCGCCGGTCGGCCGGCGGAGGGGTGCGCCGGCGCAGGGCCAGGGCCAGGGAGTCGTCGCGCCGCATGGCCCCCGACAGCGAGCGCTCGACCAGCGCCCGGGCCACGTGGGTGGAGGGGTACTGGGCGATCTGGGCCGCGGCCCGGGTGAGGTTGTCGAGGCCGACGAGGATGTCCTTGGTCGATTCGATGAGCCCGTCGGTGTAGAGGACCACCGTGTCGTTGCGCTCCAGCACGAGGTCGACGACCGTGCTGCTCCCGGCTCCGGGCCAGCCCACGGCCACGCCGGGTATCGGAACGAGCCGGACGTCGCCGGCGGCCGACACCCACAGAGGCGGGGGCTGGCCGCCGCCGGCCAGCCACAGCTGCCCGGTGGAAGGCCGGTAGCGGGCCACGACGACGGTCGCCACCAGGTCGGGGTTGTGAGCGGTCAGCAGCGTGTCGGCCCGGCCGATCAGCTGAGCGATGGGGCACCCGTCGAGCACGAGCAGGCGCAGCGCGTGGGTGACGGCGACGGCGTCCTTGGTGGCGGCCACGCCCTTGCCCATCACGTCGACCACGGTGAGGAACACGTCGCCGTCGGGGAGCACCAGCCAGTCGTGGAGGTCGCCGCCGGTGGGCGCGCTCGGGTCGGCGGGGAGAAAGTGCACACCCAGCTCGGCCGAGTCCACCGTCGGCACTGGGGGGCGCACCGCCTCCTGGAGCTGGTGGACGACCTCCCGCTGGACCTCCTGCAACTCGGTCAACCGGGTCAGGCGCCGCTCGTTGTCGAGGGCGATGGCGGCGTGGGCGGCCAATGCCTCGACCGCCAGGACGTCCTCCGTCGACAGCCCGTCGGGCTCCGCCAAGCAGGCGAGGAGCACGCCGTGGGCGGCGCCGTCGGCCGCGGGCACCAGCACCGCCAGCACGCTCGACGACCTGGTCAGGCCGGCCCGCTCGAGGAACGTCCGCCACCGCCGGTCCTGGAGGAGCTGAGCGGCGGTGGGGGCGACCGGGTCACCGCCGGTGGCGAGGCGGACCACGGCCGGACGGACGAGCGTGTCGACGTCGTAGCTCGCCACGCCGGCGGCCGCGGTGCGGCGGTCGGGGTCGACGCCGAACCCGATGTAGGTGGCCAGCGCCGCGCCGGTCACGGATCGGGTCGCGTCGGCCAGCCAGGCGAGCTTGTCGTCCAGCGACGACGGCCCGTGGAGGGCGGCGGCCACGCGGGCGAGGACCTCCACCGGCGGCTGTCGACGGCTGCCCTGGAGCACCGCGTCGGCATCGCGCATTCCTCCAGAGGCTACTCAGTCGCCACCGAAGTCCCTGTCGGGTACGGCCGGGCCCGGCCGTACCCTGGGACGGTGCGGTTCTCGGGATCCTCAGGTGAGGTCGACGGCGTGGCCGAGCGGGGCTTCGCGCTGGACGTGGGCGGCCGACCCGTGCCCGGGATCGTGTGGACCCCGGCCGCCGGGCGCCACGAGGGGCCCCGCCCGCTGGTCCTCATCGGCCACGGGGCCACGCTCCACAAGCGCGTGGACCACATCGTCGCCCTCGCCCACCTGCTGGCTGGGCACGGGTTCGCCATCGCCGCCCTCGACGCTCCGGGGCACGGCGACCGTCGCACCGACCCCGCCGCCGACGAGATCGCGCTGTTCAGCAACTTCCTCAGCGAGTGGTCCCGGCCCGGCAGCACCGACGAGGTGGTGGCCGAGATGCTGGCCGCGCTGGAGGCGCTGCAGTCGCTCGACGAGGTGGGCAACGGGCCCATCGGCTACTGGGGGCTCTCGATGGGCACGATCTACGGCATCCCCCTGGCCGCCGCCGAGCCCCGCCTCCAGGTCGCGGTGTTCGGCCTGATGGGGCTGCTGGGCCCGACGCTGGACCGGATGCGGGAGGACGCCGCCGCCCTCGCCTGCCCCGTCCTGTTCATCCAGCAGTGGCACGACCAGATGATCCCCCGCGAGGACGCCTTCGCCCTGTTCGACACCATCGGGTCCGTCGACAAACGGCTGCACGCCCATCCCGGCCAGCACTCGGCCGTGCCCGCGGAGGAGCTGCTGGCGTCGGTCGACTTCCTGGTCCGCCACCTCGCCCCCGGGCATCCCGCCGGGGCAGGAGCGGGAGGGGGCTAAGCCCCGCCCACCGCCTTGGCCAGGTAGGCGGCGTCCACCTCGGGCGCGAAGCGGCCGCCGGGCACGTCGAGGAACCACACGTGCAGGGCCGGCGGCGGGATGTAGCGGAACTCCCCGGGAGGGCACGTCTCGCCCTCCTTCAGCTGGGAGACGGGGGCGAAGGTGGCCACCGAGAAGCAGACGTTGGCGTGGACGTGCCAGCGGGTCAGGCACCCGCCCGGCTCCGGGCCGAACTCGCCGGGGACGTTCATCAGGTACATCACGCCCACCAGGACCATGCCGCTGGCCGTGGGTGTGTACATGAGCGCCTCGGGCCGGTTGGGATCGAGGACCTTGCCGTCCTGGGTGTTGACGGCCTTGGCGTAGTGCTCGGTGAGCGTGGGGTTGGACGGGCCGACGAACCCGTCGGCCTCGGCGGCCGCGAAGTTGCGGTACTTGGCCGTGGCCGCCTCGGTGTCCGCCACCAGCTTGGCCGCCGCCCGGCGCTGCTTCAGCGTGGGCCGGCACTCCCCGTCCTCGTGGGAGTTGACGATGCCGATGCCGTGGGCGTCGGGACCGGCGGCCGGCGCCAGCGGGCCGGTGGCCACCGGCAGATCTCCGGCCAACGAGGCCCACCGCAGGGCACCGGCCGTGCCCGCCACCAGCACCAGCACGCCCGTCACCAGCGCTGTCGCGGCACGAGGCGACGAGAGCAGTCGTCCACCGGAGAGGGCGAGGCCCCGCACGGTGGCGGCGGTGAGGCCGGCGACGGCCAGAGCGCCACCGGCCAGGAGTACGACGTGGGCGGGGTTGCCCAGCGAGAACAGCGTCTCCTCGACGTGGGCGGCCTCGGCGTCACGGGCGTGGACCACCGCGTCCCACGTGAGGCCGGCCAGCATCAGCACCACGCCGGCGAGCGCCACGCCCAGGTAGCGCAGGAGCCCGCGAACGAGCGTGGGGAACGGTCGCCAGCCTGCTCCGTCCGACACCGCTGGCCCGGCCAGCGGGCCGGGGGCCGCCTCCAGCTCCCTGTCGGTGGTCGGCGAGCTGCCGCCTCCGGGGTTCACGGCCGCCGAGGCTACCGCCCCGCCCTCCGGGCGAGTCTTCGCCTCAAGGTCGGGGCGCCGTGTGCCGATGCGGAAGGAGGTGGACACCCGGATCTCTGCCGAGCAAGGCGCGCCGGCGGGACGCCCGCGCCCCCGCCGGCGCCTCGCGCCGTCCAGCCGCACCGCCAAGCGCAACGCGGCCGCTGCCGCGGCCGCCGTCATGGGGGCCCTGGACTGCCCCGACAGCGGGACGATGGTCGGGCGCCAGCCCGAGCTCAGCCGGCTCCGCACCCTGTGGCGAGAGGCGAGCGACGGCACGTTCCGCTTCCTCCTGCTCGCCGGCGAACCCGGTGTGGGCAAGACCCGCCTGGCCGCCGAGCTGGCCGCCCTGGCCGAGGTGGATGGGGGCCGGGTGCTCGTGGGCCGCTGCCGACCGACCGCGCCCACGCCCTACCAGCCCTTCGTCGAGGCGCTCGAGCCGGCTCTGGGCTCGGCGCCCGAGGAATGGCTCGAAGACCAGGCCACCCGGCACGGGCCCGCCATCCTCCAGCTCGTGCCCGCCGCCGCCGAGCGGCTGGGGCGCCGGCCGCGGGGCGACGACGCCGACCGTGGCGGCCCCCGCCCCCGCTTCCAGGACGCGGTCGCCTCGGCGGTGCGAGAGCTGGGGCCGGGCCCCGTGCTGCTCGTCCTGGAAGACCTCCACTGGGCCACCCCCTCGACCGTGCAGGTGCTGGAGCGGCTGGCCCACGGCCCCCGGTCGGGGAAGCTGATGGTGCTGGCCAGCTACCGGGATGCCGCCATCCATCCGAGCCACCCGATTGCGGGCTTCCTCGACAACCCGGCCATCGAGCCGCTCGAGCGGATGTTCCTGGCCAACCTCTCGCCGCAGGGCGTCACCGCCCTGCTCGTCGACCGGGCGGCTGTGGCCGGGAGGGCGGCGGCGGTCCTGGCCGACATCCTCTGGCGAGCCACCGAGGGCAACCCGCTCCTGCTGACCGAGGTGATCAAGGACCTCCGCGCCGCCGGCGGACTGGCGGGGGGGACGGTCAACGCCACCGCGATCGACGCGGTGGGGGTGGCCCACACCGTGGCCGAGGTCGTCAACCGCCGCCTGGGCCGGCCCGGGTCGGAGGCGCGAGGCGTGGTGGAGGTGGCCGCCGCCATCGGCCCGTCGTTCCCCGCCGAGATCCTGTGCGAGCTGCTCGAGGGCAAGGAGGAGGCGTCGCGGGCCGCCCTCGCCTCGGCCGTGACCGCGGGCGTGATCGCCCCCGTGGCCGGGCGGACGGGCTGGTACCGCTTCGTCCACGACGTGGCCCACGAGGCCGTCTACGCCGCGCTGCCCTCGAACCGCCGCGTGTACCTGCACCAGGAGATCGCCGAGCTCGTCGAGCGTCCGCGCTGGGCCGCCGCCACCCCTGCGGCGGTTCGCCTGCACCACCGTGCTGCGGCCACGCCGGTGGGCCGCTCAGCCGAGGCCGTGTCCCACGCCCGGGAGGCCGCCGCCGCCGCCCTCCGGCTGCACGCCTTCGAAGAGGCCGCCGAGCTGATCGGCCGCGCCCTCGCCTTCCTGGACGGTGGCGCCGGCCCGGCGGCGCGCATCGACCTCCTTCTCCAGCTCGGGGAGGCCAATCGCCTCGCGGGGGAATCCGCTCGCGCCCGCCAGTCGTATCTCCAGGCGGCGGCGGTGGCCCAGGTGGCCGGGGATGGCCCGAGGCTGGGGCGGGCCGTCCTGGGGCTGGGGGAGGTCATCGGCGTCTGGGGCGCCGACGGGCTGCTCATCGGGCTCCTCGACCAGGCCGTCGCCGCCAACCCCGACGACCCGGGCCTGCGGGCCAAGCTCGAGGGGCGGCTGGCCCAGGCCCGCGCCGCCTTCGACTCTCCCGACGAGCGCAAGGCCCGCAGCGACAAGGCCTGGGAGCTGGCGTGGGACAGCCGCGACGCCGACATCATGGGCGCCGTCCTGCGGGCGCGCCACGAGGCCCTGTCCGCCCCCGACGACCTCGAGGACCGGGTGGAGATCGACGGCGAGCTGTTCGCCATGGCGTCCTCCGCCAAGGACCCCGACCTTGCCCTGCTGGCCCATGGCTGGCGGCTCGTCGACCTGCTCGAGCAGGGCCACGTGACCGACGCCGAACGGGACCGGACCCTCCACGCCGAGCTGGCCCGCCGCTCCCACGACCCCCTGCACCAGCGGGACGCGGCGGCGTGGTCGGCCATGTGGGCCCTCCTCGAGGGGCGTTCCGGCCAGGCCGCCACCGACATCGACCGCGCCCTCGCCCTGGGCCAGGAGGGCCAGGACCCCGAAGCCGCGTCGAACTACTGGACCCAGCAGCTGGGCCTGCTCCTCGACTGGGGCACGGAGGCCGAGCTCGAGGGCCTGATCGACGTCTGGCACGACCTCGTCCGGGCCCACGACCGTCACCCGTGGTGGCGCTCCTCCCTGGCCCTTCTGCTGGCCCACTGCGGCCAGGCCGGGGAAGCGGGCCTCGAGCTCGACGACCTGCTGGCCCACGAGGGCTCCGACCTGCCCCAGGACCGCACCTGGCTTCCCACGGTGGCGGCCATGGGGGAGGCGGCGGCGATGGTGGGGGACGACCGGGTCGAGATGCTCGCCCGGCTGCTCGCCCCGTACAGCCGCCGCATGGTGGTGTGGGGCCACGGCCTGGTGTGCCGCGGCGCCGTGTCCCGGGTCCAGGGCCTGCTGCTGGCCAAGGCCGAGCGGTGGACCGAGACCGAGCGCAGCTTCCAGGCCGCCCTGGCCGCCCACGAACGGATCAACGCCGGCCCCCTCGTGGCCCGCACCCGCAGCGACTTCGGCCGGGCCCTGTCGGCCAAGCCCGGGGGGAACCTCCACGCCGGCCGCGTCCGCACGACGCTGGAGGAGGCGGTCGAGGAGGCCGACGCCCAGGGCATGATCCGGCTGCTCGAGCAGACCCAGGCCGCGCTGGGCGTCCTGAGGGTGCCGTAGGCTCGCTCCCCGTGGGGGAGCGGACGGAGTACGCACCGGGCACGTTCTGCTGGGCGGATCTGGGCACCACCGACGCGGCCGGGGCCAAGGCGTTCTACGGCTCGCTGTTCGGATGGGAGCCGGTCGACATGCCCGCCGGCGAGGGCATGACCTACACCATGCTCCAGCTCGGCGAGCACACGGTGTGCGCCCTCTACGGCAAGCCCGCCGACCAGGGCCCGCCGGCGTGGCTTTCGTACGTGTCGGTGGAGGACGCCGCCGCCACGGCCGAGCGGGCCCGTTCCGGCGGCGGCACCGTCCTCCAAGAGCCCCTCGACGTGTTCGACTCTGGGCGCCTGGCGCTGATCCGGGATCCCAGCGGCGCCCTCTTCGGCGTGTGGCAGCCGGCCCGCCACATCGGGGCCACCCTGGTGAACGACCCCGGCGCCATGTGCATGAACCAGCTCAACACCAGCGACCCGGCCTCGGCCCAGCGGTTCTACGAGGGCCTGTTCGGCTGGGACTTCACCTCCGTGGGCGACAGCACCCAGCCGTTCTGGAGCATCGCCAACCGCTCGTCGCTCAACGGCGGGATGATGCCTTTGCCATCGGGCTCGCCCGATCCTTCACACTGGCTGGTCTACTTCACCACGCCCGATCTCGACGGCGACGTGGCCCGCATCGGAGACCTGGGCGGCCAGATCCTCGTGCCGCCGATGTCCGTCCCGGCCGGCCGCCTGGCTGTCGCCCTCGACCCCCAGGGCGCCACCTTCGCCCTGTTCGAGGGTCCCGTCGACCCGTGAGATCGCAAGGAGGCGGGCGATGCCCGACATCAAGGGTTTCCACCACGTCAGCCTGAGCGTCACCGACCTCGACCGCAGCGCCCGGTGGTACGCCGACGTGCTGGGGTTCGAGGCCGTCACCACGGTGGACGGTGAAGGCTTCCGGCGCACGCGGCTGCGGGCGTCGGCCAGCGGGCTGACGCTCACCCTCACCCAGCACGAGGACGGCAGGGACGAGCGGTTCGACGAGCGCCGCACCGGCCTCGACCACGTCGCCCTGGTCGTCGACAGCGACGACATCGAGGAGTGGAAGAACCGCTTCGAGGAGCACGACGTCGACCACTCCGAGGTGAAGAGCACCCCCGCCGGCGGCACGCTCATCACCCTGCGCGACCCCGACAACATCCAGCTCGAGGTCTTCGCCACGCCCTCCGGCTGAGTACGGTGCCGGAGGCGATGAAGGGCGTCCTGCGGGCGCGGCGCTAGGTCCGGAGGTGGCGGCGGCGCTCGATCTCCGCCTCGGTGGGCTCCTCGAAGGCGAACGACCCCAGCCGGATGTCGCCCGCCCGGCGGTAGGTGGCCATCACCACCCCCGTGGTCGACACCTTGGAATCGACCAGTTCGAGGCCGGCGGGAACTGAGCCGTCGCCGAACAGGCGCTTGCCCGGGCCCACGAGGACGGGGAAGGTCCAGACCCGGAACTCGTCGACGAGGTCGTGGCCCAGCAGCGTCTGGATGAGATCGCTGCTGCCCTGGGTCAGGACAGGCGGGCCGTCCTCGGCCTTGATGGCGGCGATCGCCTCGGCCACGTCCCCCTCCAGCAAGGTGGAGTTCTGCCAGGTGAGGTCGGTGAGCGTGCGCGACGCCACGTACTTCCGGGCTGTGTTGAGCTTGACGGCGATGGGGTCGTCGTCGCCGGCGTAGGGCCAGTGGGCGGCGAAGATCTCGTAGGTCTTGCGGCCGAGCAACACGTCGAAAGGCTGGGCCCAGGCCTCTCCCATCACCTCCCCCATGGCCTCGTCCCAGTAGTTGACCGACCAACCGCCTTGGGTGAAGCCGCCGGTCGGGTCCTCCTCCGGGCCGCCCGGGGCCTGCATCACGCCGTCGAGGGTCACGAACGCGGAGACGATGAGGTTTCGCATGCCCGTACGACGACGGCCCTGCTCGGAACTCATCGGCCCCGCAGGGCGGCGACCCGCCGCTGGTACTCGGCCTCGTCGATCTCCCCGCGGGCGTAGCGCTCGGCGACGATGGTCACGCCCGGACGGCGGCGGCTACGGGTCAGGTAGAGCGTCACGGCCACGGCAGTCATCAGCAGCAGGGGCACGAAGAAGAACGCCGGCCACGGCGGGCCTTCCCAGGCTCGTCCGTCGTGCCAGCCGGTCGTGGCGAGGGTTGTCGCAAGTGTCGTCATGGAGGGATCTTGCGCTCGCGCCGCCTCCGCGTCGTCGCCCGGGAGGCGACATTGACGGCTACGCCCGCCGTCGTAGCCGCGACCGTGTCGGGGCGATGGAGGCCGCCGACGTGGCGCGTTCGCCGAACCCAAGCAGGAGGGCCATCCTGCCTACCGGAGGTGGCGTGCGAGGCGCTGCGTCAGCTCGACGGTCCCGCCGACGAAGCCCCGGAGGTAGAGATCCCCGAGGAGTCGGTCCACTTCGTCACGCCGGGCTACCTGCGCTACGCCGAGGCCGTCGCCGCTGGCCGGAGCGGAGACGCCGTCGCGGCCGAGACGCTCTTGAGAGCAGGCGACTGCACACTCAGCAACCAAGCGTCGTTCCGCCAGCTCGGGCGGCGCATTGTGGCCGAAGCTGCGCTCGTCGACGGCTGGGGCGACCCCGTGCAGTGGCTGCTGGAGGCGCTCGAGTACTTCGAGCGGCAGGGCGACGATCCAATCGCATCTGCGTCCCGGTCCCTGCTGCGCAAAGCCGGCGCCACCGTCGCCGCCGGCGGAACGACTCGAGCGTTCCCAGCGAGCTCGGGGGGCTCGGCGTAGACCGTTCGTGAGTTCGAGGTCCTCCAGCTGCTCGCTCTCGGCTTGCCGGACAAGGACATCGCCACCCGGCTCTACCTCTCGCGCCGCACCGTCGAGCGCCACGTTGCCAGCCTCACGGCGAAGACGGGTACATCTCGGCGCTCTCACTACGTGGGCCAAGGATTTGTCGTCGGCGGAGGCGGTGACGACGACTCCGACTTCCGCCTCGGGGAGGACGTTGACGACGTTCGTACTCGGTCCTACATTCCGCGCGCGGTTGTGAGGAGGAGGGAACGATGGCGTCGATGCGAACGTTCCGTTCGATCGTCTCGTTGGCGCTGCTCGTCGTGTTGCTGCCCGCGTGCGGCGGTTCGGACGACGACGAGGGCGAGTCGCAAACCACATCCACGGCGTTGGAGGACCGGCTGGCCGAGCTGTCCAATGCAGGCGTCTTCGTAGGAGGCGTCGCCTTCTCGGGGACGCTCGTGGCGATCCACTTCGACCGGGCGGACATGAACGTGCCCGGGATGCGCATCCTGGTCACCGACGGCCTTCCGGGCGGGAACGCGGAGTGGTTCGAGGGAAAGGGGACCGGCAACCGATTTCGGTTCACGTCAGCCGGCGGTCGGGCGACGATCGAAGGGACGATCGAGGAGTTCGAGACCGACGGGACCATTACGCTGTCCGACAACCAGCGACGGAACTTCTTCACCCGTCCCGCCGGTGACGGGGCCGGCATCTTCGAGATGACCGTCGGAGCGGATGGGTTGTGGAAAGGCCGATCCCTCGACGGTTCGACGTTGGAGGCGCGCCAGACGGGGGCGTTCGTCGAGGGAGCCGTCGTCTCCACGAGAGGCGAACGGTACCCGTTCAAACACAACGACCTGACCCGCCGCCTCAATTACCCGACCCAAGGAGGGGCGGCCGACACGTACCTGAGCGTCGTGACCCGCCAGGCCACCGAGATCCAGGGCCGGGGCGGGGACGTCCGAGGGGGCCGGCCCGGCGCCAACATCATCGCTCTTGACCTGAGCCAGGACGGCCTCCCGACGCCCGGCGTCTACCACGGCCGGGTCGCGGGCACCACCGACCGGCTGAACTTCGAGCTGGCCCAGCAGCCCGACGGCTCACGCGTGCTCCGCAGCTACGTCTCCGACTCCGAACCCGAGCCGGCCGGCGACATCCAGTGGTTCGCCGATCCCATCACCGGCCAGGAGTTCGCGATGACGTCGAAGATGGGCGACGCCCGCATCACGGGCACGATCACCAACGAGGGGATCGCAGGCGAGATCACCCTGCCCGACGGCGTAGCGCGCCGCTACTTCGCCGCCCCGAGCGGGCAGGGCGCCGGCATCTACACGGTCGAGGTGACCCAGGACCGCCGCCACACGGGTACGTCGGAGCAAGGCGGCCGACTTGACCTGCGGTATGAGGGCGAGCACGGCACGGTGATCGGAACCATCACGTCGCCCGAGGGGCAGTCATTCCCGATGCTGGGGGCCGATCTGGCTCACGCCTTCAAGTACGCGGAGGAGTACAGCAAGCCGGACACCTACACCGCCTTCGTCGCGCCGCGGGGCCGGTACGTGTTCGGCCGCAGCGGCAACGTGAGGACGGGAAGCGGAGGACTGAACATCATCGGCCTGGACAAGAAGTGCTGACGTTCGACTCGTGGCGCTGACCCGAACGAGACGGCTGGCCACTGCAGTGGCGGTCGTGGGCTTGGCGATTGCAGCGTGCGCATCCGACAGGGCGGAGCCTCCGTCCCCTGCGGCCGCTGCCGCTAGTCCAGATGTGAAGGTAGCGCCCCGGTGGGAGCGCCTCGCTCGCTTCACCGGCACGGGGAGCCAGCGCACACCGACGTTCACGGTCGCCGGCCACGCCCTACAGTGGCGGGTGACGGCGACCTGCTCGGGCATCCGCCTGCGCGTGAGGGTCGAGGGAGGAGCGGCGCCGCTGGCGGAGCCGGGATGCCCGGGCCGGGCGTTCGGCTTCTCCATCCGGGAGGGTCCGGCGGCCCTGGACGTCGACGCCGCCGGTCATTGGGAGGTGGTGGTCGACCAGCAGGTCGAGACGCCCGCCGCCGAAGCGCCGTTGGAGGGCATGACCGACCGGAGCGTGGCGGCCAGGGGCGACTTCTACGGGATCGACCAGGAGGGCAAGGGGACGGCCCGGCTGTGGCGGCTGCCCGGCGGCCGGTTGGCCCTGCGGCTCGAACCCTTCTTCGTGACTCCCAACACCGACCTCTACGTGTGGGTCAGCCAGACCGCGGCTCCGAAGACCAGTGCCGAGGTGTTCCACTCCGACCACCGTCAGATCGCCGAGCTCACGGCTTCAGCTGGGCGGCAGAACTATCTTCTGCCGGCGGACGTCGATGCCCGTCGCGTGAGGTCGGTGATCATCTGGTGCGAGCCGGTGCGAACGGCCTACGCCGCGGCCACCCTCGCGGCCTGACTACGTCGCCAGCCTCAGCTCGACGCTGCATGGAGTGCGCTTCCGAAGGCGTAGGCGTCGTTCCAGCGGCCGAGCATCCGGGCGTGTCGCTGCCGACGACGCCGCGGCGTGCGTCGGCATCACGACAGCCCCCTCTCACATTCCCGCGAACGTGACGAGCTGCAGCTGCAGGTCGTCCGGATCTCGGAAGTTGAGGGACGAACCCCAGCCGTGATCGGTGATCGGACTGTGCGTGACGCCCTTGTCGCCGAGCCGGATCTCCCACTCCTCGAGCGCGGCGCGGTCGGGCATGTGTCAACGGTCACTTTGATCTGCCCGGAGATGGCCAACGGGTCTGCCCAACCGTGGCCAGCGAAACTGCCCAGTGGTGGACGGTGAACCTGCCCGGTGTCAGTTGGCCAGTGGCTTCACCCCCTTGCCGCGCGTGGCCTGGGTGAGCCGGATCGAGTCGCCGGCGGTGAGCACGAGATGGGCGTGGTGGAGCAATCGGTCGACGGTGGCGTTGGCGATGGTCTTGGACATGAGCTCATCGAACCCGGCTGGGTGCAGGTTGGACGACAGGGCAGCCGAGCGCCGCTCGTAGGCGGCGTCCACGACGCGGTAGAGGGCCTCGGCCGTCTCGGCCGCCACCGGCAGCAGGCCGATGTCGTCGATGACGATGACGTCGGCCCGCAGGATGCGCCGGATGGCCCGGGCGGCGAAGTCGTCGGCCCGGTGGCGGCGGACCAATGCGCCGAGGGCCTCGAGGGAGAACCAGCTCACGTGGTGGCCGGCGTCGATGGCGGCGTGGCCGAGCGCCTCCAGGAAGTGCGTCTTGCCCGTGCCCGACGGGCCGCACACCACCAGGTTCTCGTGGCGGCCCACCCACTCCGGCGTGCGCAGGGCCCGCTGCGTCGGGGTCGGGATGGACGACACGGACTCGTCCCAGGCCTCGAAGGTCTCGTTGATGACCTCGAGAGCCGGTCCCATGTCGCTGGCGCTGAGGTGGTCCCATCGAGCTGGCGCACGACAGACTGCACCGCGCGGCGATATCCGACAGCGTGCACTGCCGCCCGGGGTCAGATGCGGTTGAGGAAGTCCTTCGCGAGAGCGGCCACCGTGGGCAGGCACTCCTGTAGCGCGAAGTGACCCGTATCCAACAGGTGCACCTCAGCGTCGGGAAGGTCACTGCGATACGCCCACGCTCCCGCCTCGACGAAGAAGGGATCATGCCGGCCCCACACGATCAGCGTCGGCGGTGTGTTCCCTCTGAACCACGACTGCCATGCTGGGTACTGCTCGATGTTGGTGTGATAGTCGAATGCCAGATCCAGCTGCGGCTGATCACGCCCGGGCAGGTCGAGGAAGTGTTGGTCCAATGTCCAGTCGTCGGGGCATACCAGCTCGGCGTCGAGAGTCCCGGTGAGGTACTGGCCCCGCGTTGCCTCAAGCGTGAGCATCTCGCGAACGCGTGCCTGCGCCCCGTCGTCATCGACGCGAATGGCGATGAAGTCCCGAGCGGCCGACGAGAGGCCTTTGCTGTAGGAGTTTGCGTTCTGGATGATCAGCCCGCTTATCCATTCGGGGTGGCGAACGGCGAGCCGGAACCCAACAGGCCCGCCAAAGTCGAACACGTACATCGCGAAGCGTGTAAGAGCGAGGTTTTCCAGAAGCCGCTCCATGACATCGGCCAGCCGCTCGAATCTGTAGGTGAAGTGGCCGCCGTCGCTTGTCGATAGCGGCGCGTCGCTGTGCCCGAACCCGGGATAGTCGGGCGCGATGATCCGGAAGGTGCCGCCGATTGCGTCCATGAGCCGGCGGTACTGGTGCGACGCGGTGGGGAACCCGTGCAGTAGCAGCAGGACCGGCGAATCGTGCGCGCCGCCTACGGGAACTGCCTCGCGATAGAAGATCCGGGTCCCGTCGACATCGATGTAGCGGTGCAAGATGTTCGGGAGCAGAGTCACGAGGGCCGGTGCGGTTGCAATGCGTCGGCGGGCACAGTCCCGAGCTTCCCCGCCCGTAGGTCATCGACTGCCTGCTGCAGCTCTGCATCGGTATTCATGACGAATGGCCCGTACTGGGCGACGGGCTCCCGGAGAGGCTCACCGCCGAGGAGGTACAGCTCGAGTGGTCGTGTGCCAGGCTTGTCCGGCGGGGCCGCGAGTGTGATGGCGTCGCCGGCGCCGAACACGACGAGCTGACCGTCGCGGATCGCTGCGCGCTTGACGCCTGCGGTTCCGTGCCCGGCGAGCACGTAGGCGAGCGCGTTGAAGCGAGCGGGCCAGACAAGGTGGAGCTGCGATCCCGGCGAGACCGTGGCGTGGACGACCGTGATCGGCGTGTGAGTGCACCCCGGGCCGACGTGGCTTCCGAGGGTTCCGGCGATGAGCCGCAGGAGCGTCCCTCCATCTGGGGTTGCGAGGAGTCGTACGTCGCTCGGGTCGAGGTTCTGGTAGCGGGGCTCGACCATCTTCCTGGCGGCGGGCAGGTTGACCCAGAGCTGGAGGCCGTGGAATAGACCGCCGCTCACGACGAGTGCCTCAGGCGGCGTCTCGATGTGCAGGATGCCGGACCCAGCGGTCATCCACTGCGTGGCGCCGTTGCTGATGCTCCCGCCGCCGCCGTGCGAGTCCTGGTGCAGGAACTCACCGTCGATGATGTAGGTGACTGTCTCGAACCCGCGGTGCGGATGCCAGTCAGTACCTCGGGGCTCGCCGGGGGCGTAGTCGACCTCCCCCGTCTGGTCCATGTGGACGAACGGATCGAGGTCCTCCAGCGGGACGCCGGCGAAGGCGCGTCGGGCAGGGAAGCCCTCTCCCTCGAAACCCTTGGGCGCGGTGGTGATCGACTTCACCGGCCTCTCGGCCGCTAACGCCGTCGGTTGAGGGACTACTGGGACGGTGGTGGGATCTGCCGTTGCTGCGGGCATTGTCGCTCCTCGTTGTCGCGCCAGACGGCGCAGCGGACTCAACACCTGGCTCTCGTTTGGTCCAAGCCGCGGGCGTCATGGTGCCGAGCCAGGTGCTCGTGCACGGACCGCACGAACGCTCGAGCCTTCGCCCACGGCTGGCCGCGACGCGCTTGAGCGAACCGTCGCGCACGTAGCCGACCGCGAAGATGCCGGGGACGGACGACTCGAACGGCAACACATGGCGCGAGCGGTGACCTCGCTCCCGTCAGCGAGTTCGACGGCGTGGAACGGCGGCTCAACCCGCAGGCCGGTGACCGAACAGGGAACGTGGAGGCGTGCGCCGAGGCGCCGCGCCTGCACAGCGGCGAGGTTCGTGAGGCCGCCGCCGGAGACGCCGGTGGCGAACCCGAGGTAGCTCTCGATCCACGAGCTCGTGCCCGCCTGGCCCCCGGCGGCGACGCCATCCACCGCGACTGTCGAACGGCCCTCGGAAGTGGCATACACCGCGGCGGCGAGGCCGGCAGGGCCGGAGCCGACGATGATCACGTCGAATGTCTGGTGGGGCGCTGCTGGAACGACAGCCCGATCATCTCGGCGAGGTCCGCCGGCGTCGCAGATCTCATGACCTTCGTGGGCACGATGACGGCGGGGGTGTCGCTGGCCTGCAGGCCATGCTTGGCGAGCAACGAACGCATCCGCGCCCTCGTCGACGTCGGACCAGCTGTGAGGGATCCGCGCGCGGGCGGCGAATTCGCGCAGGACTCGGGCCTCATGTAAGTGCGTGGCGCCGACAATGCAGATCTGGCGAGCGGCGTGTCCGAACCGGAGCTGGTCGCGGCGACGAAGGAACGTGGCCATCAGCACGCCCGCGAGGTCCGGCTTCGAGGCCAGCAGCTCGAGGAACACGACGCGCTCGATGACCGCGACGCGGGCGGCTTGGGCCACCCGGGCGGTGAGAAGCGCCTGCTGGCCGGAGAGCAGGTCGAGCTCGCCGAGGAAGCCGCCGGCGGTCACCGTGGCGATGACCAGCTCTCGGCCATCGTCGACGGCCACGACGTCGACGGCGCCGTCGACCACGATGATGAAGTCGCCTGACCGGTCACCGCTCCGGGTCACCACGTCGCTCGCCCGCATCAGGCGCTCGGCGCCGAGCGGCACCAGCGCGGCAAGCGCTGAGGCTGCGAGCGTCGGTGTGAGCAGTTCGTCGTGCATCCCGAGAGAACAATCCGCCTCGGACTGGGCGGGAGTCTGCTGTCAGATGACTGCTCTTCGGTCGCGGTCGCGGTCATCTGACGGAAGCACCGGAGCACGATCGGCGTCAGAGTGGGGCGGACGCGGCCTGCCGCGACGACAAGGAGGGTGTGTCTTGACCTGTGACGACCTTGAAGCGCTGCACGCCGTCGAGCCGTCGAGCCCGGACGGGTGTGAGGACTGCCTGCGCACCGGGTCGACCTGGGTTCATCTGCGCCTGTGCATGGAATGCGGTCACGTCGGATGCTGCGACAGCTCCCCCAACCGCCACGCCCGGGCACATGCTTCCGAGGCCGCCCATCCGGTGGTCCAGTCGTTCGAACCCGGCGAACGATGGGCGTATTGCTTCCGCCACGATGCCGCGGCGACCGATGTCGGCGAGGATCTGAACCGGTCCTACGCCTGACCACGGGCAAACGGGCACGCACCGGCAGTAGCGTGACTCCTCGGGGCGAGCCCTTCTCACCCGCTCCCAGAGGAGATCCCAGTGCCCGAGGTCGGGCCGCTGCTGGGCAGTGCGACCCGCTCGCTCGTCGGCCGCGCGGCCGACCTCGCCGTCCTCGACGGCTTCCTCGACCGAACGGCGGTCCGCGGTGGTGCACTCGTGCTCGCTGGCGCGGCGGGCGTCGGCAAGACGGTCCTGCTCGACGCGGCCGCCGAACGCGCAGAGGCGGCGGGAACGACGGTTGCGCGGTCGGCCGGCGCCGAGTTCGAGGCCGACGTGAGCTTCTCCGGCCTCAACCAGGTCGTGCACCACCTCCTCGAGCACATCGAGGCCCTGCCCACCCCGCTCAGGGTGGCGCTGTCGGTGGCCTTGGGATTCGGCGACGGACCGCCGCCAGGCCGCCTGGTCGTCTCGAACGCGGTGGTCCAGCTGCTCTGCAACGCCCGTGTCGCCGGGCCACTCGTCCTGATCCTCGACGACGTCCAGTGGCTCGACCGGTCCAGCGGCGCTGTTTTGGGCTCCGTCGCGCGACGGCTGGACGGCACGGGTGTCGGGCTCCTGGGGGCCCTTCGATCGCCGGCTGAGTCGTTCTTCGAGAGCACCGGGATTCCCGAGCACGAAGTCGGGGCGCTCGACGAGGAGGCGGCGTTCGACCTCCTGAACCGCCGGTTCCCGGCACTTACGCCCCGCGTCCGGAATCGCGTCCTTGCCGACGCGCAGGGAAACCCGTTGGCCCTGTTGGAGCTGCCAACCTCTCTCACCAGCGAGGGATCGAGCGCTCGCTGGGCGCTGCCGGCGGCACTGCCGCTGAGCCGGCGCCTCCAGTCGCTGTTCGACTCGCGCATCCGGGGTCTCTCGGCGCCGTGCCGCGAGCTGCTCCTGGTTGCCGCCCTTGACGGTAGCGGTGGCTTGCCCGTCGTCGAAGCAGCCGCATCCGGGACTGACGGTCTCGAGCAACTCGCCCCCGCCGAACGGGCGGACCTGATCAAGGTCGACGAGGGTGCTCGTCGACTGCACTTTCGTCACCCCTTGATCCCCTCGGCAGTGGTCGACCTGTCGACGGGCGACGAGCGGCGCCGTGCGCACCACAGCCTGGCTGACCTGCTCGATGACCAGCCCGAGCATCGGGCCTGGCATCTCGCGCAGGCCAGCACCCAACCCGACGAGGCCGTCGCGGCCACCCTTGAGCTGGCTGCCCATCGCATCCTGGGCCGAGGCGATTCTGTTGCAGCCGTCACGTGGTTGACGCGGGCCGCCGATCTCAGCACCACGGTGGTGGAGCGGAGCCGGCGCCTGGCCGAAGCGGCCTTCATCGCGGCCGACGTGACCGGTGACCTTCACAGCGTCTCGCAGCTCCTCGAGGATCGGCGCGGCCGTCTCGACCAAGGCGAGTCGCTGCAGACAGCGGTGATGGCCGCGTATCTCTTGCTCAACGGGGAGGGAGACATCGACACCGCCCACCGGCTGCTCGTCGGCGCGATCGACACCCACGCCGACCCGTCCGACGCCACCAACGTCGCCCTGATGGAGGCGCTCCACACGTTGCTGCTGGTGTCCTTCTTCGGAGGCCGCGCCGAGCTGTGGGAGCCGTTCGAGCGGGCGATGGTGCGCCTCGGTAGCGCCGTGCCGCCCATCCTGTACTTCTGCGCGGCGACGAGCTCGGATCCGGCCCGCACGGCAGGTCCGGCGCTGGAGCCGCTCGATGCCCAAGTCGACCGCCTCGGTGACGAGCACGACCCGGCCGTGATCGTCCGGACCGCGATCGCCTCCCTCTACGTCGACCGGCTGGGTGGATGCCGGCAGGCACTGTGGCGGGTCGTCCACGACGGACGCGCCGGTGGCGCCGTTGCGTCGGCGATCAACGGCTTGATGATGCTCTGGATGGACCACTTCCTGTCGGGAGAGTGGGCGGTAGCGCAGCAGTTGGCGGTGGAGGGCTACGAACTCGCGGACTGCCATGGTTACCGCTTGCTGGCGGCGCCCGGGCTCTACGGTCAGGGCCTCATCGCGGCGGGGCGCGGCGCCGACGATGACGTGCGGGAGCTGACCCACCAGATGATCCGGTGGGCTGGACCTCGGGGTGTGCGCGAGGTGGAGATGTATGCCTGGCACGTTCAATCGCTCGCGGCGCTCGGTCGCGGCGACTTCGAGGCGGCCTACGCCCATGCCAGCGCCATCAGCCCTGCTGGCACGCTGGCGTCGCACGTGGCGCAGGCCTTGTGGGTGCCCCTTGACCTTGTCGAGGCCGCCGCTCGGACGGGGCGGCTTGAGGAGGCGAGGGCCCACGTTGCCGCCATCGAGGTGGCCGACCTCGCTCTCCTGTCACCCCGGCTCGCGCTCCTGGCGCGGGGATCGGCGGCCGTGGCCGCACCGGACGACCGAGCGAGGGATCTGTTCGAGGAGGCGCTCGCAGTTGCTGGAGTCGACCGCTTCCCGTTCGAGTTGGCACGGGTGCAGCTCCTCTATGGCGAGCGCCTTCGCAGGGCACGGGCGGCGAAGGCGTCTCGGCGCCCGCTCGCGGCGGCGTTCGACGCGTTCGAACGGCTCGGGGCTCGGCCGTGGGCGGCGCGGGCGAGGGCTGAGCTCCGGGCGGCGGGTGACAGCACGACGGTGGGAGCCCGTGCCGGCATCGGTTCACTGACGCCGCAGGAACGGGAGATCGCCGAGTTGGCCGCCGGTGGGTTGACCAACCGGGAGATCGGCGCCCAGCTCTTCCTTTCGCCGCGAACAGTCAGCGCGCACCTCTATCGCATCTTCCCGAAGCTCGGCATCACATCGAGGGCTGCCCTGCGAGACGCACTCGCCGACTGACGCAACCGCGCCCAGACAGCGCCGGCACTTGTACGGAGCAACCAGGTCCTAGAGGCGTCTCCCGGCGCAGATCTCGTAGGACGCGCGCCACGGGCGCAGGCGCTCGAACGCGGCGCTGGCCGCCAGAACGTCGACGTCGGCGTTGCGCCGGCCGATGATCTGCATCCCGACCGGCAGCCCGTCCAGCGGGCCAGCGGGTATCGAGGCTGCGGGGTGGCCGGTGAAGTTGACGAAGTACGTGAGGCACCAGCCGATCAGCGGATCGATGGCCTCGCCGTTGATCTCGCTCGGCCCGACAGTGTTGCCGTCGCTGGCATTGTCCACTGGCGGGCAGGCGAGCGTCGGGGTGATGAGGAGGTCGTAGCCCTCCAGCACGCGCTGGAATGCGTGGTAGATCTCGGCCCGCACGGCCTGATCGCGCGGAAGAAGTCGAGACCTGACATGCGGCTGGCCTGCTCGACCCAGTGCAGGTACTCCGGCGGGAACTCGCCGCGGTGCTCCCCGAGCAGGTCCACCCCACCTTGCTTCATCGTGTCCAGAGCCTGCAGGTTGAGAAGCATGTAGAGCCGCGACCACACGTCGCTGAGTTCCTGCTGCGACCGCGTGATTCCGAGCTTCACCTCCTCCACATGCGCCCCCGCGTCCTCGAACGCCCGGACAGCGGCGCTCGCCACGTCGGCGACACCGCGGTCGACGGGGAAGACGTCGAGGTTGAGGCTGTAGGCGATGGGCAGCCCACGCACGGAGCGGCGGGTGGCCTCGGTGAAGTCGGACGCAGGGTCGGTCAGGCTGTACGGGTCTCTGGCGTGATAGCCGGCGAGCACGGTGAGCGCGAGCGCTGCGTCTTCGACGGTCCGGGTGATGGGCCCCTCGAACAGGAAGGGCGAGTCGGCGTTGCCGAAGGCGTTGGGGCTTGCGAGGAACGGCACCCGTCCGAACGACGCCTTGTAGCCGTACACACCACACCACGCCGCGGGGATGCGGATGGAGCCGCCCGCGTCGGTGCCCTCGGCGATCGGCACCAGGCCGTCGGCTACCGCCGCTGCGCTGCCCCCGGAGGAGCCGCCGGTGTTCTTGACCGGGTTGAACGGGTTCCGGCTCGGGCCGAACAGATAGTTGTCGCACGTGCCGCGGAAGCCCATGAGCGAGCTGTTGGTCTTGCCGAGGAGCACCGCCCCTCCGCGGTTCTCCATTCGCTCGCAGAAGGCACAGCGCTCGTTGACGACGTTGTGCTCGAGGGCGCTGATGCCGCCGAGGCTGGCGGGCCAGCCGGGCTTGAAGTCGGAGAGGTCCTTGAGGGCGGACGGGCGCCATGCAGCGGGCCGAGGTCCTCGCCGGCCATCACCGCTTGCTCCGCTGCTGTGGCCCGAGCGCGGGCGTCATCGAAGCCGAGGTAGACGAAGGCGTTCAGGCTGGGGTTCCGGCTCTCGATGCGCTCGATCGCGGCGTTGATGACCTCCACCGGTGAGAGGTCACGCTGGCGGATCCGCCGTGCCAGCTCTGCAGCGCTCGTGTAGGCGAGTTCGTCGGAGAGGGACTGGGGCGTTGCCGTTGACGGCTGTGTGTGCTCCATGACGATCGCCTACGCCGTCAGCCGGTCGGAGGCCGAAGGCAGCTGCCAGTCGGGCCGGACGTAGTGGCAGGTGTAGCCGTTCGGGTTGCGCTCCAGGTAGTCCTGGTGCTCTGGTTCGGCCCCCCAGAAGGGGCCGGCGGGCGAAACCTCGGTGACCACGGTGCCCGGCCACAGGCCCGACGCCTCGACCTCCGCGATGACCCGCTCGGCCACGCCCTTCTGCTCGTCGCTCGTGTAGAAGATGGCGGACCGATAGCTGCTGCCGACGTTGTTTCCCTGGCGGTCCTTGGTCGTGGGGTCGTGGATCTGGAAGAAGAACTCGAGCAGATCGCGGTACGGCAGCCGCTCGGGGTCGAACAAGATCTCGACGGCTTCGGCGTGGCCGTCGTGGTTCCGGTACGTCGCGTGCGCCACGTCGCCGCCGGTGTAACCCACCCGTGACGAGACGACGCCGGGTCGCTTTCGGATGAGGTCCTGCATCCCCCAGAAGCAACCGCCGGCGAACACCACGGTCTCGTGCGCATCCGTCATGGGTCTTCTCCTTCTTTCGTCGTTCACATGGGCTGGGGCTGCACCCGAGCGTCAGCTTCGGATGTGCCGGTCGAGCGCGCCGCACTGCGAGGCGAGCTGACGCGAGGTGGTCCCGGGCGTAGCGCGAGGGCAGATCAAGCTCGAGGGCTGCCCGGGCGAAGGGCGCGCCTTCGATGTCGATCAGGCTGATGAGCGCGGCATCGACGGGATCCAGCCCGGCGAGAGCGGCGTCCACGACGCCGTTGACCTCGCTCGTCAGCACATCCGCGTCAGGGCCGAGCACACGGGCTTCGCGCCCCAGGAGACCGGGGAGTCGACCCAGGCGCCGGCGTCGGGGCCGTCGGTGTAGAAGCCGGGGTAGAACAACTCCGGCTCGTCGGCGTCTGGATCAGTACCGGCGGCCGGGACGGCGGGCGACTGGATGTCGGGTCCACGGTTGTCGGCGAGACGTGTCAGGGCTGCGGCCAGCGCCCGTGGGGTCGTGTCGGCGTCCGGGTCGGCGAGGGCCGAGGTGATCGTCTCTTGGACGAGGTCGTCCGCGGACTCTGGGTCGAGTGCGTTGGCGAGAGCGTAGAGACGCGGAAGCTGCGCCGTGAGCGCTTCGCCGCGCCCGCCGCCTGCCGCGTTGACCATGGAGCGCAGCGTGTCTGGTATCTGCACGCCGGGGCGGTCTCGAGCACCGCCACGGTCGTGCGCAGCTGATCCATCAGACACGCACAGCTGTCGCAGCCGGCCAGGTGGTCCTCGAGGGCGCCTCGCTCCGCGTCGGAGAGGAGCCCGGCCAGGTCGTCGCTCCCGGCGCGCACCGCTCTTCGGCACGTGAGGGCGGTCATGAGGTCGCACCGATCTCGTGCTTCGTGCGCCGTCCGGCATCCGGTGAGGGATTCGGAGTGAGACCGCCGGTCAAGAAGCGGACCAGCGCGGCCGCGGTCGCCGAGGGGAGCTCTTCGGGGATGAAGTGCCCGGACGGCATGGGCTGGCCGGTGACGGAGCCGGCGCATTGCGCCTGCCACAGGTCGAGCGGCCGGAAGAACCGCTGCACGATCCCGCGGGCTGCCCACAGGACGTGCATGTCGCATCGGATGCGCTGGCCGAGCTCGCGGCTCTGACGGTCGTGGACGAGGTCGATGCCGGCGCTGGCTCGGTAGTCCTCGCACATCCCGCGGATCGCGTCGGGTGTGAAGCACCTTTCGAACTCAGCGAGCGCGATGGGCTCGATGTGGTCGAGCCCGCGGCCACCGAGGGCGCCGAGCGTCGCGTGGAGGTACGAGATCGGGTCGCCACCGATCATGAACTCGGGCAGGGGCGCTGGCTGGATGAGGTGGAACCAGTGGTAGTAGGCGGTGGCGAACGCCATGTCGGTGGCGTCGTACATGTCGAGCGTGGGGGCGATGTCGATCACGCACAGCATGTCGACGCGGTCGGGGTGGTCGAGGGCCAATCGGTGTGCCACGCGACCGCCGCGGTCGTGGCCGCAGACGAAGAGCGAGTCGACGCCGAGGGCGTCCATCACGCCACGGACGTCGGCCGCCATGACGCGCTTGCTGTAGTTGACGTGATCAGGCGACCCGACCGGCTTTGACGAGTCCCCGCAGCCGCGGAGGTCCGGCGTCACGACGAAGAAGTGGGCGCTGAGAGTTCGAGCGACGCGGTTCCACATCGCGTGTGTCTCGGGGAAGCCGTGGAGGAGCAGCAACGCCGGCGCGTTCGCGTCCCCGCCGAAGCGGGCAAAGATCTGCTGCCCGGCTACGTCGAAGTGACGGTGCTGGAAACCGTCGAACCACCCGCGGTCGCGGCGTGGGGCGTCATTCACGGCACAGCCACGATTCGATCGGGGCGGACTTCGGGTGGCGACGCGTTCACGGGGACCTCGGGCGTGTCCACGAGGTGCTCAGCCAGGAACCACACCTGCAGCTCGTGACGACGGAGCACGTCGCTGGTGAGAAGGTCGTTCGTACCGGCGTCACCACTAGCCGCCGATGGGCTGATGCCCCGTCGGGTCTCAGCGATGACGAGCTCGTGCGCCTCGAGCAGGCGCGACAGCATCGCCGGCACGCCCTCGGCGCCATCCGGCGGGCGCGGCACGGTTGCCATCTCCGCGACGTGGCGTGGATCGGCGACGACCACTCCGCCCAGCGTCTGCACGCGCTCTGCGAGCAGATCGACGAGTTCGAGCTGCTCGCCGGCGTGGCGGTCGAGGAGTTCGTGCAGCTGGAAGAACGTGTGCCCACGGACGAGCCAGTGGTGCTCCTTGTAGAGGCTGTACAGGATGAGCGAGTCGGCGAGCACCTGATTCAAGATCTCGACGCTGTCGGAGCGCGCGTCCGCCGCCAGGGCGATCGGCAGCAGCCTCATCGAGCCGAACCGCTGCAACTCGGCGCCGTCCTCGCCTCGTTCCACGTCGACCTCCCTTCGGTGTCGCCCGGTGGCGACGTGTCGACTGTGCGCCGTCACTCGCCCCGTGCGCATCCGTCATCCGACCGCGATCGCTACCGAAGTCGGAGTGGGAGAACCGAAGTCACATGACCGATGCGCTTCCGAGGCGGCGCACGGACACTCAGACTTCAACGGCTGTCGAGCGGTCGGGAAGGGGCACGCATGGCGAAGGTCACCGTCGGTCGTGAGAACGGCACCGACACCGAGATCTACTACGAGGACCACGGGGCCGGCCAGCCGGTCGTGCTCATCCACGGGTACCCGTTGAGCGGTCGCTCCTGGGAGAAGCAGGTCCCGGCCCTGCTCGACGGAGGCTTTCGTGTCGTCGCCTACGACCGCCGGGGCTTCGGCCAGTCGAGCCAGCCGACGACCGGCTACGACTACGACTCCTTGGCCCGCGACCTCGACACGTTGCTCGAGACGCTCGGCCTGCGCGACGTCGTCCTCGTCGGCTTCTCCATGGGGACCGGTGAGGTGGCCCGCTACCTGGGGAATCACGGCGCCGAGCGGATCGCCAAGGCCGCTTTCATCGCGTCGCTGGAGCCCTACCTGCTCAAGACCCCCGACAACCCGAGGGGCGTGGACGAGTCGGTCTTCGCCGACACGACCGCCGCAGCGGTGAACGATCGCTACGCGTACTTCGACGCCTTCTACGCCGACTTCTACAACACCGATGAGAACCTGGGCACCCGCGTCAGCGACGCCGTCATCCGGACGAGCTGGAACGTGGCCGCCTCAGCGTCCGCGTATGCGTCCGTGGCGGCCATCGCGACGTGGACGACGGACTTCCGAGGCGACGTCCAGTCCATCGCAGAACTCGACATTCCCGTCCTGATCGTCCACGGGGCGCACGATCGAATCCTTCCGATCGACGCGACCGGCCGAGCGTTCAAGGCACTCCTACCGGCGGCCCAGTACATTGAGATCGAAGGCGCTCCACACGGGATGGTGTGGACCCACGCCGACGAAGTCAATGACGCCCTCCTCGCATTCCTGAAGGGCTGAGCATCGTGGTCAAGATCACACGCGGGTTCCGCGGCAAGGGGGCGAACCGGGATGCGCAGCTGCCCCCGGGCCAGCACATCACGGGCGACTTCCCGGTCATGCTCGCCGAGGCCGCACCGCACATCGACCCCGCGACGTGGACGTTCGCGATCGACGGCAAGGTGGACCGGCCGAAGACGTGGACGTGGGACGAGATCCGGGCGCTGCCAGCGTCGAGCTACACGGGCGACATCCATTGCGTCACCAGCTGGTCCAAGCGAGGGGTGACCTTCGCCGGCGTGTCCGTCGACACCCTTCTTGACGCCGTCGGCGTCAAGCCGGAGGCGTCGCACGTCCTTGCTTTCTCCCACACCGGCTACACCACCAACGTCACGATCAGCGACGTCACCAACGGACGCGCCTGGGTCGTGTGGGACTACGGCGGCGAGCCGCTCGAACGGGCCCACGGCGGACCGGCGCGACTGCTCATCCCGCACCTGTACTTCTGGAAGAGCGCCAAGTTCATCGCCGGGCTGCACATCCTCGACCATGACGAGCACGGGTTCTGGGAGCAGCGCGGCTACCACGACCGCGCCGACCCGTGGCTGGAACAGCGCTACCAGGGCGACTGACGGTGGCCGTCGTCAACCGCGGCTTCGGGAGCCGACGACGCCAGCCCGGTGCAGGCTTGATTCCCCCGGGCCAGTACATCGTCGACGACTTTCCGGTCCTGACCGCGGGTCCGACCCCGACGGTCTCGCTCGACACCTGGGACTTCACCATCACCGACAAAGCCGGCGACCAGCTGGCGCGGTGGACTTGGCCCGAGCTGCAGGCGCTGCCGGCGGAGTCCTTCAGTGTCGACATCCACTGCGTCACGAGCTGGTCGAAGCTGGCGACGCGATGGACGGGCGTCTCCGTCGACACGCTCCTCGCCGACATCGACACCAGCGCAGAGTTCGTGCTCGCCTTCTGCGACGGCGACTACACGACCAACCTGCCGCTCGCCGACGTCACCGACGGCCAGGCGTGGATCGCCTACGGCTACGACGGCGCCGAGCTCGAACCCGAGCACGGCTGGCCGGCCCGCCTCCTGGTACCACACCTGTACCTGTGGAAGAGCGCCAAGTGGGTACGTGGCCTGCAGCTGCTCGACGACGACGAACCCGGCTTCTGGGAGAGCGTCGGCTACCACAACTACGGCGACCCGTGGCGCCAGCAGCGATACCGGGACGACTGACGGTTGCGCTGGCTCGTCGCGACCGTCGCCGAGACGATCCCCGAGACCGTCGACGCCGTCACCCTCGTCCTCGACGTCCCCGACTGGCCCGGCCATCGGGCCGGCCAGCACCTCGACGTCAGGCTCACCGCCGAGGACGGCTACACCGCCCAACGGAGCTACTCGATCGCCTCGCCTCCCGGCACCGATCGCATCGAGCTCACCGTCGTCCGGCTCGAGGACGGCGAGGTGTCCTCCTACCTCACCACCGAGGTCGAAGCGGCCGACGAACTCGAGCTGCGAGGGCCCATCGGCGGGTACTTCGTGTGGGAACCCGACGACACTCGCCCGGTCTTGCTCGTAGGCGGCGGCTCCGGCGTCGTCCCGCTCATGGCCATGCTGCGCCACCACACCCTCGTCGACCACCAAGGCCCGATGAAGCTCATCTACTCGGCAAGGACGCAAGCCGACCTGCTCTACCGCGACGAGCTCTACGCCACCGACGACGGCCCGCGAACGGTCACCATCACACTCACCCGAGAACAGGACTCCGGCTGGCTGGGCCGACGTGGTCGCGTCGACGCCGACCTCCTCATGGCACCGGGATGGGCTCCGTCGGACTCGCCCCGTTGCTACGTCTGCGGGCCGACGGCGTTCGTCGAGGCGGTCGCCGACGCTCTCCTCTCGCTGGGCCACCACGCGACCGATATCAGGACCGAACGATTCGGCCCGACGGGAGGCTGACATGGACGCGCTGGACGGCAACGCTGCAGCAGGAGCACTCGCGGAGATCTTCGTCGCCGAGATGACCGTCGCCCTCTCTACATGCGCGGCCTGTGGTGACACCCGCCCGATCGGCGAGCTGCGCGCCTACCTCCGGGCGCCCGGCATCGTGCTCCGGTGCGCGACGTGCGGGACCGCCGAGATGCGGATCGTGCGGGACGAGACGCGGGTCTGGCTCGACCTCCAAGGGGTCCGCATCCTTCAGATCGCGCTGAGCGAGACCGAGCGCTGACCGGTACTCCATCACGGTGACTTGACTGATGTGCCGCACCGATCGTTCGAGAGATGCTGCGTGTCAGTCGCCCCAGACGTGCGGCCACGCCAACCAAATGGAGATCCAGCTATGGCACAGCGAACGATCAGCACCGTCCGGACCCACGAAGACCGCGCCATCCCCGCCGTGGGCACGTACGAGATCGACAGTCCGCACACCTCGGTTGAGTTCGTCGCGCGGCATCTCATGATCACGAAGGTTCGCGGTCGTTTCGGGGAGGTGCGCGGCTCGATCGTCATCGCCGAGGACCCGGAAGACTCGCGTGTCGAGGCGGAGATCCGAAGCGCCAGCCTCAGCACCGGAGACGCCGACCGTGACGCCCACCTGCTGGGCACCGAATTCTTCGAGACACCGATCGGTACCCGACCATCGCCTTCCGCTCGACATCGACGCGAGCCCGCTCCGAGGGCACCTGGGAGGTCGCCGGGGACCTGACGGTGCGTGATGTCACCGGGCCCGAAGGCGGACCACGACTTCATGGCGGAGGAACGCGAGCTCAGAATGAACTCAGAACTCACACGGGCCATCCACGTCCTCGTCACGGAGATCCTCCGAAGCGTCGCGACCGAGTCGAAGCCGAGCACGACGTGACGACCGGTGGCGCAACCGCCGCCGGTGTGTACCCGCTGCCGCCACTTCCCCTCCAGCAGTGGGATGCGACCAAGGACACCCTGCACCTGTGGGCCCAGATCGTGGGCAAGACGCGCCTTGCGCTCATGCCCATGCGAAATCACTGGTGGAACGTCACCCTCTATCCCTCCGCCCGAGGACTCACCACACGGCGCATGACCGTGGACGCTCACAACCTCGAGCTCGAGATCGACCTCGTCGAGCACCGCCTCGCAGCCCGCACAACGGATGCCGACGCCGCCTTCGAGCTCCACGACGGGCTGTCCGTCGCGGATTTCTACCGCAGCCTCACGAAGGCCCTCTCGGATGTCGGCGTCACTGCCGACATCCGAGCCGAGCCGTTCGGCGTGCCGACAACCACACCCTTTGCAATTGACGACGAGCACGCGAGCTACGACCCGGACGCAGCCTCACGGTTCCTTCGCGTCGTGCAATGGAGCGCCGACGTCATGGAAGAGTTCGCCGGCTGGTACTGCGGCAAGGCCAGCCCCGTGCAGCTGTTCTGGCACAGCTTCGACCTCGCGACAAGCCGCTTCTCGGGACAGCGCGCCCCGGTAAGTCCGGACATTGATCCAGTGAACGCGGAGGCGTACTCGCACGAGGTCATCAGCTTCGGCTTCTGGGCCGGCGACCAGACCAACCCCTACCCCGCCTACTACTCCTACACGGCGCCCGAGCCGGCCGGACTGAGCGAACAGCTATTGCGTCCGGCCGCAGCCGAATGGCACGCACAGACGAACGGCTCGCTGGCGATCCTGCGGTATGACGCCGTGCGAACCGCTGAGGACCCGAGAGCCGCGCTGCTCGAGTTTCTGCAGAGCGCGTACGAGGCCGGCGCATCGTTGGCCGGATGGGACCTGCTCGACACCGCCACCCGATGGTGCCCAGTTCCCGCCGAGCGGCTCGCTCGGCGCGTACACGGCGAGGAATGGATCCTTTGGCGACGGCGGGATTCTTCGCTCTGTGCATCGACGGCGCGCGAGGACGGTTGCGGAAGTCACGCGGCATCTCGGCGTGCGCCTTCTGACTAAGCGTCAAGGTTTCTTTCGGGCGGAACCGCAGGGTTGCGTACTCTTGCGTACTCAGAGGTGACGGGGCCCCCGGATAGCGGTCCACCAGTTGTGGGAGTCCAGCGCCCAGGATCTGGGCAGGAGGACTACACGACCCATGAAGGTTGACGTCCCATCGAGTGGTGTAGAAGCCGGGGGTATCCACCACTGAGGTGGGCCACCGGGAGATCTTCGGCTTGAACCGCCAAGTTCGAGCTTCGGAGGAACCCGGTGACCCTGACCAAGTCTGACGTGACCCAGCTGCTGGACGCGATTCGTGCCGGCGGCGACCTGGACGTGATCCGCAAGGGCGTAGAGCTGGTGCTCCAGGCCCTGATCGACGTGGAGGCGACCGAGGCCATCGGAGCCGAGCGCTACGAGCGGAGCGACTCGCGCAAGACCTGGCGCAACGGCAGCCGGGAGCGGCTGCTGGCGACCAAGGCGGGCGACGTCGAGCTGCGCATCCCCAAGCTGCGCAAGGGGACGTTCTTCCCGTCGATCCTCGAGCGACGCCGGCGCATCGACAGGGCCCCGTTCGCCGTGGTCATGGAGGCCTATGTGCATGGCGTCTCGACCCGCAAAGTCGACGACCTGGTGGCCGCGCTCGGAGCTGCCTCTGGAATCTCCAAATCGGAGGTCTCGAGGATCTGCACCGAGCTCGACGCCGAGATGGAGGCCTTCCGCTCCCGCCCTCTGGGCCACGTGGAGTTCCCCTACGTCTACTGCGACGCCACCTACCTCAAAGGCCGGGTGCGGGTCAGGTCGTGGCCCGGGCCGTCGTGGTGGCCACCGGCATCACCGCCAACGGCGACCGGGAGGTGCTGGGCCTGGCCGTGGGTGACAGCGAGGACAAGGCGTTCTGGTCCGAGCTGCTGCGCTCGCTGCGCTCACGCGGTCTCTCGGGCGTGCGCCTGGTCATCTCCGACCACCATCTCGGGCTCAAGGAGGCCATCGCCGAAGTGATGATCGGTGCCGCCTGGCAAAGGTGCAGGGTCCATCTCATGCGGAACCTCCTGGCCCGTGTGCCCCGGGCGAACGCCGAGATGGTGGCGGCCGCCGTGCGTACCGTCTTCGCTCAGCCCGACGCCTGTGCGGTGGCCGAGCAGTTCGAGCGGGTGACCGCCATGCTCGACGGCCAGTTCCCGGAGGTGGCGGCCGCCCTGCGGGCGACCCGCGAGGACCTGCTGGCCTTCAGCGCCTTCCCCCTCGAGCACTGGCGCAAACTGTGGTCGACGAACCCGTTGGAGCGCCTGCACCGGGAGATCAAACGCCGCTGCGACGTCGTCGGCGTGTTCCCCAACGACGCCGCCATCGACCGCCTGGTGACCGCTGTAATCGTCGAACAGCACGACGAGTGGCAGGTGAGCGAGCGCCGCTACCTCGGAGACCTCGATGGCCCGGCTCCGACAAAGCGCTCCTGAACTCCCGGCGCCCAAGCCACGAAGAGGACGACTCGCCAGCTGATCGCCATCTACGATCGCCCTGCCGGAGATCACTTCTCCACCACTCCCCGGGGCGTCATCCCCATGAAGCGACACCGCCACACGCCCGAGCAGGTAGTCCGCAAGCTCCGTGAGGGAGAACGGCTGCTCAATGAGGGCAAGGACCTGACCGAGGTGATCCGCCACCTCGAGGTCTCCGAGGCCACCTGGAACCGCTGGCGCAACCAGTACGGGGGCATGAAGGCGTCGGAGGCCAAGCGCCTGCGGGAGCTCGAGGTAGAGAACGGCCGCCTCAAGAAGCTGCTGGCGGAGGCGGAACTCGACAAGGCGATGCTCAAGGAGCTGGCCGAGGGAAACTTCTGACCCCGGAGCGCCGCCGGCGGGCCGTCGTGGCCCTCCAGCAGAACTTCGGGGTCTCCGAGCGCAGGGCGTGCCGGGTGACCGGCCAGCAACGATCGACTCAGCGCAAGTCGCCCCATCCCTCCTCGGCCGAGGAGGACAAGCTCCGTCGGCGCCTGCGGGCCATCGCCCGGGCCCATCCCCGCTGGGGCTGGAAGACGGCGCAGCGGCTCCTGCGCCGGGAGGGCTGGGTCGTCAACCACAAGCGCACCCAGCGCCCTTGGCGGGCCGAGGGCCTTCGGCGGCCTCCCGGGTGCCGAAAGCGCCGCCGGGTCAAGCCCGACACCACCGAGCGGCTGGCGGCCACCCACCCCAACCACGTGTGGGCCATCGACTTCCAGTTCGACGAGACCTCCGACGGCCGCCGCCTCAAGCTGGCCAACGTGGTCGACGAGCACACCCGGGAGGCCCTGGCCATCCGGGTGGGCCGCACCTGCACCGCCGACGAGCTGGTGGACGTCATCGACGCCCTCGTCGCCGAGCGGGGCGCTCCGGCGTTCCTGAGGATGGACAACGGTCCCGAGCTCATCGCCTGGGCGCTCCGGGACTGGTGCCGCCTGGCGGGGACCGGGACGATCTACATCGAGCCCGGGTCCCCGTGGGAGAACCCCTTCGTCGAGTCGTTCAACGGCCGGGTGCGCGACGAGCTGCTCAACGTGGAGGAGTTCGGCTCCGTCCTCGAGGCCCAGGTCATCGTCGAGGCCTGGCGGATCGAGTACAACACGTACCGGCCACACGGCTCCCTCGGTGGGTTGACCCCCTCTGAGTACGCCAAGCGGTGGACCACCCAACCCCTACCCGTGGCCCCGTGCCTAGTGGACCACTAAAGGGGGCCCCGTCAGAGGCGCTCGCCTTCCCCCGGCTTTCCCCCACGCCCTTCACCAGTGTCAGAAGGTTGATCGGCGCGCTGACCCCTACCTGTCAGGATGACCTGAGACGCTCGGTGGTGCGAAACCTCCCTCCCAGGGTGAGAACGGAACACCTGCTTGATTGACGGGGCCCCCGGATAACGGTCCACCTCCCCGTCCGGCGTCGTCCGTGCCCGTCCGTCGTGGTTCGTTTGACAAGTTGTTTGACACGTTTCCGCGACCGAGGCGCGCGAGCTCGTGCTCGACGGCCCGTCGGATCCAGGCCGACACCGAGCGGGCGTCGGCGTCCGCGCAGTCCCGGACCTCCTCAAGCGTCTCGGGCGCGAACCGGACCGGCACCATCTCCGTCAACCGGGAACGACGGCGCCGGGGCGGGCCCTGGGGCTCCTGGTTCTCAGGGCGCGCGTAGAACTCGTGCTCCTCGTCGCGGGTCATCTTCTGCTTGGGGCTCATCGTTCCTCCCGGTACCGGGTGGCGAGGTGGTCGGCGGCGACGTAGCACCCGATCGGCCGGCACCTGCTGGCGTAGCCCGAGTCCGGCGGCGCCAATGGCACCACCAGGACCTGGCCTGCAACTTCGGCGACCATCAGCCAGTGCGCCGGCGGCTTGGCCGGAAAGAGAGCGGGTCGGAACGCCATACGTCGTAGACGTCGGCGATGCCGAGATGCGGGTGCTTGAACAGGTGCGCGGCCTGGTGGTCGACCTCGAACGGTCGTCGTCATCGAGCAGGTCGATGTCGAAGGGCTCCACCACACGCTCAAAGTGTATTACATCCGATCACGTCGCGCCACGCCGACCCCGAACAGTCGGCACCGGCGCGACCTTGCACGGCCGGAGGAAGGCAGCCGCCCGTTGCTGCCGGAAGAGCGCCGTTCCGCCGGTCGGCCTTTTGGCGACGAACAACATCTGCGACATGAGCAACCTCGACGATGGCAACCGGCGCGCCTCGGTGGTGCGGCGGAACCGGCGGCGGTCATGGCGGTGACGTTGATCCTCGCCTACGTCACGCTCGTGTTCGGCGAGCTCGCACCGAAGCGGGTGGCGATGCAGCGGGCCGAGCGGTGGGGGTTGCTGGCGGCGCGTCGATTGGCACTACTGTCCACGCTGACGCGGCCAGCGGTGTGGTTGCTGTCGCGCTCGACCGACGTTGCGGTCCGGTTGATGGGCGGCGACCCGGCGCTGCAACGCGAGGACATCACCGAGGACGAGCTGCGCGACATGGTGGCGTCGCAGCCGACGTTCACGGACAAGCAGCGACTGATCATCGACGGGGCGTTCGAGATCTCGGAGCGGTCGCTGCACGAGGTCCTGCGGCCGCGGCGCGAGGTGTTTGTGCTCGACGCAGACGCCCCGACGACGGTCGCGTTGGACCAGCTCGCGGCCTCGGGCCACTCCCGTGCTCCGGTCGGCGCAAACCGGTCCTTGGACGACGTCGTCGGCGTCGTGCACCTTCGGGACCTGCTTGGTGACGGTGACCGTCCGACCCGGGAGGTGGCGTCGGAGCTGTGCGCCTTCCCGGAGTCGGTGGGTGTGCTGGACGCGCTGCACGAGATGCAGGCGAACCGGGTGCAGATGGCGGTCGTTGTCGACGAGCACGGCTCCACTTCCGGCATCGTCACCGTCGAGGACCTCGTCGAGGAGTTGGTGGGCGAGATCTACGACGAGTCCGACCGCGACGTGATCGCCGTGCGCCACGACGAGGACGGCTCCCTGATCGTGCCGGGCGTGTTCCCCGTGCACGATCTTGAGGACATCGGCGTCTACGAGATCCCCGACGGTGCGTACGCACGGTCGCCGGCTTGGTGCTGGACCGGCTCGCCCGTATCCCCGAACCCCCCGGGGACCGGGTGACGTCGCCGGCTGGGAGCTCGAGGTGACCGGCGTGGATGGCCATGCCATCACCGAGGTCCGGATGCGACACCGGCCCGAACCGGCCGCCGGTGAGAGCGAGCCGAACGGTGGCTGACCTCGCCGGCGGCGGCCCCAACAACTCAAAGGGAGAGCTCGTGTGCTGACCCCCCTCAACTCGTTCCTTTCCGCCGCGAGCAGCGCCGACGGTGGACTCGATCGCGGCCTCTTTGATGCTGATGACGTGGGCTGTGCGGTGCACCAGCAGCAGGTCGACGACGAGGAGCACGACGATCCCCGACACCAGCGCGATCCACGCCCAGTTGGGGACGTCGAAGCTGGCAAAGTCGAACTTCGAATGGTCCTCTACATTTTTGGAGCGTTCCTGCTCTACACGGCCTGGAAGATCGCCCACCACGACACCACCCACCAGGTGGACTACAACCGCAACATCGCCATGCGGCTCGTGTGGCGGATCGTGCCGACCACGGACCGCTACGACGGCCAGAAGCTGTTCACCCGCGAGAACGGCAAGCGGGTGGCGATACCGCTGTTCGCGGTCCTCGTGCTCATCGAAGGCACCGACCTCGTGTTCGCCGTCGACTCGGTACCGGCGATCCTTGCCGTGAGCCGGGAGCCGTTCACCGTGTTCGCCGCCAACGCCTTCGCCATCCTCGGCCTCCGGTCCCTCTACTTCCTGCTCGGCGGCATGCAAGGCAAGTTCCGCTACCTCAACGTCGGCCTCGGCGTCATCCTCGCCTTCGTCGGCGTGAAGATGCTCCTCATCGGGGAACCGTTCGAGGTCCACCTCCCCACCTACGTGTCGCTGAGCGTGATCGCTGCCGTCATCGCCGTCGCGGTCGTCGGGTCGCTCCGGGCCGACGCCCGCGATCGTCGAGCGGGGATCCTCCCGCCAGCGGACCTGCCCGTCGTCGACGCCGCCACCATCGACGAGCCTGGAGGCGTCGACCCCAGCCGCACGGCGGCGCCCGACGACCGGCGCGGTGGTACGTGATCCTCGACCGGTGCCGCCACGGCCGGACGGGTAGAAGCTCATCCCGCCGGACACGACCAGTGAGAAGGAGTGCGCCGTGATCGGGTTCTTGGTGTTCGGATTAGTCGTCGGTGTCGTCGCTCGGCTGCTCGCGCCGGGCCGTCAGCGTCTGAGCGTCTGGATGACGCTGCTGCTCGGCGTGGTCGGCTCCGTGATCGGTGGCGTGGTGGCCAATGCGTTGGGAACCGGAGACGTGTTCGTACTCAACATCATCGGCTCCCTGGTGGCCATCGCCGCCGCCGTCGTGTTGGTCACGATCGGCGAACGCCGCTCTGCGATGCGCTTGCGTTGACCTGTTCGACGGGCGGGAGGTCAGCCAAACGCGCTGCCAGCATCCGTCGGCGCTCCTCGAGAACCGCCAGCCGGTCTTCGGTGACGGTGCTGGTGAGGTCGTCGAGGATCGCGTCGATGCGCTGGTGGATCTGGATCGAGTCGGCGCCCCAGTGGCGGATCTCGTCCAGTGCCAACGCCACGTAGTCGTCCCACGTCGGCTGCGGCACGATGACCCGGCCACGGTCTTCGCTCGACGCGACCTGTTGCGGCGGCAAGGGGCGGTCGGCGAGGCAGCGGAGAAGGTCGTGGAGGTGGTCGAGGCACTGCGATGCCGTCGTCGGGTCGTTCACGCCCGGTGACAGTGCTCGTTCGGCGATGTCGACGAGTTGGCGGAACCCGAAGGCGGGGTCCTCGGCCAGGTCGCGCTCCTTGCCCAGGCTGATCGAGTTGCAGATGGTGTGCTCGTCGTCGCCGCCGAGCATCGATGACTCGCCGTGCACCGTGGCGAGCGGCATCCCGGTGGCGACGAAGTCGCCCGGCCGGGGCACGACGACGATGGCCACGTCGCAGCGGAGAGCGAGCTGCCTCAGCCGGTCGACGGCGATGGAGGTGACGACACCGCGGCCGCTAGAGCGCACGATCCGCGACGGCGGCCCGATCATTGGCGTTTCGGGGCTCTTGGCATCGGTCAGATGGACCCGTTCGATTGCGTTCGCGGTCTCTCGGCTGACCCGGTCGATGATCTCGATTACCCGGATTGAGTTCGTGATGTTGTGGATGTACTGGATGAAGAACCCGATCGACAGCACGACCAGCGCGAACGAGAACGTGACGGCGACGCCGGGCACGAACTGGTCAACGGTGCCGTCGTCGCCGCGGACCTCCCGCAGCACCAGCAGTGCGTACATGAAGGTGGCGAGGAACACGCCGAGCGTCGCTTGGTTGCGGTGGTCGCGCAGGAATGTGCGCAGGACCCGGGGTGAGAACTGGCCGCTGGCGAGCTGCAGCACGATCACCGTGACCGAGAACACCAGCGCGGTGAGGGTGAGGGTGGATGAGGCGATGGCGGAGAGGACCTCGCGGGCGCTGTCGGGCCCGCCCGTGAAGCCCACCCGCGAATCGTGGGCTTCGAGTGTCGTGTCGAGCTCGACCAGCGCGAACGCGAGCGCCGACGCGGCCAGCAGGATCCCCGTCGGGATGAACCAGTAGCCGGAGACAAGCCGCGACCACGCGCGTCGAAGGCGGGCCAGCACGCGCGTCACCGCTGCGCGTCGCCGTGGCTGTGCAACTTCCCGTGCCTGTCGCTTGCGTCGTCGCGCCCGAGGAGGTCGACTCGCAGCTCGTCAACCGGCAGCGCAACCTGGTGTTCCGCGAGTGCCGCCATGGCAGCGGCGATGGCACGATCCCGCACCACGGTTGCCTCACGACGGCGCGAGCCGTTCCAGAAACGGCACTGGACCTCCACGTCGCCGTCCACGACGTCGACGAGCAGCACCTCCGCTGCCGGCTCAGCGCACACGCCCTCCACGCCGCGGATGGCTTCCTGGAGGATCGATCGGACCGCGGCGAAGTCACTTGCCGGGTGGAGGAGCAGCGAGAAGGACTGGCGCAGCGTGGTGTCGTCGGTCTCGACCTCGATCACGTCGGTCATCACCTTGGCGTTGGGAATGAAGTAGCGCCGACCGTCGTGACCGCGCAGCAGCGTCTCGCGGACCGTCACTCCCTCGACGGTGCCCTCGCGATCGGCGATCGTGACCTGGTCGCCGGACATGAACGGGTCGCGCAACAGCAGCAGCACCCCGGCGAGGAGGTTCTCGAAGGTGTCTTTGAACGCGAACCCGGCCGCGACCGAGATGATGCCGAAGATGGCCAAGACGTCGGCCACCCTCACCGACGGGAACGCCAGGGTCAGAGAGAACAAGCACCCGATGAGGACGACCGCCACCCGGATCAGGCCGCTGAACACACGGGTGTAGCTGGGGCGACCCCGGCGGTCGAGGATCCGGCGGACCAACGGCAGGGCCAGGCGCGCCGCCAGGGCAAACGCGGCGATCACCCCGATCGCCACCGTCAGCCGAACGGCGAGCTCCCCCGCCCGGGACGTCATGTCGCCGAAGTCAGGCACGGGACCCGACGGTGCACGCGGCGACGGAGCTCCTCACGATGGGCTGCGTCGATCAGGTCGGACGGGACGTTCCCCGCAGCTTCTGCCAACCGAACCAAGCGACAGCAGCGACCAGGACCAGCGCGATCAGCAGCGCCCATGCCAGTCCTTCGACGACCGCGCCGACGCCGAACACGATGGCCAACACCACGAGGACAACGAGCAGGGCCATGCTCTACGCCTACCCGAAGGCTGTGCTCTTGACCCGGATCGGGGCACGGTGCCGTCCTTCTGTCAGT
>JBKHXX010000008.1:0-2313 GCA_046565765.1 Acidimicrobiia bacterium | reverse complement strand
TGACACGACGACGCGGATTCACATCATCCGTAATGGACAGCTCTGGACGGTCGATGTGCCGACAACCCGAACGCCGACCGGTGTTTCCGTCGGCCCCAATGCCGACGAGGCCATCAACTCACAGCTTCCGGTGATGTGGCGCTGCAGCGACGCGATTCGGACTGGCTGCTGGGACCTCCCCGGTTCCCCGCCTGGAAACCCAGCCATCCCAGACCGACCCATGCGGTAGCCGCAGCCGCGTACGCACGACCCAGTCTTCGTCCTGCGCTGCTGGTGACGTCGGGAGCTACCGCGGCGTGCTCGCCGAGCGGCTACGCGAGCTTCAGGCCGCCGGCATCGTCGAGCCCGGACCCCCCGAGTCGGTCACCTACGCCTTGGCCGAGGAGGCGGGGCAGCTGCTCGAGGCCCTGCGGACCCTGCGTGCGTGGGCCGCCACGAAGTCCGTCAGCCGAGAACGCTCGACAGCTCTGTGCGGAGGGCCGCTGACACGTCGCTGCGCATCGCCGCTGTCATTTCTCACGGCGGTGTGACAGCAAGAAACCCCGACGGGGACGTTGGCCTCAATCTCCGTCGTCTAGACAGGGACTGATAACGCTGCACCTTTGCCGACATCCACTCCCGCCCAGAATGCCACTATGGCGCCGTGGACATTCGCTGCGCCGAGGCCTCGGACTGCGACGACGCAGCTTCTCTATGGGAAAGATGCGGTCTCACTCGCCCTTGGAACGACGCACGTCAAGATTTCCATCGAGCGCTCAACGGACTGGCCTCGACGGTGCTCCTTGGTGTCATGGAGCAGCAAGTCGTCGCGGCGGCGATGGTCGGCTACGACGGACACCGGGGGTGGATCTACTACCTCGCAGTTGACCCCGCTCATCGGAGGAGGCGCCTGGGCGAGCGCATGGTGACGGCAGCCGAGGACTGGCTTCGGGCTAACGGGTGCGTGAAATCCCAGCTGCTGGTCAGGCCGTCCAACAGCGAAGCACTCGGCTTCTATGAGCGCTTGGGCTATGAGCGCTCCGATGTACATGTTTTCGCGAGGTGGCTCAGCACAGGGGAGGCCTCTGGAACGGCTCGAGGCGGCGGCGCTTGACCGGTGGCGGCGCAGGAACGCACGAAACCGGTCGCTCCGGTCGTCGGCCCGACAACACCGGCTGTTCCCCGAGCAGGATCGGACTGTCGACTACGGGCGTCTGGCAGCTGTCGACGTCGCCGTTGCGGCGCCCGTGATAGGAACACACCCGCAGCCCGGGGCCGCTTGTCCTCGGGCCGAGTGCCACTAATCGGGCGCTTCGCGTTGAACTGGGGACTGTGAGGTAGGGAGGCATCCACCACACGGGCCAGGGGCCCCGCCATCGTTGCGGCTATCTGACGGCTGCGACGACGGGAGGCCCCTGACGATGAGCGACGCTACCGGTCTGGCGGAAGCGCTTCTGGGACTGGATGGGTTCCGTGTCTTGGAGGTCATCGAAGGTCCGGACGAGGTCGTGATCACGATCGAGACCGTGACCGCTGGTGGGCTGCGAACGCTGCGGCGTGCGGGCCGAGGCGCAGGATCGCACGGCGATCGACATCCGCGACCTCACCTGCTTCGGCCGCCCGGCACAGCTGCGGTGGGTCAAGCGGCGGTGGCGCTGCGTCGATCCGGACTGCGAGGCCAAGACATGGACCGAGCGTTCCCCCCACGTCGACGCCCAAGCGGTGCTCACCCGCCGGGCCGGGGCTGAGGCGTGCCGGCAGGTGGGCGAGGAGGCTCGGGCGGTGTCCAAGGTGGCCGTGGAGCTGGGCGTGTGCTGGTGGACGGTGATGAACGCCGTCATCGAGCACGGCACGCCCCTCGTCGACGACCCCGAGCGCATCGGCACGGTGCGCCAGCTCGGTGTCGACGAGACCACCTACTTGTCGGCCAAGCCCACGCACCCGACCATCTACGCCACCGGGCTGGTCGACCTCCAAGCCAAGGTCCTCATCGACCTCGTCGAGGGCAACGCCGCAGTTGACCTGCGGCGATGGACGGCAGGAGCCGACCCTCGGTGGCTGGCGCGCATCGCGGTGGTGGCGACCGACCTGGCCGAGTCCTTCCGGGTGGGGCTGTCGCCACACCTGTCGCATGCTCGCCGGGTGGCGGATCCGTTCCACGTCGTCCGGGTCGGCAACCGGTGCCTCGACAAGGTGCGCCGGCGGTTCCAGAACGAGACCCTCGGCCACCGTGGCCGCAAGGAGGATCCGCTCTATCGCATCCGCAAGCTGCTCCTGGCCGGCAACGAGCGCCTCGACGAGCGGGGCTCGAACCGCCTGCTGCTGGGACTGCGT
>JBKHXX010000007.1:0-24227 GCA_046565765.1 Acidimicrobiia bacterium | reverse complement strand
GATGTCTTCGCGCTGAAGTGAGGAGTGGTGGGCCGCCTCGTGGTCCCAAAGCTCGAAGATGGATACCTCCCTCTCGCCGTGTGTCCCAACGACGTACTGGAGGCACGCTGGATCGTTGTGAAGGAGCGCTGCCGCACGGAGGAGATGCCCAACGAGGTTATCCCGCTGGCCTTCACCGGCGACGAAGGTTCCGAAGAGGCCAAAGGTCATGACGGAGCCTTAGCACAGATGACCACCGAGCACGCACCCCTGATCGCCGGCCGTGGGTCACCGCCGACGGCGCTCGGCCAAGCTCTCCGTCGGCGTGGGTCTGGAGCTCCGGGGCGAAGTGCCGGATATCGGGCCGCGCTTGTTCCCCGGGCACCTGTTCGGTATCGATCCATACCGGCTTTTTGGGATGATGTCCGCAGCGGCGAGGTTGCGTTTCGCGGCTCCCGGACACCGTGGGTGAACGAGAGCGGTGAGGAGGGGCTACGCCGAGACGTTTATCGACGGTGCAGGCCGCTGACCAGCCCAACGCGGCCCCGTAGCGGCCAAAGAGCCGAGCCGGCGACGTTTTCGCACGCATGAGCGTCCTGGGCGTGGTGGTGGCCGAGCAGTCGGACGACCCGGACTCGGGCGGCCAGGATGACCGGCATGAGGGCGCTGTCGCTTGTGACCTCGTTCCTCTATCAGTCCTAACGTCATCTCTGATGGTCCCCGCAGGACGGACGACGTGGGACGTGGTTGGCGTCCCCTGACGTGGTGTAAATCGGCGTAGGGGTCCACCACTTGGGTGGGCCACCGGCGTGATCTTCGACGTGTTCCTAGCCGGGTTCACGAAGGAGAAGCCACCGATGGCCCTCACAGAGTCTGACCTGTCCGAGCTGCTCGACGCGCTGCGCGCCGGCGGCGACATCGACGTCATCCGCCGCAGCGTGGAGCTGGTGCTCCAAGCGCTGATCGAGGCGGAGGCTTCCGAGGCGATCGGCGCCGAGCCGCACGAGCGATCCGAGTCCCGGACGAACCTGCGCAACGGCCACCGGCCCAGGCTGCTGTCGATCAAGGCCGGCGACGTCGAGCTGGCCATCCCCAAGCTGCGGCGGGGCAGCTTCTTCCCCTCCGTCCTCGAGCGCCGCCGCCGCATCGACCGGGCCCTGTTCGCCGTGGTGATGGAGGCCTACGTGCACGGGGTGTCGACCCGCAAGGTCGACGACCTGGTCAAGGCGCTGGGCCTGGAGGCGGGGATCTCCAAGAGCGAGGTGAGCCGCATCTGCCGGGAGCTGGACGCCGACATGGAGGCGTTCCGGGACCGCCCCCTGGGCCATGTGGCTTTCCCCTACGTCTTCTGCGACGCCACCTACGTGAAGGGCAGGGTCCGAGGACGGGTCGTCTCCCGGGCGGTCGTGGTGGCCACCGGCGTCAGCGCCGTCGGCGACCGGGAGGTCCTGGGCGTGTCGGTGGGCGACTCGGAGAGCGGAGCCTTCTGGACGGCGTTCCTGAAGGGGCTGCGGGCCCGAGGCCTCGACGGCGTGCAGCTGGTGATCTCCGATCACCACCTTGGCCTCAAGGTGGCCATCGCCTCGGTGTTCGTGGGCTCCGGCTGGCAGCGCTGCCGGGTGCACTTCATGAGGAACATCCTGGCCAGGGTCCCTCGGGCCTCCTCGGAGATGGTGGCCGCCGCCGTGCGCACGGTCTTCGCCCAGCCCGACGCCGCCCACGTGCGCTCCCAGCTCGACGAGGTGACCCGCATGCTGGCACCGCAGTTCCCCGACGTCGCCGCCATGCTCGCCGACGCCGCCGACGACCTGCTGGCCTTCAGCGCCTTCCCCCTCGCCCACTGGCGCAAGCTGTGGTCCACCAACCCGCTGGAGCGCCTCAACGGCGAGATCAAGCGCCGCACCAACGTGGTGGGGATCTTCCCCAACGACGCCGCCGTCGTCCGCCTCGTCACCGCCGTGTGCGTCGAGACCCACGACGAGTGGGCCGTCGCCGAGCGCCGCTACCTGTCAGAGGAGTCAATGGCCAAGCTCACTGCCGGCGACGCCGTCGAGACCCCCGAGCCGCTCGCCATCACCGCCTGACAGACTGTCGTCGTCGACGGTCACGCCGGCGACGTTGATTACACCACTCGGCGGGACGCGGCCTGGGACGTGCTCGTAGCCGTTGGGATCCTCATCCTGGCCCTTGCCGGGGTGATGGTGGCGCCCTCGTATCAGCCCGGCTTCCGCGATCGGGACCTGCTTGCGCAGGTGCTGACCGTCGCTCAGACAGCGCCGCTCGTCGCCCGCCGCCGGTGGCCGTTGCCGGTACTGCTTGGCGTTTGGTTGGCGACCGTCGCCTACTTGGCCCTCCGCTACCCGCCGGTGACCACTGCCCTCGCGGGTTTCGCGGTAGCGACCTACGCGCTCGCCGCCTACGACTCATCCGGTCCTTCCCGGCGCTCGGTCATCCTCAACGCTTGCCTTGTCGTCGGGATCGTGGCCATCGCCGTCCTCACGGGGTACGGCGGAGCCGAAGCGACCGTGATGTTTGAGTGTGTCAAGCCGGACTGGCCCCACCGTGCTCACCTCATTTGGCCCCACCCGTGTCGATCTCTCGGACAGCTGTCACGATGGAGGGATGGGCTGGTGGGTCCGCGAGCCGGATCTCCTTGGAGAAGATGTGCGATGGCGCCGGAACGCGAACCGAGAGCAGACAACGCTTCGCCAGGTCGGCGGCACGCTATTTGTGACTCCTCGGCGGATCCTGTTTGTGCCGAACCGCTTCGACGACGCGACAGGCGGCGCGGAGTGGTCGTGTGCGCTGAGTGAGGTGAGGGACGTCACGGTCGAACCCGCTGGCTTGGCCACGCCATTGCCTGGGCGCACCGCGAAGTTGCGTCGGCGCCTGCGAGTGGAGCTCGCAAGCGGCGACGTCGAGCTGTTCGTCGTCAACCGCGTCGAGGACGCCGTGGCGGCGCTGCGTGAAGCGATCGCTCGTGCGAAGGAGCAGGCCAGGTGAGCGGTGGGATCAGGCACTCTTCTTCCGTCTTTTGGCGGCGCGCGTAGTTCGCAGCCTGTAGCTCTCTGTCCCCGTCTCGATGATGTGGGCGTGAAAGGTCAGACGGTCGACTATCGCAGCGACGAGACGTGGATCCGGGATGATCGACCCCCACTCGCTGAAGGGGAGGTTGCTCCCCGTGGCGATAGAGGCCTTCTCCTCCCGCTCGGTCACGATCTGGAACAGCAGCTCGGCACCCCGTGGGTCCAGCTGCACGTAGCCCAGCTCGTCAAGGCACAGGAGGTCGAGCCGGCCGTATCGGGCGACGATCCGGCTGAGCCTCCGCTCGTCGGCTGCCTCGACGAGCTCGTTGACGAGCTGGGCGCACGTCACGTAACGAACACGGCGTCCCTGTTCGCAGGCGGCGATCCCGAGGCCTATGAGCAGGTGGCTCTTGCCCGTGCCGCTGTCGCCGAGCAGCACGACTGGGTTGCCGGCATCGAGGTAGCTGCCGTTTGCCAGGGTGGCGATGGTGGCCGGGTTGACCGTCGGCGCCGCCGACAAGTCGAAGTCGGCGAGGCGCTTCATGCGCGGGAAGCGGGCCTCGTGGACGCGCCGCTCCCGCCGGCGTTCCGCTCGGTCGTCGACCTCGGCCGAGAGGACCTCGGCCAGGAACGCCAGGTAGGTGAGCCGGTTGCGCTGGGCGACCTCGGCCAGCCGCACCGCTTCGGCCCGCACCGTGGGCAGGTGCAGCTCCCGGGCGGCGGCTCCGATGGCGGCCTCGGCGGCGGTGTCGGTCATGGTCGTCACGAGCTGGCCTCCAATAGGGCGTCGTAGCCGTTCAGCGTCGGCTTGGGTCGGTCGTAGCGGGACAGGGCGCCGATGGGGACGACCGGCGCCACGGCGCGCTCGGCCACCTTGCGGGCCTCGATGGCGACCACCTCCGCGTTGACGGAGCCGACGGCGACGGCCGCCCGGATGCCGGCCAGCAGCGAGTCCCGAGGCACGCTGCGGTGCAGGAGCAGCACCTCGATCAGCGCCCGAGTGCCGGCGGCGTCGCCGAGCTTGCGGCGGGCCAGGTCCCAGAGCGCGTCGTGGTCGGCGGTGAACGCCCCGCACGCCCGGGCCCGGGCCAGAGCGGTGGCCCCCGGGAACGCGCCGGGCTTGATCTTGAACACCTCGAGGTAGTGGTCGAGCACGAGGACCTCGGTCCCCTTGGCGACGGCCCGGGCGTGGTCGGCGACGACCTTGCTGCCCTCCAGGGCTTCGACCCGCTCAGCGCCAAGGCGCACGTCGACGCGGCCGCCGGCGAAGCGCACCGGCACCGAGTAGAAGCACTGACGGACGCACACCCGGGACTTGCCGTCGACGCGCGGACGAAGCGTGAGCGTCGGGTCGAACGGCTGCGCGGGCAGGGTCCGCAGGGCCGGGGCCTCCAGCTCGAAGTGCTCGGCGACAGTGAGCGGGCGGCCGAAGATGCGCCGGCGGTCGTCGCGGAGGTCGCCCGCCGCTACCAGCTCGTTCAGCTCCTCCATCGACTCGACACGCGGCACCGGGACGAGGTTGCGGCGGCGGAACCGCCCCACCTCGCCCTCCACGCCGCCCTTCTCGTGGGCGCCGTCCTTCCCTGGGATGCAGAAGAAGCTGTCGAAGCCGTAATGCGACCGCATGGCGATGAAGCGCTCGGTCTCCTGCCGGTCCCGGCCCTTCATCACCCGCACCACGGCGGGCTTGAGGTTGTCGTATCGGATCCGGCCGCTCGGGACCCCGCCGAAGTGCTCGAACGCGCGCACGTGCCCGTCGAGGAATGACTGCTGAGCCTGGTTCAGGTAGACGCGGTGGAAGCCCTTCCCCGACGCCGACAGGCGCATCACGAACATCCACCCCTCGGTGAGCAGGCCGTTGAGGTAGAAGCTGACGCTGCCGAAGTCGACCTCGCCCTCGTCGCCCAGGGGGTGGTGCTGAGGCACGGTCACCTCACGCAAGGCCATGGGCTCCCGGCGGCGGGCCTCGCCCACGTAGCGCCGCACCGTTGACTCGCCGACATCGGCGCCGTGCTCCTCCACCAGCCGCTGCCAGATGCGCCGGGACGTGTGGCGCTGCTTCTTGGGAACGTCCCGGTCGGCCGCCAGCCACACGTCGATCGTGGGCTTCCACGGGTCCAGCACCGGCGACACCCGGGGCGGGCCGGCCTTCCGTTGGGGCGGAACAGGTGACGCCAGAGCTTGGCGGACTATCCGACGGTGGACTCTGAACCGGCGGGCCAGCCCCCGGACTGACAGCCCCTCGCGTTCCCTCGCCTTGCGGATCTGCTCGAACAACTCCACCTTCGACCTCGTAGCCATGGACCACACGGTCGAGCCCGCCATCCCGCCGGTGGTGGACCCCCGCTGCCGCCACGAGGACCCACCAGGGGTGGGGCCAGATCAAATGAGCACGAAACTCACAGGTGGGGCCAAATCAGATGAGCACACCCACGCCTGACGGTGGCTACTCACATGTCGCGTGGTGGGAGGGCGACGACAACCACAACGTCGACGCCTGGGAGAGTGAGGAAGCTTTCCAGGCCTTCGGTGAAAACCGTCTGGGGCCGGCCATGGTAAAGCTGAGATCAATGTCGCCCCAGAGGTCACGTTTCACCCCGCGCACGAGGTGTTCACCCCCCAGACGGTGAGGTTGACCCTGACGCATCCTCCGAACAGCTGAAGGCCCGTCCGGCGGAAGAGAGTCTTTATCTCGCGCTCCAACCGTGCCGTAATGCGGCGGGTAGCCGACGCGGCTCCAGGACCCGACCGGTCAGCCTTTGCAGGACTGAGGGATGCCAAACACGCATTCAACGGAACGACGAACGCTGGAGTATAGAAGTGATGTGGCTCACTTCCGCAGCCTTGTTGTTCAGCGGCGGGCCATCTCACTGCTCTAGTCTGGAAAGTGACCATAGTGCGACGGTATTGCTTTCTAAGAACGACATCGTACCTGCAGTGGCCAATAAGGCACCGTCGGGTGAGAACGCTATAGCCTCTACCGTCCTTCTTTCCTGTATGGTGTCGATCAGCTCATGATCTTCCACGGCCCAGAGGCGTACGGTCCTGTCGCTGCTTCCGCTCGCCAGGAAGGCGCCGTCAGGGGAGAACGCCACGGCATTTATACGCTTCTGGTGACCTATGAGCGTTGCCAGTAACGCGCCGCTATCCACGTCCCAAAGGCCTACCGTCTTGTCGCTGCTCCCGCTCGCCAAGAAGACGCCGTCGGGAGAGAACGCCACGGAATTTACACGCTTCTGGTGACCTATGAGCGTCCGGAGAGCTCCTGTGTCAACGTCCCACAAGCGCACCATCTTATCCATGCTACCGCCGGCCAAGATGGCGCCGTTAGGCGAGAACGTTATGCAGCTTGCGTTACCGGTAAGGGTACGGTCCACTGCATCGGTATCCCATTTCCAAAGGGATACCCCCGATGCGGTGCGGACGGCAAGGTGAACGCCATTCGGGGAGAAGGCCAGAAAATCGCGGATGACGCCTTGGAGTTCACGAACTATGTCACCTGTAGCAATCTCCAGTAGAGATACGAAGCCCAGAGACGTACCAAAATACCGACTTGGGTTGTAACCATGCCCGAATGCCAATAGCGCACCGTCCGGCGAGAACGCAACCGGGCCTGCAGGGAGCAGCTGCGCACCCGAGTAGGGGGTGCGGCACAGGTCGTGGCTGCTTTTTCTCCAGGTGCTCGCACCTGTGATCAAGTCGTACAGGGAGACGCCGTACAAGTCAGAGATAGCAAGAGTAGCCCCGTTCGGAGACAAGGCCATCGAGTTCGGCGCAGAGCCGACCTCCAGAACTCGTGGAAGCGCTGCGTGTCTAAGAGAGCTTGTCCGGTGTGATGTAGTTGGCACAGAAGTAGGGCTGGGACCAGCGGAGGGGTTGCTGGCTGCCGCATTGTTCTTGGCCATTGACGCTTGCTTCCCGGGCAGCGCCAACTGCGTCTTAGCAGGCGTCTTCTCCGAGCCTCGAGTGCCCGTTGTGGCTTGGGCCGCTACGCGTTCGAGGCTCGAGATCAGCCGCCCCACGTCCCCTCGAAAGTCGGGATCCGGGCGTAGGAGTGCTGCATGACGATAGGACAGCGGCTCAAGCTCAGAGGGTAGTTCGCGGCTGGACGGCATCTGCGCGTCCTCCACCAGAACTGGGACGATGTGCTTGTCCTGCTCAAGGGCTTCCAGAAGCTCCAGACGTACGTAATCGTGTTCATTCGCGAGGCCGCTAGTGTTGAATTGAGGCCCGATCATAAGGATGACGGCGTCTACGGCTGCAAGTTGTTCGCGGATTGCAGCTCGAAAATCTGACCCGAGATCGATCGAGTACACGTCGAAGAACACATTATCGTCACCAAACCGGTGGGCGAGATGGTCGCGCAACCGACCTGCGAAGTGCTTAGTATCACCCCGGCGGTACGAAATGAATACGCGGATAGTCATGGGTCAAGATGTTCTCGCGCCCGTGTCTGGCCCGCTGACGACCATCCTTCCATCAAAGAAGCCAGTACGACCGGTTTGGAAGCCGTGGACACTCCAGCTGCCGCTCAACCCGCTGAGCTCCTCTGTCGAGGCTTCGCGTCGCGCCGATCCTCACAGGCCCGGATCCGGCTGGGGCCAGAGCTAGAGAGCCGGTCTATGTCTGCGGGCTCTGCTGTGGTGTTGTCGGCGTTCGAGGCCGCGTTGTCGGCCCCTAGCCGCTTCGTCGGTTCCTCGGTCATGACGTGCCTCCCGCTGTCGCCGATATCACCATGCTGGCGATGCCTGGTTGGCGCGTCAACCGAACGTTCTCGGCGGCGTGCCATCTGGGGAGGGCTATCTCTTCCCTAACATTGCGCTTGGTTGCGGCGCGACGTTGGCCAAGTCAAGACGCGACAAGCCAGTGCGCCCGGACGGGATGGTTGGCCCGGCATGGACTTCCGCTTTGCCAGTGCGCGATATCCGGCGAAGTCATGCGAGGCGTGCGCCCGATAACACTCGTCCGGTCGCCGCGACCAGCCCGGACGAGTAGCGCACACGCGTAATGTCGATGGTCTGGGCCTGTCAGGTCAGGATCGCCTCTATGGACACGATCTGCTCGACGCCGATCGAGGCGATCACAAGGCCCGGCCCGCTGTTCCTGTCGTCGCGGATCAGCGTCGTGGACGGGCCGCCACGTGGCTCCGGCCCGCCGGCGGCGAAAACCTTGCCGATTGGTTGCGGTGCGCTGACCGGCCATGCACCTCTGCCAGCCGTCGGAGGGTTCCGTGCGTCGGTGACGCAATGGTCGCAGGCCACCGACGTGACGGTGAAGCCGCCGATGTGAACGACCTCGATCGATCAGACCGGCCGGACCCCCCGGAGGCGATCTCAGGCCCGAGGCTACGCTGACGAGTGCGGTATATCCCCAGTAGTAGGGCGCCATTTGCAAACATTTTGCTAACGAACGACTCGGGACAGATCGGTAGTGAGCACTATCTGTCGTCACCATCGATCGCGAAAGTCCAGGTCAGACCGCATGCAGCAGCACGGCGCAGCACCAATAAGCACGCTGATTTCGCGCTTTTAATCCCAAGGTGCGGGGTTCGAGACCCCGGCGGCCCACCGTCTCGACCAGCGGCTCCACGCTTGGCGACCAGAGTGGGAAGGCGACCGCGACCTGTCCGATCCGTAAGGATCACCTTCCCTCTTCGCGGCCACATACAGCCGCCGTGGGGATCCCGTCAGCCTGCTTGGCCCGTCACCATCACAGCATGGAGGGCCGGCACAGGTGCGGGGCCCCACGAGACGGAGGTCAGGACATGAACGTGAAGTCCCTGCGAGTGGCTGTGGGAACCATGCTTGCCCTGGCCGCTCTGGCCACCACCACCCCCGTAGCAGGCGCCCTGCCCTACAACGACCCCTACGACAACTACACCCCCACGACGACGTCCCCCCGGGCGGACCTCACGGTGTCAGTGCGCTTCCAGTCCGTGTACCACTGGCAGACCGGAGCCTGGGAAGGGTCGAAAGCCGTTGTCACAGTGAAGAACGAGGGCGAGCGCACCGCCGGCTCGTTCTACGTGCGGGTGCGGAGCGAACAGCGCGACGAGCTCGGCTGGTACATGGTGCGGGGCCTCGACCACAACGTGTCGTCGCTGAGCCCCGGCCAGAGCCTCACCTTCGAATCCCTCTATTTCCGCCGCTACTGCTGGGTGGAGCTGACCGCCACGGCGGACGCCGGCAAGACGGTGTCCGAGAGCAATGAGCACAACAACGTCGCCTTCCGGGAGTTGCAGCGCTGCAAGGGGTAGCTCGCCGCGGTCCTCCGTCCACCGTGCACGAACGCTCGTTCGTGCACAAGCCCCGCCTACCCTTCCGGCGTGGCCGACCCGGAGTTGCGAGCGCTGGCGGAGGAGTATTGGGACGCCCTCCTCGAGGTCAACCCGACCACGGCCACGGTGCTCGGCGACCATCGGTTCGACGACCGCATCGAGGACCTGTCGGCGGAGGCGGAGGCGGAGGCGCGCCGGCGGTGGTCTGGGCTGCGCGACCGGCTGGCCGCCGTCCCGGAGGACGGCCTGGACAGCGACGACCGGGTGACGCACGGGCAGCTGGCCACCGAGCTCGACCAGGCCGTCGCCGCCGTCGACCAGCGGCTGGTGGAGCTGCAGTCGGACCAGATGACCGGGTACCACGTCGGGGTCCTGCAGACGTTGCCGGTGATGTCGGCGCCCGACGGGCAGGCGGCGGCGATGCTGCTGGAGCGGTTCCGGAAGGTGCCGACCGCCCTCGACCAGGCGGCGCAGCGGTACGTCGACGGGGCGGCGGCGGGGCGCACGCCGGCGGCCATCTGCATCAGCCGGGCGGCCAACATGCTGGAGGGCTACCTCGCCTCGCCGCTGGAGTCCGACGTGTTCGTCACCCTGGCGGGGGAGGGGGCCGAGGCCGTCCGGGGCGAGCTGGCCGACGTCGCCCGTGACCTCATCCGCCCGGCCTACGCCCGCATGGTCGAGACGCTGAGGGACCGGCTCCTCCCCGTGGCCCGGGACGACGAGCACTGCGGCCTGTCGTGGATCGACGACGGTCCCGCCATCTACGCCACCCTCGTCAGCCAGCACACCACCCTCGATCTCCCGCCCGAGGAGATCCACGCCATCGGCATGGAGGAGGTCACCGAGAAGCTGCCGGCCGAGTACGCCGAGGTGGGCGGGCGGCTGTTCGGGACGAGCGACCCCGCCGAGGTCCTGCAACGGCTGCGCACCGACCCGGCCCTCCGCTACTCCAGCGGGGACCAGATCCTGGCCGACGCCCGCGACGCCTTCGAGCACGCCATGGCGGCCATGGGCGACTGGTTCGGGCGGCTCCCGCAGGCGCCGTGCAGCATCGAGGTCGTCCCCGAGTTCCTGGCGCCCGACTCGCCCAGCGCCTACTACTTCCCGCCGCCGGGCGACGGGTCGCGGGGCGGCACCTACTACGTCAACACCGACAAGCCGGAGAACAAGGCCCGCTACGAGACCGCCTCGATCGCCTTCCACGAGGCCATCCCCGGACACCACCTGCAACTCGCCATCGCGGTGGAGCTGACCGACCTGCCCCGGTTCCGGCGGTTCTCACTCGGCAACACCGCCTACGTGGAGGGGTGGGGTCTCTACGCCGAGCGGCTGGCCGAGGACATGGGCCTGTACGACGACGACCTGGAGCGGATCGGCATGCTGGCCGCCGACTCGATCCGGGCGTGCCGGCTGGTCGTCGACACCGGCATCCACGCCCTGGGCTGGAGCCGGGCCAAGGCCATCGAGTTCATGGCCGCCAACACACCGGTGTCGGTGGACGAGGTGACCATCGAGGTCGACCGCTACATCGGCATGCCGGGCCAGGCCCTGGCCTACAAGCTGGGCCAGCGGGAGATCCTCCGGCTGCGGGAGTCGAGCCGGGCCACCCTGGGCGCCGGCTTCGACATCAAGGGCTTCCACGACGCCGTGCTCGGGTCTGGGGCCGTGTCACTGCCCGTGCTCGCCGAACTGGTCGACGCCTGGGTTGCAGGGCAGCACCGGTAGTCTGGCGACGATGGACGTCCAACACGCCCGCGAGCGGCTCGAGGAAGAGCAGGCCCGCCTCCAGCAGATGCGCGACACGTTCGGCGAGAACGAGGAGAGCGAGAACGACAGCATCGGTGAGCTGTCGGCCCTCGACCAGCACCAGGCCGACCTGGGCACGGAGACGTTCGAGCGGGAGAAGGACCTGTCGATCCTCGAGAACGTCGAGGCCGAGCTGGCCGACATCGAGCACGCCCTGGCCCGCATCGGCGACGGCACCTACGGCACGTGCGAGGCGTGCGGGAAGCCGATCGGCGAGGAGCGGCTGGAGGTCATGCCCGCCACCCGGCTGTGCCTCGACGACCAGGCCGCGGCGGAGCGCCAGGCCCGTTCGGCCGGCAACCTCTAGGAGGGTGGCGGGGGGCTGGGGCCCGCGCCTGCGCCGGGCCGCCCCGGTGGCGGCGGCCGGTGTGGTGGTGGCGGGCACGGGCGTGGGCCTGGCCCTGCGGGACGAGGACCGCCGCACGCGCGTCGACCGCCAGCTGCGGATGTGGCGGCTGTCGGTCCGGCGACTGTTGGCATGGGCGACGCTGAAGGTGCGGGGCCGCAAGGCGAGCGAGGAGAAGCGGGCCCGGCTCGAGGAGCAGTTCGCCATCCGCTCCGCCCAGGACGTGGCCGAGGTGCTGGGCAACATGAAGGGCGCCATCATGAAGGCGGGCCAGATGGTGTCGTTCATCGCCGACGGCCTCCCCCCGGAGGCGCAGGCGGCGATGGCGACGTTGCAGGCCGAGGTGCCGCCCATGGCGCCGAGCCTGGCCGAGCAGGTCGTCCGCGACGAGCTGGGCGACGACCCCCACAAGCTGTTCCTGGAGTGGGAGCGGGTGCCGAGGGCGGCGGCGTCGATCGGCCAGGTGCACTACGCGGTGATGCCCGACGGCCGGGAGGTGGCGGTCAAGGTCCAGTACCCCGGCGTGGACAAGGCCATCAAGAGCGACCTCGACAACGCCGAGCTGCTGTACGGCATGTTCGCGGCGTTCGCCCTGAAGAACATGGACGTCAAGGCCATGGTCGACGAGCTACGGGTACGGATGGGGGACGAGCTCGACTACCGCAAGGAGGCCCGCTACCAGCAGGAGTTCGCCGACCGCTACCGGGGCCACCCGTTCATCCACATCCCCGAGGTGGTGCCCGAGCGCAGCGCCCAGCGGGTGATCACCAGCGAGTGGGTGGAGGGGATGTCCTGGAAGGAGTTCCTGGCCACGTCGACCCAGGAGCAGAAGGAGACGGCGGCCGAGATCCTGTTCCGCTTCGCCGAGGGGTCGATCTGGCACCACGGCGTGTTCAACGGCGACCCCCACCCCGGCAACTACCGGTTCCACCCCAAGAAGGGCAAGGTCACATTCCTGGACTTCGGGCTGGTCAAGCGGTGGGCCCCGGGTGAGCTGGAGACGCTGAGCCCCATCCTCGACGCCATCCTGCGCCAGGACCCGGCCGGACTGGTCGAGGCCCTGGTGCGGGCCGGGTTCCTGCCGCGAGACCACGGCATGCCCGAGGACCTGATCTACGAGTTCTGCAGCCAGCCCTACATCCCGTTCCAGCTCGAGCGGTTCACCTACACGTCGAAGTTCGTAGGCCAGACGCTGCAACGCATGCTGGACCTGACCGGCCAGTACGGCGACCTCATCAAGTCGCTGAACATGCCGCCGTCGTACGTCATCCTCGACCGGGTCGTCTGGGGCTTCAGCGCCCTGTTCGGCAAGATGGAGGTGACCGCCAACTGGGGCCGGCTCCTCTCCGAATACCTGAGCGACGCCCCGGCCTCCACCGAACTGGGACGGATCGAAGCCGAATGGCGAGCCCGACGAGAGCTGACGAGCGCCTGAGCCGGCTTCGCCGGAGGGCGGTCCGGCTTTGCCGGACGCCCGGAGCACCTTGGTGACTCGGCGACGAAGCCTCGCTTCCGAGCCGAAGGTCAGACCTCGGCCCGCGAGCTACGGCCGCGCGCTGGAGAACTACGTCCGGAAGTACCTGTTGGTGCCGGGGTACCGGCCCGAGCAGGCCCTCGCGCTGGTGACCGCCGACGGGGTGCGCCTGGCCGGCGCCCGCCTGGACGGCCCGCCCGACGCCTTCGCCAGCGTGGTGCTGGTGCACGGGTTCTCCCACTCGTCTCGCACGCCGGCGGTGCACGCCTTCGCCCACCTGCTGGCCCGCTCGGCCAACGTGGTGGTGCCCGAGCTGCGGGGGCACGGCCGGTCGGCGGGCTGCTCCACGATGGGCACGGACGAGCCGCTCGACGTGGACGCGGCGGTGCGGTTCGCGGCGGAGGCGTGGCCGGGGGTGCCGGTGGTCACGGTGGGGATCAGCCTGGGTGGTGCGGCGGTGTTCCTCCACGCCGGCACCTACGGGGGGGTGGCCGCGGTGGTGGGCGTGAGCGCACCGGCGTGGTGGGGGGCGTGGGACACGCCGGCCACCAAGCGGGTCGAGCGGTACATCCACACCCGGGCGGGGCGAACCTTCGTGGCGGTGTGCATGCGCACCCGCATCTCCGACCGGTGCTCGGGCGTTCCCGACGCGTCCGGCGTGGTGGCGTCGATCGCCCCTGCTCTCACCCTGGTCGTGCACGATCCCGAGGACCACTACTTCGGTCGGGACCACGCCGAGAGGATCTACTCGTGGGCGGAGGAACCCAAGGCGTTGTGGTGGGAGGAGAGGTCGGGGCACGGCACCGACCTCCTCACGCCCGGGCTGGCCGACCGGCTGGTGGCCGAGCTGCGGGCCCGGGGCGTGGCCCGCTCCGCCTCCGGCCGGTAAGGTCGCGGCGTTGCGAGCCAGGAGCGGCGCCGTGGCACTTCCTCTTTCCGACATGGCTCTCCAGAACACCGCCCCGCGGGTGGAACCAGTCGACCCGGAGCGGGCCCGCGCCTACGCAGCCGCCACCAACGACGCCAACCCGGTGTACGCCGAAGGCCGTCTGGTGCCGCCCGTGTTCGCGGTGGTGCCGACGTGGGAGCCGATGATCGGGGTGGTCCGGCACGAAGTGCCCCCCGAGTCGCTGCCGATGCTCCTCCACGCCGAGCAGGACATGCGCTGGCTGCGCCCCCTGGCGGCGGGCATGGAGCTGCGCACCGAGGCCGGGCTGTACAGCCGCCGGGTGCTGCGGTCGGGCACGTGGCTGACCGTGCGGGTGTCGTCGTCGGACGGGGCGGCCGGCGATCCCGTGCTCGAGCAGTTCGCCACCATGTTCGTCCGGGGCCTGGTCGACGGGCAGGACGTGGGCCCTGACCGGCCCGGGCACGGGTTCCCGGCCGAGGCCCGGGAGCGGCTGCTGGCCGAGGGTGTGGTGCACGTGGACGACGACCAGACGTTCCGCTACCGGGACGCCTCGGGCGACGACAACCCCATCCACGTGGACGACGAGTTCGCCCGCAACGTCAACCTGCCGGGCGTCATCCTGCACGGGCTGTGCACGATGGCCATGTGCGGGTCGGTGGTCGTCGAGCGGGCGATGGGGGGCGACCCGGGGCGGCTGGGGCGGCTGGCGGTGCGCTTCTCCAAGCCCGTCTTCCCCGGGTCCGACCTGGAGGTGTCGGTGTTCGAGGCGGGCGGGGGCGCGTTCGCCTTCGAGGCCCGCAGCGCCGGCAAGCTCGTGATCCGTGACGGCTGGGCCGAGGTGAGGGGCTGAGCATGGCCGTACTCCGTCTGTTCGCCGCCGCACGGGAGGCCGCCGGCGAGGCGCGCATCGAGATCGAGGCCCAGACCGTGGGGGAGGTGCTGGCCGCCGCCCGCTCCCGCTTCGGCGACCCCTTCTCGTCGGTCCTCGACCGGTGCCGCGTCTGGGTGAACGGCCAGCCCGCCGACGACACCATGTGGCTCGAGGCCCACGACGTGGTCGCCGTGCTGCCCCCCGTCTCGGGGGGCGCCGGGGCCCCGGCCGCCGCACCGCTGGCCGAAGCGCCGCCGCCTCTTCCGGAGCCGCTGCCGCCGCTGCCGCCGTTGCTGCCGGAGCCGGCGCCCGAGCCTGGCCCGCTCCAGCCCGATCCGCTGGGACCGGATCCGCTCGGGAGCGTCGCCTTCCCCTACGAGTCGGCGCCGCTCGAGGCCGATCTCGCCCCCCCGCCCCCGCCCCCCCCGCCGCCCCCGCCGATGTTCGAACCGGCCGGGGTGGTCGAGCTCGGCGACCTCACGCTCCCGCCCCCCCCGCCGCCCCCGCCTCCCCCGCCCGCGGCCCCGCAGGCGGACTGGGACGCCCCGTGGCCGGATGACCGCCGGTTCGAGGACCTGCCCGGTCCGGAGTCGGCGTCGGTGGACGACCTGCTCGACCGGCTGGCCGGGCTCGGGGCCCAGCCGGGGGAGGACCTCTTCCCCCCCTCGTCGTCGGCACCTCCACCGCCGCCCCCGCCCCCGCCGCCGCCCCCGCCCCCGCTGCCACGGTCACCGGCGACGGCCGAGGACGATCGCGACGCCCACCTGTGGGGCCCCGGCGGAGGGCCCAGCTGGTCGGTGGGGGAGCCGCAGCCCGGCGACCTGCAGATCGACTGGGACGCCCGTCCCGGTGACCCCGGACCGCCCCCTCCGCCGCCGCCGCCCCGCGAGGACAGGGACTGGGACCGCCGGTGGGACGAGCCTCTGGAGTGGGAGTCGGGCGCCACCGACCGGGGCGAGGACGACGACGACGAGGGCCCGGCGGTGCGCATCCTCGGTCCCGATCCGGTGATCCGCCCGGCTTCGCCACCCGAACAGGGGCCGCCCGAGGCCCGCCACGCCGACCCACCCACGCTGCGGGTCGTGGGCGCCCGGGCTCCGTCTCGAGGGACGACCCTCGTGGCCGACCCGCCCACCGGCCCCCCGACGGCGGCGGAGGACCGTGAGGCCGGCACCGTGCCCGTCTTCGAGCCCCGCCCGACCAGGCCGACGGGCACGGCCACCGCCGGCGCCACCGCCCTGGCTGCGCGTCCGGCGACCGCGCCCAGGAAGCGCCCCAGCCTTCCCGAGCTGGCCGTCGTGCCCCAGCCCACCCGCCCGCAGGGGCGGCTGGGAGTGCTCTGGGCCGCCATCACCGTGGGAGCGGTCGTGCTCGGCACCCTGCCGCTGGCCGTCTGGCTGGCCGCCTGCGCGGCGGTCGCCACCATCCAGGCGGGCAGGGTGAGCAAGGCCGACCACGAGCTGCCGGCGGTCTTCACCGCCGCCGCCGGAGCCGCCGCCCTGCCCCTGGTGGCGGCGGTGGCCGGCCTGCCGACGATGGCGCTGGCCGCGGCCGGGGCGGCGGTGCTGATCGCCGCCGCGGGGATGTCGTGGGCCGACCGGCCCAACCCCCGGGACGTGGGGACCCTCGTGGTGCTGGCCGTGACGGTGGGGGTGGCGGTGGCCTCGGTGGTGTTGCTGCGGGAGCTGGGCCTCCACGCCCCCCTGCTGCTGCTGGCCTACGCCGCCGCCTACGACGCCAGCGCCTACGTCGTGGGCACGGGCGCGTCACGGTTCTGGGAGGGGCCGGTGGCCGGGGTCCTCATGCTGATCCCCGTGACGCTGCTGTCGGCGGTCTTCCCCCTGGAGTCGGAGGGCGGCTCGCTGCTGCTCGGCCTGGTCGCCGCCGTGCTGACGCCGTCGGGCGTCCTGGCTGCGTCGGCGCTGCTGGGCGAGGCCGAGGCCAACGCCCCCGCCCTGCGCCGCCTCGACTCGCTGCTGGTGCTGGCGCCCCTGTGGGGGCTGCTGGCCTGGGCGATCGTGTCCTAGGAGGGCTTGCCGCCCTTCGTCTCCCAGAAGATCTTGTCGACCTCGGCGATGAGGTCGAGCAGCTTCTGGCCGGTGGCCGGGTCCTCGGACTTCTTGGCTGCGCCGGCCGCCTTGGTGGCGTCCCAGAAGAGCTGGTGGAGCTGCGGGTAGGCCTCGGCGTGCTCGGGCTTGAAGTAGTCGGTCCACAGCACCCACAGGTGGTGCTTGCAGAGGTCGGCCCGCTCCTCCTTGATGAGCACGGCCCGCTGCCGGAACACCTCGTCGTCGGACGCCTGGAACTTCTCCTGGCAGCCCTTCACCGACTCGGCTTCGATCCGCGCCTGCGCGGGGTCGTAGACGCCGCAGGGCAGGTCACAGTGGGCGGACACTCGTGCCGGAGGGCTGAGCCGGTCGACGAGTGCGAAAAGGCGGTCGAGAACAGGCATGCCTAGGCTCCTTCGGCTCGCACAGTGAATTGGCACAGAACACTACCGATAGCGGGAGCGGCGGCCTGCGCCGGGGCCGCGGCCGTTCTGCTGGCCGGGCGGCTGCGGCGGCTGGAGGTGACCGGCCCGAGCATGCGGCCGACGCTGGAGGAGGGGGACCGGGTGCTCGTCGTGCGGGACGGGCGGGCCCGGCCCGGCGACCTGGTCGTCGTCCCCGACCCGAGGAACGCGGGGCGGCTGGTGGTCAAACGGGTGGTGGTGGCGTCGGCCGGGGGGCTCACGGTCCGGGGCGACAACCCCTCGGCCAGCACCGACAGCCGCGACTTCGGGCCGGTGGCGGCGTCGAGCGTGCGGGGCCGGGTCGTCTACCGCTACGCCCCGCCTGTCCGGCGTGGTGGGGTGCACGGCCGCCTGCGTGGACGAACGCCGTTGGTACCCTGAGCCCAAGATGATCTCCGACGACCTGGAGCGGGTGCTCGACGACGATTACCTGGCCGGGCTGGCGGAGCTGGACGTTCCCGAGCTCAAGGCCCGCCGGGCCGAGTGCCAGCAGGTGGAGGCCAAGGTGTCCTACCTGCGGAGGCTGGTGCAGGGTCGCCTCGACATCGTTTCGGCCGAGATGCGCCGGCGCGAGACGGGAGCGCCGGCCGACGACCTGTCGAGCCTGGTGGAGCAGTTGCCCCAGATCCTGGCCGACAAGGTCCACGCCCCCGGCCCGGGGCGGATGCCGACCAACCTCCTGCCCCCCGACGAGGAGGGGCTGACGGCCGAGCTCGACGCGGTGAGCGGGCCGGCGGTGTCCCTGCCCGACCTCGACGTGGGCGAGCTGGAGGACGTGGCGGAGCGGCTGCGCGACCTGGAGGAGCGGGTGTCCCGCCAGCGCCGGGCGCTGTTCGGGGTGCTCGACGCGGTCCAGGCCGAGATCACGTCGCGCTACGGGGAGGGCGAGGCCTCGGGCTGACCGCCGACTGTTCGCGGCAGCAAGCAGGCGCGTACGTTGGGTGAGGTGGAGAAGGACGCGGCCGCCCGCATGGAGGAGCTCGGTTCGTTCATCCGCACCCAACGGCGTGCCTCCCGCCTCTCGCTGCGCCGCCTCTCCGAGGCGTCGGGGATCTCCAACCCCTACCTGAGCCAGATCGAGCGGGGCCTGCGCAAGCCTTCGGCCGAGGTCCTCCAGCAGATCGGGCGGGCGCTGGGCGTGCCGGTGGAGGAGCTGTACGTGCGGGCCGGCATCCTCGAGGCCGGGGCGGACGGCGACCTCGTGGCGCGGATCCGGCGGGAGCCGGGCCTAAGCGGCGACCAGAAGGACGCACTCATCCGCCTCTACCTGCAGTTTCGCTCCCTTTCGGATGAGCGAGGGGAAGGTACTGACGCTGGGTAGGGTTGCAGACGTCGTGCGCCGCCTCGCCGTCCTGTCGCTGCACACGTCGCCGCTCGCGCAGCCCGGTGCTGGCGACGGCGGCGGCATGAACGTCTACGTGCGGGAGCTGTCGTCGGCCCTGGCCCGGGCCGGCATCGACTGCGACGTGTACACGCGGGCCTGGCGCCGGGGGCTGATGCCCACGGTGGAGGTCGAGGCGGGACTCCGGGTCCACCACATCGCGGCCGGGCCGGTGGCGCTGGTGCCCAAGGAGCAGCTGCCGGCCATCGTGCCCGCCTTCATCGACGGGGTGCTCGACCGTCTCGACACGGTGGCCGCCCGGCCCGACGTGCTGCACGCCAACTACTGGCTGTCGGGCGTGGCCGGCCACGCCCTGAAGCACACGCTCGGCCTGCCCCTGGTGTCGACGTTCCACACGCTGGCCCGGGTCAAGGCCGAGGACACGCAGCAGCAGGAGGCGTCGCGGGCGAAGGCGGAGGGCGAGGTGATCGGCTGCTCCGACACCATCCTGGCCTCCTCGGTCCACGAGGCGACCCGGCTGGAGCGGCTGTACGGGGCCGATCCCGCCCGCATCGAGATCGTGCCGCCGGGCGTGGACCACGAGGTGTTCGCCCCCGGCGACCGGGGGGCGGCCCGGGTGGAGCTGGGCCTCGACCTCGACCCGGAGGCACCGGTGCTGCTGTTCGTGGGCCGCATCCAGCCCCTCAAGGGGGCGGACGTGGCCGTTCGCACCTTGGCCGAGCTGCCTCCCGACGTGGTGCTGCTGATCGTGGGCGGCCCGAGCGGGCCGGACGGGGCGAGCGAGCTGCGCCGGGTGAAGTCGCTGGTCAAGGAGCTGGGCCTGGCCGGCCGGGTCCGGTTCGTGCCACCCCAGCCCCACGAGTCGCTGCCCGCGTTCTACCGGGCCGCCGACGTGTGCCTGGTGCCCAGCCGCTCCGAGTCGTTCGGACTGGTGGCGCTGGAGGCGGCGGCGTGCGGCACCCCCGTCGTGGCGGCCGCGGTGGGGGGGCTGTGCACCCTCGTCGACCACGGGGTCACCGGCTTCCTGGTCGAGGGCCGGGACCCGTCGGCCTACGCGGCCTGCGTCGGCCGGCTGCTGGCCGACCGCACCCTCGCCCGGCGGATGGGGACGGCCGCCTCGGCCGCCGCCCAGCAGTACTCCTGGTCGATCGCCGCCGCCCGCCTCCGGCGGCTGTACGCCGACCTCACCGCTCGCCGGCCGGTCGAATGCCGGTAAGCGGCCGGCGCCCGCACTAGACTTTCCTGGTTCCCGTCGGTGCCCGCGAGCGCCGGCGGGTTTTGCGCGCTTTCACGCCATCTCGTGTCATCTGTTGCATGAGGTGCCGGAACCGGGCTAGGGTTCCCGGCGGGGCCCGAGGGGCGGAACGGTGAGCCGTTCGGGGAAGTGCGGCACGTCGCGAGGTTTCTCGGGCCCTCTCACGCCAGCTGCCAGGGGAACGTCGTGGGCCCAGGGGGGGACTGCTTGCGTCGGTTTGTGGTGCGTCGTAGGGTTCCGCCGACTCAGCCGCGGCGGGGCTGTTCCCAGCCCATGGCGAACCCGAAGATCCGCTCCCTGGTTCTGCTCGTGCTGCTGGTGTCGGCCCTGCCGACACGGGCTTATGCCGCCGACGACAAATCCGCGATCCAGCAGAAGAAGGTCGCCGCCGCGGCCAAGCTGGACGCCCTCAAGGCGGACGACCTGCAGCTGGAAGCCGCAGTGCGCACGCTGGACGCCGGCATCGCCGTCCAGTCCAGCGAGACCGACGCCGCCCGCCAGGCCGCCAACGCCGCCACCGTCGCGGTGGACGCGGCCGCCGCCCGGCTGGCCGCCACCGAGCGCAAGGCCGCCGACCTGCGAGGCCGGGCCGCAGCCGTGGCCGTGCAGGCCTACATCCACCCCTCGGCCGACTCCTTCCTCGAGCTGATGCGGGCGCGCGACCTCACCGAGGCCAGCCGCCGCCAGGCCTTCATGTCCCAGGTCGTCGAGGTGGACCGCGACGTGCTGGGCGAGCTACGGGCCGTGCGCGAGGACCAGCAGGCCGAGCAGCGCAACCTCCTCGCCCTGCGGGACCAGGCCCAGGAGCGCAAGCGGGAGGCCACCGACAAGCTGAACGCCCTCCAGTCGCTGCGCACCGAGCAGGTGCGGCTGCGCAGCGCCCTCGACGTGCGCATCCAGGAGTTCACCGCCGAGGTCCAGGCCCTGGCCCGGGAGGAGGCGACCATCTCGGGCCTCATCCGGGCCCGTGAGGTCACCGGGGCCTCGGTCGACGGGCGGCCCGTGCCGGCCCGGTCGGCTTCGGGGCTGGTGTGGCCGTCGGCCGGCGGGGTCAGCTCGCCCTACGGGGCCCGGTGGGGGTCGATGCACACCGGCATCGACATCGACTCCGGCTACGGGGCGCCCATCGTGGCCTCCAAGGCGGGGGTGGTGATCTCCGCCGGCTGGTACGGCGGTTACGGCCAGTGCACGATCATCGACCACGGGGGCGGGTTCAGCACCCTCTACGCCCACCAGAGCTCGATGCTGGTCGGCGAGGGGGCGAGCGTCAGCCAGGGCCAGGTCATCGGCTACGTGGGCGGCACCGGCAACGTCACCGGTCCCCACCTGCACTTCGAGACCCGCGTCGGCGGCTCCCCGCAGAACCCCATGAACTTCCTGCCCTGACGCCTTTCGGCTCGCAAGCGAAGCTTGCTCGCCGAGCTCGCATCCGTAGGGGCCGCCTCCAGCGGCGCGGCGGCCACCGGCAGGGCTGGCCTAGCCTCGCCGGACGATGAGCGTGCGGCTGGCGGTGGTGGGCGGCGGGCGGATGGGCGAGGCCCTGGTCGGGGGCCTGCTCGCCGCGGCCTGGGCCGAACCGGCCGAGGTGGCGGTCGTCGAGGTGTCCGAGGCGCGGCGGGTGCAGATGGCCGAGCGGTTCCCGGGCGTCGACGTTCGGGGTGACGTGCCCGAGGCGTGCGAGGGGGCGGTCGTGGCGGTCAAACCGGCCGACGTGATGGCCGCCTGCACGTCGCTGGCCGCGGCCGGGGTGCGGCGGGTGCTGTCCATCGCCGCCGGCGTGACGTTGGCCAGGCTGGAGGGGTGGTTGGGCGACGACGTGGCGGTGGTGCGGGCCATGCCCAACACGCCGGCGCTGGTCGCGACGGGGGCGTCGGCCATCGCGCCGGGGGCGGCGGCCCAGGAGGAGGACCTGGCCTGGGCCGAGGAGGTCCTGGGCGCGGTGGGCATCGTCGTGCGGGTGGGCGAGGCCGCCCTCGACGCGGTGACGGGGCTGTCGGGGTCGGGGCCGGCCTACGTCTTCCTGGTGGCCGAGGCCCTGGTCGAAGCGGGCGTGCTGGTCGGGCTGCCCCGGGCCACCTCGTCGGCCCTGGCCACCCAGACCCTGCTGGGGGCGGCCAGGCTGCTGGCCGAGTCGGAGGACGGGCCGGAGGCGCTGCGGGCCGCGGTCACGTCTCCGGGGGGCACGACGGCCGCCGGCCTGCGCGCCCTGGAGGAGCGGGGCGTGCGGGCCGCCTTCCTCGACGCGGTGGTGGCGGCCACCGAGCGCTCACGCCAGCTCGGCCGGGACTGACCAGGCCCGACACGGTCCCCTCTTTCCCCAGCGTCAACAACTGAATACAGTCCCCCCTTGGCGAAGGGGAGTGATCCAACTGGCGCAGTCGCAATCACGCTCGCGGTTCCTGACCGTGGCAGAAGTCGCAGGCATGCTTCGGGTGTCAACGATGACCGTGTACCGGCTCATCAAGAACGGCCAGCTGCCCGCGGCGCGGGTCGGGAAGTCGTACCGGGTCCGCGAAGAAGACGTCGACCGGTACCTGGCCAGCAGCTACAACCAGGCGGGCTGAGGGGCCGGGCGCCGGCAGCCGTGCCGCCGCGCTTCGACACGATCTCCTTCCTCTCCGATTACGGGCTCGAAGACGAGTTCGTCGGGGTGGTGAAGGCCGTCATCCGGGCGATCGCGCCCTCGGTGACCGTCCTCGACATCACCCACAACATCCCGCCGCACGACGTGCGGGCCGGCGCCCTGGCCCTCGCCCGCAGCATCCAGTACCTGCCCTCGGGGGTGGTGCTGGCCGTGGTCGACCCGGGGGTCGGAAGCGAGCGGCGCGCCCTGGCCGTCGAGGTGGGCGACGAGGAGCCGGCCGTGCTCGTCGGTCCCGACAACGGGCTGCTGGCGTCGGCCGTGGCCCTGGCTGGCGGGGCGGGCCGGGCCGTCGCCCTGACCAACCCCGACTACCACCTCGACGCTCCCGGCCCCACCTTCGCGGGGCGGGACGTGTTCGCCCCCGCCGCCGCCCACCTGTGCCTCGGAGTGGACATCGAGGAGCTGGGGGAGCGCGTCGACCCCTACTCGCTGCTGCCGGGCGTGCTCCCGCTGGCCCGGGAGGAGGAGGGGACGGTGGTGGGCGAGATCCTGTGGGTGGACCGCTTCGGCAACGCCCAGCTCAACGTGGGCCCCGACGACGTGTCGGCCATGGGGGACCGGCTGCTGGTGCGGATCGGGGAGCGCCCGCCCCGCCTGGCCCTGCGGGCCCGCACCTACGCCGACCTCAAGGCCGGCCAGGTGGGGCTGGTGGTGGACTCCTACGGCCTGCTGTCGGTGGTCCTCAACCGCCGCTCCGCCGCCGACGAGCTGCGCATCGGCACCGGCGACGCCGTCACCGTCGAGATCGCGCCAGAGTAGGGACCGAGATGCGCCCCGCCACCACCATCGCCTTGGCCGTGCTGCTCGTCGCCATCCTGGCCGCGGCCCTGATCCAGCTCGTCCTGGCCAACTAGCCCTCAGAACATCGCCGCGCAGAGGCGGCTGATCTCCCGTTCCAGGGAGGCGAGCCCGTCGACCTTGCCCACGCACAGCGACACGCCGATGTCGTTGGCCCGCCGCTCCAGCTCCTCGTCGATGAAGGCGGTGTAGAGGACGACGATCTGCCCGGGGCGGCGCTCCCGGATGCGGCGGGCGGCGGTCAGGCCGTCCATGAACGGCATGCGGTAGTCCATGACCACCACGTCGGGGTCGGCCTGGCCCACGTTGTCGATGGCCGCCTGCCCGCTGGCCGACTCCCCGACCACGTCGAACCCGTCGAGGGTGAGCATGGCCGACAGCATCCGGAGGACGTGGGCGGTGTCGTCCACCACCATCACCCGGATGGGACGGGACATGCCAGGGAGCGTACCGGTAGGGCAGTCCCTACCGCGAAGGTCAGGGGCGAGTCGGGAGGGCACGGAGCTGCTGGACCATCAGCGTCAGGCGGAGGGGCAGCCCCTGGGCGGGCGGCAGGGCGGCGGTGGTGGTGGACGGGGCGGGGGCGAGGGTGGTCGACGTGGTGGTGGTCGTCTCGGGCGGGGCGGTGGTGGTGGGCCTGGGCGCCCGGGTCGTGGCCGGAGCGGTCGAGGGGGCGGCGGTCACCACCGGGGCGGGGGCGGCGGCCGCGGGCGCGGCGGCGGCCGTGCCCGAGCGGCTCATCACGAAGTTCTGCACGAGCCACAGGGTGTTGCCGGTGACGACGACGCCCAGGCCCACCCGGTCGAAGTCGGGGTCGACGATGTTGCGGAAGTGACCGGGGCTGGCCAGCAGGGCCTCGTGGATCGATGCCAGCGACCCGCCCATGCCCACGTTCTCGCCCGACTTCCGCCACTCGACGCCGGCGGCTCTGAGGTCGCCCTTGATGTCGGGGTTGTGGGAGATGCGGCCGGCGGCGGCCATCTGCGA
>JBKHXX010000006.1:0-3407 GCA_046565765.1 Acidimicrobiia bacterium | reverse complement strand
CGATCTTGTCGCGGACCTCGTTGAACGTGGGGACGTCCTGGCCGACGGTCTCGCTCAGCGAGGCCATCGCCTTGTTCATCTGCTCCTGCATCTTCGCCTGGTCGAGCTGGCTCAGCAGCTTCTGGCGCTCGGTGAGCTTCTTCTGCAGGACGATCGAGTTCTGGTTGACCGCAGCCTTGGCCTGGTCGCTGGCCTGGCTGGCCTGGAGGTGGAGCTGCTTGAGCGACTCGACTTCCTTCTCGGTGGTGATCAGGCGGTTGGCGAAGGACTGGGCGGCGTTGGTGAGCTCGGTGGCCTTCTTGGTGTCGCCGGCCTTGGTGGCGTCGTCGGCCATCAGCACGGCCTGGCGAGCCTTGGCGTTGAGGCTCTCGAGCTCCTCCATCGCCCGGTTCAGCCGCATCTCGGTCTGCTTCTGGTTGGCGATGACGTTGGCCGCCTGCTCCACCAGGCGGCGGTGCTGGTCCTGCGCCTCCATGAGGGCCTGCTCCAGCTGGACCTTGGGGTCGGCCGCCTCGTTGAACTTTCCGGTCAGCGCCGCCGTCAGGTACCGCCAGAACCTCTGCATCAGTTTCAGCATGTGGACGATGCTAGGTGGGCGCAGGGGTCCTCGCGGTTCGCCGCCCGTCCGGAAGGGAACACGACTCGCGTGGCCATCGACTTCAAGCCGTCGGAGCGGTGCACCCTCGGCATCGAGGTGGAGCTCCAGCTCGTCGACCTCGCCACCCGCCAGCTCGCCAGTGCGGCGACGCCGATCTTGGCCGAGTTGGGCGCCGGCCATCCCGAGGGGATGCACCCCAAGGCCAAGCACGAGCTGTTCGAGTGCTGCGTGGAGATGATCACCGGGATCTGCACCACCGTGGCCGAGGCCAAGGAGGACCTCACCCGCACCCTGAAGGAGGTCGACGAGGCGGCTGCGGCACGGGGCCTGGGCCTGCTGTGCGCCGGCAGCCATCCCTTCTCCGACTGGCACGACCAGCAGCTCAGCCCCAGCCCTCGCTACGCCGCCCTCGTGCACGAGATGCAGTGGGTGGCCCGCCGCCTGCAGATCTTCGGCATCCACTTCCACGTGGGCGTGCGGTCGGCGGAGAAGGCCATCAAGATCGCCAACGCCCTCCGCTACTACATCCCTCACTTCCTGGGCCTGTCGGCCTCCAGCCCCTTCTGGGCGGGACGGGACACGGGTCTCGCCTCCAGCCGCAGCCCCGTGTTCGAGAACCTGCCGACGGCGGGCCTGCCCTACGTCATGGCTGGCTGGGAGGAGTTCGAGTCGTTCATGGGCACGCTGCTGTCCGCAGGGGCCATCTCCAGCATCCGGGAGGTGTGGTGGGACATCCGGCCCCATCCCGACTTCGGCACCGTCGAGCTGCGCATCTGCGACGGCATCCCCACCCTGCGGGAGGTGGCGGCGGTGGCCGCCCTGGCCCAGTGCCTGGTCCACTGGCTCGACCAGCGCATCGACGCCGGTGAACCGGTGCGCGTGCCCCGGGACTGGACCGTCCGCCAGAACAAGTGGCGGGCCGCCCGCCACGGCGTGCAGGCCTCGGTGATCGTGGACGAGGGCGGGGCCCAGCAACCGCTGGGCGACTCGGTACGGGCCGTGGTCGCCGAGCTCGGCCCGGTGGCCGCCGAGTTGGGCTGCGCGGGCGAGCTGCGGTCGCTGCTGGACATCGTCGAACTGGGGCCCAGCTACGTCCGCCAGCGCAACCTGGTGGCGGCCGGCGCGTCCCTGATGGACGTGGTGGACTCCCTGGTCGAGGAGCTCCGCACCGACCGTCCCGGCGCAGGGGGCTGATCGCCGGACAGAATGCCGCCGTGGACCCCGCGGCGCCGGACCGGCACGACGACCCCGCCGCCGCCGACCGCCCGCTCCTGCTCGACGAGCTGAGCGACCGGCTGGAGCAGCTCCGCCTGCTGGGGGCCGACGACGCCGCCACCGACCGCATCCTGGCCGATATGGGAGGGGAGGGCCGGGTCGAGCACGAGATGGTGCGGGAGCTGGCCGCCCGCCGTCCCCTGGCCCACCCCGACCGGGTGGTCGAGGCCCACGGCGTGGCCATGCGGGCGCTCGAGGTGCTGGCCCGCAACGGGTCCAGGGCGCCCAGCTCGCTGCCCCGCCTCGGCCCCCTGCGGCCCGTGGCCGCCTTCCTCGTGCAGAACGTGATCCGGTACATCGTCCGCCAGCACCAGGCCCGGGTCCACGACGCCATCCGCGACCTCTACGCCCGCCGGCTCGGCTGGACGCCCTCCGACCACCCCATGCGGCTCGCCCTCGTGCGGGCCCGCCTCGACGTGGAGCGCTCGACCCTCTCCTACAAGAAGAACCCCGGCGGGATCCCGACGTTCCTGGTCGGCGGGGCCGCCGTCTCGTCGCTCGCCCAGGGCTCGCGGGGCCTGGTGAGCGCGGCCGCCGGCTCCCGTGCCGGCGTGGTGGTGGCCATCGCCGCCACGTTCGTGCTGCTGGCGGCGGTGTCGTGGGTGATCCTCCAGGGGGCGGCCGTGGCCCGCCGCCGCATCCGCCTGACGATGGACCGACCCCTCGACGCCCTGTGGGAGACGGTGGGATGGTCCGGCCGGCCTCCTCGCGACAACGCCAAGGCCTTCGCGGTGGTGGCCATCGTCCTCACCATCCTCGGCTGGCTGCTGCTGCCCCTCTGCCTCTTCCTGCTCTTCGCCGTGTTCTAGTGACCCGACCCGAGAACGGGCGGCGACCCCCGTAGGAGGTCGCCGCCCGTCCGTCGTGGGGAGGGCGTCTAGAACAGGTTGCAGCCCGGGGGAGCCCCCTGCAGACCACCGAGGATGGTGTTCAGCAGGCCCCCGACGGTGCCGAGCAGGCCACCGCTGGGGTCGGTCAGCGCACAGTTGATCGAGTTGACGTCGTTGTGGATGGTGTCGAGGTTCGCCGGTCCGTGCCCCGCGGTGCCGCCGGCCCCGACCTCGTTGAACACCGCTTCGAGGTCGGTGGAGATGCCGCTCACCACCGGAGTGGCCCGGGCCGCCCGCATGTTGATGGCGGCCACGCCGCCGCTGCGGGCGTCGAAGCTGTCGTCACCGTTGATGTTGCGGACCACCGGGAGCAGCGCCGAGGCCGTCGAGTTGATCGACTTGACGGTGGCGTTGATCTCGTTGGCGTTGCCGAGGATCGACGAGACGTGGCCGTCGATGCTCCCCGACACGTCGATGATCGTCTGCGCCTGGGCGGACAGGTTCTGCGCCGCCCGCTGGATGTCCTCGGCGGTCTGGCCCACCGAGTTCAGCTTCTGGGTCTCGTCGAGGCGGGACACGTTCGACCCGGGGCCGACCTCGGTGACGATCACCCGCACCCTGTCGTCGATCTGCTTGGCCGCAAGCGTGGTGCGGCTGAGCATGATCACCGCGTACAGGGCGAAGGCGATCACCAGGACGAGGTT
>JBKHXX010000005.1:0-5492 GCA_046565765.1 Acidimicrobiia bacterium | reverse complement strand
GAATTTAAGCCCCAGTAAACGGCGGTGGTAACTATAACCATCCTAAGGTAGCGAAATTCCTTGTCGGGTAAGTTCCGACCTGCACGAATGGCGTAACGACTTCTCCGCTGTCTCAACCGCGAACTCGGCGAAATTGCACTACGAGTAAAGATGCTCGTTACGCGCAGCAGGACGGAAAGACCCCGGGACCTTTACTATAGCTTGGTATTGGTATTCGGTGTGGTTTGTGTAGGATAGGTGGGAGACTGTGAAGCCGGAACGCCAGTTTCGGTGGAGTCATTGTTGAAATACCACTCTGATCACTCTGGATATCTAACCTCGGTCCGTAATCCGGATCAGGGACAGTGCCTGGTGGGTAGTTTAACTGGGGCGGTTGCCTCCCAAAGAGTAACGGAGGCGCCCAAAGGTTCCCTCAGCCTGGTTGGCAATCAGGTGGCGAGTGCAAGTGTACAAGGGAGCTTGACTGTGAGACTGACAGGTCGAGCAGGGACGAAAGTCGGGACTAGTGATCCGGCAGTGGCTTGTGGAAGCGCTGTCGCTCAACGGATAAAAGGTACCTCGGGGATAACAGGCTGATCTTGCCCAAGAGTCCATATCGACGGCATGGTTTGGCACCTCGATGTCGGCTCGTCGCATCCTGGGGCTGGAGTTGGTCCCAAGGGTTGGGCTGTTCGCCCATTAAAGCGGTACGCGAGCTGGGTTTAGAACGTCGTGAGACAGTTCGGTCCCTATCCGTCGCAGCCGTAGGAAATCTGCGGAAGGCTGTCCCTAGTACGAGAGGACCGGGACGGACGCAGCTCTCGTGTGCCAGTTGTCCTGCCAAGGGCACGGCTGGTTAGCGACCTGCGGAAGAGATAAGCGCTGAAAGCATCTAAGTGCGAAGCTCGTTCCAAGATGAGATTTCCCACAGGGTTAACCTGGTAAGGCCCGTGGCCAGATGACCACGTTGATAGGCCGGAGGTGTAAGCACTGCAAGGTGTTCAGCCGACCGGTACTAATCGGCCGAGGGCTTGGAGGCTATTAGTTGTTTGTGCTCGCTCTGAAGTGCTCAGGGGCCGCGCCCTCTTGAGACAAAGTTTCCGGTGGCCATAGCGGCGGAGTCACACCCGTTCCCATCCCGAACACGGAAGTTAAGCCTGCCAGCGCCGATGGTACTTGGGGAGAGATCCCCTGGGAGAGTAGGTCGCCGCCGGAATTATCCTGCCAACGGAGGAAGGTCGAACCGGCCTTCCTCCGTTGCCGCGTCCGGGGCCTGGGTACGCTCCCCCCATGGCCCGCCCCCCCGCTCCTGGACGCCGGCGTCCACAGGGAGGCGGCCAACCCGACGAATCGCCTCGTGGAGCGCGTCCCGCCCGACCTCCGGCGGCGGCCAAGCGCGCCCAACGCCGGGTGGCGCCGCCCGCCGCGGGTGGCCGGGTCTGGGGGGAGCCCGGCGCGGGGGCCGCCCCGGGTCGACCCGAGCCACGGCGGGACCGGCCGGCTGGTCCGGCGAAGGGCAAGCGGGCCGCAGACCCCCGCCCTCCCCGCACCGACCGTCCCGAGTGGGGAGGCGTGGCCCGGCGGGGCGCCCGCCAGGTCGTCGCCCGCCCCCCCGATGCCGGCGCACCGCCCCGCCCGTCGAGAGAGCCCGAGCGGGGCGCCCCCGAGCCGTGGCAGCCCGACCGGTGGGTGCGGGAGGACGACGTCCGCGACACCGCGGCGGGCGCCGTCGACCGCGGCGACCGGGGCGCGCCCCGACCGACTCCCCCCCGCCGTCGTGCTCCGGCGCCGGTGGCGGCCGAGGTGGCCAAGGCGGTCGGCGAGCGGCGGGCGCCCAAGGTCGAGCAGCGGCTGCTCGAGGCGGCCCGCGCCTTCGAGCGGGGGCGCGTGCAGGACACGTGGCGGATCGTCCGCCCACTCGCCGAGGAGGCGCCCGACGCCGCCACCGTCCGCGAGCTCGCTGGGCTGGCCCTGTACCGGCTGGGGCGCTGGAAACCGGCCATCGCCCACCTGGAGGCGTTCGCCCGGCTGACCGGGTCGGTGGAGCAGCACCCCGTGCTGGCCGACTGCTACCGGGCCCTCGGCCGCCACGCCAAGGTGCAGTCCCTGTGGGAGGCGCTGCGCGAGATCTCGCCGTCGGCGGAGCTGGTGACCGAGGGGCGGATCGTCATGGCCGGCAGCCTGGCCGACCGGGGCGAGCTGCGGAAGGCGATCGCCCTCCTGGAGAAGGGGCCCGTGTCGCCCCGCCGGCCCGTCACCCACCACCTCCGCCTGTGGTACGCCCTGGCCGACCTCTACGAGCGGGTGGGCGACGCCCCGCGGGCCCGGGACCTGTTCGGCCGGGTGGCCGCCGTCGACCCCGACCTGGCCGACACCGCCGAGCGCCTGAGCGCGCTGAGCTGACTGTCACACCCTCTCGGTAGCCTGCTCCTCGCCGCTTCCCCCCGGTTCGATCGTCGCTCCGTACCCGTGGGGGTTCCCGATGACCAACGTCGTCGTCCTCGTCGGCCGCCTGGCCCGGCCCGCCCAGCTCCGCTGCCTACCCTCGGGCGACTCCCTGGTCGAGTACCAGCTCACCGTGCCCGCCGCCGAGGGGCGGCGGGCCGAGAGCGTGCCGGTGGTGTGGGAGAAGGCGCCCGCCTCGGCGGCCGACCTCGACACCGACACCCAGGTGGTGGTGGTGGGGCGGGTCAGGCGACGGTTCTTCCGGGCTGGCGCCCGCACCGAGAGCCGCACCGAGGTGGTCGCCGAGGCGGTCGTGCCCGCCCGCTTCGCCAAGCGGGTGAAGGCCTCCCTGGCCGGCGCCGCGGCCCGCATCTCCGAGGCGGCCGCCGGCCCCGTCAGTCGAGCGAGCGGATGACCACGCCGGTGCGGGGCTTGGGGAAGAAGTACGTCGTCTTCTGGGGAAGGCGCCGGCCGGCCCGGGCGGCCGCTGCGATCTGCTCCACCGCCAGCGGGCGGAGCAGCACCGCGGCCTGGGCCTCGCCCTTGTCGACCATGGCCAAGGCGGAGCCGGCGTCATGGGCGAAGGACAGCTCGTGATCCGGCGTGCCCGTCAACGCCTCCTCCAGGCGCTCGCTGTCCACCCAACCCGGGCTGCCCACGTCCGGGCGGGGCCGCAGCAGCCACGACCGGTCGGCGATCACCAATGCGGGGCCGCCTTCGGCCGCCATCCGCTGCGTCAACGTCTCCGACGGTGGGCCCGCCGGCTGGGGGTCGAACAGTGCGGCCAGCGCGTCGAGCACCACCGCGCCGTCAGGAAGGCCCGAGAGCAGGCGGTGGATGGCACCCACGCCCAGCTCGCCGTCGGACAGGCCCGTCAGGTAGGCCAGCACGAAGTCGTGGGGCCCGGGGCCGTCGCCCTCGGCGGCCCGCCGCTCGGCCCGGTAGGCGAGGGCAGTCTCGTAACGGTGGTGGCCGTCGGCGATCACCACCGGCGCCGAACCCACCACCGTGGCGATCGCCTCCACCGCAGCCGGGGCGGTGATCCGCCACAGCCGGTGGTGCACACCGTCGTCGTCGGTGCAGCGGGCCAGCGGCGCCGTGTCGGGCTCGCTGAGGGCGGTCAGACCCTCGGCCAGGGAGAGGGCCCAGATGGCGGAGATGTTGGCCCGGCAGGCGCGCAACTGCTCCAGCCGGTCGCCGAGAGGCCGGGCCATCGTGCGCTCGTGGGGCAGCACCGATCCCTGCCCGTCGCCGAGGGCGAGGAGGCCGAGCACGCCCGACGTCTGGCGGGCCTCGCCCTGCGCCGTGCGCCACCCCATGCGGTAGGCGTAGTAGCCCGGCTCGTGGTCCCGTGCGAGCACGCCCTCGGCGAGCCACTCCACCAACCGGCAACGCGCCTGCCCGTAGGGGTCGGGCGGGGAGCCCTGGGGCGGCAGGTCGACGTGGACGACGTTGTACGGGCTGCGGGCCTCCAGCGCCGACCGCTGCTCGGGGCCGATCACGTCGTAGGGCGGCGCCACCACGTCGCCGAGGGGCACGTCGGGCGAGTAGCGGACGGCGGCGAACGGCTCGAACCGGGGCACGCCCTCCTGCCTAGCAGACCGTCCGGTCGTCGCCGGCTACCGCCGGTGCGGCCACCGGCGGCGAGGTCCGGGCGCCGCCCCGGTGGCGGCGGTCGAGGCTGCGCCGCCCAGCCCCTCCACCAGGGCCCGCACCAGCCGGGGCACCTCGCCCAGGGGGAGGCGGAACGTCGCCGTGCAGGTGTCGCGGTGCCACACGCTGAGCACGAACATCCGTCGCTCGGGGTGCCACGTCACCTTCAACCGCCGCTCGACGCCCCGCTCGTCGGCGAACCAGGCGCCCGACCGGCCGGTGGAGCCGGTCGAGCGGGGCAGCCGGGGCGCCGCCGAGCCGCGCACGTCAGTAAGGGAACTCCGACGCCGGCACGGTGGGGCGCCGCAGCCGTTCCCGGAAGAGCAGGGCCACCAGGGCGCCGAACACGAAGCCGCCCACGTGGGCCACCCAGGCCACCCCCTCGTCGGGGCTGGTGAAGAACTGGAGCAGGAACCAGAACCCGAGCAGCCACTTGGCCGCGATGTCGCGGAGGAAGATCAGCAGGAACAGGAACAGCGTCCGGATCGGGACGTTCGGGAACAGCACCAGGTAGGCCCCCATGACGCCCGCCACCGCCCCCGACGCGCCCACCACCGGAATGGTGCTGTCGGGTTGGACCATCACATGGGCCGCCGCGGCCGCCAGCCCGGAGATCAGGTAGAAGAGCACGTAGGGCACCGCCCCCATGTGGTCCTCGATGTTGTTGCCGAAGATCCACAGGAACAGCATGTTCCCGCCGAGGTGCAGCAGGCTGCCGTGCATGAACATGCTCGTCAGCACGCTCACCGGCGCGGCGACGTGGCCGGGCGGCGGCTCGCCGGACGGGCAGCGGTCGACCAGGTCGCACGGGTAGGCGGCCTCCTGGGCGCGGCTCCACTCGCCGGCGGTGAGCGAGGTGATCTCCCACCCGCCGCGCTGGAGCAGGAAGTACGCGAGGACGTTCGCGACGATGAGCGCGATCGTCACGACCGGCGCCCGTTCGGTCGGGATGTTGTCCTTCAGCGGGAACACGCCGCGCGGGAGTCTCGCTCAGCCGGCGGCGGCGCGCGGCCCGACGCCCGGGCGGTCGTGCTTGACCGCCTCGTCGGCGTGGTAGCTCGAGCGCACGAGCGGCCCGGCGGCGACGTGCTCGAAGCCGAGCGCGTACGCGGCCTCCTCGAGCGCCTTGAACTCGTCCGGGTGCCAGTAGCGCACGACCGGCAGGTGGCGCTCCGTCGGGCGCAGGTACTGCCCGACCGTCAGGACCTGCACGCCGTGCTCGCGCAGGACGCCGAACGTCTCGACCATCTCCTCGTGCGTTTCGCCGAGGCCGACCATGAGGCCCGACTTCGTCGTGACCGCGTCGCCGCCCATCTCCTTGGCGTTGCGCAGCACGCGGCAGGAGCGCTCGAAGCGCGACCCGCGGCGGGCGACCGGGTACAGACGCGGCACGACCTCGACGTTGTGGTTGAAGA
>JBKHXX010000004.1:0-28742 GCA_046565765.1 Acidimicrobiia bacterium | reverse complement strand
GTGTCGGAGAGGGGACTTGAACCCCTACGCCCTATTCGGGCACCAGGCCCTCAACCTGGCGCGTCTGCCTATTCCGCCACTCCGACGTGGCTGTCCAAGTCTAGTGGCTGCGGTGCGCTGAAATGGTCGGGTGACCGAGGTGTTCGTCGTTGATGCCGTCCGCACGCCGATCGGTCGGTACGGCGGCGGGTACGCCGAGGTCCGGCCCGACGACCTGGCTGCGGCAGTGGTCCGGGGGCTGGTCGACCGGCGGCCCGCCCTCGACCCGGCCGAGATCGACGACGTGGTCCTCGGCGACGCCAACCAGGCCGGCGAGGACAACCGCAACGTGGCCCGCATGGCCGTGCTGCTGGCCGGGCTGCCACCGTCGGTGCCGGGGGCCACCGTCAACCGGCTGTGCGGCTCCGGCCTGGAGGCGGTCATCCAGGCCAGCCGGGCCGTGGCCACCGGTGACGCGTCCCTCACCATCGGCGGCGGCGTGGAGTCGATGACCCGGGCCCCGTGGGTCGTGCCCAAGCCGGCGAGCGGCTTCCCCCGCAACGACCAGACCATGCACTCGACCACCCTCGGCTGGCGCATGCCCAACCCCGGCATGCCCGAGGAGTGGATGATCCGCCTGGCCGAAGGGGCGGAGCTGCTGGCCGAGCGATATGCCGTCTCCCGGGAGGACCAGGACCGCTTCGCCCTGGCCAGCCACGGCAGGGCCCTGGCCGCGTGGAACACGGGCCGGTTCGACGACGAGGTGATCCGCCTGCCGGAGGCTCCCCTGGAGCGCGACGAGAGCATCCGCCCCGACACGTCGGCCGAGGCCCTGGAGGCTCTCCCGCCCATCGTCCGGCCGGGCGGCACCGTCACCGCCGGCAACGCCTCGCCGCTCAACGACGGCGCCGCCGCCCTGCTGCTGGCCGACGAGGCCACCGCCGGCCGCCTGGGCACCGAGCCCATGGCTCGCATCGCGGCCCGGGCGGTGGCGGCCAACGAGCCGCCGGCGTTCGGGACCGCCCCGGTGGCGGCGGCCGAGACCGCCCTGAAGCGAGCCGGGATCGGCTGGTCCGACCTCGGCGTGGTGGAGCTGAACGAGGCGTTCGCCGCTCAGGCCCTGGCCTGCCTGGCGCTCTGGCCCGACCTCGACCCCTCGATCGTGAACCCCAACGGGGGCGCCCTCGCCCTCGGCCATCCCCTCGGTTGCTCGGGCGCCCGCATCCTGACCACGCTGGCGTGGGAGCTGCGCCGCCGGGGCGGAGGTTGGGGGCTCGCGGCCATCTGCATCGGCGTCGGCCAGGGCCTGGCCGTCGTCCTTGAAGCCTGATCAGAAGGAGCTGCCCCGGCCATGACCGACCCTGTGATCGACCTGGAGCGGATCGAGGCCGAGCGCGGCCGCATCCGCACGACGTACGTGAGGCCGAAGGAGGAGCGGCCCCCCTCGACGGCCCGGGGGCTGCACCACATGGCCCTCGTCTGCTCGGACGTGGAGCGGACCGTCCACTTCTACCAGGACATCCTCGGCTTCCCGCTCACCGAGATCTTCGAGAACCGGGACTACCGGGGCTCCAACCACTTCTTCTTCGACATCGGCAACGGCAACCTGCTCGCCTTCTTCGACTTCCCGGGCCTGGACGTCGGCCCCTACGCCGAGGTGCTCGGGGGGCTGCACCACATCGCCATCTCGATCACCCCCGAGGAGTGGGACAAGGCACGGGCCCGCCTCGACGAGGCGGGGGTCGAGTACCTCCTGGAGAGCGGCACCTCGATGTACTTCCGCGACCCCGACGGCGCCCGCCTGGAGCTTCTGGCCGACCCTCTCGGCGAGATGTACGGCAACGTGGTCGGCTGAGCCCACCCCGTTTTCCGGCGTCGAAAGCCCTCCCAGGTGCAGTGGCCGCCGAGAAGCCTTGCCTCAGTTGCCCAGCTTCACCCGCGAGGCGTCGAAGGTGCCGAAGGCGGACATGGTGAGGTCACGCACCCGTGAGGAGACGAGGGTGTGGGTCTCGTACTGGGCGATGGGCACCACCGGCAGGTCGAACATGATCAGCTTCTCGGCGGTCTGGTAGACGAACTCGGCCTTGGCCCTGTCCTCCTGCTCCCGCGCCGCCCGGATGAGGGCGTCGAAGTCGTTGGAGGCGTAACCGGTGACGTTGTCGGGCTTGCCGCTGTAGAACAGCGGGCCGAGGAAGGCGTCGGGGCTGGCGTAGGCGCCGATCCAGGCCAGGCGGAAGAACTCCTGCTGGCCGCTGGCCGCGAAGCGCACATAGTCGGTGAAGCTGTGGGCCCGCAGGGCGACGGGGATGTTGGCCGCTCGCAGGTCGGCGGCGATGGCCTGGGCCACCGCCTCCTGGGTCGGGTCCTCGTCGTAGTCGATGCGGACCTCGGGCACGGGGCGGTTGCCGAACGCCTCCGCCACCAGCGCCTGGGCGCGCCCGGGGTCGTACCTGCACTTCTCCCCGCACGGGTCGGGCTGGTGGCCAGGGACGCCCTCGGCGACGACCCCGTTCAGCGGCCGGACCCGGTTGGCGTAGACGTCCCGCAGGATCGCCTCGCGGTTGATGGCTCGGACGATCGCCTCCCGGAACCGCACGTCCTGGTACTTGGGGTTGCGCAGGTTGAACCCGTAGAACAACTGGGCCGGGTAGGGCGAGAAGCCGGCCCGCCCCCGCTCGCGCACGACCTCGTCGACCCGCTCGGTCGGCACCGCCGTCCAGTCGAGCTGGCCCCGCAGGAACGCCGAGTAGGGGGCGTCCGTGTCGCGGCCCATGAAGACCTCGATGCCGTCCAGCTCCGTGTTCGCCCCCGGGGCCCGCATGAGGCGCAGCACCTCCAGGCTGCGGGACCGGAACATGAACGGCCCGCTGCCCACGGGCTGCTCGGCGAACTTGGGGGCGGTCGCCTCCACCGCCTCCCGGGGCACGATGCCGAACGACGGGTGCCCCAGCACGGCGGCGAACGACGACAGGGGGTAGGTGAGGTCGATCTTGACCGCCCCGGCCGAGGGGGTCGTCACGCCATCGAGGCCGGCCGCCTTGCCGTCGACATTGAAGGCGGTGAAGCCCACCACCGGCTCGAGTTGCGGTGCCGCGGGCGAGTCGGATCCCTTCCGGGCGATCCGCTCGAGGGTGTACTTCACGTCCTCGGAGGTGATGGCCCGGCCGTTGCTGAACCTGGCGCCCTCGCGGAGGAAGAACGTCCACGACTTCTGGTCGGGGGTGACCTCCCACCGGGCGGACACACTGGGGCGCACCTGGAGGGTGGCCGGGTCGTAGGCGGTCAGGCCGTCGAAGAGCTGGTCGACGACCAGCAGGTCGGCCACGTACTGGGCCTTGGCCGGGTCTAGGGACTGGGGTCGCTCCAGGCCGATACGCAGCACGCCCTCCGGAGCGGTGGCCCGGCTGTCCGACCCGGAGCAGGCCGTGGCGGCCAGCGCCACCGCCAGCACCACGAGCACGAGCCGTCGGGCGGCGGACATCACAGGACTTCGCGCGTCTCCGGGAAGTGGCAGGCCGCCCAGTGCCCGGCCGCCTTCTGCTCGAGGGGCGGAGCGACGGTGCGGCACACCTCCTGGGCCTTCCAGCAGCGGGTGTGGAAGCGGCAGGCGGGAGGGGGGTTGGCCGGGGACGGGACGTCGCCCTTGAGGATGATCCGCTGGCGGCGGCGCTCGCGCTGCGGGTCGGGGATGGGCACGGCCGACAGCAAAGCCACCGTGTAGGGGTGCTTCGGGTGCTCGTAGAGGCTGTCCCGGTCGGCCACCTCGACCAGCTGGCCCAGGTACATCACCCCCACCTTGTCGCTGATGTGGCGGACGACCGACAGGTCGTGGGCGATGAACACGTAGGTCAGCCCGAGGCGGTCCTGGAGGGAGTCGAGGAGGTTGATGATCTGGGCCTGGATGGACACGTCCAGAGCCGACACCGGCTCGTCGAGGATCACCAGCTTGGGGTTGAGGGCCAGCGCCCGGGCCACCCCCACCCGCTGGCGCTGGCCGCCCGAGAACTCGTGGGGATAGCGGGAGGCGTGTTCGCGGTTGAGCCCGCACAGCACGAGCAGCTCCTCGACCCGGGCCCTGGCCTCCTTGCGTGACCGACCCTGCACGATGAGTGGCTCGGCCACGATCTGGCCGACGGTGTGCCGGGGGTTGAGCGAGGCGAAGGGATCCTGGAACACGATCTGCATCTCCGCCCGCAGCGCCCGGGTCTCCTTGGCGTTGAGGGGAAAGATCGACCGGCCGTCGAAGTCGACCTCGCCCGCGGTGGCCGGGATGAGCTTGAGGATCAGCCGGGCGGTGGTCGACTTGCCGCACCCCGACTCGCCCACCAGCCCGAACGTCTCGCCCTTCTGCACGGCGAACGACACGTCGTCCACCGCTTGGATGGCGCCCACCTGGCGGCGGAGGATCGCCCCCTTGGTCACCGGGAAGTGCTTGGTGAGCCCCTTGACGGTGAGGAGACGCTCGCCCGGTCCGTCGCCCGGGAGCCCCTCGCTGACCAGCGTCTGCCCGGCGTCGACTGTCACACCTGCTTCCCCGAGGGGTGCTACTGGAGCCGTAGCGCCAGGATGACCGTGGTGAAGGCGAAGATGACGAGGATGGCCACGGTGATGCGGTCGAGGTTGCGTTCGACGACCGTGGACCCCGCCGACGCGCCCATGCCCCCGCCGAACATGTCGGACAGGCCACCACCCCGGCCGCTGTGCAGCAGGACGGTGAGGATGAGGCCCAGCGAGACGATCACGTGGACCACGACGACCAACGCCGTGAGCATCGGATCAGGCTAGCAGCACGTTTTGGGGCGTCCAAGGCACGCCAGGCGTGGTCGAGACGCCCCAGAACGTGCTGCTCAGCCCCGGTACTGGACGATGAGGGCGAACTCGTCGGGGTCCAGGCTCGCCCCGCCGACCAGGGCCCCGTCGATGTCGGGCTGGGCCATGAGCTCCTGGGCGTTGGAGGACTTGACCGAGCCCCCGTACTGGATGCGCACGGCGTCGGCGGGCCCGTCGCCGTGGAGGCGGCGGGCGATCGAGCGGATCAGCCCGCACATCTCCTGGGCGTCGTCGGGCGTGGCCGTCTTGCCCGTCCCGATGGCCCAGATCGGCTCGTAGGCGACCACCAGCCGCTCCACCTGCTCGGCGGGGAGCCCGCTGAGGGCGGCCTCGACCTGGCCGGTGACCTTGGACTGCGCCGATCCCGCCTCGCGCTCCTCGAGCGTTTCCCCCACGCACACGATGGGGGTCATGCCGTGGTTGAACACCGCTTCCAGCTTGCGGCGGACGTCCTCGTCGGTCTCCTTGAAGTGCTCCCGCCGCTCGGAGTGGCCCACGATCACGTAGGCGACGTTGAGCTTGGCCAGCAGAGGCGGGCTGACCTCGCCGGTGAACGCCCCCTTGTCCTCCCAGTAGCAGTTCTGGGCGCCCAGGGAGATGGGGATCCTGTCGGCCTCGAGCACCGTCTGGATGGACCGCAGGGCGGTGAACACGGGGTGGACCGACACGTCCACGGCGTCGTAGTCGGCGTTGGTCAGGCGGTAGGAGAGCTTCTGCACCACCTGGATGGCGTCCAGGTGGTTGTGGTTCATCTTCCAGTTCCCGCTGATCAGCGGCTTGCGGTCACCGGGCATTGGGAGCCTTCCGCAGCGCATCGAGGCCGGGCAGGTCACCCTTCTCGATGAGTTCGAGCGACGCCCCGCCGCCGGTGGAGATGTGGTCGATGCCCTCCTCCAGGCCGAACTTGGCCACCGCCGCGGCACTGTCGCCGCCGCCCACGACGCTGAAGCCCTTCGCTCCCGCCACCGCCTCGGCGAGGGCCCGGGTGCCCGCCGCGAACCGGTCGTCCTCGAACATGCCCATGGGCCCGTTCCACAGGATGGTCCCCGCGCCGGCGATCTCGGACGAGAACGCCTCGACCGTCTCCGGGCCGATGTCCAGACCCTTCCAGCCGTCGCGGATGTCGGCGCCGATCGTCTCGATCTCGTCTGCGGGCCCGAGGGCCACGCCGTCGGTGGGGATGAGGATGCGCTTGCCTGACTGCAGGAGCTCCTTGCAGGCCTCGACCTGGTCCTCCTGCAGGAGGGAGTCGCCGATGTCGTGACCCTGCGCCTTGAGGAAGGTATAGGCCATGCCGCCGCCGATGATCATGGTGTCGACCTTGTCGAGCAGGGCCTTGATGACCCCGAGCTTGTCGCTGACCTTGGCCCCGCCGAGGATCGCCACGAACGGGCGGTCGGGGTCCTCCAACAGGCCGCCCAGCACCTCGACCTCGCGGGCGAGCAGGCGACCGGCGGCGCTGGGCAGCTTGGCCGGCGGGCCCACGACCGAGGCGTGGGCCCGGTGGCTGGCGCCGAAGGCGTCGTTGACGTACAGATCGTGCCCCGCGACCAGCTTGTCGACGAAGGCGGGGTCGTTCCCCTCCTCGCCGGCGTCGAAGCGGAGGTTCTCGAGGAGGTTGACGTCGGGGGCCAGTTGCGACAGCCGTTCCCGGACCGGGTCCATGCCGTATCGGGTGTCGGGCTTGCCCTTGGGCCGGCCCAGGTGGCTGCAGGCGTCCACCGACGCGCCGTGCTCGAGCAGCCACTCGATGGTGGGCAGAGCAGCCCGGATGCGCAGGTCGTCGTCGATCTTCCCGTCGCTGATGGGCACGTTGAAGTCGACCCGCAGGAGGACCCGCTTGCCCGACGGGTCAGGCAGGTCCTCCAGCTGGGGAATGTTCATGCCCGGCGGCCTACTTGCTGCCGTTGCTGCCGCCGACCAGGAGGGTCAGGTCGACGAGGCGGTTGGAGTAGCCCCACTCGTTGTCGTACCAGCCGCACACCTTGACGAGGTTGCCCATGGTCATGGTGAGGTCGGAGTCGAACACGACCGAGGCGGGCGAGCCCACGATGTCGGTGGAGACGATGGGGTCGGTCGAGTACTCGATGATGCCCTTGAGCCGGCCCTCGGCGGCCGCCTTCTTGAACGCCTCGTTGACCTCCTCGACGGTGACCTCCTTGTCGAGGATGGCGGTGAAGTCGGTGATGGACCCGTCGGGCACGGGCACGCGAAGGGCGCTGCCGTCGAGGCGGCCCTTCATCGACTCGAGGACGAGGCCGGTGGCCCGGGCCGCGCCGGTGGACGACGGGACGATGTTGATGGCTGCCGACCGGCCCCGGCGCAGGTCCTTGTGCTGCAGGTCCAGCAGGTTCTGGTCGTTGGTCATGGCGTGGACCGTGGTCATCAGCCCCTTCTGGATGCCGAACGCCTCGTCCAGCACCTTCACCATGGGGACGAAGCAGTTGGTCGTGCACGATGCGTTGGACACGACCTTGTGGTTCTCCGGGTCGTAGGTGTCGTCGTTGACGCCGACCACGAAGGTGGCGTCGGCGCCGGTGGCGGGGGCGGAGATGATCACGCGCAGGGCGCCGGCGTCGAGGTGGGCGGCCGCCTTGTCGCGGTCGGTGAACAGGCCGGTGGACTCGATCACCACGTCCACCCCGAGCTCACCCCACGGGAGGGCCTTGGGGTCCCGCTCGGCGGTGACCCGGAACTCGTCGTCGTCGATCTTGATCCCGTCGTCTGTGACGGAGACCTCGGCGTCGAGGCGGCCCAGCACCGAGTCGTACTTCAGGAGGTGGGCCAGGGTGGCCGGCGACGTGAGGTCGTTCACCGCCACCACGTCGATATCCGCGCCCCGCTTTTTGGTGGCCCGGTAGAAGTTCCGCCCGATACGCCCGAAGCCGTTGATGCCGACGCGGACTGCCATACGTCCTCCTCGTTTCGCCTTACCCGATCCTCCTATCCGACCAGATCGGACAGGGCCGCCGCCAACCGGACCGGATCATGGGCCGACAGGTCGTCGCGCGCAACGGGTCGCTCGACGCAGGCCACCCCTACCGATCCCATCGGGAGGGCGCCCGGGTGGCACAGCACCACGTCCACCTCCAGGCCGTGGCTCCGCAGGGCGTCGACGTGGGCGGCCACGTCGTAGCCGGCCGTCTCCGGCTGCTGGGGCCGGAGGTTGCAGACGTACACCTTCCGGGCGGCGGTGTCGGCCAGGGCTTCCCTCAGAGCGGGAACGGCCACGACGGCGAGCACGCTGGTGAACAGCGAGCCCGGCCCGATCACCACCTGGTCGGCTGCGGCCAGGGCTTCCAGGGCGGCCTGCGGGGGGCGGGCGTCGGCGGGGACGATCGACACGCCCTCGATCCCACTCGTCTGCTGGACAGCCACCTGCCCCACGATCGACGTGCCGCCGTTCCCGTCGGGCGCCCGCACTTCGGCCTTGAGGGTGACCGGCTCGGTGGTGGCGGGCAGGACCCGCCCGGCCGCGCCGAGCACCCGTCCGGCCTCGAGCAGGGCCTGTGAGAAATCGCCGGTGGCCTCGGCCAGCCCGGCCAGCACCAGGTTGCCGAAGGCGTGGCCCTCCAGCTCGCCGGCCCCGAAGCGGTACTCGAAGGCGGCCGTCCACGGGGACTCCGGGTCGGCCAGCGCCACCAGGCACCGGCGGAGGTCGCCCGGAGGGGGGATGCCGAAGGCGGCCCGGAGCCGCCCGCTCGAGCCGCCGTCGTCGGCCACCGACACGATGGCGCACACCTCGCCGGCGTAGCGCCGCGCCGCCTGCAGGCTCGCGGCCAACCCGTGCCCCCCGCCGAGCGCGACGACGCGTGGGCCGTTCCCCGTCACGCTTCACACGGTTGCTTACGGCGGACCGCTCCGCAAGCGCGTCGAGGAGCTCTAGCGGCCGACGTCGCGGTGGGTGACCGTAGGCTCGAAGCCCCGCTTGCGCAGCAGGCCGGCCAGCTCCTCGGCGATCACGACCGACCGGTGGTTGCCCCCGGTGCACCCGACGGCCACCGATAGGTAGGCCTTGCCCTCCCGCACGTAGGCCGGGAGCAGCAGCTCGAACAGCTCGTCGAGGCGGGCCAGGAACTCCTTGGTATCGGGCTGGTCGAGCACGTAGTCGCGCACCGGGCGGTCGACGCCGGTGAGGGGCCGAAGCTCGTCGACCCAGTGGGGGTTGGGGAGGAACCGGCAGTCGAACACGAGGTCGACGTCGAGCGGCAGCCCGTGCTTGTAGCCGAACGAGATCACGCTGGTGCGCATGCGGGTGCCGGTGTCCATGGCGAAAAGCTCGAGCAGCCGGTCGCGAAGCTGGTGGACGTTGAGGTCGGTGGTGTCGACGACCACGTCGGCCTCCGACTTCACCGCCTCCAGTTCGGCCCGTTCCTGCTGGATGCCCTCCAGCAGCCCCTCGGCCCGGCCGAACGGGTGGCGGCGGCGGGTGTTCTCGTAGCGGCGCACGAGGACCTCGTCGGACGCCTCGAGGAAGAGGATCCGCACCCGCGGCGAGGACCGTCGCAGTTGCTCCAGGGCCGGGGTCAGCTCGTCGAGGTACTGCCCGGTGCCCACGACCAGGGCGACCCGCTCGATGGTCGTGCCCGGCGACTCGGCCAGCTCCCGGACCTTGCCGATCAACGCAGGAGGCAGGTTGTCGATGACGAACCAGCCGAGGTCTTCGAACGTGTCGGCCGCGGTGGAGCGCCCTGCGCCCGACATGCCGGTGATGATGATGAACTCGCTCATGCGACCCTGATGGCGGCGAACACGAGGCCGGCGGCGCCGAAGACGAGAGGCACGTTGGCGGCGAGGAACTTGGGGATCTGGGCGTCGATCTTCGCCCTCAACTCGGCGAGCTCGCCCTGGGTCTCGCCCCGGAAGGCGCGCATCTCCCCCCTGAGCTCGGCCATCTCGCCCTTGAGCTCGGCCCGCAACTCGGCCATCTCACCTCTCAGCACGGCCAGATCGGAGTGCCGAGCGACGTCGTGCCAACCCTGGGGCGGCGGGAGGTGCATCAGCGTGGAGGCGGGGCCTTCGCCGAGCGTCGCTTCCAGGGCGACGTAGAGGTGCTGGCGGTCTCGGTCGGTTGCCATGAGCGACGGGTTCCTCTCTGGAGCTGACCAGAGGGGGAAGTCATGTATGAAGGATACCGGAGAGCTACGACATGCACCGCGACCGTTCGGCGAGGAGGAAGAGCAGGCGGGGGATGGTGGCGGCGTCGCGGTATTCCGCGGCACGAGCGAGGAACCCGGGTGGCGGGGCCGGTTCCTCCATGCGGCGGACGAACATGCCGGCCGCGGCGATGGCGTTGACGTAGCGCGAGAGGGGCCGGTGGACGAAAGGCAGGAACACGTCCTTCTCGACCTCCTCCATCGCCTTGTCCTCCACCAGGTAGGGGCCGATTCGCCAGTACTGCTCGTCGAGGATGTGGTCGTCGATCCAGCCCGATCCGGGGGCCTGGAGCAGGGGGTGGTTGAGGAAGAACAGGAACCGCCCACCCGGCCGCAGCACCCGGCCCACCTCGGCCAGGGCGGCGTCGGCGTCGTCGATGTGCTCGAACACCAGGCACGCCACGACCGCGTCGAAGGCGCCCGTGCGGAACGGCAGGCGACCGGCGTCGGCCCGGGCGTAGGACGGCCCGCCGGCCCGGTCCCGGGCGACCGCAAGCTGGGCCCAGGACGGGTCCACCCCTACCACGCGCGCGGCCGCCACGGCGCCCCCCGCCGCCAGCCGGGCAACCTGCCCCTCACCGGCGCCCACGTCGAGCACCGACGACGCTCCGGCCAGGTGCTCGGCCGCCAGGGGGAGGATCTGCTCCTCGTACTCGGGGTCGGCGCCGTCGGTGAACCCCTCCTGCCACCACCCGGCGTGCTCCTCCCAGGGGTCGGCGGTCACGACGGCGACGGCGCCGTCTGGCGGTGGAGGGCGTCGTACACCGCCTGGCCCACCGCGTCCGGAAGCCACGGGAGGGCCAGGAGCGTCTCGACGGGGGCGGACTTGAGGGCGGCCATCCCGCCCAGCTCCTTGACGAGCCGCTTGCGGCGCACCGGCCCGAGCCCGGGCACGTCGTCGAGCGCGCTGCGGGTCATCCGCTTGCCCCGGAGGTCGCGGTGGTAGGTGACGGCGAAGCGGTGGGCCTCGTCGCGGATGCGCTGGAGCAGGTACAGGGCCTCCGACTGCCGGGGGATGCGGATGGGATCGGCCAGACCCGGCACGAACACCTCCTCGAACCGCTTGGCCAGGCTCGCCACCGAGATCTCGTCTTCCAGTCCCAGCCGTTCGACCACCTCGAGAGCCACGCTGAGCTGGAGCTTCCCCCCGTCCACGAGCAGCAACTGCGGCGGGTAGGCGAAGCGGTGGGGCCGGTCGCCCACCGGCTTCTGCCGCTCGGTGATCAGGGCGGTCAGGCGGCGGGTCAGCACCTCCTCCATGGCGGCCAGGTCGTCGTGCACGGCCGTCTCCCGGATCTTGAACCGCCGGTAGTCGGCCTTCTTGGGCAGGCCGTCCTCCACGACGACCATCGATCCCACGTAGTCGCTGCCCTGGATGTGGCTCATGTCGAAGCACTCGATGCGCAGCGGGGCGACGGGCAGGTCGAGCGCCTCCTGGAGCGAGTTGAGGGCCCGGGCCCGGGAGTTGTGGTCGGACGCCCGCTTCAGCCGGTGCCGGGTGAACTCCTCCTTGGCGTTCTGGGTCACCATGGCCAGCAGGGCCCGCTTGTCCCCCCGCTGCGGCGTGCGGATCGACACCTTGGCCCCCCGCTGCTCGGTCAGCAGCTGGCAGTAGAGGTCCATGTCCTCCGGCTCCTCGGGGAGGAGCACCTCCCGCGGCACGCCCGTGGGGCCCGGCTCGGCGTACAGCCCCTCCAGCACGTGCCCCATGAGCTGCGGCCCCGTCACGTCCTCCACCTTGTCGAGCACGAACCCCTTGCGGCCCACGACCCGGCCCCGCCGCACGTAGAAGACCTGGACGGCCGCCTCCAGCTCGTCCTCGGCGATGCCCACCACGTCCACGTCCTCCGGACGCTCGGTGACCATGGCCTGCTTCTCGATGACCTTGCGCACGGCCGCGAGCCGGTCCCGCAGGCGGGCCGCCCGCTCGTACTCCTGCACGTCGGCGGCCGACCGCATCTCCTGCTCCAGGCGGCGGACGACGGGCTGGGTCTCTCCGTCGAGGAAGTCGATGAGGTCCTCGACCAGCCGGTCGTACTCGGCCTTCTCCACCTGGCCCACGCACGGCCCCGTGCACTTCTCGATGTGGAACAGCAGGCAGGGCCGGCCCAGCCGGTGGTGATGGTTGAACTTGTTCTCGGAACAGGTGCGGATGGGGAAGGTGCGCAACAGGAGGTCGAGCGTCTCCCGGATGGCGTAGGCGTGGCCGTAGGGGCCGAAGTACCGCACGCCTTTGCGTTTCTGGCCCCGCATGACCATGGCCCGGGGCCACTCGTCGCCGGTGGTGATGGCCAGGAAGGGATAGCTCTTGTCGTCTCGCAGGCGGATGTTGAACCGGGGCCGGTGCTGCTTGATGAGGCTGTACTCGAGCATGAGCGCCTCGACGTCGTTGCGCACCTGGATCCACTCCACCGACTCGGCCGCCGCCACCATCTGGGCCGTCCGGGGCGGCAGGTGGGCCGGGTTCACGAAGTAGTTCGACAGGCGGCTGCGCAGCGACTTGGCCTTGCCCACGTAGATGACGCGGCCGTCCCGGTCCTTGAACTGGTAGGACCCGGGGGCGTCGGGGATCGTGCCGGCCGGCGGCCGCTGGAGCATGCCTCCATCCTCCCGCGTCGCACGCCGAGCGGAAGACGTTCCCTGCACGTAAACTGTCGCTGACACCGGCCTGGTACCCGGTGACATCTGCTCCGTGGCCGACAACCCCGCGGTGGGCGACCAGGCTGTCCCCGCCGGCCGAGAAGCGGAGCTTCAAAGCGGAGGGGCAATTCCATGTCCTTGAAGACGACGCCGTTCCGGGTGCAGGCGGCGCTCCCAGACCGGTACGCCAACGCGTCCCCTGACCAGCTCGCGGCCTGGGTCGGCGCAGCCAAGGCGACCCTCGGGGATCGCCTGCTCATCCTCGGGCACCACTACCAGCGCGACGAGGTCATGCGCTGGGCCGACGCCCGGGGCGACTCCTTCGGGCTCTCCCGGCTGGCTGCGTCCAACGCCGAAGTGGAGTACATCGTGTTCTGCGGCGTGCACTTCATGGCCGAATCCGCCGACATCCTCACCGCCGAACACCAGGTCGTGATCCTGCCGGACCTGAACGCCGGATGCTCGATGGCCGACATGGCCGACCTCGACTCGGTGGAGACGGCGTGGGACGAGCTGGCCGCCGTCACCGACATCGAGCGGATCGTGCCCATCACCTACATGAACTCGTCGGCCGCGCTGAAGGCGTTCGTGGGTCGCAACGGCGGGGCGGTGTGCACCTCGTCCAACGCCCGCTCGGTGATCCGGTGGGCCCTGGAACGGGGCGAGAAGCTGCTGTTCTTCCCCGACCAGCACCTGGGGCGCAACACCGCCTTCCAGCTCGGCTTCGGGCCGGCCGACCTGCGGGTCTGGAACCCGAAGCTCGACCTGGGCGGGCTGGAGGACACCGACGTCAAGGAAGCCACCTTCCTGCTGTGGAGGGGCCACTGCTCCGTACACCAGCGGTTCAAGGTGGACCACGTGGCCGCCTTCCGGGAGGCCCACCCCGGCGGACTGGTGGTCGTCCACCCCGAGTGCTCCCACGAGGTGGTGGCGCTGGCCGACCAGGTCGGGTCCACCGACTTCATCATCAAGGCGGTGGAGGCGGCGCCGGCCGGGTCGGTCATCGGGGTCGGCACCGAGATCCACCTGGTGCAGCGGCTGGCCAACGAGCACCCCGACCTGACGGTCGTGTCCCTCGACCCGCTGGTCTGCCCGTGCTCGACCATGTTCCGCATCGACGCCGCCCACCTGGCCTGGTGCCTGGAAAACCTCGTCGAGGGGACGGTCGTCAACCGCATCACCGTCGACGCCGAGACGGCCGCCTGGGCCCGGGTTGCGCTGGAGCGGATGTTGGAGATCATCTGATCCATGCCTGACATCTCCCTGGTCACGGTCACGTTCGGAGACGAGATGTCGGCCACGCGCGTCGGGACGGGGCTGGAGGCGACCCAACGGTCGGGCGGCGATCCGCCCATGGAGGTCATCGTGGTCGCGGTGGGGCCGGACGGGCGGAAGGCGGCCCAGCAGATCGTCTCGCTCACGTCGGGAACCTCGCTGCGGCCGGAGATCGTGGAGGTCGAGTCCGGCACCGGATTCGCCCGCGCCGCCAACCAGGGCGTGGGCAGGGCCAGCGGCGACATCGTGGTCGTGGCCAAGCCCGAGGTCTCGTTCCACCAGCGGTTCCTCAAGCGCCTGCGCATCGAGGCGGCGGAGACGTGGGACTTCCTGGCGCCGGCGGTGCGGGAGGGGGAGGACGGCAAGGTCCCGGCGGGCGTGACCAAGCGCACCAAGGCGCACCGGCTCGTTCCGGTCGAGAACCCGCCCCCCGAGCCTCAACGGGTCACGTCAGGAAGCGGCGCCTGCGTGATCGTGCGCCGTGGGGTGCTCGACCGGCGGATCGCGGAGGTGGGGGGGCTGTTCGAGGAGGCGTTCGACAGCGCCGGGGAGCTCGACCTGTTCTGGTGGGCCGAGCGCCAGGGCCTCGTCGTCCGATATGTCCCGACCCTCATGGTCGGGAACGCCGTCGGCCAGTACGTGATCGAGACGGCCGACGAGCGCCGCCAGGCCATGGCCAACTACCGCCTCACCGTGTGGAAGCACGGGGAGAGGAAGGACGCCACCGGCTGGCTCCTCGGCGAGGCGGCGTTCATCAGCGAGGAGGTCGGCGGCGGCGGTCTCTCGGGCCTGGTGCGCTACGTGACGTCCTGGCGGGACACCGTCCGGTCCGCCCAGGAGATCAAGAAGAAGCGGGGTGGGCTCCGCCGGTGACCCCGGGGCCCTGAGAGACTGCGGTCGTGCGGTCAAGTGGGCCCTCCGAACGGTCGATCTAGATCCTGTGGAGTTCGTAGACCTCGCCGCGCAGGAACGGCGCCTCGGAAGCCGCCTCCGCTCGGCTATCGACGGTGTGCTCGCCCACCGCCGCTTCGTGAACGGTCCCGAAGTGGCGGAGCTGGAGCAGCAGCTGGGCCGCTACTGCGGGGTCGAACACGCCGTCGCCTGTTCGAGCGGCACCGACGCGCTCGTCCTGTCGCTGATGGCTTTGCGACTCGCGCCCGGCGACCGGGTCATCGTCCCGACCTTCACGTTCGCGGCGACGGCCGAGGCGGTGGCCTTCCTCGGCGGCGTGCCCGTCTTCGTCGACGTCGACGCGGCCACGTTCGCGCTGAGCCCGGCCTCGGTGGCACGTGCCTTCTCCCAGCCGGGCGGGGCTCCGATCGTCGGCGTCGTGCCCGTCGACCTCTTCGGCCACCCTGCCCCCCACGGCGAGATCGCCGAGCTGGCCCGGGCACACGGGGCGTGGGTCCTGACCGACGCGGCCCAGAGCTTCGGCGCCAGCTGGAACGGCCGCCGGGCCGGTTCGATCGGGCGGATGGCGACGACCAGCTTCTTCCCGGCCAAGCCGCTCGGCTGCTACGGCGACGGCGGGGCCGTCTTCACCGACGACGGTGAGCTGGCCGCGGTGGTGCGCTCGCTGCGGAGCCACGGGGCGGGCGCCGACCGGTATGACAACGTCCGGATCGGGATGACGGGCCGGCTCGACACCATCCAGGCGGCCATCCTGCTCGAGAAGCTGGCCATCTTCGACGAGGAGCTCGAGCGCCGCCAGGAGGTGGCGAGCCGCTACACCGAGCTGCTCGACGGTGCGGTGGAGACGCCCTCGGTGTCCTCCGGCTGCCGCTCGGCCTGGTCCCAGTACACGTGCCTCGTGGACAATCGGGACCTCGTCGCCAAGGAGCTCGCGAGCGAGCACATCCCTACGGCGGTCTATTACCCGCGTCCCCTCCACCGGCAGGCGGCCTATGAGGGCTACCCGGTCGTCGAGGGTGGGACGCCCGTGGCCGACGACCTGTGCTCTCGCGTGCTGAGCCTTCCCATGCACCCCTACCTCGAGCCGGCCGACCAGGAGCGGGTGGCACAGACGGTCAGGCGGGCCGTCGGCGCATGACGGTCCCGGCTGCCTACATACACGCCACCGCCGAGGTCGATCCTCGTGCGGTGATCGGGCCGGGGACGTCGATCTGGAACTGGTCGAAGATCCGCGAGGGGGCCCGCGTCGGAGCTGGCTGCCGCATCGGCCAGGGCGTCTACATCGACCGTGACGTGTCGGTGGGCGACGGCTGCAAGATCCAGAACGGAGTGTCGGTCTACCTGGGCGTCACGCTCGGGGACCACGTCTTCGTGGGCCCGCACGCCACCTTCACCAACGACCGGGTGCCCCGGGCATCGTCGGGGGACGGCTGGGAGGTGGTGCCGACCGTCGTCGAGGACCACGCCAGTGTGGGCGCCAACGCGACCATCGTGTGTGGGGTGCGGCTGGGCCGCGCCTGCATGGTTGGCGCTGGCGCGGTGGTGACCCGTGACGTCGCCCCCCACGCCCTGGTGGTGGGGAATCCCGCCCGCGTGGTGGGGTGGGTCGACGTCGACGGCTCCCGCCTGGATTCGCCTCCGCCGCCGGAGGCGAGGCCTTGAACGGGCGACGGCCGCGCCAGCGCAGGGACGAGCCGGTCCGCGTCGCCGTGATCGGCGTGGGCGGGATGGGCAGCAGCCATGCCCGGGTGTACAGCGGACTCAAGGGTGCAGAGCTCGTCGCGGTCGTGGACACCGACCGGGCCCGAGCCGACGAAGTCGCCCGGCTCTATGGATGCCGCGCCCTCGACTCCGTCGATGAGGTGGTCGACGACCTCGACGCGGTGAGCGTCACCGTCCCCTCCGGCATGCACGCCGAGATCGGGTGCGTCCTCCTCGAGCGGGGCATCGCATGCCTGGTCGAGAAGCCGCTGGCGACCACGGAAGCGGGAGGCCGGGCCCTCATCGACGCCGCCCGCCGAGGGGGCGCGCCGCTCCTCGTGGGCCACATCGAGCGGTTCAACCCGGCGGTGGCCCAGTTGCGCGAGATCCTCTCCCAAGGCCATCAGATTTTGGCGCTGGAGGCCCGGCGCATGAGTGCGGTCAGCAGCCGCGTCACCGACATCGACGTGGTGACCGACCTCATGGTCCACGACCTCGACATCGTGCTGGACCTGGTGGGCGCCGACGTCGTGGACATCAGCGCCCGGGGCGTGCTCCGGGGTGGCGTCCCGGGCGACGACTTCGTCACCGCCCTCGTGACCTTCGCCGGGGGCACCCTCGCCGTGCTCACCGCCAGCCGGGTGACGCAGAACACGATCCGCCAGCTCCAGGTGACCACCGACCATCGCTTCTTCACGGTCGACTATGCGAACCAGGAGCTCCAGATCTACCGGCAGGGCAGGATCGGCGCCCTGGGCGACCGGCCGGAGCCGGGGAGCCTGTACGTCCTCGACGTCGGCACGGAGCGGGTGTTCCTCCGCCGCACCGAGCCGTTGGTCGCCGAGCTGACCCATTTCCTGAGTGTGTGCAGGCGCCAGGTCGAGCCCCGCGTGACCGGTCAGCAGGCGCTTGCGGCACTGGACGTGGTGTGGGAGATCCGGCGCCAGGTGGAGGCTTCCCGTGCCCGGGCTTGAGGGCGCGCGCGTCGTCGTCGCGGGGGGCGCCGGCTTCATCGGGAGCCACCTCGTCGACCAGCTCCTCGGCGGAGGGGCGGCCAGGGTGGTCGTGGTCGACGACCTCTTCCTCGGCAAGCACGACAACCTTGTGGAGGCCAGTTCCCACGGGGACCGGTTCGCCTTCCATCGCGAGGATGCGCGTGACTTCCACGCCATGGCCGCGCTCTGTGAACAGGAGCGCCCGGACGTCGTCTTCAACCTCGCCACCCGGGCTCTGCTCTACTCGTTCTTCAATCCGGTCACCGCGTGCCGGGTCAACCTGGACATCGCCCTGTCGCTGTGCGAGCTCCTCCGGACGGGTGCCTACGGCCGGCTCGTGCACCTGTCCAGCTCCGAGGTGTACGGCACCGCCCAGCGGGTCCCCATGGACGAGGACCACCCGTTGCTGGCGGAGACGACGTACGCCGCCGGCAAGGCCGCCGCCGACCTGGCGGTGGCGTCCTACGTCCGGATGTTCGACGTCGATGCCTGCACCATCCGGCCGTTCAACAACTACGGCCCCCGCCAGAACGAGGGGGCGTTCGCGGCGGTGATCCCCTTGACGGTCAAGCGCATCCTGGCCGGGGAGGCTCCGGTGGTGGAGGGCGACGGCAGCCAGACCCGGGACTTCACCTATGTTGGCGACACCGCGGCCGCGATCCTCCGACTCGCCTCCGTCGAGGGCGTGAAGGGCGAGGTCTTCAACCTCGGGTCCGGCCGGGAGACGGCGATCCTCGACGTGATCAAGACGATCGCCGGCCTGCTGGGCTACCACGGCGAGATTGAGCAGGCGCCCGTCCGCCCGGCCGACGTGCGGCGGCACTGGGCGAGCGTCGACCGGGCCGAGGCCCGTATCGGCACGATCGCCGCCACCTCCCTCGAGGAAGGACTGAAGAGGACGGTCGACTGGTACGTGGGAAAGGTCGCAACGGCCTGATGCTGCCCATCATCCGTCCCGACATCTCATTGGCCGAGGTGGCGGCTGACGTCGAGGAGATCCTCTCGTCGGGCACCCTCACCAGCGGGCCCTACGTCGCCCGGTTCGAGGCGGAGCTGGCAGCCGCGCTGGGAGCGACCTACGCCGTCGCGACCACGTCGGCCACCACCGCCCTCCACCTGTCGCTCGCCGCCGCCGGCATCGGCCCCGGTGACGAGGTGCTCGTCTCCGACTTCACGTTCCCGGCCTCGGGCAACGTGATCGCTGAGCGCGGCGCCGTGCCGGTGCTGGTGGACTCCTCTGCGAACTCGTTCGCGCTCGATGTGACCGATGCGGCCGCCAAGGTGACGTCCCGTACACGCGCCGTTCTGCCGGTGGACCCGTTCGGCCAGCCCGCCGACTTGGCCGCCGTGGAGCGGCTCGCTCTGCGGCACGGCCTGTCCGTCGTGGAGGATGCGGCCTGCGGACTCGGCGCGGCGCTGGACGACCGCCCGTGTGGCGCGTGGGCAGGCCTGACCTGCTTCAGTTTCCATCCGCGAAAGGTGGTCACCACGGGGGAAGGCGGCGCGGTGGTGACGTCCGACCCGGAGCTCGCCGAGCGACTGGTCCTTCTCCGGAACCATGGAGGCGTGCGGGCGAGCGTGGGCCTGGAGTTCGTCGAGCACGGCTTCAACTACCGGCTGTCGGAGATCCCCGCCGCCCTCGGGCTGGCCCAGCTGCGCCGCTTGGACGAGATCCTCGCCGACCGCCGACGGACGGCAGCGCGGTACGAAGAGCGGCTGGAGCACGTCGCCGAGCTCGAGCTGCGCCGGCCCGGCCCTCGGGAGGTGTGGTCGTACCAGTCCTTCGTCGTTCTGCTCGAGGACGCCGTCGATCGCGACGAGGTGATCGCCCGCATGCGGGCCGCCGGCATCGAGACCACGCTCGGCACCTATGCCATGCACGCCCATCCCGCGTTCGCCCGCTACGGCTACCGCCCCGGTGACCTTCCCAACAGCTGGAGGGCTCAGCGCCAGTCGCTCACCCTCCCGCTCCTCCCCCGGATGAGTGAGGGGGACGTGGACCGGGTGGTATCGACGCTGGAGGAGGTGCTGGTGGGGGTCACGCGTACCGCCAGCCGTGGATGAGCTCAGTCCCGACGAGCTGACCGCCGCCCTGCGGCGGCTGTGGGCCGACCGCGACGAGGCCCTGCGCCGGGAGTTCGACCGCAGTCTTCCCTTCGCCGACGCCATGTTCGACCGGTGGGAGCGGGCCCGCCGGCTCGGGTTCGGGGAGGGGGCCAGCATCTACGACAGCGCCCTGGTGCTCGGTACCGTCACCGTCGGAGCGCACACCTGGGTCGGACCCTCTGTGCTGCTGGACGGTTCCGGCGGCGGCTTGACCATCGGCGACTGGTGCTCCATCTCGGCCGGCACCCACGTCTACACCCACGACACCGTGCGCTGGTCGCTGTCGCGCGGGGCCGTCGAGCGGGCTACCGCCCCGGTTCGGATCGGAAGCGCCTGCCACCTCGGTGCCCAGTCGATCGTCGTCGCCGGTGTGACGGTTGGAGACCAGTGCGTGATCGGGGCGAACAGCTTCGTGAACCGCGACGTGCCCGACCGGGCCGTCGTCGCCGGCTCCCCGGCCCGGCCCCTCGGCATGGTGGTGGGCGACGGTGAAGACGTCGGTCTCTGGCTCGGCCCCGAAGCCGTCGCGGCACTGGCCGAGCGGCGGCCATGACCGGTGCCGGCCGCACGGGGGACGTGCGGGTCGCGTTCTTCGGCAACGTCGCCAACTGCCTGTTCCAGGTCGCCCGGGCGCTGCGAGGATGTCCCGGCATCGATGCCCACCTCTTCGTCGGCCGGACCGATTCCCTCTTCGGAAGGCCGGAGAGCGCCGACCCCCGGCTGGCTGACGGCTACCCCGACTGGATCCACGAGGGGGAGTGGATCACCCCCGCATCGGTGGCCGCCCCGTGGCTGGCACCCATCACGAGGCACCTTCGCGACTTCGACGTGGTGGTGGTCAGCGGGCCGGGCCCCATCTTCGCCCAGTGGGCCGGCCGCCCCTGGTGCTGGTTCGTGAGCGGCGGGGACCTGACCGTGAAGCCCTTCCCCCTGACGTTCCTGTCGTGGTACTCGGGACTTCCTCACAAGCTGGGTGAGGTCGTCGGAGGGGCGTGGCAGCGCCGCGCCGCCCGCCGGGCGGACCGCCTGTGGGTGCAGCCCTTCGCGCCGATGGCCGATGGTCTCCGCCGGCTCCGCGTTCCGTCCGCATCAATTTCGCCCCGGTACCTGCCGCTGGTGGTCGACACGGACGTCCTCCGGCCCGACCGGCCCATCGCCGACCCCGAAGACCCGGTGGTCCGCCGCATGCTGGCTGCCGGTCTGGCCGTGCTCCACCCCTCCCGGCTGATCATGCGGGACGATCCCCGCCTGCGGCGCACCGGCCAGTGGAAGGGCAACGACATCCTCATCCGAGGCTTTGCCGAGTTGGTGAAGGCGGGCGAGGTGCGCAACCCCCTGTTGGTCATGCCGGCCATGGGTCTCTCCCGCGATCTCGCTGCCGGCCGGGCCCTCGTATCGGCGCTCGGCATCGACGACCAGGTCGTATGGGCGGAGCCTCCGCACCGGGACGCGTTCCCCCGCCACAAGCTCCTGGACTTCTACCTCGCCGCCGACGTGGTGGCCAGTGACTTCGGCGTGGGCTGGTTCGGCTACGTGACGCTGGAAGGGCTGGCCGCCGGGAAGCCGGTGCTGAGCCATATCGACGACGTGGCCATGGCGAAGCTGTACCCCGACGGCCACCCGATCTGCGAGGCGGCCGACCCCCAGGCGGTGTGCGAGCGGCTGCTCCAGCTTTGGCGGGAGCCGGCGGCCGCAGCCCGCATCGGCCAGCTCGGCCGGCAGTGGGTCGTCGCCCACCATGCCCCCGAAGCGGCCGGCGCCCGCTACGTCGACGCGGTCACCGAACTGGTGGCCGAGCTGGCCGCGCGCTAGCCGGCGTCACGGGAACCGGCGCCGGCGCGGGACCGGACGAAGCGGGCCAGCTCGCGGACCGAGCCGTCGGCGACGAGCAGCCCGGCGAAGGCAGCGCCTGCCGCCAGCCTCGACCAGAGGGGCAGGTCGTCGACGAGCGTGCAGACGAGGCAGACCGCCACGGCGGCCGCCGCCGTCCTGCCCATCCGGGCCCAGTTGAGCGGAAGGGCGGTGGAGGACCGAGCGAGGGCGGCGACGGTGACGAGGGATACCAGCTGTCCGGTGGCGAGGGCGGCTGCCGTCCCCGTTGCGCCCCAGAGAGAGGCGAACAGGACGTTGACCGCCACCGCACTGAGCGCACCGGCCGTGCCTGCCAGCCCGAGGTCCCGCGTGCGGCGGTCGAGGGCGCTCGGCATGCCGGCGACCGTCACCAGGGCCAGACCGAGGGTCGCGACGAGCGAGAACCCGATGGCGGGAACCGCGTCCAGGTACGCAGCTCCGGCCACCAGGCGGACCAGCTCGGGGGCGAGCACGGCGAGGGGCACGAGGGCGGTAGCGACGGCGAGGACGATGCGCTCGGCGTCCCTCGCGATGCGGCGGGTGGCGCCAGGACGGCGGGCCTGGGCGAATGCTCTCGGCATCCATGCCAGCTGGAACCCGGTCACCACCAGCACCCCGACCGATCCGAAGCGGATGGCCACCGAGAGCAGTCCGACCTCGGCCGATCCGGCCGCGCCCAGGAGGATCGCCCGGTTGGCGAAGTCGCCGATCCACGTGGCGGCCAGCGCCGGCACGAGCGGCAGACCGAGGGCGAGCAGCGCTCGGGTTGATGCCGCCGAGGGGCGGTTGAGGACGAGCCGGCGCGCCATCGTGACCGCGCCGAGGCCGCCGAAACTCACCCCGAGGGCCATACCGGTCATCGCTGCGCTGGCGCGCGGCTCGGCCGCGACCAAGGCGAGGACGGCGACCCCGTTGGCCACGAAGGCAGCGGCGCTCACGATGGCGTAGGTGCGGGCGCGGCCCTGATTGCGCAGGGCCGTGAGGCCGATGACCTGGTAGAGGTTCCCCGCAGCGTAGAGGCCGACCATGGCCACACCCAGCGCCTCGCCGCCCGTGCCGAACAGCATCCTGCTGATGGCGCCTGCCCCGGCCCACGACAGGGCCAGGACGGGAACCAGAACGCCAGCGGCCAGCACCATCCAGGACCCGAAGAGCCGACGTTGCTCGGCCGGAGTGCGGTCCGCGTACAGGCGCGTGGCGGCGACGTCGACGCCGAGGACGGCGACCGAGGTCACCGTCGTCGCCAGGGTGGAAAGCACGTCGAGGCGGCCGAAGCCTTCCGGCGAGAGGACGCGGGTGAGCACCGGCAGCAGCAGCAGTCCCACGACCTTGCCCGTGAGCGACCCGAGCGCGAAGACCGCGGAGTTCCGAACGAGGCCGGCGAAGCCGCCGCCGTGGGCCATCTCGGCCGGGTCGGGCGGGGGCGGCTCGACCCCGGCAGTCATACGCTGACCGTACCCGGGCGCTATCGCTGCGCCGCCGACCGAAGGGGCCTGGAGCGCACGACATGGACTGGAGAGCAAAGGCGCTGGTTCAGTGCGTCTTCTCGGCGCTGCCGGCAGGAGCTCAGCTCAACTACCTTTTCCAACGCCACGTGACGCACGGTCTTCCCCTGCCGGAGGCGAAGCTCGACGAGAAGGTGGACCTCAGCCTTCGCCACGTGGCGGCGGTCGGACGCCATGCCGCAAAGCCGGTCGACGCCGCCGCCTTCTTCGAATTCGGCGCGGGATGGGACCTGGCCATGCCGCTGCTCCTGTACTGCCTCGGTGTGGAGCGCCAGACGGTCGTCGACATCCGGCCTCTGCGCCGGCCCGAGCTCGTCTTCGCCATGGCGGAGCGGCTTCGGACACGCTCGCTGCCCGAGGCGTTCGCCCGCCGGCCGCGCCCCCGGGCAGCCGAGCCTCTGGACGCCTTCCTCAGGGAGCACGGCATCACCTACCTCGCCCCCTGCGACGCCGGCGACACCGGCCTCCCGGCCGGCTCGGTCGACGTGGTCACCTCTACGAACACACTGGAGCACATCCCAGGTGCGGACATCATTCGCATCATGCGCGAGTGCGGGCGTCTGCTGGCGCCCGGCGGGATCCTCAGCCAGCAGATCGATTACCAGGACCACTACGCCTACTTCGACCGGTCGGTGACCGTCTACAACTTCCTCCGGTACGACGAGCGCCGGTGGCGATGGTTCAACCCGACGCTCCACTTCCAGACCCGGCTCCGCCACTGTCAGTACCTCGAGCTGTTCGCCGAGGCCGGCCTCGAGGTCGTCGCCTGCGAGACGGTCGACGGCTCGAACGGGGACCAGGCCGCCATTGCCGCCCTGCCGCCGGCTCCGCAGTTCCGAGCGTTCACGGCGGACGAGCTTGCGGTGCGCCGCTCGCGTGTGGTGCTGCGGCCCGCCGGCGACCGCTGAGGCAGCGACGTCAGCGGCTGGGGCCGCCGATCGCCTCCTCCGCGATGCCCAGCAACCACCCGGTACCCACCGCCCCCATGGCGACAAGGGAGCGGGCGTGGGCGGCAAGTGAGGGCGTCCGAGGTTCGGGGCTCCCGGTCACCTCCAGGACGGCGGCCGAGGCCAGCGCCCCGGCGACCGCGGCCACGCCGGCCTGAGGGCGTCGGACGAAGCACGCGGCCACGGTCCCGGCGGCGGCCAGGGGCGCGACGATGAGCGCCAGCTGGCGGCCTCGCGGCCGGTCACCGGTGATCCGCCAGTACCGGACCTTCCACCGGCCGAAGCGCCGATACTGCCTGAACAGGTCACCGGCGTTCGATCGGGGGACGTAGCCGACGCTCAGTTCGGCGTCGAACCAGACCACACCCCGGCGGCTCATCCGTCGGTTCAACTCGAAGTCCTGGTTGGTGGCGAGGCGCTCGTCCCATCCACCGGCGGCCCGGAGGTCGGCGGTGCGGAAGGCACCCAGGTAGACGGTGTCGGCGGGCCCGCTGGCGGCGCCGCGGCGGTAGCGCGACAGGCCCATGGCCCACTTGTTGTTGAGCGCGCGGGCGATGCCCAGCCCGCTTGCGTCCGCGGTGGGGGGGACGGCGACCTGGGCGCCGCCGGTCACGGCCACTTCGGGCATGGTCGAGAGGACGGAGGCGCACCGGGAGACGTAGTCGCTCGGGATGAGGCTGCGGGCGTCTACCCGGCAGAGGACGTCGCCCGTCGCGGCCTCGAGACCGCGGTTGAGGTTCGAGGGTGTGGTGGCCACGGGGTTGACGATGACCTTGGCGCGGCTCAGGCCCAGGCGGGCGATGGCCTCGCGGGCCCGCCACTCGGTGCCGTCCTCGGACGCGCCGACGACGACGATCACCTCGAGCCGGGCCGGGTCGTAGTCCTGGGCGGCGACCGCCGCGAGGCAGCGGTCGATGTCCCGTTCCTCGTTGCGGGCAGGGATGACCACGCTGACTATCGGCGCGCTGGACACGGCGGCCGCGGCCGCACGGGGCATCATCGACCCTTCCTCCCGACGACGGTGCGGATGGTGCGGCCGAGGATGCGAGCGTCGAGGCCGAGGCTCTGGTGGCGCAGGTAATAGAACTCGTACTGCAGCTTCTCCAGGGCGTCCGCCTCGGTGGAGCCGTAGGGGTACTTCACCTGGGCCCAGCCGGTGAGCCCGGGGCGGACGAGGTGGCGGAGGTTGTAGAAGGGGATCTTGCGGGTCAGCTCCTCCACGTACTGGGGCTGCTCGGGGCGGGGCCCGACGATCGACAGGTCGCCGCGCAGCATGTTGAGGGCCTGAGGCAGCTCGTCGAGGTGGCTCCGGCGCAGCCAGGCGCCGAATGGCGTGATCCGCGGGTCGTCCTGGGTGGTCCACGCCGTGCCGCCGCCGTCGGGCGCCATCGTCCGGAACTTGTAGATGTGGAAGGGGCGGCCGTGCTTGCCGACCCGCGGCTGGCGGTAGAACAGCGGGCCACGGTTGGCGACGAGGTTCCCGACGAGGACGAAGGGCAGGAGCATGGCCAGCCCGACCATCCCGACGGCCCCGGCGGCGATGTCGGCGATGCGCTTGAGGCGTCCGTACCGGGCCCGGTGCACCTCGCCGATGTCGAACATCAGCGAGATGCGTTCGAGCTCGGAGATGGGCAGCTTGCCCAGCCACTCGTCGAAGCACAACGAGAGCGTGCGCACCCGTACACCGGTGGCGTGCAGGGATGCGGCCTGGGCCACGATGGAGTCGTCGTTCTGGGCCCGCCGATCGAGGACGACGGCGCTGGCCCGGTGCCGGGCGGCCGCCTCGACGAGGGGCTCACGCCCGTCGACGGTGGCCGCCTCCTCGGGAGACAGCACGGCGGCCACGATGGCCGGCCGTTCGGGGTTCTCGGCCAGCTCGTCGGTGAGCTCGGATGCCTCGTCGATCCCGCCGACCAGGATGAGCCGGTCGCGGCGAGCGTCGCGCGCCCGGCCGTCGTTGGCCAGGGCGGCGCAGAGGGCGTACAGCGGCGTGAGAACGGCCGGCGTCCCGAACACGACGAACCGGGGGAGCAGGGCCGACCCGAAGAGGAGCTGGAGCACCGAGATGGCCAGGGCCGCGGCCAGGGTGGACCCGACGGTGGCGACCGCCGCCGACCGCCGGGTGCGGGTGAGGTCGGGGAGGCCTATCCCGTAGGCGGCGGCGACCAGAAGGACGATGTAGGCGAGCGCCCACCCGAACCGCGGCGAGGCGGTGAAGTCGTACTCGTGTCGGACGGCATGGGCCTTGCTCAGGGCGAGCACGGCCGCAGCGGTCCCCGCGACGAGAAGCAGGCGTGCCACCCGGCGCATCGCTACGCACCCTCAACCGGCTGGAGCCCTGCCACCTTGTAGTGATCGACCGGGGCAGCCCCCCGCTTGAGCTTCAGGTTGGCGATGGCGCCCGCAGCACCGACTGCACGAACACGCCCAACGGTCCGGCCAGCGACTCGCTGTACGAGGCCGTGAGGTGGTGGGCGTCGCTGTAGGTGACCAACCCGGCCCGGCGCGCCGGGCAGACGTCGCCTTCGCAGAGCAGGGCGAGGGGGTCGAAGGCCGAGCCGTGGCCGGCCCGGCGGAGGGCGTCGGTCTCGGCCGCATGGAACGGCGCCAGAACCCGCAGGACGTCGTCTCGGGCCAGGTCGCAGCCTGCTGCGCCCCGGCGCGAGAGGCAGTCGATCGGGTCGGCCCCGTGCCTGGGCGTGTCGAGGATCACCGCCAGCGGCGTGCCGGTACGGGCCAGCCCTGTGGCGAAGCGCTCGAGGCCCGCCGACCAGACCTCGCCGGCAAGGCCGGTGTTGACGCCCGCCCCGCCCTGGCCGGCCAGGGCGCCCAGATAGCCGACGGAATGGCTCACGACCACGAGGTCGGGAGCGAGCCTGCCGATGAGGGTGGGGATGTGCCGGCGGCGCTCGCCGCAGCTGGGGAGCTCCGACTCCCAGGCCACCCCGAGCGACGGGCAGTTGCCCTGGACGCTGGCCACCACCCGCACCCCCATCTCCCGGCCGGCGGCGTCGAGGGCGGGGATCCACTGCGCGGCGTGGGAGTCGCCCACCAGCAGGATCGTCCTACCGCCCCCGGCGTCGCCCCACGCGCAGTCGGCCTCCAGGCGGACCGGATCGGTGCTGGCGCACGCCTCCGGCAGCGGAGGACGGTCGGCCCGGGCCAAGGCGAGTGCGTGCAGGGCCGGCCGGCGCAGGGCGGCCCGGGCCTGTATCCCGGTCAGCACGCTGGTGCCCACGACCACCGCCGTGATGGCCCCCACCGCGGCGAGGGTGCGGGCGGGCGAGCCGGCCAGGCGCGGGCTGTGACGGAGCCGGTTCTCCACCCACCGGTGCGTCAGGGCGGCGGGCGCAAGCGAGGACGTGACCAGGGCGATGCGGGTGGCCATCCCGGAGCGGCCCAGGTAGGCCGTGCCCAGCACGAGGAAGGGCCAGTGCCAGAGGTACCACGAGTACGAGAGCCGGCCGATGGTCTGGAGGGGAGGCGCGCCGAGGACGCGGTTCAGCGGGGTCCGTCCCTCGCCACCGGCGATGAGGGCCACCGTCCCCAGCACCGGGAGCAGGGCCGCGGTGCCGGGGAACGGCGTTCCCGGCCCGATCGAGGCCAGTCCGGCCACCACCAGCGCCAGGCCCACGGGCTGGAGCAGCCACCACCCCCGCCGGCGGCCGGGGGCGACTGTGGGCGGGGCCAACGCCACGGCGAGCAGCGCCCCGGCCCCCAGCTCCCAGGCCCGGCTCGCCGAGAGGAAGAACGCCCAGGGCGACCGCTCTTCGGTCAGCGACAGCGAGAGCGTGAAGGAGCAGGCGCACACCAGGCCCAGCGCGACGAGCCGGATCCTCCTGGCCTCGCCGCCCGACGCCCGCGCCAGGCGGTGGATGCCGAGGAGCACCAGGGGCCATGCGAGGTAGAACTGCTCCTCGACCGCCAGCGACCAGGTGTGGAGCAGGGGGCTGGCCCCCAGCCCGGCATGGAAGTAGTCCCCGGCCCGCAGGGCGAAGAGGATGTTGGACCAGTAGGTCGTCGTGGCCAGGCCGTCGGTGGCCAGGCCTCCCCATTCGAGAGGGGACAGGACGAGGCTGCCGGCGGCCAGGCAGAACAGTGTGACCACGGCCGCGGCGGGGACCAGGCGGCGGGCCCGGCGGGCCCAGAACCGGGCCAGCGCCACGGTCCCCGAGGCCTGGAGCTCGCCGACCAGGAGCCGGGTGATCAGGAAGCCGGAGATGACGAAGAACACGTCCACGCCGAGAAAGCCGGCCCCCATCCCGGGAACGTCGGCGTGGTAGGCGACGACCAGCAGGATGGCCACGGCCCGCAAGCCGTCGATGTCGGCACGGAACGCGGCGGGGGCGGGCGCGCCCTGGGCCATCCGTGACGTGTCGGCCCGCGCCGGGCGGGGCTTGAGTCAGCGGGCGAGGATGGGCGCCAGGAACTGGCCGGTGTAGCTCTCGGGCGTCTTGGCCACCACCTCGGGCGGTCCCTCGACGACCACGTTGCCTCCGCCGTCGCCCCCCTCGGGGCCCAGGTCGACGATCCAGTCGGCCGACTTGATCACGTCGAGGTTGTGCTCGATGACGAGCACGGTGTTGCCCTGGTCGACCAGCCGGCCGAGCACGGCCAGCAGCTTGCGGATGTCCTCGAAGTGCAGGCCGGTGGTGGGCTCGTCGAGGATGTAGATCGTGTGGCCGGTGGAGCGCTTGGCGAGCTCGCTGGCCAGCTTCACCCGCTGGGCCTCGCCGCCCGAGAGCGTGGTGGCGGGCTGGCCAAGGCGTACGTAGCTGAGGCCCACGTCGACCAGCGTCTGCATGTGGCGGGCGATGGCGGGCTGGTTGCCGAAGAACTCGAGCG
>JBKHXX010000003.1:0-19950 GCA_046565765.1 Acidimicrobiia bacterium | reverse complement strand
AGATTCCGGTCGGTGGTCGGTCCTGCGGGGGATCGAAGAGGCCTGGGGGACGTGCCTCGAGCGTGAGCCCCGGTCGCCGCACGCCCCGTCTCCTCGCAGCCTTCACCGTCCTCCTCACCAGTGCCTGCTCGGACGACGCGCCGTCGGTCCTGAAGCCCCGCTCCGACGCGGCGGAGACCGTCGAGCGCCTCTGGTGGCTCACGTTCTGGATGTCCACGATCGTCGTCGTCTTCGTCACCGTCTTCATCGTCCGGGCCATGGTGCGGGGCCGCCGGGCCCGCCAGGACGGGGACGAGATCGACAAGAGGCCGGTCGCGTGGGGGGAGCCGTTCATCGTGATCGCCGGCCTGGTGGTCTCGGGGGCCATCCTGGCGGCCACCTTCGCCGTCTCCCTCCGCGCCCTCGACGCCCTGGCCGAGCCGCCCGAGGACACGGCGCTGTCGCTGGAGGTCGTCGGCCACAACTGGTGGTGGGAGGTCCGCTACCCCAACGGGGTGGTCACCGCCAACGAGATCCACATCCCGGTCGGCCGGTCGGTGGAGGTGCTGCTGTCGACGGCCGACGTGATCCACAGCTTCTGGGTGCCCGAGCTGTACGTCAAGCGCGACCAGATCCCCGGCCAGGACAACCGCATCTGGCTCCACGCCGAGGAGGTCGGCCGCTACCGGGGCCAGTGCGCCGAGTTCTGCGGCCTCCAGCACGCCAAGATGATCCTCTTCGTCGACGTCCGGCCCCAGCCCGAGTTCGACGCGTGGCTGGCCCGGGAGTCGTCGCCGGCGAGGGAGCCCAGCTTCGGCACGTCCGAGGACCGGGGTCGTGAGGCGTTCCTCCGGTCGTCGTGCGCAGGCTGCCACGCCATCCGGGGAACGACCGCAGTCGGCACCCTCGGGCCCGACCTGACCCACATGGCGTCACGGCAGACGATCGGCGCCGGCGTGCTGGCGACGACCCGGGAGAACGTCTCCGACTTCGTCCTCAACGCCCAGCGGGCCAAGCCGGGCGCCAGCATGCCGCCCACCGAGATCAGCCCCGAGGAACAGTCCGCCATCGTCGACTACCTCATGAGCCTCGAGTAGCCCGTGACCACCGCCCTCGAACCGGGGTGGAAGGACCGGCTGAGCGAGGAGCTGGACGAGGCGTGGCACGAGCCCCACGGGCTGGGCACGTGGATCTCCAGCGTCGATCACAAGCGGATCGGCATGCGGTACTTCTACTTGGGGATGGTGTTCTTCATCCTCGGCGGCATCCAGTCGATGCTGATCCGGGCCCAGCTGGCCGGCCCCGACCTGGAGCTGCTCAGCCCGGAGGCCTTCAACCAGCTGTTCACCATGCACGGCATCACGATGATGTTCCTCTTCGCCATGCCCGTGCTGTCGGGGTTCGGGAACTTCTTCGTGCCCCTCATGGTCGGCGCCCGCGACATGGCCTTCCCCCGCCTCAACGCCTTCGGGTTCTGGGTGCTGCTGGGCGCCGGCATCTTCATGTACTCGTCGTTCATCATCGGCCAGGCCCCCGACACCGGGTGGTTCAACTACGTGCCGCTGGCGGGGGCCGAGTACACGCCCGGCATCAACGTCGACTTCTACACCCTCGGCCTGATCTTCCTGGGCATCTCCTCCACCGGCGGGGCCATCAACTTCATGGTGACCATCCTCAAGTGCCGGGCGCCGGGGATGACGCTCAACCGCATCCCCATCTTCGTGTGGGGAGAGCTGGCCATGGCCCTCCAGATCATCTTCGCCCTCCCCGCCCTCACGCTCGCCTGCATCATGCTCACCCTGGAGCGGAAGTTCGGCTTCCACTTCTTCGCCGAGGCGGGCGGCGGCGACCCGGTGCTCTGGCAGCACCTCTTCTGGATCTTCGGCCATCCCGAGGTCTACATCGTCGCCCTGCCCGGCTTCGGCATCGCCTCGGCGGTCATCCCAACGTGGTGCCGGCGGCCGATGGTGGGCTACACCTACATCGTCATCGGTGAGCTGGCCGTCGCCCTGGTCGGTTTCGGCGTGTGGGTCCACCACATGTTCGCCGTCGGCCTTCCCAACGTCACGCTGAGCTTCATCTCGCTGGCCAGCTTCATGGTCGCCATCCCGAGCGGCATCCAGGTGTTCGCCTGGCTGGCCACGCTGGTCTCGGGGCGGCCGAAGCTCGGCACGCCCATGCTCTTCGTGCTCGGGTTCATCCTCATCTTCGTGGTCGGCGGGGTGACGGGGGTGATGTTCGCCGCCGTCCCGCTGGACCAGGCGCTGCACGACTCCTACTTCGTGGTGGCCCACCTCCACTACGTGCTGGTGGGGAGCGCCGTGTTCCCGATCTTCGCCGGCATCTACCACTGGGGACCGAAGATGATCGGGCGGCTCCTGAACGAGCGCCTGGGCAAGATCAGCTTCTGGCTGATGTTCGTCGGGTTCAACCTGGCCTTCTTCCCCCACCACCTCCTCGGGCTGCTGGGGATGCCGCGCCGGGTCTACACGTACCAGGAGGGCCTGGGGTGGGACGGCTGGAACCTGGCCTCCACCGTGGGGGCGTTCGTCCTGTCCCTGGGCATCCTCATCACCATCGTCAACTGGTACTGGAGCAGGGCGAAGGGCCCCGTCGCCGGCAACAACCCGTGGAACGGCGAGACCCTCGAGTGGTACACGACCTCCCCGCCGGCCCACTACAACTTCACGACCGTCCCCGCCATCCGGTCGCGGGAGCCGATGTGGGACCAGCCCGAGCTGGCCGAGGGCGCCCAGCCCCCCACCCAAGGCGGGCGCTCCCTGACGGGTGGGCACGTCACCCTGTCGACCAGCATGCTCGACGCCCGGCCGCAGTCGATCGTGCACATGCCCCACGCCTCGGCCTGGCCGTTCTGGTTCGCGGTGGCGCTGACGGTGCTGTTCTTCCTCCTCCTGCTCGAGCTGTGGCACCTGGCCGTCCTGGCTGCGGTGGCCACGGTGATGACCATGGTCGGTTGGTACTGGCCCCGCAACCAGACGCAGGAGACCTGACGTGGCCTCCGACACCCACGCCACCCACGGGGCCCACCCGCTCACCATCGCCGAGACGGGCATGCCCGGCGAGGTGCTGCCCGAGTACGCCACCGGGTCGAGGTCGTTCGGCTGGTGGGGGATGGTGTGGCTGATCGCCACCGAGGCCACGCTGTTCGCCATCCTGCTGGCCAGCTACTTCTACCTGCGCTTCCGCAACGGAGTGGAGTGGCCGCCCGACCACATCGAGCCGCCCGAGCTGGCCCTCCCCCTGATCATGACCGCCATCCTGTGGTCGTCGAGCATCCCCGTCCACATGGCAGAGAAGGGGATCGAGCGCGGCGACCAGGCCCGGCTCAAAGGCGGACTGGCCGTCGGCTTCCTGCTCGGGGCCGTGTTCCTGGTCCTCACCGTGGGCGTGGAGTGGCCCGAGACCCTGCACCACTTCACGCCCCGCACCAACGCCTACGGCTCGATGTTCTTCACCATCACCGGCTTCCACGCCAGCCACGTCATCGTGGGGCTGTCGGTGAGCCTGTGGACGCAGGCGCGTGCCTGGCAGGGCGCCTTCGACGAGAAGCGCCACCTGTCCGTGCAGAACTTCGCCATGTACTGGCACTTCGTCGACATCGTGTGGCTGTTCGTCCTGCTGTCCCTCTACATCTCCCCGCACCTGTGAGTACCGAGCCGACCACCGAGCAGCACACCGAGCAGGAGCTCGAACACGCGGCCGAGGCGATCAGCAAGGAGGAAGGCCGCGGCTCGCTCGCCTTGTGGTTCGCGGTGCTGGGCAGCCCCATCGCATGGATCGGTCACCTCGGGCTCAACTACCCGCTGGAGGAGGTGTTCGCCTGCTCGACATCGGCGGAGGAGGAGGGCGAGATCCTCGGGCTCGGCGTCGACACCGTCGTGGTCCTGGCCAACACCGCCATGCTGGCCCTGGCCCTGCTGTCCGGGCTCGTGGCCTGGAGGTGCCGGCGGAAGCTGCGCTCCGTCCGGACGGAGGACGAGCGGGGCGAGCGGGCGAGGTGGATGGCGTTCGCCGGTCTCGTGGAGGCGGCCTTCTTCACCCTGGTCATCCTGCTCGGGTACCTGCCGGCGGTGTTCCTCGGAACGTGCGAGACCACACCGTGATGCTCGCTCACCAGGCCGGTGCATGGACGTTCGAACCCGGGGTGGTGCTGGGGCTGGTCGCCGCTGCGACCGTGTACGCCCGGGGGCGGCGGCGGCTCGGGAGGCGCCCCCGCCGCACCGCCGCCTTCGTCGCCGGACTGGCGGTCCTGGTCGTCGCCCTGCTCTCGCCCCTGGACGGCCACGCCTCGCACCGCTTCGCCGCCCACATGGTGCAGCACCTGCTGCTGATGAGCGTGGCCGCCCCCCTGCTCGTCCTAGCCCGACCGGCGGCGGCGCTGGTGGCCGGGCTTCCCCCTGCACTCGACCCGCGTGGCCTGCGAGGCCGCGTCCGGCTCGACCTCCTCACCCACCCGCTCGTCGTCTGGGGCCTGGGGACCGTGATCGTGTGGGCCTGGCACATGCCCGCGCTGTACGACGCTGCGCTGTCGTCCGACCTGCTCCACGCCGTCGAGCACGCCACCTTCCTCGCCACCGGCTACCTCTTCTGGTGGTTCGTGCTCCGCCGGCGCACTGCCCGCCCGGTGGCCACGCTCGTGGTGTTCGCCAACGGCGTGCAGAGCTCGGCCCTGGGCGCGGTGCTGGTGTTCGCCTCGACCCCCTTGTACCCGGAGCACACCGCCGGCCTGTCCGACCAGCAGCTGGCCGGGGCGCTGATGTGGGGCCCGCCGGCCTTCCTGTACCTGGTGACGATGGGCTGGCTGCTCGTCCGCTGGTTCGGCGAGATGGAGCGGCTGGCGCCCGTCCTCCCCCTGCTGCTCCTGGTCGTGCTCGGGGCCTGCAGCTACCTCACCGAGGAACCGGAGCCGTACCGCACCGCCCCCTACTACGGGGCTCCCCAGACGGCGACCGGCCAGGCCGCGGCGGACACAGGCCAGCACCTCTACCAGCGGGACTGCTCCTACTGCCACGGCAGCGACGGGCGCGGCACCGACCGGGGTCCCGACCTCATCAGCGGGACCAACGGCGCCGCCCTCGTCGACTTCGTCCTCCGCACCGGGCGGATGCCGGTCGAAGGCCCGGTCGAGCAGACGCAGGCGGCCCGGCCGGTCTACGACGAAGGGCAGATCGCCGCCATCGTGCAGTACGTCACCACCCAGTTCCGGCCCGAGGGGCCTCCCATCCCCGACGTGGACCCTCGGCGGGGCGACCTCCCGCACGGCCAACAGGTGTGGCAGGAGCACTGCGCGGCATGCCACGCCACCACTGGCATCGGCGGCGCCATGCTGATCCACCCCGATCCCGACGAGGCCCGCAAGACCGAAGGCATCGTCATCCCCGGCATCGAGAACTCCGACGCCCGGGAGATCGCCGAGGCGGTCCGGGCCGGGCCGGGGAGCATGCCGGTGTTCGGGCCCCGGGCCATCAGCGACGAGGAGCTCGACTCGCTGACGGCCTACGTCCTCTACCTCCAGGACCCCCGGGACGAGGGGGGCGCGCCCATCGGCCGCGTCGGCCCGGTCGTCGAGGGCGCGGTCGGGTGGATCGTCGGGTTGGGAGTGCTCTTGCTCTTCATCCGTTGGATCGGCACCAAAGCGGGAGAGACGCCCTGAAGGACCGCACCACGTCCATCCTGGTCGCCTTCGTGATCGCCTTCCTCGCCGCCGTCGGCGTCACGATCGTCTACGGCTTCGGCGGGCAGCCGCAGCTGGAGGGCCTCCTGCTCGGCACCACCCTCGGTGGCATCGCCTTCGGGCTGGTCCTGTTCGCCCGCCGGACGCTTCCCCACGGCCACTTCGTGCAGGTCCGCGACCAGCTCCCGGGGACCACCGAGGAGCGGGCGGCTGTGGCCGAGGCGTTCGAGGAGGGCGCCGAGCCGATCGAGCGGCGCAGCCTGTTGACCAAGGCGTTCGGGCTGGCCGTCGCCGCCCTGGGCCTGGCCGCCCTCTTCCCCATCCGCTCGCTGGGCACGCCGCCGGGCCGCACGTTGTCGGTCACCGACTGGAAGCGGGGGACACGGGTGGTCACCCGTGACGGCCAGCCCGTCCGCCTCGAGGACGTCGACGTCAACACCGTGCTGACCGTGTTCCCGGAGGACCATCCCCACGCCGCCGACGCCCAGACCCTGCTGATCCGGCTGCCACCCGGCATCCCCCCGCCCGGGCCGCAGGGGTGGACGGTCGAGGGCGTCATCGCCTTCTCCAAGATCTGCACCCACGCCGGCTGCCCCGTCGGCCTGTACCAGGCGGAGACCCAGGAGCTGTTCTGCCCCTGCCACCAGTCCACGTTCGACGTGCGCCAAGGCGCCAAGCCGACGTTCGGGCCCGCCACCCGCAAGCTCCCCCAACTGCCGTTGGGCGTCGACCAGCAGGGGTTCGTGATCGCCACGGGCGACTACCAGGAACCCGTCGGCCCCGGCTACTGGACGAGGCCCCGTGCTTAGCCGGTTCTCCCGCTGGATCGACGACCGCCTGTCGGGGGCGTCGTTCACCCAGCACGCCCTCAACAAGGTGTTCCCCGACCACTGGTCGTTCATGCTGGGCGAGGTCGCCCTCTACTCCTTCATGGTGCTGCTGCTGACGGGAGTGTTCCTCACCTTCTTCTTCGACCCCAGCGTGGCCGAGACCACCTACGAAGGCTCCTACGGGCCGCTGCGGGGCGTGGAGATGACCGAGGCCTACAAGTCGACGGTCGAGCTGAGCTTCGACGTGCGAGCCGGTCTGGTCATGCGCCAGACCCACCACTGGGCCGCCATCGTGTTCATCGCCGCCCTTGTGCTGCACATGATGCGGGTGTTCTTCACCGGGGCCTTCCGCCGGCCGCGGGACATCAACTGGATGGTCGGCGTGACGCTGTTCATCCTCGCCTTCTTCAACGGGTTCACCGGCTACTCGCTGCCCGACGACCTCCTGTCCGGCACGGGCCTGCGGATCGCCTACTCGATCGCCCTGTCGGTGCCCATCGTCGGGTCGTGGATGGCCTTCCTCGTGTTCGGAGGGGAGTTCCCGGCCCAGGACATCATCCCCCGGCTGTTCGTCACCCACGTGCTGATCATCCCCCTCCTCATCCTCGGCCTCCTCACCGTCCACCTCGCCATCGTCTGGCGCCAGAAGCACACCGACTTCCCGGGGCCGGGCCGCCGGGAGACCAACGTCGTCGGCAGCAAGCTGTGGCCCACCTACGCGGTCAACTCGACCGGCCTGTTCTTCGCCGTGTTCGCGGTCCTGGTGGCCATGGGCGGGCTGCTCCAGGTCAACCCGGTGTGGCTGTACGGGCCGTTCCACCCCGAACAGGTGCCGTCCCCCGCTCAGCCCGACTGGTGGCTGGGCTGGGTGGAGGGAGCGTTGCGCATCTTCCCGCCGTGGGAGACCCGGGCCTTCGGCTACGAGATCCCCAACCCCTTCTATCCCGGCGTGCTCCTGCCCGGCATCACGTTCATGTTGCTGTACCTGTGGCCCTTCCTGGAGGCGCGGTTCACCGGCGACCGCGAGGCCCACCACCTCCTCGACCGCGCCCGCGACCGTCCCGTCCGGACGGCCATGGGCGTCACCACACTCGCCTTCTACGTGATCCTGCAGCTGTCGGCCAGCAACGACCTCATCGCCCATCACGCCAACATGTCGGTGCAGACGATCACCCGCATCTTCCAGGTGGTGGTGATCGCGGTGCCTCCGCTGCTGGGGTACCTGACGTACCGGCTGATGAAGGGGTTGCAGGTCAGCGGGGCAGAACGGTTCTCGACGACTCCGCTCGACGCCATGGTCCATCCCAAGAAGTACGAACGTGAAGACACCGCCGTCCCCTGACCCGAAGCTCCTCGTTCGCCAGGTGCGGGGCGGGCGCTGGACGTGGTGCTACTGCGACAGCACCATCGGCCTGACGCTGGAGAGCAACGAGACCTACGCCAGCCGCGACGAGGCCGCCGACTGGTCCCGTCGGGCCTACCCGGACGTGCCCCTGGCCGACGACGGCGGCTGACAGCCAGCCAGCCGCGGACGACCCACCGGGACCCGCCCGAGCGGGCATAGAGGCGCCGGCCGGGCCGTTCTACAGGGAGATGACCGAGCCGCTCGTCGCTACCTGCCCGGGCTGCGCGGCCCGCAACCGGGTGCCGGCGTCGGCCCCGGGTACGCCCCGGTGCGCCAAGTGCCACGCCGACCTCCCGTGGGTCGTCGACGCCACGGAGGGGACGATGGGAGAGATCGCCGACCAGGCCAAGGTCCCGGTGCTGGTCGACCTGTGGGCCCCGTGGTGCGGCCCGTGCCGCATGGTGAGTCCCGCTCTCGAGCAGCTCGCACGGGAGCAGGCGGGCAAGCTCAAGCTGGTCAAGGTCAACGTCGACGTGGCGCCGGGCGTCCAGCGGAGGTTCGCGGTACGGGGCATCCCGACGCTGGTGCTGCTCTCCGGCGGCCGCGAGGTCAGCCGCAAGGTCGGCGCCGCTCCCCTTCCCGACCTGCGGGCGTGGGTCGCGTCGGCTCTGGCCCAGGCCGCCGCCACCCGATAACGGGAACTGCGCCGGCCGGTCAGGCGGCGACGGCCCCCGCCGCCAGCCGCCGCCGGTCCGCCTCGTCGGCCCGAGCGTCACCCCCGGCCCCGGCCACCACCGCAGCGACCGACCCGCGTGGATCGCGTGCCAGCCCGGCGAGGAAGCCGGCGTGGTACGCCGAGCAGGCCTTGGCCGCCAACCACCCACGGAGCACGGGGACGTCGATGGCGTCGACCATGCCGTGGCCGAGGCAGCCCAGGCGGCGGATGACCTCCCCGCCCGGTTCGAGCACGGCGCCCACCGCCTCCCCCACCGTCGGTCCCGTCGTACCGGCGATGGGCGAGGCCCACAGCTCGTCGAGGTCGCGTGCCTGCCAGTTGAGGGCGGCGTTGTCGGGAGCGAGGCGCGGCAGGAAGGACTCGGTCCGGTAGCCGCGGCCGCCAACTCCGGCCCCTCCGGTCGCTTCCCGCACCTCCCCGTACAGCGCTTCGCCCCGCAGGTCCCGCCTTGACCGGGCGAGGCGGTAGGCGATCTCCACGTCGTCGTTGCCGGCCCTCACCGCCGCCACCGCCAGGTCCCATCCCGCCCCTTCGCCGAGGTGCCCGTCGCCGAAGAGCATCCGGCCGTCTTGGAGACGGAGGCCGTGGTCGTTGTCCCAGTCGTGGAACACCCGGCCAAGTAGGTCGCCCAGCGACACGGGCGGCAGGCTCGACGTGCGGGACCGCACCGCAGCCAGCGTGCGCCGGCTCAGCATGCGGCGTGAGCACAGCCGCAGCACCGGCGCCAGCTCCCGCAACGCCGCCGCCGTGTCGGACGCCACCTTCCGTTGGAGGGACTCCCAGAAGCGCGGGTAGCGGTCGTACCAGTAGCGGCGGATGGCGGCGATCGGCGTGCGGGCGTGGCCGGAGGCGAAGGCGTCGGTGAGGTAGTGCTGGGCGGCGGCCTCCCGGGCCAGCGCCCGGGACAGGTCGCCGCCGTGGCGGCCCTGCTTGACCGCCTCGTCGAGGGCGGCCTCGTGCAGCCGGCGGTAGGCGGTGACCGCGGTGGCCGCCGGCCCCGGACCTGGGCCAGAGTCGCCGCCCGACCCCCAGGGGTCCACGAAGTGGTCGGCGTTGGCCGCGGCCAGGGCCAGGAACCGGTCCCGTACCGCCCGCTCCACGGCGTCCCGGGCGGCTTCGGGCGCCAGCCGGTAGGCCCCGAACTCCCCTCGGCGGTCGAACCGGCGGTCAGCCGTGCCCTCGTCCACCGCCATGACGTCGAGGGCGCACACGACCTCGTCCCGGGTGCCGGGCCGGCAGCCCAGCTCGCCCGGGCAGGCGGCCAGACCGAACAGGCCGCCGGCCGGGAAGTAGTCGCCGGAGAGGGCGACCACGTCGCCGTAGCCCAGGAAGAAGGGCCGGTCGGGCCGCCCGAGGTCGCCCAGGGCGCCGGCAGTCGCCTCGTTCCCGACCGCACGGTGTTCCGCTGACTTCACTTCTGACCCGGGAGGACGTCCTGCTCGGACTTGTGCCACACCGGGTGGTCGCCGGCCGTCTCCACGTTGAACCCGTAGTCGTAGGCCAGCGACCCGCCGATGGTGCCACCGATGGTGGTGAAGAGGGCGATCAGCAGGCTGAGGACCAGGGCCACGACGCCGGTGTGCGGATCGTCACGGTACGGACCCAACCGCAGCGCCACCGCCGCCAGCACCAGGACCGTGACCACGACCATCGTCCAGGCGTGGGCGTTGACCGTCCGCCGGGCCTGCGTGCCCTTCTCGGTCGACTTCAGCCAGTCCCAGAAGCCGGTCAGGGCGGCCAGGACGCCCACGACGAACCCCCCCACCAGCACGAACGTGCCGGCCCGGTAGAAGTCTCGGGCCCACTCCTGGTCCTGGCCCAGGGCGGACACCACGTCGAAGGCGGGGGCGAGCACGTAGGCCCCCACCGGGACGTCGGTGAGCGGGGGGTGCAGCGGCTTGCCCGCCCATCCCCGCAGCCCCTTGAACTTGCGACCCCGCATCGTCAGCGCAGGGCGGAACGAGAACCTACGCATGTCAACCCTTCCTTCTCGTGAGGGCCAGGGCCACGCAGCACTCGCCCGGGCGGGGTTCCTGGCGGGCGGCCAACGTGGCGTCGGCCATGCCGTCCACCACCCCTTCCAAGAGGGCCAGGTTCATCCCGCAGACCAGCGCCCGGTGCGACTCGGCGAGAGCGTGGAACGGGCAGTTGCGGAGCCGCACCCCGTCGGGGCCCAGCCGGGGCTCGTAGCCGCGGGCTTCCAGCTCCTCCACCAGGGCGGCCAGCCGCCGGGGGCGGCTCGCCCGGGGACCCACCCGGGCTCGGGTCGCCTCGCCCAACTGCCGCCCGAACCGGTGGGCGACGTCGTCGACGGTTCGGCGGGCCGGCCCCTCCCGTGCCTCGTCGACCGCCTCGGCCAGGAGCTTGGCAGCCAGGTCGTACTGACGGGGCGGCACGCTGACCGAGTGCTCCGAGTCCGACCGCCGGTAGAGCTTGGAGGGCCGGCCTGCGCCCGGGCCGCTGCGACCGCTCAGCCGGCGGAAGGTGGTCTCCAGCAGCCCCGCCTCGACCAGCTTGTCGAGGTGGAAGGCGGCCAGCGACCGGCGGATGCCGACCGCCTCGGCCGCCTGGTCGCGGCTGACCTCGGCGCGGGACCCGGCGACGTAGGCGTAGAGGGCCCGCCGCACCGGCTCCTGCAGCGAGCCGATGGCCGCCAGGTCCGGGTCCAGCGCCGTCATCTATCCCTTCCCGCCCTGGGCGAGCGCCAGGAACTCCTGGCGGGTACGGGGGTCCTCGCGGACCAGACCGCCCAGCGCCGACGTGGTGGTGCGGGCGCCCCTCGCGTTGGCCCCCCGGAGGGTCATGCACAGGTGCTCCGCCTCCAGGACCACGCCCACCCCCTTGGGATGCAGGCGACCCTCCAGCCAGGTGGCCACCTGCTTGGTCAGCCGCTCCTGCGTCTGCATCCCCCGGGAGAACCGCTCCACGACCCGGGCCAGCTTGGAGAGCCCGAGGATCCGCTCGCCGGGGAGGTAGCCCACGTGGGCCACGCCCACGAAGGGGAGCAGGTGGTGCTCGCACAGGGACGTGAAGGGGATGTCCCTGGCCACCACCAGCTCGTCGTAGCCCTCGTCGTTGGGGAACGTGGTGAGGTCGAAGGCCCGGGGCGTGAGCAGCTCGGCGTAGGCGGCCGCCACCCGGCGGGGCGTCTCGCGCAGGTGCACGCTGCCGGGGTCGGCTCCCAGGGCCTCCAGCAGGGCCGCCACGGCCTGCTCGGCGGCGGGCAGGTCGACGCCCTGGCGGTCGGGCACGACCCGCAGGGCTCGCACGGTGCTCTGGGTTCGATCGTCTAGAACTAACACGGTGTCAGTTTAGAACGATCGGTCGCGCACTGTAAAGGGCAGACCTGTGTGCTAAAGAGGAGCCGTGTCGATCTCCCTCCCCGCACTCGCCGCCGACGTCGTCGCCGCCAAGAGCGGTCGCACCATCGCGGCCTGCCTCCCGGCCCGCAACGAGGCTGCCACCATCGCCTCCGTCCTGGCCGTGTGCGGCTGGCTGCAGGACGCGGGGGTGCTCGACGAGGTGGTCGTCGTCGACGACCACTCCACCGACGGCACCGGCGCCATCGCCCGCCGCATGGGTGCCGAGGTCCTCCCCAACACCGGCAGGCCGGGGAAGGGACAGGCCCTACGCGCGGCAGTGGCCGCCGCCACCGGCGACGTCCTGGTCTTCCTCGACGCCGACGTCGTCAACTTCTCGGACCGCTTCGTGTCCGACCTGGTCCTGCCCCTGCTCACCGACCCCGCCATCCAGCTGGTCAAGCCCGTCTACCGCCGGCCTCTGCAGGGCCGCCCCGACGAGGGCGGACGGGTCACCGAGCTGCTGGCCCGCCCCCTGCTGGAACGGTTCTTCCCCGCCCTGGCCGCCATAGCCCAGCCGCTGGGAGGCGAGTCGGCGGTGCGCCGGTCCGCCCTCGACGGGATCGCCTTGGCCGACGGCTACGGGATCGAGATCGGCCTGCTCATCGACGTCTACCGCCGCTTCGGCGCGGCCGCCATCGCCGAGGCCGACCTCGGCGAGCGCGTCCACCGCAACCGCCCCCTCAGGGAGTTGCAGCCGCACACCCGGGCCGTGCTCGACACGGTGATGTCCCGCGTCAGTATGGGTGGGTGGCCGCCACCCTCGTCGCCCGCAGCCTGACCGTCTCCTTCGGCGACCACCTCGTCCTCGACGGGGTCGACGTGACCATCGCGCCCGGTGACCGGGTAGGCGTGGTCGCCCCCAACGGCACCGGCAAGACGACGCTGTTGCGGGCCCTGGCCGGCCAGCAGTCCCTGGACGCCGGCACCGTCACCCTCGCCCCGCCCACCGCCACCGTCGGGTACCTGCCCCAGGAGCCCGAACGCCGGCCGGGGGAGACGGTGCGGGCGTTCCTCGTCCGCCGGACGGGCGTCCAGGCCGCGAGCGCCGAGCTCGACGCCGCCACGGTGGCAGTGGCCGCCGGCGAGGAGGGCGCCGACCTCCGCTACACCGCTGCCCTCGACCGGTGGATGGGGCTGGGTGGCGCCGACCTCGACAGCCGCATCGGTCCCCTGTGGGCCGAGCTGGGGCTGGCCGGCGCCCTGCTCGACCAGGACATGACCACCCTCTCCGGCGGCCAGGCGGCCCGGACGTCGATGGCCGGCGTCCTCCTGTCTCAGTACGACCTCTTCCTGCTCGACGAGCCGACCAACGACTTGGACTTCGACGGGCTCGACCGCCTGGAGCGGTTCCTCGAGGGGTTGGGCGTGGGCGTGGTGATCGTCTCCCACGACCGGGCCTTCCTCGAGCGGACGATCGCCTCGGTGCTGGAGATCGACGACCACGACCACTCCGCCCGCCTGTTCGACGGCGGCTGGGCCGCCTACCTGGAGGAGCGGGCCACCGCCCGCCGCCACGCCGAGGAGGCGTTCGACGAGTACCGCGCCAAGAAGCGCGAGCTGGAGGACCGGGCCCGCACCCAGCGGCAGTGGGCGGTGCAGGGAGTGCGCAACGCCAAGAAGCGGCCCCGTGACCACGACAAGCTCCAACGGAACTTCTTCAACGACCGCACCGAGAAGCAGGCGGCCAAGGTGCGCGTCACCGAGAAGGCCATCGCACGGCTGGGTACCGTCGACAAGCCGTGGGAGGGATGGGACCTGCGCTTCTCGGTGGCGACCGCGTCCCGCAGCGGCGACGTGGTCGCCCGCCTGACCGGTGCGGTGGTCGAACGGGGGACGTTCCGCCTGGGCCCGATCGACCTGGAGATCCACTGGGGCGACCGCCTGGCCGTCCTCGGCCGCAACGCCAGCGGCAAGTCCACCCTGCTCGGGGCCCTGCTCGGCCGCCTGCCCCTGGCCGCCGGGGAACGGTGGATGGGCCCCAGCGTGGTGGTGGGCGAGGTCGAGCAGTCCCGGGCGCGGCTGAGCGGGGGTGCGCCGCTGCTGGTCGCCTTCTCGGCCGAGAGCGGCATCACAGTGCAGTCCGAGGCCCGGTCGCTGCTGGCCAAGTTCGGCCTGGGAGCCGACCACGTCGGCCGTCCCGCCGCCTCCCTCACGCCCGGCGAGCGCACACGGGCGACGTTGGCGGTGCTCATGGCGCGAGGCGTGAACTGCTTGGTGCTCGACGAGCCCACGAACCACCTCGACCTGCCGGCCATCGAGCAGCTGGAGGCCGCCCTCGAGTCCTACGACGGCACCCTCGTGCTCGTCACCCACGACCGCCGCCTGCTCGACGCCGTCCACATCGACCGGACCGTCACGCTGGGCTGACAACCAGTTCGGTTCATGGAAGATGGTCGGGAGACCTGCCCCGATCGGCGATCGGGCTGGGGACGACTGAGGCCTGGGGTCTCCCGGATTCAGTCCTGGGAAGGCCCTCGCTGTGCGCCCACCGGTGCAGGCCACCAACCGGCGGCGACCCCGCCGTAGAGCGCCGCCCCCCTGCCCACTGCGTCGGTCACCGGCGCCCGGCGTAGGGGCACGGGGAGGGCGGCCTCCTTGGCCTTGAGCCACGGGTCGCTCACGCTGCCGCCGCCGAAGACCACGACCTTGTCGGCCGGGCCCAGAACCTGCTCCAGCCGTCGGTAGGCGTCCGCCGTCCGGCCTGCCAACGCCCGCAGCAGCCCCGCCCACACCTCCCCGGCACGGTCGCGGTCGAGCTCGGCCTCCTCGCCCGCAAGGAGCCGGTCGACGGCGTCGCCCACGTCGGCAGGCGAGGCGCCGGCCGCCGCCGCATCCAGCTCGGCGGGCGGGAGGCCCAGCCGGCGGACCGCGGCCTCCAGCACGACGCCCGACCGGACCGCGCTCACCAGCGCCGCCCACGACTCCCCGTCGGGATGGAGCGTCACCGCCACCCGCACGGGACCGGCTGCGGCCACGTCGGGAAGGGTGGCCCACCGGGCCACCAGCGTCTCGGCCGTGCCCACCGAGTTGCCCACCTCGCCCGGCCCCACGCCCGCTCCCACCATGCCGGTCAGGTGGTCGTGGCCGGCGAGGGTGACCGGGATGCCGGCCGGCAGTCCCGACCACCGAGCGCCGGCCTCCGACGTCCGCCCCACCACCGCGCCGGCCCGCTCGATGGGCGGGAAGACAGAGACGTCGAAGCCGAGGACGTGGCCCACCTCCGGCATCCACTCCAACGCACCTACGTCGTAGCAGCCCGTCCTGGCGGCCAGGGACCGCTCGGTCGCCTCTGCCCCCGTCAGTGCATGGACGACCAGCTCGGGCACGCCCAGCCACCGGACGGCGCCGGCCAACCCGTGCTCGACCAGCCACCCCAGCTTGGCCGCGGTCAGGATGGGCCGGAGGCGTTGGCCGATCCGCAGCTCCAGGTCCGGGCCGAGCCGCCGCTCCAGCTCGTCGACCGCCTCCTGGCCTCGCGGGTCGTGCCAGCCGACGATGGGCGCAAGCGGGCGGCCCGACCGGTCGAGGGGCGCCCCCGACTCGGCCAGCCCGGCCACGCCCACGCCCGCCACCCGTGCTCGCACCCCTCCCAGCGCGCCCAGCACCTCGGCCACGCACCCCCGCAGGGCGTCGACGTCCATCTCCACCCGCTCCCCGCAGGTGAACGGGGTCGGCACCGCGGCCCGGCCCACCTCGGCGCCCGACTCGTCGACCACGACGGCCTTGGTGCCCGTCGTGCCCACGTCGAGTCCGAGCACGACCGGCCCGGCGTCGGCCACGCCGGGGCTAGCCCTGCAGCTCGGTCTCGACGGCCCGGTTGATGCCGGCCTCCCGCCGGTAGCCGATGATGCGGCCCACCGCCACCGCCGCCGTCTCCCGCAGGAGATGGCGGGCCGCGCTCACCCCGACGATGGGACTCGTGCGCGTCGGCGACGGGTGGCCGTCGAGGCCCAGCTCGGCGGTGATGGCGTCGATACGGAAGGAGTGGAACGGATCCGACACCAGCAGCACGGTGCTGATGCCCCGTTCCTTCATGAAGCCGGCCGCGGCCGCCAGCGACTCGAACGAGTTGGTGCCCTCCACCTCGCGCAGGATGTCCTCGTCGGGCACGCCCTTGGAGTGCAGGTAGCTGGCCGAGGCGCTCGCCTCGGTGAACTCATCACCCGGCTGCTTGCCGCCGGTCACCACGATCACGGGGGCCAGGTCCCGCTCATACAGGTCGTAGGCGTGGTCGAGGCGGGCCCGCAGGATGTTCGACGGCCTGCCGTTGAACTGGGCCGCTCCGAGCACGACGATGGCGTCGGCGCTGCGGGCCGCGTCCCGCCGGGACGCGGTCCAGACCTGCAGGAACGTGAACGCCAGGTAGGCCACCAGCAGGAAGGCGGCCAGGATCGTCCACTTGAGCAGGCGGATCACTCCACCCCCAGGCGGCTCCTGGCCCGGCGCAGGCGGGCCAGGGTCTGGTCTCGACCCAACGCCTCGAGGGACTCGAACAGCGGGGGCCCCACCGACCGCCCGGTGACGGCCACCCGGATGGGCGCCTGGGCCTTGCCCAGCTTGAGCCCGTGACGGTCGGCGACGGCGCGCGTCAGCTCGTGGAGGGTGGGAGCCGTCCATTCCGCGGAGGAGTACCCCTCGATGGCGTCGTCCAACACGCCCGCCGCCACGGGGTCGGCCATGACCTTGTCCCACGAGGCCTGGTCGACCTCGGGCTCCTCGAGGAACAGGAAGTCGACCAGGGCGGGCACCTCCGAGAGGGTGCGCACCCGCTCCTGCACGTGGGGCGCCACGGTCTTGAACCTTCCCAGGTCGAACCGTTCGGGCGGCCACGGCGACTCCGACTCCAGCCACGGCAGCGACTCCCGCACGAACATGCCCACCGGCAGGGCCCGGATGTATTCGGCGTTGACGTGGTCGAGCTTCTGGTGGTCGAAGAAGGCGGGCGACGGGTTGACGTCCTCCAGCGCGAACTGGGCGACCATCTCGTCGATGGGCAGGATCTCCCGCCCGTCGCGGGGCGACCAGCCCAGCAGGGCGAGGTAGTTGCGCAACGCTTGGGACAGGTAGCCCTTGCTGCGGTACTCCTCCACCGCCACCGAGTGGTACCGCTTGGACAGCTTGCGGCGCCGCTCGTCGACCAGCAGCGGGAGGTGGGCGTAGACCGGGTCGGGCTCGGAGGTGAGGGCCCGGCGCAGGAGCAGCACCCGCGGGGTGGACGAGAGCAGGTCCTCGCCCCGGATCACGTGGGTGATCCCCATGTCCAGGTCGTCCATGGCGTTGGGCAGGTAGAAGCCGGGCGAGCCGTCGGAGCGGACGATCACGAAGTCCTCGAGCAGGGCGTGCTCGAAGGGGATGTCGCCCCGGATGACGTCGTGGACGACGGTCGTGCCCTCGTCGGGGGTGCGAGAACGAACGGCCCGGCCCGGTCCCGGCCCCAGCCCCCGCTGCCGGCAGTAGCCGTCGTAGGCAGGGGCCCCCCGGGCCTTGAGGTCCTCGCTCGTGCACTCGCAGTAGTAGGCCAGCCCTGCACCCAGGAGCGTCTCGACACCCTCCCGGTAGCGGTCGAACCGCTCGCTCTGGCGGAACGGGCCCTCGTCCCAGTCGATCCCCAGCCAGTGCAGCCCCCGGCCCATGGCCTCGACGGACTCGTCGGTCGAGCGGGCGGCGTCGGTGTCCTCGATGCGCAGGACCAGCGTGCCGCCGTGTCGGCGGGCGAACATCCAGTTGTAGAGGGCCAGCCAGGCGCCGCCCACGTGGAGGTAGCCGGTGGGGGCGGGGGCGAAACGGACCCGGGGTGGCACGGGCCCGACGGTAGCCTCGGGGTCCCATGGCCCAACGTGTTCTGACGCCGCAATCCGACAACTTCCCCCAGTGGTACCAGGACGTCGTGGCCAAGGCCGAGCTGGCCGACAACGGCCCGGTCCGGGGCACGATGGTCATCCGCCCCTACGGCTACGCCATCTGGGAGCGGATGCAGCGGGAGCTCGACGACCGCATCAAGGCGGCCGGCGCCCGCAACGCCTACTTCCCGCTGTTCATCCCCGAGTCCTACCTGCGCAAGGAGGCCCAGCACGTCGAGGGGTTCAGCCCCGAGCTGGCCGTCGTCACCCACGGGGGCGGCAAGGAGCTGGAGGAGGCGGCGGTCGTGCGCCCCACCAGCGAGACGATCATCAACGTGTTCTTCGCCAAGTGGGTGCAGAGCCACCGGGACCTTCCCCTGCTCATCAACCAGTGGGCCAACGTGGTGCGCTGGGAGCTGCGCCCCCGGGTGTTCCTGCGCACCACCGAGTTCCTCTGGCAGGAGGGCCACACCGCCCACGCCACCCAGGAGGACGCCAAGGCCTACGCGGTGCGCATCCTCGACGACGTGTACACCGACTTCGCGGTCAACGTCCTGGGTATCCCGGTGGTGGTGGGACGCAAGACCGAGCAGGAGCGCTTCGCCGGCGCCGACGCCACGTACACCATCGAGGGGATGATGGGCGACGGCAAGGCGCTGCAGATGGGCACCAGCCACGAGCTGGGCCAGAACTTCGCCAAGGCCTTCGGCATCCAGTTCCAGGACCCGTCGGGGGCCAACGAGTTCGCCTGGCAGACGTCGTGGGGCGTGTCCACCCGCCTGGTCGGGGCGCTGATCATGGCCCACGGCGACGACGACGGCCTGCGCCTGCCGCCCCGGCTGGCGCCCGTCCAGGCCGTGGTGGTGCTGGTCAAGGGCGAGGACGGCGCCGGTGAGGCGGCCGCCCGGCTGGCCGCCGAGCTGGCCGGCACGGGGCTGCGGGTCGAGCTCGACGACCGCACCGGCACGTCCTTCGGCCGGCGCACCGTCGACTGGGAACTGAAGGGCGTCCCCATCCGGGTCGAGGTCGGGCCCCGCGACCTGGCGGAGGGCGTCGTCACCGTCGCTCGCCGCGACGACAAGTCCAAGGAGCAGGTCGGGCTGGACGGGGTGGCGGCCCGGGTGACGGCGCTGCAGGAGGAGGTCCAGTCCGTGCTGCACGCCCAGGCCCTGGCCCGCCGCGAGGAGCGCACCGCCCAGGTGTCGACGGTCGACGAGGCGGTGGAGGCGGCCGCGAGCGGGTTCGCCCGGCTGCCGTGGGACACCGTCCGCGACGCCGAGAAGGAGCTCAACACCTCGGCCGTCTCGGTGCGGTGCCTGCAGCGGGAGGACGGCGGCCTGCCCGGCTCCTCGTCCGAGCCCGGCCTGGTGGCAACGGTGGCCAAGGCCTACTAGTCGTGCGGAGGACGATCTGGCTGGTGGCCGCCCTGGCCCTGACCGCGGCGGGCTGCGCCGACGCAGGCGAGAGCGGCGAAGTGGTCTCAGGAGCGGCGGAGACCACTACGTCGACCTCGTCGACCTCGACGTCGACGTCAACCTCGACCTCGACGAGCACGTCGACCACAACCTCCACCACGACCACCACGACCGTCACCGTGGTCGTGTCCGGCGGGCGGACGGTGTACCAGCAGCCCTACACGCCCTTCGCCACCGTGGGCGGCGTCACCCTCCTCCACCCCGCCAACCGGGTGGAGCGGATCGGCTACCACGAGTCCAACCTCGACGGGGCCCGGCCCCTGGAGCCCGTCGCCACGTCGGCCGCCTGGTTCGTCATGGAGGGACGCAGCCGCGACACCAACTCGATGGGGGCGGCCGACGTGCAGGTCGACCCCGACGCCGAGATCCGGGCCCCCGTGACGGGCACGGTGCTGTTCTCCGGCACCTACGTCCTGTACTGCCGCCACTCCGACGACTTCCTCATCATCGAACCCGATGACCATCCCGGCTGGCAGGTGAAGCTGCTCCACATCGACGGGGTGCGCCAGCGGCCCGGCATGCGGGTGGAAGCGGGCAAGACGGTCGTGGCATCCCGGGCCACCCGCCTGCCGTTCGCCTCCCAGGTAGAGGAGGGGGCGGCCACGCCGCCGTGGCCCCACGTCCACATCGAGGTGGACGACCCCACCATCCCGGACCGTCCCACTCCGGGCGGGGGGTGCTGACCTCC
>JBKHXX010000002.1:0-42411 GCA_046565765.1 Acidimicrobiia bacterium | reverse complement strand
GTGCCCTGCCCGGCCGGCGTCATACGGACGTCGCTGGTTTCGGCGAACGTTCCGCCCTCGGTGCCGATCCTGAGGGCGAGGCCCTCCTCTCGTACGAGAATGATGCGCCGCCCGGTCGTGGCGATGGCGACCACGGCGCCATCGACGCCGCGGCAGACCCGCTGGAGCGGGACGACCTGGCCGTCGACCCGCACCACGACGTTCTCCCCGGCGCGCGGGGTCGTGGTCGGCGTGACCACCGACGTGGTGGTTGTGGCCGACGTCGAGGACGTCGTGTCGCCCGCCACGCCGTCCTCGCCGCCCCCACAGCCGGTCAAGCTCAAGCCGAGGACCGCGATCACGAACACGAGCGGCCGGGAGACCTTCTCGAGCCGGTTCATGACGGGAACGCCTCCGGCGGGCCCAACTGGAGGCTGTACTGGGCGATCGGCGGCTCGACGGTGGGTGGTTCGACATCGATGGCCGGGGCCCGTCCGGCGCTCACCTGGAGCCTGCGCCCATCCCTCGTCCAGCTCCCACGGAAGGCATCGTCGCCGACCTGGTGGACTGGCTCCACGACGCGCCATCGATCGAGCCGGCTGGCGTAGAAGTCGAGGATCTCCCGTGGCGAGGCGTTGCGCACGGAGAAGGTCTGGGCGACGACGCCAGCCGTCTCGGTGGGCGTCGCCAGATCGACCGAGCGGGGGTAGCGAGGAAGCTGGTCGAACACGCCGCCGCGGAACACCGTGACGTCGGGCGCAGGCTGGGCCTCGGGGTTGTCGTCACCGCCTCCGCATCCCGTGGCGACGACACCGAAGGCGATGACCAGCGCCAGGATCTTCAGCATGCCGGCACCGTCCTGACGGCGTTCAGCGGAGGTCATTGGTCCCTCCCCTGCCTGCATGCGATCGACCGCTGCCGTTCGTGACCACACCGTCGACGAACCACGCCTTGCCCGAGACCAGCTTGGTTCGGGCGCGCCGCACCATCTCGAGCTTGGCCGAGACGAGCTCGGCGCGGGCGTCGGTCGTGACCCGCAGCAGGTCGTTGAGCATCGCGTCGAGAGCGGCGGTCACCTGGAGCGAGTCCTGGCCGTACAGCAGGATCTCGTCGACGGCGAGGTCGAGGAGGTCGCCGAAGCTGCGAAGGTGGCGCCGGAACCTGGGACGGCCGTCCGGATCGCAGAAGGTCTCAGTGGGCTCAGGGGCGCATGCGAATCGAACGAGGAGGCCGTGCACGGTCTGTATCGCCTGGACTGCAGTCGTGGGATCGTTCGTGCCGGGCGAGAGGGCACGCTCGGCGATGTCGATCAGCTGGCGCATTCCGTAGGCGGGATCCTGCGCCATGTCGCGTTCCCGGCCGATCGATACCTTGCTGGTGAAGGTCTCATGATGATCCGGTGGGTCCCCGATCACCCGGAGCAGCGGGGCGCCGTCGACGACCCAGTCGCCTACAAGGGGGACCAGCTCGACGGCCACGTCGCAGCGCTTGGCGGCCGACACCAGCCCGGGGACGTTGACGGCGACGACGACGCCGTCGTGGGGCGCCGCGACGACGGTCGTGGCTGCGGCCTCTGGCCAGGCATGGCTGGTGCCTGGCCCACTCCGGGCGCCGCCGCAGACGTCGTCGATGGCTTCGCGGGTCTCGTCGGCGATGGCGGCGATGATCGAGCTGACTCGGATCTCCTGTGCGATGTGGTTCACGTAGATCACGAACACGCCGATGGTCAGCAGCGCCAGAACGAACGCGATGACGACAGACGTCACCGGAACGGCGTCAGGGGCGACCCCCCGAAGTGCTGCGAGCGAGAAGATGAAGGTGGATGCAAACACTGCCAGCGCCGTCTGGCTGACCCGGTCCCGCAGGAACCGTCGGAGCACCCGAGGCGAGTATTGCGCGGACGTGAGCTGCAGCACCAGCATGGTGATTGAGAACACGACGGCCGTGAGGGTGAGAGAGGCGCTGGCGATCGACGACAGAAGCGACCGAGCGCTGTCGGCGCCCCCGGGGAACAGGTCGCCCTCGAAGCCGATCCGCCGATCCACGACCGAGCTCACTGCGGAGGCTGCGATGGCAGCCAGCCCGAAGAGGGCCGGAAGTGGGAGCAGGCTCTGGCGGAGGCGCGCGAGCGTGCCGGTACGGTTCATGCCGGGCTCCTGCCCGTCCCGGTCCTTCCTTAACTGCGGTGACACGGCGGTGACGCACTTGTTACGGCGCAGGACCAGTGGAGGTGCGTGACGATCGCCGGCGTCGCCGTCGCACCATGACCCGACGTGGCTGACAACGACAGCTCTGCCAAGAACGACGTCGACCAGCAACTCACGGAGCTGCTGGACGAGCTGCGGGTCGCGATTCCCGGGGTCGAGGTGCTGTTCGCCTTCCTGCTGGGGGTCGCTTTCACCCAGCGCTTCGAGACGCTCACCGCCGTGCAGGAGGGCGTCTACTTCGGCACCCTGCTGTGCACCGCCGCTGCGACGGCGCTGCTGATCGCTCCATCGGCTCACCACCGGATTCGATCTGGCGACGACGAGAAGGAGCGGGTGCTCGCTATCGCCACCCGTCTCGCCATCGGCGGCCTGGTGTTGGTCATGTTGTCGGTCGCGGGCGTGGTGTTCCTGGTTGCCGACCTGCTGTACGGGCTCGTGCCCGCAGTGGTGGCGACCGGGAGCGTCGCCGGCTGGTTCGGCTGGTTCTGGTTCGGGCTACCGCTCCGGCGGATGGGCTCCAGCTAGACCATCCGGGGACCCGTCACGGTCCGGTAACGGCTCCTCCGCGGCGCGCGTGATCGCCGATCGAGCGGGAAGACACGTCGCGGAAGTACACCGGGCTCTTCGCGGAGAGCGCATCCTGCGCTGAGACATGACCGCCGGCTACCTCGTACGCCGCGTGCACTGAACCCGCTGCGATCCGAAGGGGGGCCGGCTGACCGCCGCCACGGTCTGCTTGGCCGACTTCGTCCACGGGGTTGCCAACGCGCACACGTCGCCGGACGCGCTAGCTCGAAGCCACATGACGGAGCGTCTCGATCGCCCGCGCCTCGAGCTGCCGTACCCGCTCCCCGGTGAGGCCCATCGCATCGCCGACCTCTTTCAGTGTCAGGGGTCGGTAGCCATGAAGTCCGTACCGCATGGCGACGATTCGACGCTCCCGCTCGCTCAGATGGCCCAGCAGCCGAGCCAGGTCGTCCGCCGCCGCCGCCACCGCCTCGGGACCTGGGCGGGGGTCTGCCAGCCGATCCGCCAGCGTGAGGCCCGGCTCGTCTTCAGCGGCGTGTTCGGCGAGCGACCGCACTTGAACTGCGGTGGTTCGCACGCGCTCCACTTCCTGGCGCGTCAGCCCCAGCTCCGTCGCCAGCTCAGGCTGAGTGGGCGCCCGGCCGAGCTCCACCGTCAGCCGGCTCTCGACGGCGTGGACCAGGGCCAGGCGGTCGCGGAAGCGGAGCGGGAGCTGGATCACCCCCGTGTTCGACGTAGGTCCCGTCCGTATTGCCTGGCGGATCCACCACACGCCGAAGGTGGAGAACCGGACACCACGCCGATGGTCGAACTTCTCGACCGCCCGCACGAGCCCGATGTTGCCGTCTTGGATCACGTCCAGCAGCTCGGCACCCACCCGGCGGTACCGCTTCGCCACGTACACGACCAACGGCAGATTGGCCCGGAACAGGTGCTCCGCTGCGGCTCGGCCGATCCGAACTCGCTCCTCGAGGTCGCCGATATCGGTGGTGCTGTCGGCCGGCGACCGTTCAGTGAGCGCTCGCTCGGCGACCCGCCCCCGCGCGATCCCCCGACCCAGCTCCTCCTCTTCCTCCTTCGAGAGCAGCGGGATGGCCCGAATCTCGTAGAGATAGCGGTCCAGAAGGTCAGATTGGTCATCCTGTCCCACAAGGGCCTCGGGCGTGCACGGTCGATTGGTGGTGGCATCCGCCTCTCCGTTGAGCCGGAGTGCGCACGGCCGGTGCGAACGGCACCGGCCGTGCCGGGGTGGGCGGCGGGAATCGGCTCACCGCTGGGCCAGGCGGCGGGAAACCTGACCCACAGTGTCCGGAACGCCCGGCCGATGCAGGGGGTTTCCAGCCCCTCCACGCGGTTACTCGTTCGTTACGAGGGCGGACCGAAACCCCTGGGGCGGTCATGGTGAGTCGCCTCGCCCCTCCTTCCTGCGGATGATCCAGATCACCGGGCTGAGCGGGATCCTCGAGACGGCATGAAGCCTAGGAGTGGCGCCGCCGATCGCTGCTCGCGCCCTGGGACGGCTGCGCCTGCCACGGCCAGCGCCCTTCCAGCTCGACCTCGAGACTGAAGCTGAGAAACGTTCTGATGGCCACGATGATGGCGAGCACCCCGGCGCTCGAGAACGTCGGGTTCACCGCCACCGTCCGGATGATGTCGGCAGCCACCAGGATCTCGAGCCCGAGCAGGATCGCCCGCCCGATGCCATGCCGGACCCTCCGGTAGAGCTCCCGGGTCTCGACCTGACGCGCTCGCGCGAGGGAAGCCCCCGTGGCGATCGCGAGGCCCCCGACGATCACCGCGACCCCGATGGCGTCGAGCGCCTTGCCAACGAGCTCCATCGCATCCTCGAACGTCATACCGCCACTCCCTTCCCGTCGGGCCGGGGTGCTACCGCCCGCCGCCGCTCTCCTGGCAAGGCGACTCCCGGCCACCTGGCCGAGTAGGGCCCTCGACGGCGTGCGCAGTGCAGCGGGAGCTTGTCAACGCTCGGTCCTCGAGGCAACCGTGCCGCTGCCCGCTGCCCGCTGCCCGCTGCCCGCAGCGTCGGTGGACACCCGGACGGGAGAACGATCCGTGACCCGTTCGTTACGCCGGGGGGGCGTCCGTTCGCTCGTGCGCGGGAACAATCACGGTGCCCGAGAACAGAGAGGTCGACATGAGGCATCGTCGCTCAGGATCTCCGGTTCGTCGAGAACGTCACGGGCTTTCCGGACCGCGTGACTCCGCGGGATCACGGGAGGGATCAGTCGGATGGCAAGCAGCAACGACAGGGCGGATCGAATGGCGGTGACGACCCCGAGGCGAGATCTCGAGGAACTGGACCTCTACCACCGGATCTGCGCCAGGGATGAGGATGCCCTGCTCGAATGCTTCGACCGCTTCGCCCCGGTGGTCTACTGCCTTTTGAAGCAGCTCACCCCGGAGGTCTCTCTGATCGAGGACCTGACCGTACGCACCTTCGTATCCCTCTGGCGGGAGCCGGCATCGTTCGACCCACGGCGCGGTCCGATGGCGCTCCAGCTGCTGGCCACGCTACCGGCATCGCTACCGGGTGGTGCTCCGGCGTCGGGGGGCGTGGCGGCCCCCACACCGCAACTCACGACGGTTCTGTCGGAGACCCACCCTCACGGCGGGCCCGGGCCCGGCGCCTTCCCTCGTGCATGGCCTGCACCCGGGCGGTGGGGATGGCGTGGCCCTCGGCGATCAGGTCCGCCGTCAGCGTCTGCGGCGCGGGCATGTTCTCCGCCCACGGGTCGCCCGAGCCGAGGTGCGCCAAAGCCGTGTGCACGGTGAAGTCCTTCGGTGACACCTCGTCCAGCTGGTCCCATGTGACCGGGAACGAGACGGGCGCCCCCGGCCGTACACGGGGGCTGTAGGCGGCCACCACGGTCGCGCCGCCGACCCGGGTGGCGTCCACGAAGACCTTCCCGCCCCGGTCCTCCTTCATGAACTCGGTCGTGGCCAGCTCCGGCGCCAACCGAGCGGCCCGGGCGGCGATGGCCCGAGTGGCGGCGGCGGCGTCCTCCAGCGGCACGGAGTCGTCGATCGGCAGGAAGACGTGCACCCCCTTGGCGCCGCTGGTCTTGACCGCCCCCTCCAGGCCGAGCTCGTCCAGGGCCTGGTGGACGAGCCGGGCGGCGCCCACGGCCATACGGAAGCCCCCCTCCTCGGGCGGGTCGAGGTCGAGCACGAGGTGGGTGACCCGATCGGGACGGTCCGCCCGGACCAGCGTGGGGTGGTACTCCACCGCCCGCTGGTTGGCGAACCACAGCAGGGTGCGGCGGTCGTTGCACAGGGCGTAGGAGACCTCCCGCTTGGAGCTCTCCGCCCAGAACTCCACCGTCCGAACCCACTCCGGCGTGTACTTGGGCACGTTCTTCTGCATGAACGCCTCTTGGCCCCGGTGCACCCGGATGACCGAGAGGGGCCGGTTCTCCAGCACGGGAAGCAGGCGATCGCTCACCCCGTCGAGGTAGGCGACCAGGTCCCGCTTGGTCGCCCCCGCCCCGTCGAACAGCGGGTCGTCGAGGTTGGTGAACCTGACCTCGCCCGGAAGGCCGCCGCCGGCGTCGCTCGGCATGGGACTACATCTACCGCCTGGAGGTGCCGACAATCCCCTTTGCGTGAAAGTGGCCCGCCTCCTCCTGCTGGCGGCCGTCCTGGCACTGGCGCCGAGAGGCGCGTCGGCGGCCCCCTCCTCCTACGTCGTCGCCGCGCCCGGCGTGACCGACGTCGTGGTCTCCGGCGGCTACGCCTACGGCGCCCGCCCGTGGGCCAACCGGGTCGAGGTGGTCAACCTCGGCACGGGGCGGCTCGAGGCCCCCATCCCGGTGGGAGGGGAGCCGATCGCCATCGACCTCAGCCCGGACGGCGCCCGCCTCTACACCGCCAACTACGCCGGCAGGGACGTGTCGGTCGTCGACCTGGCGTCGCGGCGAGAGGTGGGGCGGATCGCGCTCCCGTCCCAGCCGAGCGGTCGGCCCATGGACATCGCCGTCGCGGCGAACAACAACGCGCTGGTGATCCGCCAGGCCGACCTCAGCGGCGGGCCGAAGGTCACCCAGGTCGACCTCGCCACTGGCGCGATCCGGGAGCGGTTCTGGGAGACCGAGCGGAACGAGACCACGTTCATGCAGGCCAGCGGGGACCGGTCGCGGATCGGGATGGTCCGCAGCGGCATGGTGACCTTCTACGACACCGCCACCGACGACATCCTCCCGCCGCGCTACCTCGGTCACGCCGCCCACGGGGTCGTGGCGGTCGACCGCACGGGCTCACGCCTGCTCGCCGGCCGCGAGACCTTCCTCGTCGATGGAGGGCTGGTGCTGCGTGGCACGGTTCCCGACGCCGGCGTCACGGCGGTCGGGCTGAACGCCCCGGGCAACCTCGGCTTCCGCCTGCGGGACGGCCATGTCGAGGTGTTCGACGTCGCCCGGTCGCTGGTGACGGCGACGATCCCCATCCCAGGCTCGCCCAGGGCGGGGCAGGCGCTGGCCGTGTCGCCCGACGGCGGCACCATCGTCGCCGCCGTCGAGTCGGGCCTGGCCGTCCTTCCCGTGGCGACGGCCCAGCCCGCCGGCTGCCCGGCGCCGGTCACGCCCACCGGCGTGGTGGCGTTCTGCGGCGGCCTCCTCGCCGACGTGGTGGTCGACGGGGGCCGCGCCTACGCCTCGAACCCGGCCCGCAACCAGATCGAGGTGGTCTCGCTCGCCGGCCGAACCGCCGGACCTCCGATCCTCGTCGGGTCGAGGCCGACCAACCTCGACCTGAGCGCCGACGGGCGCACCCTCTACGTCGTCAACGCCGGCTCGGACGAGATCTCGGTCGTGGACCTGGTCTCGGGACGGGAGGCGAGGCGGATCGTCGTCCCCGTCACCGCCCAGCACCCGGGCCGCCCACGGGCCATCGCCGTGGCCGCCGACGGCACCGCCTTCGTCACCACCGGGAGCCTGACCACCGCCGGCACCGAACGGCTGCTCCGGGTCAACCTGTCGACCGGTGCGGTCACCGACCAGACGACCCGCAACGACGTCCCCGCCATGGTCGCCTCGAGCGGCGACAAGAGCCGGGTCTTGCTGGCGGCCGCCAAGCTGTCGATCTTCGAGGTGGGCACCGGCACCTTCGGGCCTTCGCGGGACGTGGGCGGCGGCTTCGCCGACATCGTGGTCGACCGGACCGGCTCCGCCGTCCTGCTCCAGCCGGCCCCCTCCGAGTACCCCCGCGGCACGGTGCTGCTCGACCGGGACCTGACGCGGAGGGCGACCATCCCCGACCTCGGCTACGGCGTGGCCGTGAACGCGGCTGGTACCGCCGGCTACCGCGCCCAGGCCTACGACCTCCAGGTGCTGGACCTGGCGCGGGGGCTGGCGGCGCGCAGCGTCCGGCTCCCCGAGCCCGTGCCCCGGCCCGACAGCACGGCCAGCGGCAAGGTGGCGGTGACCGCCGACGGTGCCACGGCGGCCGTCCTGACCCGCAGCGGCGTGAGCGTGGTGGCGGTCGGGGGCGCCACACCCATCCCGTGCCCCCTTCCCCCCGTGGCACCGGGCGTCACCGCCGTCTGCGGGGCGCCCCTGGCCGAGATGGTCGCCGGCGAGACGTCCGCCTTCGTCTCGAACCCGTACGCCAACACGGTCGAAGTCGTGTCGCTGGCCACCGGTGCACGCGAGGCGTCGATCCCGGTGGGGTCCCGGCCCCGAGGCCTCGACCTCAGCCCCGACGGCCGGTCCCTCTACGTCGCCAACAGCGGCGCCGAGGAGGTCTCGGTGGTCGACGTGGGAGCGCGCCGTGAGGTCCGGCGCATCACGGTGCCGTCCCACGGCAGCAACGACCGGCCCTTCTCCATTGCCGTGGGGGACCGGGGCAAGGCCCTGGTCACGACCACCTACGACGGGTCGGGTTACGGCGCCTACCTCCTGGAGCTGGACCTGGCGACCGGTGCCTCGTCCATCCGGACCGATTACACGTCGGACGGCAGGGTGCCCGACGACTCGATCGTGCGGGCCAGCGGCGACCACTCGAGGATCTTCGTGGTCCTCAGCGGGTCGGCCGGCGAGGTCGCCCGCTACGACACCGCCACCGACTCGTTCGCGGCCCGAGGTGACGCCGGTGGCTACATCGCCTACGCCGCCACCGATGCGCAGGGCCACCGGCTGCTGGCCGGGCCGTACGGCGACGTGGTCGACGGCGACCTCCGCCCCGTCTCCGCCCTCCCGCCCGGCGGCAAGGGCGTCGCGGTCCACCCCGGGGGCAGACGCGGCTACCGGGTCCAGGATCGGGCCGTCGAGGTGCTCGACCTCGACGCCGGAGCGGTGGTCGACACCATCCCCCTGCCCGAGGAGGTGGCCTACTCGACCGGATCGACCGCACTGGGAGCCGGGGGGACGAGGTTGGCGGTCGCCACGTTCAGGGGCGTGTCGGTGGTGCCGACCGACACTGCTCCGTCGACGACCTGGTCGGTGTGGTCATCGCCTGCCGGTGCTCCCGGCGTCGACGGGCTGGGAACGTGGGTCGGCATCGCCGACGCGCCGGGCGGGTCCTACCTCTTCGGCATGCACGTGGGCTTCACCGCAACGAGCCAGTTCGGCTTCGTCGGGCTGGCCGGTCCTCCCGGTGCCCGCTACGCCGTCTTCAGCCTGGACGGGCACGCCCGGTCGGCCCGCCTGGAGTGGTCGCCCGGACGGTTCTACTTCCTCTACGTGTGGCGGACGGCGCCCGACGAATGGGCGGCTGCCGTCTACGACGCCTCCGCCGGCGCGTGGGTCGTGCTGGCGCCCGTCAAGGTCGGCCCGGGATGGGGCGCCCTCGCCCCCGGCGCCATCACCACGGCGAGCTGGTACGGGGCACGGGCCCCGTCCTGCGCCGGCTATCCCCGCGCCGACGTCTTCTTCTACGCCCCTTCCGGGACAACCCTCACCGGCACGGGCCGCACCGCCGCCGACTGCCCGGCCGAGGCCACCGACGCCGGGAACGGCTGGAGCCGACACCGCATGGGCGCCTGAGCGCCGGCTGAGCGTCACACACCCCGGGTAGGGTCGCCGCCGATGGCCATGGCAGTTGAAGCGGAGCAGCTGGTCAAGCGGTTCACGAGCCGAACGGGCACGGTCGACGCCGTCCGGGGGGTCGACCTCCAGGTGGCCGAAGGGGAGATGTTCGGGTTCCTCGGGCCCAACGGGGCGGGCAAGTCCACCACCGTCCGCATGCTCACCACCCTCACCACGATCACGTCGGGGCGGGCCCGCGTGGCGGGGGTGGACGTGACCGCCGATCCCGACGCCACCCGCCGCGGCATCGGCGTGGCCCTCCAGGAGGCCGGCCTCGACCCGCGCCAGACGGGGCGGGAGCTGCTCGTCCTCCAGGCCCGGCTGTTCGGCTTCACGCCGGCGGCGGCCGCCACCCGAGCCCATGAGCTGCTCGAGCTGGTCGACCTGGTCGACGCCGCCGACCGGCGGATCAAGGGCTATTCGGGCGGGATGAAGCGCCGCCTCGACCTGGCCTCGGCCCTCGTCCACCAGCCCAAGGTGCTGTTCCTCGACGAACCGACCACCGGGCTCGACCCCGCCAGCCGGCTGACCGTCTGGGACGAGGTGCGCCGCATCAACGCCGAGGGCACGACCGTCTTCCTCACCACCCAGTACCTGGAGGAGGCCGACCAGCTGTGCAGCCGGCTGGCGATCATCGACGGCGGGAAGATCGTCCGCGAGGGCACCCCCTCCGAGCTCAAGGCCGACCTCCGCCGCCGCCGCAGCCTCGACACCGACCCGACCCTCGACGACGTGTTCCTCGACGCCACCGGCCGCACCCGCGAGCGGGTGGCGGGCCAGGTCCAGGAGGTGGAGTGACCCAGTTCGTGCCCTTGGCCGGCCGGGCCATCCGGGAGGCCCTTCGCACGCCCGACGCCCTGCTGCCGACGGTGTTCATCCCGCTGTTCTTCCTGGTGGTGAACGTGGGCCAGGCGGGGCGCATCTTCCCCTCGGGCCAGACCCCCTTCCTCGAGGGCCAGGGCTACGGCGCCTTCCAGCTGCCCAGCGCCCTGCTGCTGGCCTCGTCGTTCGGCAGCGCCGCCCTGTTCCTCGTCGAGGAGATCGAGGGCGGCTACTTCGACAAGCTGCGGGCCGCGCCGGTGTCCCGCACCGCGATCGTCCTCGGTCGGCTGATCGCCGAGGGCGTCAAGGCCCTCGGGATCGCCGCGTTGATCGTGCTGCTCGCCCTCCCCTTCGGGATCACCATCGCCAGCGGCGTGCTCGGGTTCGTCCTGCTGCTGACCATGTCGGCGGCGTGGGCGGTGGTGTTCTCGGGGTTCATGCAGCTGCTGGCGCTCAAGACCCGTAGCGCGGCCGCCACCCAGTCGGGCTCGCTGATCTTCTTCCCGCTGCTGTTCCTCACCCCCAACTTCGTGCCCCGCAACCTGCTCACCCGGCCGATGGAGGTGGCCGCCACCGTGAACCCCGTCACCTACATCATGGAAGGCCTCCGGTCGCTGGTCCTGGAGAGCTTCAACTGGGCCAGGATCGGTCGCGGTTTCCTGGTGGTGGCCGTGTTCGGGGCGTTGATGCTCTTCCTCAACGTGCGGGCCATCCGCAACTACGATTGACCGCCGGCCGCCCACCCGCCGTGCAGCTCCTGCAGGCCGTCCGTCGGGCCCAGCCACTCGTAGGCCCACGCCGGCCCGCCCGAGGTGGCCACCTCCACCCGGCGGTACAGGACCTCCACCTCCTCGATCCGGTCGAGCAGGGCCAGCGCTTGCGACCGCCGGCCCTCGTCCAGGGTGACGAGGTAGCCGGGGATGCGGGGGCCCGCGGCGGGCTCGAAGCGGGCCACCGGGTAGCCCTGCCCGCTGTCCCACAGCCGGCCGCCTGCCGCCGCCCTGGCCCACCGGGTGGCGAAGGGCGCCAGCACCGGCCAACGCTCCTCGCCGGGCATGAGCGTCCCGTACACGAACAGGCGCATGGCCGGCATGGTCCCACCCCCCGCCCGTTTGCGGCACCTTCGCCAGCGGGTAGCGCGCGGCCATGACGTCCACCCCTCGGCGGCTCGCGCTCCCCCTCCTCTTCGCTCTGCTGCTCTCCGCCTGCGGAGGTGGTGGCGGGAGTGGCGATGCGGCCGAGGACGATCCCCTCGAGGACGACGTCACCGCCACCCAGCCGGGGGAGCGGGCCGTCCAGGTCGCCGGCGCCGACCGCACCCGCATCTTCGGGACGCTGACCGTGCCGCCTGCGGCGGCCCGGGCGTCGGTGCCGGGCGTGCTCCTCCTGCCCAGCGCCGGGTCGGGCGACCGCAACGGCACCATCTCGCCCAACGGCGTCCCCAGCGGCCTCGGGCGGGAGCTGGCCGGGGCCTTCAGCGATGCCGGCCTGGTCACCTACCGCTACGACCGCCGGGGCACGGGTGAGAGCCGCCTCGAGTCGGGCGCCGCGGTCACCGTGGACGCCCTGGTCGACGACGCCCGGGCCGCCCTCGACCTGATGGCCCAGCGCAAGGAGACGGAGGGCAAGGACCTCGCCGTCGTGGCCTACGAGGAGGGTGGGCTGATCGCCCTCCGCCTGGCGGCGGCCGACCCCCGCGTGAAGCGCCTGGTGCTGGTGTCGACGCCCGGCCGCTCCCTTGCCGACGTCCACGCCGCCCGGCTCGCCGCCCAGTACGGGCCGGAGTCGGCCGACGCCTTCCGGGCCACGGTGGCGAACCTGCTGGCCTCCCGCACCCTCCCCCCGCTGGCCGAGATGCGCACCGAGCACCGGGCCCTCCTGCCCCCGGAGGACGCCGCTTTCCTGGCCGACCTGTACGCCATCGACCCGGCAGCCGAGGCGGCGAGGGTCAAAGTCCCGACGATGATCGTCGTGCCCGCCCTCCACACCGCCGCGTACGACGCGCCCCGGCTGGCCGCCGCCCTCCCCGGTGCCCAGGTCGTCAACGCCGCCGGCGGGGCCAACCTCCAAGTCGTCGGCAACGCGCCCCTCGACGACAAGTCCGACCCGACGAGCCCCAACCACGAGCACGGGGCCGGTCCGCCGGTCGCACCGAGCGAGCGCGACGCACCGACGTTCGACCGCATCACCGGCTTCCTCACCGCCGCCCGCCCGTAGCTGGTCAGCCCCGCAGCCCCCCAACCACCAGCACCAGCCCGAAGAGCACGAAGGCGCAGGCGGCGGCGATCCGCACGGCTCGAGCCGAGAACCGACGGGCCACCCGCTGGCCGGCCAGGATGGCCAGGGCGTCGGCCGCCACCATCCCCAGCGTCGACCCGGCCCACGTGCCCCACAGCCCCTGGTTGGTGGCCAGGGTGACGGTGGCCAGCATGGTCTTGTCGCCCAGCTCGGCCAGGAAGAAGGCGGTGCTGGCGGCCACCACCGCCGACCGATGCCCCCGTCGCTCGGCCCGGCCCACGTCGTCCTCGTCGAGGGTGTCGCCCCGCAGCGTCCAGGCCGCGAACCCGAAGAAGGCCAGCCCGGCGGCCACGTTGATCGCCCGGGTGGGGAGGTTGACGGCCACCACCGCCCCCACCAGCACGGAGAGCGCGTGCACCACCGCCGTGGCCAGCGTCACCCCGACGAGCACGGGCAGGGCCGGGTAGCGGGCGGCGAAGGTCAGCGCCATGAGCTGGCTCTTGTCGCCCAGCTCGGCCACGAAGATGACCCCGAAGCTGAGAAGGAAGGCGTCCATGGGCCGGGACGGACCCTAGAGTCCGGGACGAATGTCCTCCTCGGCCTCCCCCCGCCCCGCACCTCGCGTGGTGGTGACGGGCGGCTCCGCGGCCTACGAGATCCGCGACTTCCTCACCCGGGCATCGGTGCCGTTCACCTACCTCGACGACCAGGGCCCGCCCGGCGTGGCGGTGTGCACGTTCGACGGGGACCGCTGCCTCACCGCCCCGTCCCTCCAGGACGTGGCCCGGGAGCTGGGCCTTCTCGCCGCCCCCACCCGCGAGCACTACGACCTGGGCATCGTGGGTGCGGGGCCGGCGGGGCTGGCGGCCGCCGTGTACGGCGCGTCCGAGGGGCTGGCGGTCGTCGTGGTGGACGAGGGGGCGCCCGGCGGCCAGGCCGGCACCAGCTCGCGCATCGAGAACTACCTGGGCTTCCCCGAGGGCATCGCCGGCGCCGAGCTGGCCGCCCGGGCCCGCGCCCAGGCCCTGAAGTTCGGAGCCGAGATCCTCCTGCTGCGCACGGTGGTGGACGGGCGCAAGGAGGATGGCCGGTTCGTCGCCACCCTGTCGGACGGGTCGCCGGTGTCGGTGTCGGCCGTCCTCGTGGCCACCGGCGTCGACTGGCGGCGGCTCGAGGTCGAGGGCGTGGACCGGCTGCTGCACGCCGGCGTCTACTACGGGGCGGCCGCCAGCGAGGCGCCCGGCGTCGCCGGCAAGGACGTGTTCATCGTGGGCGGCGGCAACTCGGCCGGCCAGGCCGCCATGCACTTCGCGGCGTGGGCCCGGTCCGTGACGATCGTGGTGCGCGGCACCGGCCTGGCCGCGTCGATGTCCCGCTACCTGACGCAGCGCATCGAGGAGGCGCCCAACGTCACCGTGTGCACGTGCACCGAGGTGGCCGGCGTCCACGGCGACGACTGGCTGCGGGAGCTGACGCTGCGCGACGCGACGACCGGCGGCCAGCGCACCGTCGCCGCCCACGCCGTGTTCATCTGCATCGGCGGGCATCCCCGCACCGGCTCCACGCGGGACGAAGACGTCCTCACCGACGGCCAGGGGTACGTCGTGACCGGCCGGGACCTCTACGACCACGGCCTGTCGCGCCACGACCCCCGTTGGGCCACTCGGGAGCCGTACCCGCTGGAGACGAGCCAGCCGGGGATGTTCGCAGCCGGCGACGTCCGCCACGGCTCGACCAAGCGGGTTTCGGCGGCCGTCGGAGAAGGGGCGATGGCCGTTCCCCTCGTCCACCGTTACCTCGCCGACCGGTAGGCTCGCCCGCCGGGGCAGGGAGGGAGGAGGCCGGAGCATGGCGGAGCTTCAGGCGGGCGCGGCGCCGGTCACGCTGGGTGGAGTCCGGCTGTCGAGCGACGCGGTGACGGCCCATGTGGAACCGGAGCCGGCGCGCCGGGGCGGCGGTCCCGACGCCCTGCTCGCCGCGCTGGAGGACGCCGGCCTCCGGGCGGACAACGCCATCGCCCTCGACGACACCCGGGTCGACCAGACGGCCGCCGCGGCGCGGGGCGTCCGCACCCGGTCGGGGACGACGGCCGCGGCCGCGGCCATGGGTGGCGGCCCGGGCGAGGTCGTGGTCGACGTGCCCGCCCCCCCGCCCGGCCGGGCCCAGGTGTTGCTGGTCGAGACCAACGGGGCGGTGTCGTGGAACCTACCCGTCGACCCGACTGCGGCCGCCACCCGGCGAGGCGGGGGCGGCCCAGCCGCCGTTCAGCGGTTCGTGGTGCCGGTGGCGCCGCCCGGCACCGACGAGCCCGGCACCCGGGGGATCGTCGGCGCGGTCGTGCGGCGGGTGCTGCGCGTCCTCACCTTCGACCTGCTCGACCGGGTGGCGGGCGAGGTGGGCGACCACTTCGTCTCCCGTTGGGAGGCCAAGGCCCGCCCTTCCCGCCTCCGCTCGTTCGGACCGGACGACTACAAGGAACACGGGGTCGCGCCTCTCGACGACGCCACGCTCCGGGCCCTGGCCGAGGGGCCGGCCCTCCTGCTCATCCACGGCACCAACAGCCTCATCCACTCCGGCTTCGGGGCCTTCCCCCGTGAAGCGGTACAGGCCATGCACGACCGCTACCAGGGGCGGGTGTTCGGGTTCGACCACCCCACACTGTCGGTCGACCCCCTGGAGAACTGCCGGGCCCTGGCCGGGCTCCTACCCGACGGCCTCGCCCTCGACGTCGACATCCTCTCCCACTCCCGGGGCGGGCTCGTGGCCCGGTCCCTGGCCGAGATGGGGGAGACGGCGGGGACGGCGGCCAAGGTGCGGGTGCGCCAGGTGGTGTTCGTGGCCACCCCCAACCGGGGCACGCCCCTGGCCGACCCGGACCGGCTCGGCAGCCTGCTCGACGGGCTCACCAACCTGCTCGACTTCGTGCCCGACAACCCCGTCACCGACAGCCTCAACGGGATCGTCACCGTGGTGAAGCAGCTTGCGGTGGGCGCCCTGAAGGGGCTCGACGGCCTGGTCTCGATGCGGTGGGTCAAGCCCGACGGCGGAGACGGCGGGCAGGCGGCTCCGGCGGCCGGCGCCGGCTTCCTGGGGATGCTCAACCAGCCCCGAACCGTGCCCACGCGCTACCGGGCCATCGCCGCCGACTTCGAGCCGTTGGCGGGGTCGGGCCTGGCCACGGTGGCGCGAGACACCCTCGTGGACGGGATCTTCGGCTTCGAGCCCAACGACCTCATCGTCCCCACCGCCAGCGCCTACTCGTGGAACGGCGCGGCCGGCTTCCCCGTGAGCGAGCGCCTGGTGCTGCCCCCCGCTCGCAGCGTCGACCACTCGAGCTTCTGGACCACCCCCGACGTGCTGGAGACACTCGCGACCTGGCTGACGCCCGACGAGGGCGCGCTACGGGCCCGCCGCATCCCCGCCGCTCCCGCCGGTCCCGCCCCTGCCCCGGCCGCCGGCTCGCTCGAGGAGGTCGACGAACGTTTCGCCGCCGGCGACCTGGAGGGCGTCCGCCGGGCCATCGCCACCCTCCCCGGCCCCCAGCTCGAGGAGCTCCGCCGGTTGGTGGGCGACGTCGCCATCCAGTCCTTCGCCGGCCGGGGGCCCGCTGAGCCCAAGGAGGGGACGGTCTTCGTGGTCCCCGGCGTCATGGGCTCCCACCTCGACGTGACCGCCGCCCGCGACCGCGACCACGTGTGGCTCAACCCCGTTCGGTTGGTGGCCGGCGAGTTCGCCCGCCTGCGCGCCGGGAGCAGGACGACCGGTGAGTCCGTACTTCCGGCCGGGCTCTACCGCAGCTACCTGCCCCTCGTCCTGGCCCTCGACGAACGGTGGGACGTCGTGCCCGTCTCCTATGACTGGCGCCAGCCGCTGTCGAGCGCGGCCGACACCCTGGCCGAGACCATCAGGCGCCACTTCGACGGGGAGGTGGGCCCCGCCCACCTGGTCTGCCACTCCATGGGCGGGCTGGTCTCCCGCATGCTGATCGCCGGCCACCGCGACGTCTGGGAGGCTCTCGACGACGGGGACGGGCGGCGCCGGGGCGGCCGGATGGTCATGCTGGGCACGCCGAACCGCGGCGCGTTCTCCATCGCCCTGGCCTTCACCGGCGAAGACCGGCTCGTGCGCTGGCTGGCCGCCCTCGACCTGGTCAACACCAAGCAGGACATCGTCGGTGTGCTGGCCAGCTGCCCGGGGCTGTACGAGCTGCTCACTGCGCCTGGGGCAGGGCCGGCCGACAGCGACACCGACCGGCTGTACGACCCCGCCTCGTGGCCGCCCGGTCTCATGGACGGAGGGCTGCTGGCGGCGGCCAGGGCGACCCACACCACCCTCGACGCCGACGGCTTCGACCGCGAGCGCATGTACTACGTGGCCGGATCGGGGCACGAGACCCCCGACGCGGTCAAGGTGCGCGACGGCGGCGACTTCCGCTACCGCATGACCCGGGCGGGCGACGGCCGGGTGCCCCACGCCCTCGGACTGACCGACGCCGCCGGCGCCCCGCTCTTCGAAGGGCGCACGTGGTACACCGAGGCCGACCACGGCGGCCTGCCCGCCGATGCCGCGGTGGTGCGGGCGGTGGACGACATCCTTCGCGACGGCGCCACCCGGCGGCTTCCCGACACCCGCCCGCCGCTGGAGGATGGGGCCCCCGGCTCGGCTCGCTCCGCCCGCACGGCCAGGGAGGGCAAGTGGCTCCCCGCCTCCCTCGTCGAACCGGCCGAGCCGGTCGGGCCCGACGTGGTGGCCGAGTCGGCCCTCCGGTCGGTGGCCGCGACGAGGGGCGAGCGACGGGCGGCCGTCCAACGGGCCGCCGCGACCGCCGTCTCGGGATGGCTCGGGGCGCCGCCCGCCGCGCCGTCGAGCGCTCCCGTGCTGCGGGCGAGGGTCTTCCACGCCAGCCTGGAGCACAGCACCTATCCCGTCCTCGTCGGCCACTACCGGGGCGACCCCATCCGGGGCGCCGAGGGGTTCCTTGACTGGCGCCTCGGCGGCCAGCTGAACCGCCGCCAGGCCGTCGAGCGCTACCCACGAGAGATCGGCGACGTGCTCCGCATCACCACCGACGGCGGGTCGCCGCCGGGCGGGATCGTCGTCGGTCTCGGCGCCGGCGGGGAGCTGACCCCGACGGGCCTGGCCGCGGCGGTGCGCGACGCCGCCGTGGAGCACGCCCTGCGGTGGCTGGAGCAGCCCGACGAGCGGATGGTCGTGTCCAAGGGCGCGATCGGCCTCACCAGTGTGCTCCTGGGCAGCTTCGGCTCGATCGGCATGGCCCTGCCTGCGTCGGTGGCCGCCATCGTGGAGGGCGTGGTGCTGGCCAACGCCCTGCTGGCCGAGCGGGGCCTCGCCGACAAGGTCCGGATCGCCGATCTGGAGTTCGTCGAACGCTACGCCGCTCCTGCCGAGGAGGCGGCCCGGGTCGTGCGCACGGTGGGCGACCGGCTGCCCACCACGGTCCGTTCGCTGGTCACGCTCGCTCCCGACCAGTGCCTCCGCACGGGTGAGGGGAGCCGCCCCGCCGTCCCCACGTCCGACTACGGCGCAGGCATGTGGCACCGCCTGATCGTTTCCACCACCAACCTGGATCCCCAAGGCCGGTGGGTCGAGCTGCACTACACGTCGCTCGGGTCCCGGGCCCGGGCCGACCAGCTCAGGCAGAGGGTCGACACCCGCATCGTCGGCCAGATGCTGAAGGACGCGGTGACCAAGACGTCGGTCGACGGCTCGGTCAACGTGGCCCTGTTCGAGATCCTGTTCCCCAACGACGTGAAGCGGGAGCTGGCGGCAGTGGAGAATGTCCAGCTCGTGCTCGACGCCCGGGCCGCCGACTTCCCGTGGGAGGCCCTGACCGACCGCGGCGCCCTCACCGGCCGCCGGCCCCTGGTCCACAACGCCGGTCTCCTGCGCCAGCTGAGCCTGCCCACCACCGGCCGGGCCGACCCCGCCTCGGGTACGGGCACCGCCCTCGTGGTCGGCGACCCGCCCGGCCCCCCGGCGTTCGGGCGGCTGGACGGCGCCCGCCGGGAGGCGCGGGAGGTGGCCGAGCAGCTCGGCCGCCGCCTGGCCGTGACGGCTCGCATCTTCGACGCCGCCAGTACCCCGCCCGACTCGGCCACCCAGGTGCTGAGCGCCCTCATGGCGGACGACTACCAGGTCGTGCACATCGCCGGTCACGGCCACTTCGAGCCGCCGCGGGGGCGCAAGCCGGTCGAGCCCGGGTCATCGGCCGAGCCTGGCACCGCGGAGACGCTGGACGACCCCGACGCGGATTTCTCGACCCAGCCGGTGGGTGGGGTGGTGATCGGCCCGGGCCCGTCGGAGTACCTCACCGCCGAGATGTTTCGCAACACGCGGCGCCCGCCCGACCTCGTGTTCCTCAACTGCTGCCACCTGGCCAGCGTGGGATCGGCGGTGCTCGACGACCCGAGCACGCCCGCTCCGCTGGCGTTCGCCCGCCGCCGGACCAACGAGCTCGCCGCCAGCCTGGCCCGCGAGCTCATGGCCATGGGCGTGAAGGCGGTGGTGGCGGCCGGGTGGTCGGTGTCCGACAAGCCGGCGGCGGCCTTCGCCGCCCGGTTCTACGACGGGATGATGAACGGGGCCATGTTCGGCGACGCCGTGCGGGCGGCGCGGAACGCCGCCTTCGCCGCCGACGGAGGTTCGTCCAACACGTGGGCCGCCTACCAGTGCTACGGCGACCCTGCCTTCCGGCTGTCCACGGGGGCGGGCGACGCGCCGCCACCCCCCGCCCCGGTCTCGGCCGACGAGCTGATCCGCCGGCTCCAGGACATCTCCGTGCAGGCCAGCGACGCCGGCCCCGACCGCCGCACGGGCTTGCTGGCCCAGACCGCCGCGCTGGAGGTGTTTGCCCGCACCGAGTGGGACCAGGGCAAGGTCTGGAGCGCCCTGGCGGACGCGTACCGGGCCCTGGTCAGCTACGAGCCGGCCGTGCGCTGCTACCGCACCGCGCTGAAGGTCAGGGACAGCGAGGTGCCCATCGGGTCGGTCGAGCAGCTGGCCTGGGTGGAGCACCGGCTGGCCATCGACCTGATGACGAAGGGCGTGAAGGCCGCCGATCTGGACAAACCCAACACGGTCCCGGCGCTGCGCAAGACGGCCGAGCGGCGGATCGACGACCTCGACCGGCTGGGTGAGTCGGCCGAGCGCCACGCCCTGCGCGGCGGCCTCTACAAGCAGGACGCCTCCCTCCTCACCGGCGACGGCCGCCGCCAGGCCCTCGACCGGGCGGCCCGGGAGTACGCCGCCGCCTGGGCGATGACCAGGAAGCCGTACGGGGGGTACATCGCCCTCCAGCTGGCCTGCCTGGGCGCCGACCTTCCCGACGACACGCTCGCCGACCTGAAGGCCTACCTGGGATCCCGCGAGTCCCCGCCGGTGGAGGAGGACTTCTGGGACCGGGCCGAGCTCGGCGACCGCACGCTCACCGCCGCCCTGGTCGAAGGCACCCTCGAGGCCGAGGTCGACGCCATCGCCGAGGCCTACACCCAGGCCTTCGCCCAGCGCTCGCTGCCCTCCAACCGCTCCTCGGTCACCAACCACCTCACCCAGCTGGCGACCATCGCCCCCGAACGCCTCAAGCCGGCCCTCACTGAGATCCGTCGCCGCCTGGTCGACTGGCGCCCGGGACTGGCCCAGGGGTAGCCGACCCCCGATCGTTTTGGGGCGTGCGAACCACGCGCGGCGTGGCTGCGGCGCCCCAAAAGGACTCAGGCCGGGTCGGGCTCCACCGGACGGCGGGTGTGCCAGGCGGCCTCGGCGCGGGCCAGGACCTCGCGCAGCGGCAGCCCCGTGCGGCGGGCGGCGCGGGCGGCGTCGTCATGCTCGACCTTCACCCGCCCGGCGCTCACCTTGACCCGGATGGGCAGCCCCTCCACCTCCACCTCGGCCGGGACCCGGGCCGCGGGCCAGCGGTCGAGACGGCGTCCCCGCACGCCCAACGAACCGGTCTCGGCGGCCAGCACCCGGCTGAGCTGCTCGACCAGGGCCGGATCGGCGAGGGCGCTGACCGTGTAGGCGGGCCGGCCCTTCTTCATCACGATGGGCGTGATCCATGCGTCGTGGGCACCGGCGTCGAGCAGGGCGGCCACCGTGTGGGCCAGCACCTCGCCGGTGGCGTCGTCCACGTTGACCTCGAGCTGCACCACCGGCTGCCCGGGCTCGTCCTCGGGCGCAGCGACCGCCGTACCGAGCACCACCTGGGTGACGTTGGGCAGGTCGTCGAGCTCTCGCGTGCCGGCCCCGAACCCCGTGGCCGCGACGGTCATGGCCGGCAGCGGCCCGTAGGAGGTGGCGTTGGCGGCCAGCAGAGCCGCCCCCGTGGGCGTGGTCAGCTCCACGTTGACGTCCCGCCCGAAGGTGGGCGCCCCCCGCAGCAGCTCCACCACCGCGGGGGCGGGGTTGGGCAGCAAGCCGTGGAGCGTGCGCACCATGCCCGAGCCGGTGGCCACCGGGCTGGCCCGCACCTCGTCGACCCCGAGCACCTCCAGGGCGGCGCACACACCGACCACGTCGACGATGGCGTCGATGCCCCCTACCTCGTGGAAGTGGACCTGTTCGGGCGGGCGACGGTGCAGGCGTCCCTCGGCCCGGGCCAGGGCGGCGAAGGTGGCCTGGGCCCGGTCGCGCACCCGGTCGGGCAGCCGGGCCTCGTCCACCAGCCCCGAGATGTGGGCGTAGGTGCGGACGACACCGTCCTCCTCGGCCAGCACCACCGCCCGGGTGGCGGCCAGGCCCGACCGCAGCACCGGCTCGAGGTCGAGGCGCCAGCCCTTCACCGGCACCCGCTCGACCAGGGCGCACACCTCGTCGACGTCGGCGCCGGCGTCGAGAAGGCTCCCCAGGGCCATGTCGCCGGCGATGCCGGCGAAGCAGTGGAACCAGGCCAGGTTGGTCACCGCAGCATCCGCAGCACGGCGCACGCGGCCCCGTAACCGTTGTCGATGCCCACCACGGTCAGCCCGGACGCGCAGGAGGCGAGCATGGCGAGGAGAGCGGTCACGCCCTCCAGGCCGGCCCCGTACCCGACGCTGGTGGGCACGGCCACCACCGGCGCGGGCGTCATGCCCCCCACCAGGCTGGCCAGCGCACCCTCCATCCCGGCCACCACGACCACCACGTCGGCCGAGGCCAGCTCGTCGGCGCTCACCAGCAGCCGGTGGACGCCGGCCACGCCCACGTCGGCCAGCAGCAGCGGTCGCAGGCCGTGGGCGGTCAAGGTGGCCACGCACTCCTCGGCCACCGGCAGGTCGGCGGTGCCGGCGGTGAGCACCAGCACCCGGCTCGGACGCTCGGGCTGCACCCGCCAGGCCATGGTGCGGCCGGTGCGCAGCGCACCCGGGTTGCGGGCCTGGGCGGCGGCCGCCTGCTCGTCGTCGGCCCGAGTGAGGAGCACGGGGGTGTCGCCCGGCTCGGCCAGCAGCTCGGCCACGATGGCGGCGCAGTGCTCGGGCGACTTGCCCGGGCCGTACACCGCCTCGGGCAGTCCCTGGCGCAGGGCCCGGTGGTGGTCGACCCGGGCGAAGCCCAGATCGGCGAACGGAAGCCGGCGCAGGCGGGCCACCGCGTCGTCGGGCGCCACCGCGCCGGAACGCACGTCGTCGAGCAGTCGCCGCAGGGCCGGTTCGTCCACGGGCCAATTATCGCCGTGGGTGGGCAGGGGTGCCCTATCGTCTCCCGACGATGACGACCGAGGATGACCAGCGTCCGTTGCGCGTCGGCTTCCTCGGGCCTCCCGGCACCTTCACCGAGGAGGCCCTCCTGGGCGAGCCCGACCTGGCCGCGGGCGAGCTGGTGCCGTTCCGCTCCATGCCCGACGTCTTGGCCGCGGCCGCCGCCGGCGAGGTGGATCTGGGCTTCGTGGCCCTGGAGAACTCCATCGAGGGCACCGTCCGCCAGGTGCTCGACGGGCTCATCTTCGAACACGACCTCCTCATCCGCCGTGAGGTCGTGCTGAGCGTCCGCCAGAACCTGCTGGCCCCGCCCGGGATGTCCCTGGCCGACGTGCGGAGGGTCTCGTCGTTCCCCGACGCGGCCGCCCAGTGCCGGCGGTTCCTGTCCGAGCAACTGCCGGGCGCCGAGCTGGTGGCGGCCACCTCCACCGCCGAGGCCGCCCGCCAGGTGGCCCACGCGCCTCCCGACGGCACCGCCGCGGTCGGCACCGCCCTCGCCGCCAAGCTCTATGGCCTGGACGTGCTGGCCGAGGGCATCGAGGACCACTCCGACAACCGAACCCGGTTCGTGGTGGTCGCCCCGCCCTCGGCCGGCATCCCCGCCCCGACCGGGCACGACAAGAGTACAATCGTGTGTTTTCAACGGCAGGACCAGCCGGGCAGCCTCCACGGCATCCTCGGCCAGTTCACCGCCCGGGACATCAACCTCACCAAGCTGGAGTCCCGCCCCACCAAGCACAGCCTGGGCGACTACTGCTTCATCATCGACCTCGAGGGCCACGTCGACGACGAGGTCGTCGCCGACTGCCTGCGCGACCTCCACGCCCACCTGCGCAACCTCAAGTTCCTGGGCTCCTACCCGGCCGCCGGCGACCACGGCCACGTCATCCGCCGCGATGCCGAGGCCGCCTGGCGGGCCGCCGACCACTGGGTGAGCGGCCTCCGGGCCCAGGTCGAGCGCCGGTAACCTCGTCCCCACCGGAGGGATGGCAGAGCGGCCGAATGCGAGGCTCTTGAAAAGCCTTGGGCGACGAGCCCCGTGGGTTCAAATCCCACTCCCTCCGCTCCGCTGCCCGTTCCGGCTGTGCAACACTCGCGCGCAGTAGGGAGAGGTGACCGAGCGGCCGAAGGTGATCGCCTGCTAAGCGATTAGGGGGTGTAAAGCCTCCTCAAGGGTTCAAATCCCTTCCTCTCCGCCAGACTTCAGGACTCGCAGGCGAGTCCGTCGTTGTCGCTGTCGAGGCCGTACTCGTCGGGTCCCACGACGCGGAGGTTCTTGGTCGACACGTAGGCCGGGCCGTTCCCGCTCCCGCCCGCACAGTCCACGTCCGAGGCGAACGGCACGCAGGCGCCCTCGTAGGAGGGGTGGCAGCCGGAGTCGGACGCAGCCGCAACCGTCGTGCGTGCGGCCGTGGCTGGGGCCCGGGTCGGAGCCGGAGTGGCCTCCGTCGTGACCGGTACGACCGCTCGGGCGATCGTCGTGACCGGGGCCGCGGTGGTCGTGGTGGTCGTGGTGGTCGAGGTGGACGTGGTCGACGTCGAGGTGGAAGTCGACGTTGTCGTCTCCTCGGGCGCCGGTGGGACGACCGGCACGGTCTGAGTGCTCTGTGTCGTGGGCGAGGAGTCGGCCGTCTCCGAGTCGTCGCCCAGCATCCCGATCACGCCCAGGACCGCAACCGCCAACAACCCCAGCCGAAGCCGCCGTGAGATCTTCATTTGTGTTCCCCCCCCCCGCCTGTCCCCACCGACAACGGTACGGAGGTCCCGGCGTTACCGGTAATCGCTCAGGATCGCCACCGGCCCGGCCGATACCTCACCAGGACCGTCTTGCAGTGGGCAGCGGCGGAGATGGAGCTGGGAGTCATGAAGATCAGGATGTCCTCGACGTTGGCCGCAGCCGGCCTGCTGGCCGCTGGGCTGACGGCCGCTCCCCTTGCCCCGGCCTCCGCCGCCACGGTCATCAACGTCCCAGCCGGCCAGCCGACGATCCAGGCCGCCATCGACGCCGCCTCCAACGGCGACACGGTGGTGGTCGCCCCCGGCACCTACCACGAGCGCATCGACTTCAAGGGCAAGGCGATCGAGGTCAAGTCCTCGTCGGGCCAGTTCTTCAACACGACGATCTCCGGCGACAACGGCGGGCCGGTCGTCACCTTCGACGAGGGCGAGGGCCGGGCCGCAATCCTCAGGGACTTCACCATCCGCGACGGCCTCGGCCAGTTCGGCGGCGGCGTCCGCATCGTAGGCGCCTCCCCCACCCTGATCGGCAACCACATCATCGCCAACAAGGCCGACAACGGCGGGGCTGGTGTCGGAATCGAGAACGGCTCGCCCTATCTCGAAAAGAACCAGGTTCGCGAGAACGGGCCGAGTCCCGCCTCGGAAATCGCCGGTGGCGGCATTGGGATCAACGGCGGTTCGCCGCAGATCATCGGGAACTGGATCATGGACAACACTGGGGCGGTTGGTGGCGGCATCGCCGTCGAAGGAACCGGCGCCGTCATCAAGAACAACCTCATGCTCGACAACGACGCCACCGGCGGGTACGGCGGCGGCATCACACTGTTCGGCACTGACGCCGTCGTCGTGCAGAACATCATCTCCCGCAATTCGGCGGCCTCTTTCGGCGGCGGCGTGGCGTCGTTCTCGGATGACTCGCTGGAGGCGACGCTGACACAGAACAACGTCGTGGCCAATGCCGCCCCGTCTGGCTCGGCCGTCTCGCTCCTTGGCTCGCCGGTCCGGCTTTACAACAACATCCTGTGGGGAACCGCCGCGAGCACCGTGATGCGATGCGAATCGCTATCGCCCCCTGAGCTCCCGTGGACCTTCTCGCACAACTCGCTCTACAACGGGACCGCCTCGCCCACCATCGGCTGCGGCACCCTCATCGGGGCCGACGGCAACGTGGGCACCGATCCCCGCTTCCGGGTGTCGCCCCACGACCAGCACATCCTGCCCCCGTCGGACGTCATCGACGGCGGCTCCAACACGGCCCCCCACCTCCCCACCACCGACTTCGACGGCAACCCACGCGTCGTCGAGGGTGACGGTGACGGCACGGCCAGCGTCGACATCGGCATCTACGAGCTGCGTTCCACAGTGGCGGAGGCCTGGGGCTGGAACGTGCTGGGCGCGGTGGGCGACGGCACCACCACCGACCGCCACGCCCCCACCGAGTCGGGAGACCTCACCAACCTGGCCTCCGTTTCAGGCGGCGCCTTCCACAGCCTCGCCCTCAAGCGGGACGGCACGGTCTGGGCCTGGGGCTGGAACGGCGCCGGCCAGCTGGGTGACGGCACCACCACCGACCGCAGGTCACCCGTGCAGGTTCCGGGCCTGACCGACGTGGTCGAGGTGTCCGCCGGTCCGTACCACTCGATGGCGGTCAAGTCCGACGGCACCGTCTGGACATGGGGCTGGAACATCGTGGGCCAGCTGGGCGACGGCACCACTACCGACCGCCACTCGCCGACGAAGGTGCCCGGCCTGACCGGCATGTCGTCGGTCGCAGCGGGGGCGTACCACAGCATGGCCCTGAAGAACGACGGCACCGTCCGCGCCTGGGGCTGGAACGGCGTGGGCCAGCTGGGCGACGGCACCATCGTCGACCGCCACACGCCCGTGCCGGTGAGCGGCCTGACGGGCGTGTACGAGATCGGGAGCGGCTACTACCACTCCATGGCCGTGTCCAACGCCAGCCTGTACCTGTGGGGTTGGAACGCCCTCGGCCAGCTCGGCCTTCGGGACAACCTCGACCGCCACCTGCCCACCCGCACCAACGGGGCCAGCAACATCTACAAGGTGGTCGGGGGGGCCCTCCACACCTTGGCCCTCGAGGGCGACGGCACGATCTACGCGTGGGGCTGGAACGGCGCCGGGCAGGTGGGCGACGGCACCAAGATCGACCGCAACTTCCCCGTGTTCCTGGGTGGCGGCTCCATCAGGGACATCGCCGCGGGCGCCTTCCACAGCATGTGGCTCAAGGAGGACGGCACCGTCCACGCTTGGGGCTGGAACGGCGCCGGCCAGCTAGGTGACGGCACCACGATCGACCGCCTGGTGCCCACCGGTGTGCCGGGCGCGACAGGCGCCGGCACCATCGGCGCCGGCGCCTACCACAGCCTCAGCGGCTAGCTCGCGGAGCGCTACTCCGTGTTCTCGGCGAGATTGTGCCCGCCAGTCTCGGACGCGCCCTCCAGCGCCGGGTCGCCCTCGACCTTGCTGCCGCGCAGGCTGTCGTCAGCCTGGCCCGGATCGTCGGAAAGGGGCTCGCCGGTTCCTTCGTCGACCTTCGGCATGGTTCCTCCTGGTTGTTTCCGGTCCTGTGAACCCTTTCCGGGCGGCGAGGAGGCGAAACGCCTGGTGCGGCGGGCGTCGTCGGGAGCGGCCGGTGAGTGGCGCCGGCCGGTCCGTGCCGGGGGACGTCAGATCTGGGCGCCGCCGATGGTCGTGCAGGCGGGGAAGGCCGTGCGGTAGCGGTTCCCCAACCAGGTGTTGTTGTCGCAGTCGACGTTGCGGTCCTGGAGGTCGAACGTCGGCCCGCCGAACGGCCCGCCCGGGTTGGGGTTCAGGGGCGGTCGCACCGAGTTGCCGAAGGCGATGTTGCCTCGGACCGTGTTGCCGGTGGCGCCGGGCGCCGCCGCGGTCGGGCCCTGGAGGAGGATGCCGTTGTCGGCGTTGCCCCACGCGGTGTTGCCCTCGATGAGGTTGCCCGTGCCGCGGGGGAACACGATGATGCCGTTCCCGCGCCGCACGGAGGTGCGGTACATCCCGCTGCCCTGCACGTTGTTCAAGGTGATGATGTTGTGGCTTGCCCCGGAGAACAGGGCGATCGCATCGAGCCCGCTGTTCCGGACGAGGTTGCGGGAGACGAGGTTGCCGCTCGTGTTGGGCTCGAGCCGGATGCCGTCGTTGTCCGTACTCGAGAGGGGACCCTCGTTCCTGGCCGCTCGGTTGTCGAGGACCTGGTTGTCGACGATCTGGTTCCCGGTCGCAGGACCCTCCGTGGCCCTCGGGTGGTCGCCGTCCACGAGGGTATAGAGGCCGATGCCCGAGAACCCGCCGTTGTTGCGGACGATGTTCTTGGCCACCACGTTGTTGGTCGACGAGAGGATCGCGACCCCGTCGCCGTAGAACGCACGCAGGCCGCCGATGTTGTGCTGGATGGTCATGTCACGCACCGCGTTGCCCGAGCCCCCCTCGATGGCCACGCCGGCATCGAAGAACTCCACCGTCCCGTTACGGACGGTCACGCCGCTGCGGCGGAACAGGAAGACGCCCGCCCCGTCCCGCGGTGACGCGGTGCCGAAGATGCGGTGGCCCCCGAGGTCGATGGTGATGTTGTCGGCCCCGACCCGCAGCCCGTAGTCGGGGCACGGCCCGATGTCGGCGGTCAACGTGATGCTCTCGGTGACCGTGGCCCCGCAGGTGAGCTCCACGGCACCGGCCGACGTCGGGTACCCGACGGTGGCAACCAGCCCGAGGCTGGCGACAAGCGCGACCTTACGAACGACTGATCTCACAGTTGGCGTCCCCCCGCTCTGACGTTGAGTGAGAATGTGGTTCGTAGTGAGCCGCTGATCAATACGTGTCTCGAACAGCTACCGGCCGCCGTGGCGGACGCCACGGCGGGGTAGGCTGGAACCCCAACCTGCGCTGGTAGCTCAACGGATAGAGCATCTGACTACGGATCAGAAGGTTGGGGGTTCGAATCCCTCCCAGCGCGCTACATGAGTGCAGGTCAGAGGCAATTTACGCCCTAACCGTTGCCCCTGAGAAGGCCCCGTGAGAACATCGTGAGAACCGGTGAGAACCGGAACGGTGTTCTCAGGAGGCAAACGGCATGCCGAAGAGACCTCAGGGCGTCTACCAGGACGGACGCGGTGGTTGGTACTTCAAGGTCACGCTCGGCTCTGATCCGCTGACCGGCAAGCGGGTGCAGATCACGAAGCGTGGTTACCGGACTGCCGGCGAAGCGAGCCGAGAACGCCGTGAGCTGCTAGCCAAGGTCGACAGAGGACAGCTGCGACCCAGCTCGAAGCTGATGACGGTGAACGAGCTCCTGGACCTGTACCTCGACGGCTTGGACGCCGACGCCCGCCTGGCACCGAAGACCCGCTTCGACTACCGCAACTACTCCGAGTCGTACATCCGCCCACTGCTCGGCTCGCGGAAGGTGCGGGACATCACGCCCGAGGTGGTGGTCGCCTGGCAGCGGAACCTGATGAAAGGCGGAGGGGTCAAGAACGGCAAGGGGCTGGCACCGAACACGGTCAAGCGCGCACGCGCCCCGTTCTCCGGCGCCATGAAGCTCGCCGTCGACCTGGGCGTGATCGCCGTCAACCCACTTGCCGCCGCCCGCCCCCCGCGGGCGGCACGGTCGATCCCTCGCCACTGGACGCCGGAGGAAGCGCGCCAGTTCCTCGGCCTGATGGAGGGCGACCGGACCTACCCGATCTGGGCCTTCCTGCTCGGGTCGGGGCTGCGGATCGGCGAGCTGGTGTCGTTGCGGTGGCCCAACGTCGACCTTGAGCGCCGGCAGGTGCACGTGGTCGAGTTCGTCTCGGGCCTCGGCTACAACATGGTCCCGTCCTCAGGCAAGAGCCGAGATGCCGTTCGGACCGTCGATCTGGACGACGGACTCGTGCGGGTGCTGCGGGCCCAGCGCAAGCTGCAGACCGAGGAGCGGCTGGCGGCCCCCAACTACATGGAGACCGACCACGTGTTCACCCGAGCGACCGGCGGGCCGTACCACCCCGTGAACCTCTCCAAGCTGCTCGGGCGAATGACGGTGGAGATGGGCCTGCCGAGACTGACCGCTCACGGACTCCGCCACACGTGCGCCACCCTGATGCTCGCCAATGGCGTGCCGCCCAAGGTCGCCGCCGAGCGTCTCGGTCACGCCGACCCGACTCTGTTCACGAACCTCTACAGCCACGTCACCCCCACCATGCAGCGAGAAGCGGCCGACAAGATCGGCGCAGCGCTGTTCGACTGAATTCCTGGCTCTAGAGGACCGTGTGGCGGGGGGCCAGTCGAAAGCCTCGCAATCACCCCTACTTTGTAAGGCGGGCACATGGTCCTGGCGCCGATGGACCGAATGGAGGTACTAGGTGGCCGTTCGGATACCAGGTGTGGAGGCGGTCCTCGGCCGACCGCTCGACGAATCATGCGCAGAAGCGATCACACAGGCTGCGAACGCTGGGTTGGCGGAGTTCTCACAGCTCGATTGGAAAGGCGAGCTCTACGACCATGGCAGCGAGGGCCGAAGCGAGTTGGCCAAGGACGTGTGTGCTCTCGCAAACCATCTCGGCGGAGCGATCATCATCGGCGTGGAAGAGGATGCCCAAGGAAAGCCGACAGGTGCGACGGGCGTAGTCGTGGACGAAGGGGAGCTCTTGTGGATGCGTGCCGTGGTGTCTGCCTGGACAAGTCCCTTTCCGTTCTACGACTTGATAATTGCTCCTATCGAAGGAACAGATCGTGCCTTCGTCCTCATCCTCGTGCCTCCGAGTCCCGGAGCTCCGCACGCGCTCGTCAAGCCCGGTCAAAAGCGTCTGCTGTACCCCGTCCGAGACGGCAGCCAAACGCGCTACCTCGGCGAACCCGAGATCGCGAGCGGGTACCGTCAGCGATTTCTAGGGCTCGACGATCGACGACGCCGACTGGTCTCCATCACGGAGGAGGGTCTCGCCCACATGGGCGAGCAGTTGCTCCTCCTGTCCCTGTCGCTCGTTCCCCTAGTGCCGGGCCGCGGTTCGGTCGACCAACGCTCGATTCGCGAGATGGACGACTGGTTTGGAGATCGAACCAGTCGCATTGGTCTCTTTGGGGAGCACTCGCTCAGCGGTTTGCGCGTCGAGCCGGGTCTCGACCGGTTTGTCGTCGCGAGCCGCGACTCGGCCGACAGCGACGCCGAGCAGCGGGCACTCTACGCGTATGGGGAGCTGCACACAGACGGGAGCGGCGTTGTTGTGCGCCGGATCCTCCAGGCACAGGAGGGTGGGAGCGAGGAGCCGGATCGCTCGGCCTTCATCCTGTTCGATGAAGAGCTGACTGCAAGGGTCGTTGACATGTTGGATCTCCTCGTCTACTTCGCTGTTGAACGCAGTGGTGCGAGCGGCCCGGTGGAAGCACGTCTCGCGCTTTCGACGAATGGAGACCACCAAATCCGCCTGACAACCATCGGTGGCGGCGAGAGATGGGGTCGCGTTCAGCGATTGGGTCGGCGAGATATCGCCTTGCCGCTCGCGGTTGATCGAACGCTGGATCTGACGGCAATGCACGAAGCTGTCGGCAACCTGCTTCTCAGTGCCCGCCTGCTCGCTCAGGCCGTCGTCCAGGCAGCGGGCTTCCCTGAGCTCCGCCAGATCGACGGCGAGGGTCGGATTCGCAAGCGGCACGTGGACGCACGCGTGCTGGAATTCGCAGCTCGACATGGCGTCGGAACTACGGAGGAGGGAGTTGGTTGAGCTTCGCCGTCGCAACGCCCGCTCGCGCTTAGCGTTCTCGTCCCTCAGCCTTGGGCGATGACTATAATTGTGGTCATGCCCGAAACGCTCCCGCTGGCCGAGATCAAGGCCCACCTGTCCGAGATCGTCGACCGCGTCGAGCGGGAGCACGAGCGAGTTGTGCTGACACGCAACGGTCGCCCCGCCGCCGTCATCATGAGTCCCGCTGATCTCGAGGCGCTGGAGGACACGCTCGACCTCTTGTCCGACCCCGAGGCCTTGGAGGACATCGCTGCGGCCCGCGAGGACCTGCGCGCCGGCCGCTCCTTCTCCGTCGACGAGCTCCGCGCCAAGTACCTGGGTAGGTGAATGAGCCGGGGTACCGGCTCGTCGTGGCGCCCTCGGCCGAGCGATCGCTCGCTCGACTCCCTGAGGCGGCGGCTGCCGCGATCGTCGAGTTCATGGTTGGGCCGCTTGCTGAGAGCCCGCGCCGTGTCGGCCATCCGCTCCAGCGCGAGCTTGCCGGGCTATGGGCCGCTCGTCGTGGTCCCTACCGCGTCGTCTACGAGATCGACGACGAAAGGCGCGTCGTCGCCGTTCTGCGCATCGATCACCGAGCCGATGTCTATCGACCGCGCTAGAGGCTCCTCAGCTGGCGCAGCGAGGCCGGCTGAGCGGCGACGACGAGGCGGACGGGCGGCCTGACGTCGCGCCCTCGTTCACGCTCGGCCGCCGAGATTCCTCGATGAAGCGCTCCACGTCGGCGGGGTCGAAGCGGATCCGTCCGCTGACCTTGTAATGCTGGATCCGTCGGTTCTGGACAAGCCGGCGAACCATTCGGGGGGTGACGGCGAGTCGAGCGGCTACCCACGTCATGTCCACGAGTACGCGGTCGGGACCGTGGTCACACATATTCGTCCTCCAGTTGCTGGCACCGGCATGGGTGCTCTCCGTTACGCACCACTACGGGTGCGCCCGAAGCCCGAATCGGACAGAGATTTTCGAAAATCGTCCAGGACGCGCTCCTGACGACCGCACCCGTAGCGAGGGTGCGGAGCACCACCGCGATGCTCCTTCCTCCACTACTGGTGGACCAGACCGCCCGAAAATGACACTGAGGACGAAAAAATCTCAGGAAGATCGCTCGCCACGCGACGGATGAGGTAGCGGACCGATAGGAAGCAGCGGCAGGCGAACGCGCCATCAGCCGGGCCCCACTCGGCCACAAGCACGATCTCTCCACGAGTGACCTCTCGTAACCGAAGGTGACCGCCATGCACCTCGACGGCCTAGATTCTCATAAACATGACCAATCATGACCGCTGGATACCGACTTAACCCGATCGGCCTATAGGTCCTTTACAGCACGACTGACCGTCGGCATACTCCGAAAACTGCCGGAACACGTTTGCAACCATTCGGTTGCCGGGAGGGAATGCGCCTGTGGCCTGGATGCGGATGATGGGGATCGACTCGGTCGAGTACCACCGCAAGACCGTGCTCGCTCGCGGCGACGACCACCCCGCTCAGGCACTTGCCTACTACGCCTCGCGAGGCGAGACGCCCCTGCTGTGGGGCGGTCGAGGAGCTGACGCTCTCGGCCTGGAGGGAGCGGTCACCTACGAGCAGTACGAGTTCGTCTTCGGTCCCGGCGGGGCGTGTGACCCCACTACGGGAGAGCGCCTCGTGCGCACCAAACGGCCCGGTCTCGAGCTGGTGATCTCCGCCCACAAGTCGGTCGCCGAGTTGGGCGTGATCGGCCGGGCCGAGGACATGCACCGCATCATGGACGCCGAGCGCGACGCCACCCTCGCCTACCTCGACCAGCTCACCCGTGAGATTGGAGGGCGCCGGGGGCGGGGAGCCGAGCGGACGCCGACCCAGGGCATGATCTACGCCAGCACGCGCCACGCCACCTCAAGGGCTGGAGATCCCTGTCCGCACGACCACGTGCTCGTCGCCAACCTCGTCCGCATGGACGACGCCAAAGGCGGCTGGAAGGCGGCGGACACGGCCCTGTGGCGCGAGCACGTCCACGCCGCGACGATGGTCGGCCGCGTGGCCGCTGCGCAGCGGGCGGTCGAGCTGGGCTACGGCATCGTCCCCGACCGCGGACCGTCGGGGCGCCTGGGGCACTGGGCCATCGCTGGCGTGCCCGACGAGGTGATGGACCTCCACTCCAAGCGGGCGGCCGAGATTCAGGCCGAGATGGACCGGACCGGCTACCACTCCTACCGCGCCCGCAACGTTGCCGCCCGCAACACGCGGGACCCGAAGCGGCACACGCCGGTCGGCGAGCTGCTGGCCCGCTGGGTCGCCGAGATCGGCGAGGTGGGATGGAGCGTCGAGCGGATCGCCGCCGAGGTCGACAGGGCGGCGCGGGAGCTCCGCATGCCGGACCCCGAGCTGAGCAGGGCCGAGCTGCGGGCGGTGGCTGAAGTGTCCCTGGCACCCGACGGCCCCTTGGCGGTCCGCAAGGTGTTCACCAAGCGGGACGTGATCGTGGCCGTGGCCCCCGAGCTGTACGGACGGAGGCTGTCCGAGCTTCCCCGCGCCGTCGAACGGACGCTGGCCGACCCTGAGGCCGTTCCTCTCCTGGCCGTCGCCGGAGCGCACCAGCGGGCGTACGCCACCGCCACCACCATCGCCCGCGAGCAGGCGATCGCCCGCTCCGTGGAGTCGCAGGCCCGGCGCCGGGACGGGGCGGCGGTGTCCTGTGAGGAGGCCGAGGCGGCGGTGGCTCGGGCGGAAGCGTCGCTCGGCCGTCCTCTTACCGCCGGCCAGCGGAAGGCGGTCCAGGAGATCCTCACGTCGGGTCGGGGCGTCGAGCTGGTCGTGGGGGTGGCGGGTTCGGGAAAGACCACGGCCCTTGCCGCCGTGCGCGAGGCCTTCGAAGCCGCGGGCTACGAGGTGGTGGGCACATCGACGTCGGGACAGGCCGCCCGGACGCTCGGGCGGGAGGCGGGCATTGCCGAGAGCCGCACACTGGCGTCGCTCAACTGGCGCATCTCGCACGGCGCCCTCCGGCTGACGAGCCGGCACCTGGCGATCCTGGACGAGGCCGGCATGACCGAGGACGCCGCCCTGCTCGCCTTCCTCGAGGCGTGCGGGGAGGCTGGGACAAAGGTGGTGATGGTGGGCGACCACCTTCAGCTGTCCGCCGTCGGACCGGGCGGAGGGTTCGAAGCCCTGGTTGCCCGCTTCGGCGCCGTCGTGCACGTGCTGTCGGAGAACGTCCGTCAGATCGATCCCGCCGAGCGGGTCGCCCTCGAGCAGCTGCGTTCTGGCAAGGTGGAGAAGGCGGTGGCGTGGTACGGGGCCGAGGGTCGGATCGTCGTCGTGCCCGATCGGGACGCGGCCCTCGACGCCGTAGTCGCCGGCTGGGAGAGCGACGTGGCGAACGGCTCGAACGCGGCGATGTACGCCTGGCGTCGAGCGAACGTGGCCGAGCTGAACCGGCGGGGCCGCCAGGCGTGGGAGGCGATGGGGAGGCTCTCCGGACCCGAGCTGCTCGTCGGCTCGACGCCCTACCGGGCCGGCGACCGCATTGTCACCCTCGCTCCGGGAGCCGACGGGCAGATGGTCACCTCCGAGTGCGGCACAGTGCTGGCCGTCGACGTCCGCCGCGGCGAGCTGGCGGCGACCATGGACGACGGACGGATCCAGCGCTTCGCCGGGGACGACCTCGCCGCCGACCACCTGGCCCACGGTTACGCCGTCACAGTGCACCGGTCCCAGGGGGCGACGGTGGCCCGGGCCCACTCCCTGGAGGACGGCGGCGGCCGGGAGCTGGCCTACGTGAAGATGAGCCGGGCCAAGGAGTGCTCGACGGTCTCCGTCGTGGCCGACTCGCTCGAGCAGGCGATGGACGACCTGCGGTGGTCGTGGGCGCAGTCCCGCCGCATCGGCTGGGCGATCGACCGGGGAGCGTTCGGACGCGAGGAGCCGGCGGTGGAGGCGGCAAAGGCGGCCGACGGAACGGTGCCCGCCCGGGTGCGCCACGCCCGGCTCGTCCTCGAACGGGACGCCTTGGCAGCCGTGATACCGACCGATCCCGGCTTCGCCTACAGGAGCACCGAGGCTCGGGTACGACGCCTCGAACACGAATTGGAGGCGCTGGAGAAGGGGGACGGCTGGGGCGTCCTACGAGGGACTGCGGTCGGGGAGGCGGCAATCGCCTGGAAGCAGGCGTTGAACGAATGGCGGGGATGTCTCGCTCGGGCCGAGCACGTCGGCCTCAGGGAGCGCCAACAGCTGCGCAGGCAGGCGGCAAGAGCGGCCGAGCGCGAGGGACCGCTACGGGACGCCTTTGAGCACCTGGCCGCGCCGGAGCGGGCGCGAATCCGCCGGGAGTTGCCCGAGGCCAAGAAGCTGCTGGCGGATCTCGAAGCTCAGTACTTCGCCCACGAGCACTTCCGGTTTGGCCATCCCGAAGCCCTCCGTCGCCTGGACCGTCTCGACCGAGAGATCGAGGCTGTTGCCTGGGAACTCGACGTCGAGCGACAGGGGCTCGACGGAATTCCCCCCGCCGGGCGGAGAGCGATCACCGTCGATCGGGGACTCGGGCTCGAGGGCCCTGCACTCGACCACGGTCTCGATCTCGGACTGTGAGGGTGTGCCAGCAAGCCCAGCGCCTTTGGCGCTGGGCCATGTCCATGGTCAGTGCTGGCAGGTCCGGTGGCGTCAAGGCCAGGCTCTCGAGCGCCGGCTTCGCCGGCGGCCTTGACGCTACCTCCCTGTTCCAGCCCTGGCGACCGAATGGTGGCTGGTCCAAGGGCACGTCCCCGACGGACGCGACGAGGAGGGACACTGCGCGCACGCCGAAGGCCGAATCGGTGGCCTGTCGAGGTCGATCTTGCTTCAGCCGCGCCCGCCCAGGAGTGGGGTCTTATGCGGTCGGACCTGAAGGCCGTCCACCGCCCTGTCTCCGAGAAGCAGGGCCGTATAATCAGCGGTTATCGCTGCTATCTCCGAGAGTCGCTGAAGCCGTACTAGCTAGGCCATCTGCATCTCCTGACGGCGCTCCGCCACAGATAGCCGACAACGCAGTTATGCATAGATTCCCGCCTGCACCTCCGGTGCTGCCGCGATAGTTGGAAAGAAGTCCTCGGCGACGCCAGGGTCGCGCTGTGCGACCATGAGGATAGAAGTAATGAGGTGTGACACTTGGGACGGCACCGCGCCTGTCGCAACGGCGTACCGCGCGAGCACATCCTGAAAATCTTGCGCCTCGAGTGCTGCGCGGAGCTGAGCGGTGTTCTCGATGCCCACTCTGGCAAGGGCCTGAACGCATTCCGCTTCGATACGCGGAGGGAACGGTGAACCGCTGAGCTCCGCCGCTCTCCAGCTCAACCCATCAGGACGCATGACCTCGAGCGTCGCTAACAGCCACGGTGCGTCCAGCATGACCACGCTGTGAGCCCCTTGCTGCATCTGCGTCACGTACCGTCCGATGACCTCGTTTCGATACTCTCGCAGGGCGCTGAATTCCTTCTCAAGCAGTTCGAGTGTTCCGGCAATAGCCGAGAACCGTCGCCGCTCTTCGCTGTTCGCGCTAAGGCCCGCCTTGTACACTACCTCATGCTCAATTTCTGCCCACGCATGCTCGAGAACGCTTCGGATCTGGACCTCAAACCGCTGGTCCTTGAGTAGGTCGAACTCCATACCGAGGTTCATGCCTTTGGGTTTAGCGACTAGATGGACTGATCGATATCCGAACTCCCGGAGTCCCAGACTTGCCCTTTTGTCAGACGAATTATTATGGTCGACGTCCAGCAATGCACGCAGGTCGGTCGCGACACGGTCCACATCCGCGGAAAAGTACACAATCACTCTTGCCCCGAGTCGGTCCGTCAGCTGTCTGGCTGGGTGACCGTAGCGCTTTCTTAGTATTTTTGCACGGACTGAATCCGGCTCCTTTGCTCTCGCGACGATGGTGTGAAGATCGTAGTTACCAGGAGACAGCAGTCTCGCCAAGTATCGTTCAAGTAGTTGCGCTCGCTCCGCAAGGCTGCTGAACTCGGCCCTGTAGCGCTCCAAGAAGGCCTTTGCCTGCGGTCCCATAGAGACTACACCCGAGACAGAAGTCGCTCGAGAACGGTAATGCGGGTTTCCCTAGGGACAATGTTGTCGGTTTGCCTGCTCGCTGCAAGACGATAGCGAGCAGCGTCGCGGTCAGGCGCCTCTTCATCGGCAAGCCGTTCCTCAAGCTCACGCAAGGCTCGTCCCGCCTTGGCCGGGGATATCGCGGACAGGGACTCACCGGCGTCCGACACACGGTCTAGAGCACCGAGCAAAGCGTAGAGGTCGACTGGCTTCCGGAATCGCCGTTCCTTGAAGTCCGGTAACGCCTTCCGTATCCACGATAAGTATTTCTTCAGCCGAGTCTCGAGCTCGTCTTGATCAGGGAAGTCATCCCGATATTTCTCGTAGTACAGGTCGATTGCACCCTTCTTGTCCTGTGGTCCCTCAATCAACAGAATTGCAACCTCTGCTGCAAACTCGACCGGTCGCATCCTCTTGCTCTGCGCGGCACTGAACACCTTTTCGTCGTACCAGAACGGCCAACGCCCCACGTCCTCTACGAACTCCTTGAACGTACCAGTCTCCCTAGCGTGCCGGAGTTCCTGTGGTGAGAGCTTTACTAGGTATTTGTTGAGCCGGACGAACACATCGCGGATGTCATCCTCTGTGTATCCAGAAATTTCCTCTATGACGAGGTCATAGTTCTGAACCTGGGCCTTGTCATCCGGTGTCAAGTCCTTCCAGCGCTTGTTGAAGCGACTCTTGCCGGGGCTCTGAGACAGACGAAAGCGCCCGTCCATGAAGTCGAAGATAGCTCTGAGACGTTGTTGTCCATCGACAACGGCATACGCCGGACGCCCGGTGTCTGGCTGTCGAGTACGTTGGAAAAAGAAGAGTGGGATCGGACGATCATTTAGGATCGTATCGATCAGGTAGGCCTTCGCTGCAACTGGCCACACGGAATCGCGCTGGAACTCCGGTCTGAGGGTCAGCTGTCCGTCTTTGTACAGCTGTTGCAAGAGGGAGATGTCCTTGGTCGTCGGAGTTCGCTTTGAAACCACGTGGTCGCCCCTTCGGTTCGTGGACGGTCTTGGCGCGCACGGCGCGACGGACTAGGCCATGCAGGGTAAACCACGCCGGGGTAGATCGACACGATGAATGACCGCTCAGGGCCACAGCCCGGTCTCGCAGCCGAGGCTCCTTCCTCCCGATCCGAGACTGAGAGCAGCGCCATGTAAAGGCGTGGCGGGGAGCGGGTCGGCTCGCTCGGCTGGGACCACGGCGAGTCGGGATCCGCCCCGGCATCTCGACCGCCCGACGATATGTCCGCAGCCGGCGATAGAGGACACCCCGCATAGGCGGCGTCGCTCTCTGCGAAGGCCTCCGGCTGGTGACGCCCAGGGTACCGGAGGTGGTCGTCGACTGAAGCGATGGGTTCAGAACGAACCGGAGCAGCGTATTAGACGAGCACTTGAGGCATCGATCGCCTACCCTGAGGAGATGATTCGACCGCCCTGGTCAAAGCGTCAAAACGATCATGAGATTGCGAATTTCTTTGTCCTGCGCGAAGGCGTTCCGGATGGGTTGCTCACGTCCTTGACTGAGTTCGTGGTGAGCGTGTTCTATGTCCACGATGAGTTCATGGGTGGATTCCAGCCGAATCGAGAGGTCATCAATCACTTCGCCCGAATCACCGATCATTATCTACCAGGATACCCCGACGATGCGGTGCAACAATTCCAAGAGGACCGGGAATTGCTGCTCGACGCCGTCGATTTCGCGGTTGGGCGCTTGAACCCAGAATCGTACCGCACCACGGAGATCGTTGCGAAGCTAACGCTGCAGCTTGCGGAGGCGCGTAGTGCATACGTCCTCGGGAGGGATGGAGCGGGCCAGTGGGAACTGCAGCATCGTCAACCAGAGGGACTGACGGCCCTGGTTGCGGAGGCAACATCAGGAACGGACCGTGCCAGCGAGCACCTTCGTCGTTCCTGGTCGAAGGCGTTCGGGAGAAGTCCGGACCCAAACGGTGCTTGTGTGGAAGCCGTAGCTGCGATCGAGGTTGCGGCTCGGCCCGTAGTTAGTCCTACCAATATGCGGGCGACGCTCGGGACCATGATCCGTGACATGAAAGCAAAGCCCTCTAAGTGGAGCACACATTCCGAGGCTGATGAAGACATCGAGACGGTCATTTCCATGATGGACATGGTTTGGACCGGCCACTATCGCCATGGAAACGACTCAAAGCCGATTGATGTGACGAACGTTGGGGCTGAGATGATTGTTCCGGTTGCCGCCCTGCTCGTCCACTGGTTCAAGGCTGGTCGAATTATGGCCGTCCGAACGTGAAGACATCCGTGGACGAGCGACGAGCGATGTCCTCGAGTTTTAGTCGGATCTCAGCCCTACCTTGGACACAGCAGACCGAAAAGGTCGGATAGCACGTATGCGCCGTTTGAGGGCAGGGCCGATCAAGAGATCACTGAACTCGGGCGCTCGATGGGAGTTGCCGGTCAGGGCAGTCGCTCGCGGCGCCGCACAGCTTTCCGAAACTTGCGACCCGGGGGGAGCGCAGTTGCGCACTGACGCCGTCGCGCAAGCCCGCTCCCTCCTGAGCCGGTCTGCTCCTAGCGCGGTGCGGTCGCATTGACCACCAACGTCGGCGGTCTCGACGCCAGTTCTTTCTGGCACCCGGTCGCCCGCCGAGGCTCGACCGAGAAGTCCGTGCGTGGTCTGTGGATAACCGAGATCCGTGAGAACCGCCGTGAGAACCATACGTCCGCGAAAACCGGCAACGGGCGGTCGCGAACACACACCTATGGTCAAGACCGAGATAAGCAAAAGTCCTGGTCAGAGGCCACAAAGGACACCAGTGGACACTTGTGGCGTCTTGTGGAAAACTTGTGGATGGGCTCTACGGATCAGAAGGTTGGGGGTTCGAATCCCTCCCAGCGCGCAGCATAAGTGCAGGTCAGAGGCACTTTGTATCGCTGCAGTTGCCTGCCATAGAGGCCCGTGAGAACATCGTGAGAACCGGTGAGAACCGGAACGGTGTTCTCAGGGAGGCAAGGCATGCCGGCGAGACCTCAGGGCGTGTACCAGGACGGCCGTGGCGGCTGGTACTTCAAGGTCACGCTCGGCTCCGATCCGCTGACCGGTAAGCGCGTCCAGATCACGAAGCGTGGTTACCGCACGGCGACCGAGGCGGCCCGATCCCGGCGCGAAGTGCTGGCGAAGGTGGACACAGGCCAACTGCGCCCGAGTTCGAAGGTGTTGACCGTCAACGAACTGCTCGACCTGTACCTCGACGGGGTGGACGCGGATGCGCGCCTATCGCCCAAGACCCGCTTCGACTACCGGAACTACTCCGAGTCGTACATCCGTCCGTTGCTCGGTTCACGGAAGGTGCGTGACATCAAGCCCGAGGTCGTCATCGCGTGGCAGCGCAAGCTGATGAAGAGCGGAGGGGTCAAGAGCGGCAGACCGCTCGCACCGGCGACGGTGCGGCGCGCACGCGCCCCCTTCTCTGGCGCCATGAAGCTGGCGGTGGCGATGGGCGTCATCGCCGTCAACCCGATGGTCTCCGCCCCCGCACCGCGCGCGCAGCGCTCGATCCCGCGCCACTGGACGCCGGAGCAAGCCCGCGAGTTCCTCGCCCTGATGGAGGGCGACCGGACGTACCCGATCTGGGCCTTCCTCCTTGGCTCCGGACTCCGCATCGGTGAGCTGGTGTCGTTGCGGTGGCCCAACGTCGACCTCGAGCGCCGGCAAGTGCGCGTGGTCGAGTTCGTCTCGGGTCTCGGCTACAACATGGTCCCGTCCTCAGGCAAGAGCCGGGACGCGGTCCGGACCGTTGACTTGGACGACGGGCTCGTGCGCGTGCTGCGGGCCCAGCGCAAGCTCCAGGCCGAGGAGCGACTGGCCGCGGCGGACTACGTCGAGACCGACCACGTGTTCACCCGAGCGACCGGCGGGCCGTACCACCCGGTCAACCTCTCGAAGTTGCTCGGCCGGATGACGGTGGAGGTGGGCCTGCCGCGACTGACCGCCCACGGCCTCCGCCACACATGCGCCACCCTGATGCTCGCCAACGGCGTGCCGCCCAAGGTCGCCGCCGAGCGCCTCGGCCACGCCGACCCGACGCTGTTCACGAACCTCTACAGCCACGTCACGCCGACAATGCAGCGGGAAGCGGCCGACAAGATCGGCGCCGCGCTATTCGACTTCGACGTCGTCATCGATCCCCGGTGAAGGGCCCCTTCTGCCGCCGCTCCCGACGACAACACTAAGCCGGTAGTGGTCGGGATCGGAGAACGGTCCGGCGACCGAGCCGTAGTGAGGCGAGGGACGCATCGCTCGCTACGGCGAGGCGCGCAGCGGGCGTAAGGCCCCACCAGCCTCCGCCCACGCCATTGTCCTAGCGATTCGACGCCGTGTCATCCCTGCCGTCCCTGAACCCTAGTGGGGACCCGATCCCGCAGCGGAGCCCGTGACCACCCTGAGGCTTCCTTGTTCGAGCCGCGACTACCGGCGTCCGATTACCAAGGCTGAGGCGCAGGCGTCTTCACCCTGCGTCCGGAGAGACTTCCCGCGCTCACCTGGCTCGACCGATTGCGCTCGACGGTGGAGCGCAGGCGAGCGTATGAGTTGGGCGCTACTTATGCTTGGTCTCTTCGGCGTGATGTATTTGGGTCTCGCCGTGGTAAAGCGCTCTTGTGTCGGTCTCGAGCAAGTTCATAGTGGGTACGCCAGGTTGCGGCGGGGTGTCAGGGGGAGGGGCAGGCGCTTCCGGCACTGCTGGCGCCTGGGCAGACCCATCGGCCGGCGGAGTTTCGGGCATTCGTAGAATCTCCTCTAGTGAGGTGCAACACCGACAGGATGGCACCCGCGATGGCGAAAGCGACGGATACACGGACAATCAGGATCATCAACCCTTGCCGCTTTACGTTCTGCTCAAAGGCCTTCAGGCGATTGTTCGCCAGTTCTGCGGCAGCCCGGCCCTTGGGGTAGAGCCACAGCCCCACAACGATCGAGCGCGGCTTGACCTCTTCGAACCGCCTGGGCAGTGCCGCGACACACAAGCTCGTCGCCATGGCGACGCCGTACGCGCCAAGTGCCCAGGAGAGCCAGGGACTCGAGAGATCTTTGCCCGCGACGAACTGGATCGCCGCGAAAACCGCGCCGAGGATGAGCGCCGCTCGGCCCTCAATCCGGTTGAACGCCGTCCGCTGGACGTCCAAGCGCAGCCTGAGTTCGTCGTTCAGAAGCTGCCAAGTCTCGTTCTGCTCAATCGGCCGGCCCGTGTCGGCGGTCAAGGGGAAATGTCGCGGCGCGTACGTTTGGACGTGTAGGTCGGGGCGGGCGACGCTCACTCCAGGGGCCCACCTCCCTTCGTGACGGCGAGGTGGTCTTTGAGCCGGTAGCTGGG
>JBKHXX010000001.1:0-15471 GCA_046565765.1 Acidimicrobiia bacterium | reverse complement strand
GCGACGTAGCTCACGCACTGGCCCTGGTTCGGGAACGACGGGTTGTTGAAGCGCTGCCAGCCGCCGTTCTTGCACTGTTCGGCGTCGGTCGGGGGGCCGACAAGGACACGGCGGACGGTGACGGTGTAGGTGGCCGTCGCCTCGCCGCCCTTGCCGTCGGAGGCGGCGTAGGTGAGCGAGTCCGTCCCGACGAAGCCGGGGTCGGGTGTGTACGTCAGGCCGTTGACCGTCCCGTTGGCCGGCGCCTGCTTGACCGAGTAGGTGAGTGGGTCGCCCTCGGGGTCGGTGCAGGAGAAAGCGACCGCGATGGGCTGGCCCTCGTCGGTGGCGCCGGTCGTGTTGTCACACACCGGCACGTCGTTGACCGGCGTCACCGTGATCCCGACGGTGGCGACGGCCGAGTCCGCCTTGCCGTCGTTCGCCTTGTAGGTGAACGAGTCGGAACCGGAGTAGCCGGCCTGAGGCGTGTAGACCAGCGAGGTCGACAGGGTCCCGTGAGCGGGGCCGTTGACCACCGTGTAGGTCAGGGCGTCGCCGTCGGGATCGGTGCAATAGGGCGTGACGGTGACGGTCGTGTCCTCGGCCACCGTGACCGTGCCGGCAGTGCACACCGGCGGCTGGTTGGCCGGCGGCGGGCTGGTGTCGTAGGTGAGCGCCAGGCCCTCGTACCCGGGGGCGGGGACGGTCTCGGCCTTGAAGGTGTTCGAGAAGTCGGCCACTGCGCTGGCCCCGGTGCCGTAGGCCGAGGCGATGGTGGAGACCCGGCCCTTGATGGTGAGGTGGGCGCCGACGGTGGTGTTGTAGGAGGCGGTCAGGTTGCCGGTGTCCTTGGTCCCGCCCACGGCGTCAGGCGAGTGGTAGTCGGCCCGGTCCCGGCCGTCCTGGCGCTCCGTGGCGTTGGTCTCCAGGTAGTGGTCCGACTGCCAGGTGACGTTCTCCGAGTTCGGGAAGGGCACGTACTGCTGGAGGTTGTAGCGGGCCTGGAATTCGGCCACGACGTTGCTGACCTCCTCCGTGGGCGGGACGTCATCGTCGGTGATGCGGTACTGGCTCGTGCCCTCGGCGGTGGTCCCGCCGGAGATCACCGGCGGGCTGGTGTAGAGGCTGCCGTCGAAGCGCAGGGTCACCGACAGCTGCACGGGCGTGCCTTCGGCCAGGCCGGTCGTTCCCGGGCCGACGGTGATGCCGTTCTCGAACTGGACGACGACGCCGCAGTCGACGTTCTTGCCACTGTCGTCGTAGGCGCCGAAGGAGCGGGCCTTCAGCGTCTCGGTGGTCGGGTCGGAGGAGCTCCGGTTGCACTCCCGGTCGGTCGTGAGGACCATGAGGCGGGCCGTCTTCTCGCCACCGCCGCCGGTCGAGGCGGTGATGACCACCGGGGTGTCGATGGCGACGCTGGACGTGCCGACCTCGAACGTGGCGGTCGTCTGGTTGGCGGCCACGGTGGCCGAGGCCGGCACCGAGGCGGCGTTCGGAGCGGTGCCCGACAGGGCGACCACGGCGCCGTTCGGACCGGCGGGCGACGCCAGGGTGACGGTGCCTGTGGCCTTGCCGCCGCCCGGGACCCGGGTGGGCTCGATGGCGACGGAGTCGACGGCGGGAGCCGCGTTGGCATTGGGCTCGACGGTCAGGGTGGCGGTCTTGGTCACGGTGCCCGACTTGGCGGTGATGGTGACGGTCTTCGGCGCCGTGACCGACTTGCTGGTGACGGTGAAGGTCTTGGTCTGCTGGCCGCTGAAGACCGTCACCGAGGACGGCACGGTGGCCGCCTGCGTGTCGCTGCTGCTGAGGTCCACCTTGAAGGAGCTGGTCGCGTTGCCGGTCAGCGTGACCGTACCGGTGGCGTTGCGCTCGCCGCCCACGACCGTGGTGGGGTTCAGGGTGACGGCGTCGAGGGCGAGGGCCGGCGGGCAGGTGGTGTCGGCGGTGTTCTGGCCGACGACGGTGACCTTCTCCTCACCGCTGCCGGGGGCGAAGGTGCGAACCTGATGGCTGGCCAGCGTCGACTCCATGACGAGGTGGTCGGGGATGGGGGAGAACGTCTTGACGCCGAGGGTCTGGTTGGGGGCAGCCGTCTTGTACATCGAGACGGTCGTGCTGCCCTGGTCGGTCTGGTTGACCAGCCCGAGGATGTCGCCGCACGGGCTGAATCGCCACCACGCGATGCCCACCGGCCGGCTGAGGACCGTCTGCCTGGTGGCCAGGTTGCGCAGGTTGAGCTGGATGTTGCCGCCGATCTGGCGGTAGGCCCACACGTAGCTGCGGTCGTCGGCGCCAGGGCCGAAGCCGCCGCCGATGACGCCGAACTTGTCGCCCGGGCCGCCGGGCGGGTTCTCGAACGCCATCTCGGCGTAGAGGGCGGTGCCGCCAGTGACGGCGTCGTAGATGGTGGTCGCCGACTGGCCGGGGCCACGGAGGTCGTTGACGAGGAACCACCGGCCGTGGGGGCTGAAGGCGCCGGCGAAACCGCTGGTGACGGTGGTGAACTTGACCAGCCGGTTGGCCTCCAGGTCCCACAGGGTGATGTCGTCGAGGTGGTCTCCGGCGCCCTTGTGGCTGACCATGAAGCGGTGACCGTCGGGGCTGAACCCCCAGTCGAGGCGGGCGAGGGGGACGAAGAAGGTCTTGACGTGCTCGCCGGAGCCCGCCTTCTCGATGCGCAGCTGGTTGTCCACCGAGGTCTGGGTGACCTTCAAGCGGTATTCGCCACCGCCCGGTGACAGCTCTTGCTGGGCCGGTTGCCTGACCTTGGCCGTCTCGTACTCACCCGTCTCCTGACAGCCGCACTCGGCGGCCAGCGCGGACGTGGGCACGGCGGCCAGGAGGAACAGCGCAGCCAGAAGGGCGGAAACGAACGTGGTGAACCTCTTCATCGTCGACTCCTCTCGTGAGGAGCCCACTGTCCCGGGGACGGCTTGCAGCCACCTTGTGGCCGGCTTGCCCGCCCGTTGCAAGCGGGCGTCAAGCGCCCTGGCCGGCCCAGGCGTGAGGCCGCGCTCGGGCGGGTCAGGTCGACCAGGGTCCCGGGGTAGCCGGGACGGAAGAAGAGGTGGCCTTCCGGCGCATCTACGCAGGTCAACGGCGGCGTGAGCGCCGCTTCCGGAGCATGCGATAGGCGAGGACCGCCCCGGCAGCGATCCATGTTGCGCCCGCACCGGTCCGCGACCGACCAGGCCTGGCCGCCACCGTCTCCGGGGGTGTTTCGACCGGGGTGGTCGCACCCGTGCCGGCGGGGGAAGGATGTTGCCCGGCGAGCGATGGTTCCTGCTTTGCGCTACCGACGGTGGAGGGGAGGGGCACGCGAGGGCGGCGGAGCGCTCCCCCCGGCCAGCCACTGGCCGTGCCCAACAGGCTGATCATGCTCGGCACCAGCAGTGAGCGGACGACGAAGACGTCGATCATGATGCCGACCGCCATGATGAACGCGAACTCCCGGAACGGCCGGAGTGGGACGACGGCAAGGATGGCGAAGCTCACCGCCAGGGTGACTCCGGCCGCGCTGATCGCCCTCGTCGAGCGGGGCACCGCCACCCTGATGGCGTCGATCAGGGGCCGATCACGGGCCTCGGCCCAGATGTAGCCGACCCCGAAGATGCTGTAGTCCGCGCCGAGAGCGATCAGGAGCACAGCTGCGGCAAACGGCACGTAGAACGTCAGCCCGGAGTGGTCGGCGGTCGTCTGGAACACCACGGTGGCGAGGCCCAGGGTCGCCGCCACGGCCGACACGTTGGCGACCATGAGCAATACCGGCGCCACGACGGCCCGCAGGAAGAGCACGAGCAGGACGAGCCCGAACCCGGTGGCGACCAGTACTACCCGTCCGAGGTCCGCCTCGGTCTGGCTGACAGTCACTTCGGCGAGGGCGGTGTCACCTGCGAAGCTCGCCACCGCGTCGGCCAGTCCGGCGGCAGCGAGCATGGAGGGCATCTGTTCCCGCAGCTCGTCCAGGTCGGAGATGGCCTGCGCCCCGAGCGGATCGCTGTTGTACACGAGTACGTATCGGGCGGCGTCGCCCGAGGTGGACAGCACCGCACCGACGGTCACGGGGCTCGGCAGCGTCGCCGGCCCGGCGACCACCGCCAGGGCGGGGCGCTCGTCGAGCAGCTCCTGCAGGCGGGCCAGCTGGGGCCGCCGATCCGCGAGGTCAGGCCCTTCGAGCAGGAGGACCGTCGGCGACAGGATGCCGGGCAGGAAGCCTTCGGCGGCGTGCTGGGCCCCGCGCCTGGCCTCGTAGGATTCGGGGAGCGAGTTGACGACGCCGAAGCCCAAGTCGAGGTCGCGGGCCGGAGCCGCGGCCACCGCTATCGCCGCCACGCCGACGACGACAACGGCAGCTGCGCCCCGCCGGCGGGTGATCGTGTCCAGGAAGCGGGTGCGGCGCGGCTTCGGTGCTGCCGGTGGTGTCGCACGGTGGACCTGCCTCGGCCAGAACACCGCCTTGCCGAGGATCGCCAGGCAGGCGGGCACGAACGTGATCGCGACGGCCAGGCTCACCAGGATCGTGGTGGCCATCCCGGGACCGAAGGTCCGGAAGAGCCCGACGCGAGCGGTCAGCAGCGCGAGGCTGCCGGCTGCCACAGTGAGGCCGGCAACCAGCACGATCGGGGTGAACTCGGCGGTGCTCCGGCGGGCGGCGTCGAAGCGGCTCTCGCCTGCGGTCAAGCGGTCCTTCACGCCCCACAGGTAGAAGATCGAGTAGTCGGTCACGATGCCCAGCAGGAGCGCGACCATCACGGGTTCGATCTCCTTGGGGACGTCGAACCCCAGCTCGTTCCCGATCCAGCCCGCCAGCCGGAGGATGATCCCGAGCGACAATCCGGCCGTGGCCATCGTCACCAGGGGAGCGACGACCGCCCGGAACGTGAGGCCGACGATGAGGAAGATGACCACGACGGTCACGATCTCCACCGTCTTCAAGGTGTTGCGGAGGATGACGAGCTGGGCGACGCGTGCCGGGATCACGCCGGTGACACTGACCACCTGGTCACCGACCCCGGAGACGTACTGACGGGCGTACTGCGCGGCCAACCCGGTCTGCCGGCCGAAACTGACGTCGGGCCGGTAGAAGAGGTAGGTGATCGCAGTCGTTCCGTCCTCCCGCGTGGGGAGCACCCGGGAGTCGTTGAGGAGCGGGAGGGCGAACTCGATCCTTCTCAGTTCCGGTGGACGGTCCAGGTTGAACTCGATGGCACCGGTGATCACCCGGAGCTGCGCGGCCGGAGACAGCCCGTCGGGGTTGCGCTGGACGACCGCCGTCCGGCTGAGGACCGGAAACCCGAACTTCTCGAATGAGCGGATCTCTGCCTGGATCGCAGGGTTGTCCGGCTCGGCGAACCCGCGGAACCCGCCGGTCCCCCCTGATGCGTCAAGGGTGGGCAGCGCCAGCGACAGGACGACGAGCACGATCGCCCACCCCGCCACGATCAGCCAGCGGAGGCGGACGACGGCCCGGGCGTACCGACTGCCGATGGCCACCCCCCTGTCAGCTCACCGGCTTGCGGCGCGATCGTGCCTGGCGGCCCATCGTCTGGCGCGGCGCGTCCCTGCCAGTCCCAGTCGCGTCAGCTCCGCGTTGGCCAGCTTCCGGTAAGCGCCGCGCTCGAGATCGCCCCACGGATCCGCACTCACCTCACGCAAGGTGTCGTAGGGAATGTTCAGGACGGCGTGGTGTGCGAGGAACTGCTCGAGCCACGGGGCGCGGACCGGCTCTCGGAGCGCTCTCTCGACGGCTCGCCGGTCACGCCGGCGTGCGATGGCGATGGGTGCGTACATGGCCAGCACAGAGACCGTGGGGATCAGGATGAGAGCCCCCGCCAACAACGTGCTCACCCAGCGCACGGTCACCCGGCTCGACGCGCCGGCCGTCTGGATCTCCCCGGCGGTCTGTCGAACCTCGTCGCCGAGTCGCTGCGTACGCTCGCCGATGATCGGCAGTTGCGCCACGTCCTGCAGGGCGCGGCCGGCAGTGTCGAGCGCTCTTCCCGACTCGACGACGCTGTCGCTCAGTGCGCCGAGTCTGCGGATCTGCACGCCGGTGGTGATCCCCACGGCGATCCACAGCGTGATCCACCCGGCAACACCGGCCACCACCAGGTACCTGGACGAGGTGCGACCGGAGGTCACTGGCATGGGCCTAGTCTGTCCATGTCCCGGTGGGTTCGCCGTAAAAGCCGGACTGGCCGGGGTCGAGCTTCGCACGAGTAGCACTCGGATCGATCAGCGAGGGCAACGAACGTGTCCGACAGGACCAGCGAAAAACTTCCTCCCCTGGGGGAGCCGACTCCGGGCCGCCCCGTCGCGTCCCGGATCCGGATGCCGTTGGTCGCGCTCGCCGGCCTGGTGGTGGGGCTGGTGGCGGGGTTCGCGATCGGACAGGTCGTGGCCGACGACGATGTCCGCGACGAGGCCGAGGACCCGGGCCGCATTGCCACGACTCTGCCCCGACCGACGACGACGGCGCCGCTGGCCGTACCGGCGGAGTGCCGGGACGCAATGCGTTCGGCAGAGCAGGCTCTCGGTTTGCTCGACGAAGGGTTCCAGTCTCTCCGGACGTTCCAGGTCGGGGAGATCGAGGCTGTGCTTCGCGATATGGAGCGCCTGCGCACCGTGTTGAGCGACCGGGTGCGCCAGTGTCTCGAACAGGCCTGACGGCTGGGCGCACCCAGCACTCGCGGGCGTGGTCCCCGAACGTCCACGCTGATCAGACGCGTGTCGTCCCAACGACGTCTGCCCGTCGGTGTCACGGGACCGATCTCCCCACGGCGCCCGACTCCAGGAGCATGCCGGACCGAACCGTGACCGAACCGTTACGGCCTCAGGCCTGCAGAACCCTGGCTCGGTGGGGAGAACCTTCCCATGAGGCACCGAACCAGGTTGAACGTGATGTTGGCAGTCGCCGCGCTCTTCTTCGTGGCGTGCGGGGACGACGGTGAGACCGCCGGTAACGGCGCCGAGCAGCGGTCGGAGGAGGCCGCGGGCGAGGCTCGCGCCGCCGCCCGAGACGCATGGGCCAGTGTCCGTACCGACGCGGAACGGCTGATCGACGAGATCCGCACGCAGGACGCACCCAGGCTCAAGGAACAGTTGCTCGACCGTTGCCGGGACGCCCTGGAACGCCTGCGCGAGGCAGGCTCGGACCGGAGCGACGAGGCCGATCGTCTCTGCGACCGAGTTCGTGACACCGACGTGACGAGCACGGACGCCTGGGCCGACATCAGGCGGCAGATCGAACAGCTGGAGCCGGCCGGCTAGCGCTCAGGCGCCGCATCCGAGAGGCGTGTCGGCCGGTGACCGGTTCAGGGCGAACCGGTCACCGAGCCTGGAAACGCCTGATCAGGTGAGGTCGAAGCGGTCGAGGTTCATGACCTTGTCCCACGCCGTCACGAAGTCACGCACGAACTTCTCCTTGGAGTCGTCCTGGGCGTAGACCTCGGAGATGGCCCGGAGCTGCGAGTTCGAGCCGAAGACGAGGTCGACGGCGGTGGCCGTCCACTTGACCTCTCCGGTCGCCCGGTCCCGACCGTCGTAGACGTTCTCCGTCGACATCGACGACCGCCACTCCGTGCGCATGTCGAGGAGGTTGACGAAGAAGTCGTTGGTCAGCGTCTCGGGCCGGTCGGTGAAGATGCCGTGGGCGGCCCGGCCGAAGTTGGCGCCAAGGGCTCGCATGCCGCCGACGAGCACCGTCATCTCGGGTGCGGTCAGGTTGAGCATGAAGGCCCGGTCGAGGAGGAGCTGCTCGGCCGGGAGCTTCTCGCCGGGGCGGAGGTAGTTGCGGAACCCGTCGGCCTGTGGCTCGAGCGCAGCGAACGACTCCACGTCGGTCTGCCCCTGGGTCGCGTCGGTGCGACCAGGGGAGAAGGGGACGGTCACGTCGTGGCCGGCGTTCCTGGCCGCCTGCTCCACGGCCGCGCATCCTCCGAGGACGATGAGGTCGGCCAGCGACACCCTCGTGCCGCCGGACTGCGAGCCGTTGAAGTCCTGCTGGATCTGCTCGAGGGTCTGGAGCACGGTGGCCAGCTCGGCCGGCTCGTTGACGTCCCAGTCCTTCTGTGGCGCCAGGCGGATACGCGCCCCGTTCGCCCCGCCCCGCTTGTCGGTGCCCCGGAAGCTGGCTGCTGCCGCCCAGGCGGTGGACGCCAGCTGGGAGATCGACAGCCCCGAGCCGAGGATGGTGGCCTTGAGGGCAGCGATGTCCTGCTCGCCGATCAGGTCGTGGTCGACGGCGGGCACGGGGTCCTGCCACAGCTGCGGCTCCGGGACCCACGGGCCCAGGTAGCGGGAGACGGGGCCCATGTCGCGGTGCAGGAGCTTGTACCAGGCCTTGGCGAAGGCGTCGGCGAGCTGGTCGGGGTTCTCGTGGAACCGCTTGGTGATCGGCCCGTAGATGGGGTCGACCTTGAGGGCGATGTCGGAGGTCAGCATCATCGGGGCGTGGCGCTTCGACGGGTCGTGGGCGTCGGGAACGGTGTCCTGCGCCTCCGGGTTGGTGGGTGTCCACTGCTTGGCCCCGGCCGGGCTCGTCGTGAGCTCCCAGTCCCAGCCGTACAGGTTGTCGAGGTACCCGTTGTCCCACTTGGTCGGCTCGTTGGTCCAGGCGCCCTCGAGCCCGCTGGTCAGGGTGTCGGCGCCGGCCCCGGTGCCGTAGGTGTTCTTCCAGCCCAGGCCCTGGGCCTCGACCGGGCAGGCCTCCGGCTCGGGACCGATGTACTCGGGGCTGACCGCGCCGTGGCACTTGCCGAACGTGTGGCCGCCCACGATGAGAGCGACGGTTTCCTCGTCGTTCATCGCCATGCGGCCGAACGTCTCCCGAATGTCCCGAGCGGATGCCAGCGGGTCGGGGTTGCCGTTGGGCCCCTCCGGGTTGACATAGATCAGGCCCATCTGCACGGCGCCGAACGGGCCGCTCAGCTCCCGGTCACCGCTGTAGCGCTCGTCCCCGAGCCAGGTGTCCTCGGGGCCCCAGTAGATCTCCTCTGGCTCCCAGATGTCCTCCCGGCCGAAGCCGAACCCGAACGTCTTGAAGCCCATCGACTCCATGGCGACGTTGCCGGCGAACACGAGGAGGTCGGCCCACGACAGCTTGCGGCCGTACTTCTGCTTGATCGGCCACAGCAGCCGGCGGGCCTTGTCGAGGTTGGCGTTGTCGGGCCAGCTGTTGAGGGGGGCGAAGCGCTGGGCGCCGCTGCCGCCGCCGCCGCGGCCGTCGGCGATGCGGTAGGTGCCCGCCGCGTGCCAGGTCATGCGGATGAACAGCGGCCCGTAGTGGCCGTAGTCGGCCGGCCACCACTCCTGCGACGTGGTCATCACCTCGACGAGGTCCCGCTTCAGGGCGTCGAGGTCGAGCTGGCCGAACTCCTCGGCGTAGGCGAAGTCCTCGCCCAGCGGGTTGGACTTGGGCGAGTGCTGGTGGAGGACCTGGAGGTCCAGCTGGTCGGGCCACCAGTCCCGGTTGGTCCTCGGCCGGGTCGCCTTGGGGGTCGGGGACGGGATCGCCGGGTTCTCGCTCTCGCTGACGCTCTCGGTCTGGTCCATCGGGTCGCTCACGTCGTTCGTTCTCCTCTCGCGCTGGTTCGTTCGGTTCTGCGGCACTCGGGGCACCGGCCCCAGTAGACGACTTCCGCCTCGTCGATCTCGTAGCCCGAGTCGTCGGCCGCCGTGAGGCAGGGGATCTCGCCGACGGCACAGTCGACGTCGACCATGCGGTTGCAGGATCGGCAGATGAGGTGGTGGTGGTTGTCACCGACCCGGTCCTCGTAGCGGGCGGGGGAACCGGCGGGCTGGATCCGCCGCAGGAGGCCCTTGTCGGTGAGGGTGCTCAGGGCGTCGTACACGGCCTGCACCGAGATGGCGCCGAGCTCGCTGCGGACGCCGTTGTGGATGTCGTCGGCCGTGCTGTGCGGCCGCGCCGTCACCGCCCGCAACACGGCCAGGCGCTGGGCCGTCACGTGCAGACCGTGCCGGCGCAGCAGCTCGGCGTTGTCGGCAGACGCGTCCCCGGGCATGCCGGGACAGCCTAACCCGTACTTTGGACTAAGTCCAGATCCTGACTCACTACGGGCGGCACGGCGGTCGGGCGCGGGACAGCAGGTTCAGCCCTGCGGCGCGCGCATGCCCGGGTCGAGCACGTCGCGGAGACCGTCCCCCAGAAGGTTCATGCCGAAGACCACGTAGGCAATGGCCAGCCCGGGGGCGAGCATGAGGTGGGGGAAGGCCGGGAAGTAGGGCCGGGCCTCGTTGAGCATGGCGGCCCATTCCGGCGTCGGCGCCTGCACGCCCAGGCCGAGGAAGCTGAGCCCGGCGATGGCGAGGATGAGCCGGCCCAGGCGCACCGTGACCAGCACGATCACCGAGGGGGCGGCGTTGGGGAGGATGTGCCGAAGGATGAGGCGGGCGTTCCCGGCCCCGGCCGCCCGTGCCGCGTCGACGAAGGGCTGCTCCCGCAGCTGGAGCACCACGCTGCGGACCACCCGGGCGTACTGCGCCCACCACAGGGCGACGATTCCGAGCAGGACGGCCAGGAGGCCGGGCCGGAACAGTCCGGCGATGGCGAAGGCGAGCACCAGGCCGGGCACGGCCAGGACGAGGTCGACCACGCGCATGAGCAGCGAGTCGACCCAGCCGCCGAACCAGCCGGCCACCGTCCCCACCAGCACGCCGATGGTGAGGACGAGCACGCCGGCCAGCGCAGCGCCGCCCAGGGACTGGCGGGCGCCGTAGAGCACCCGGCTCCACACGTCCCGGCCCAGCCAGTCGGTGCCCAGGAGGTGGTCGCCCGACGGCGAGGCCAGCCGGTCGGCCGAGATGTCCAGCGGGTTGTGGGTGGCGAGGAGCGGGGCGAAGAGGGCCGCCACCGCCGCGCTGAGGACGATCAGGCTTCCGAGGACCACGTTGCGGTTCCCCGTCAGGCGGCGCAGCGCCGGCCGCCGCCGGGGCTCGGTGTGGGCCAGGTGGTCCAGCCGCCCGGCGACCTCCATCATCCCGGCCGGTCCGCGTCCAGGCGCACCCGCGGGTCGAGGGCGGCGTAGGCCAGGTCGGTCACGAAGTTGACGAGGACGTAGCCGGCCGCCGTCACCAGCACGAAGCCCTGGATGACCGGGTAGTCCTTGCCGTTGACGGCTTCCACCGCCAGCGTTCCCAGGCCCGGCCAGTTGAAGATCCACTCGACCACGAAGGCTCCGCCCAGCAGTCCGGCCAATGAGAGGCCGATGACCGTGACCACGGGCAGGGCGGCGTTGCGGAGGGCGTGGCCGAACAGCAGCCGCAGGGTGGATGCGCCCTTGGCCCTTCCCGCCCGGAGGTAGGGCGTGGAGAGCACGTCGAGGACGGCGGCCCGGGTGAACCGGGTCAGCGAGCCGGCCGAGCCGAGGGCGAGCGTCAAGGCAGGCAGGGCCAGGCTGGCCGCCGAGCCGAAGCCGAACACGGGGAACACCTTGGCCCGCACCCCCAGGTACAGGATCAGGAGGTAGGCCACCAGGAACACCGGCAGGGAGGCGGCCAGCAGGGTGCCGACGCGGCACAGCTGGTCGACGGCGGTGTCGTGCCGGTAGGCGGCGAGGACGCCGAGGGGGACCGCGATCACGACCGAGAGGAGCAGCGCGGTCCCGGCCAGGAGGGCGCTGCGGGGCAGCCGCTCGCGGACCGAGGTGGCCACGCGCCTCCCGGTCGTCCACGACTCCCCGAGGTCACCCCGGAGGGCGTCGCCCAGCCAGCGCACGTACTGCACGGGCAGGGGCCGGTCGAGGCCCATGTCGTGGCGGAGGGCGGCCAGCTCCCGGGGGCTGGGCGACTGCCCGGGGTTGATGCGCTCGAAGACGATCACCGCCGGGTCGCCGGGGGCGAACGAACCGAGGGCGAACGTCACCGCCGAGACGGCCAGGAGGACGACGATCAGCCACGCGGCGCGAGCGGCGACGTACCGGGCCATGGGACGGGCCGCCAGCCGCGGCCGGCGCTACCGGCTCTTGTACACGTTGGTCCAGCGCACGAACGACAGCGCCGGGTTCACAGGCTCGAACCCGGCCACGTTCCTGCGCAGCCCGTACACCCGGGAGACGGCGGCGAGGGGGACGACCATGGCCCGGTCGATGAGGACGTCCATGGCCGCGGCCGACGCTTCCCGGGCGGCCTCGGGGGTGTTGGCCTCGAGCGCCCGCTTGACGTGCCCGTCGAACTCCGGCCCCGCCGCCTGCCAGGGACCGGCCCGGTACGGGAGGTTGGGGGGCTGGAGGTTGTCGGCCGGGTACGGGCACGGGCGGCCGTCGGCGGTGCCGTCCTCGGTGTCGACGGCCCAGCAGGCGACGAAGTTCTGCGTGGCGTTCGACCACCACTGGCGCATCAGGAGGAAGGCCGGGTTGGCGTCGTTCTGGTTGGGCACCGCGCTGTCGAGGTCCCAAGCGCCGCTGTCCTTGCGGGGCGTGAAGCGGTTGGCGCCGTCGTCGCCGATGGTGACGCCGATGCCCGCCTCCAGGGCCCGCCGCTGGAGGTCCTCGAGGAGCGGGACGTCGTCGGTGGCCCGGTTGGCCAGCAGGTAGAGCTGGAGGGACTCGCCGCCCCGCTGGCGCACCTCGCCCGAACGGCAGGCGGTGCGGGCACGGGGCGCGCCGCCCCCGCACGTCCAGCCCTCGTCGTCGAGCAGGTTGCGGGCCTGGTTGAGGTTGAAGGCGTAGCCGCTGACCGAGCCGTAGGACGTTCCCAGGGCCGAGGGCGGTCCGACGTGGTTGACGACCTCGGCCATGTCGGCGTCCCAGTTGCCGCGGACGAACTCCTCGCGGTCGAGGCTCAACGCCAGGGCCCGGCGCACGTTCTCGTTCCTGAGCTTGTCGTAGGGGGCGACGCCGTTGACGTTCATGTACAGGTCGAACGTGTAGGTGGGCGGGGCGCTGACGACCTGGACCTCACCGTTGGCCCGCAGGGCGGCGACCTGCTGGCGGCCGACGTCGACCATGGCGTCGATGGAGCCGCTCTCCAGGGCCAGCCGGCGGGTGGTCTCGTCGGGGATGAACCGGAAGGTGATCCGGGAGGCTCGGGCCTTGGGGCCCCAGTAGCCGTCGTTGCGGGTCACCACCATGTTCTCGTTGGCGGCGTAGCTCTCGAACCGGAACGGTCCGGTGCCGTCCATCACGCCCGCGGGGTCGGTGTCGTACAGCTCGGGGCGGGTGCCGTCGCGGTAGATGCCGTAGAACTGGTGGACGAACGACTCGGGCAGGCGCAGGTTGGTGGCGGCCGGCTCGCCGGTGAGGATCCGGGGCGTGATGTCCACGGTCAGCGGGTCGACCACCACGACCGAGGACGGGCCGGTGATGGACATGGTCAGGCTGGTGTCGAGGTTCTGGGCCCGGGCCCGGTCGAGCGACCACTTGACGTCGGCGGCGGTGAAGTCGGCGCCACTGTGGAACTTCACGCCCGGGCGCAGGTGGAACCGCCACGTGGGGCGACCGGGGTAGTCGGCGTTGGTGCCTCCGGGGATGACCTCCCAGCGGGTGGCCAGGCCGGGCTGCACGGAGTAGTCCTCGCCCAGGCGCGTGAGGGTCTCGTTGATCCCGGCGTCGAGGGAGAAGCGGCCGAACGTCCGCTTGCCCGTGGCCGTCGTCCAGGGGTCGGCCTGGAAGCCCACCGTGAGCTCCTGCTGGTCGGGCGGGAGGGGCTCGGGCCCGATGCTGTAGGACTTGCGGTCGAGGGAGACGGAGATCTCGTGGGTCGGCGACTCCTGCGGCAGGAGGCCCTTCTCGACCAGCTCCCGCTCGTCGGCATAGACGCCGAACCGCTCGAAGTGCGTCCTCTGGGCGTCGTCGAGGACCTCGGTGCCGCCGGTGGGCGCCGCCGGCTCGTCGTCGTCGGTGCAGGCCACCATCGCCGCCGCCAGCACGGGAACCACCACGGCCACCCGGAGCCGCATGCCGCCCTGCCGATGGCGCGTCCAGCCGAAACGCCCGCCCATTCGCCGTCCCCCCCTCGGATCGTGGCCGCGCGGCACACCCGCGGCCTGACCCTGGAAAGCGTAACGACCTAGAAGACCTCGCGTTCCTCCACGACGGTGTCGCGGCGACGGCCGCCGAAGACGGCCAGGGTGACGGCCAGGCCGATGGCACCCACGATCACCAGGATGACGCCGATGGTGTTGATGTTGAACCCCTCGGCGTTGTCGACGTTGATCCCCCAGGCCAGGATCGCTCCCAGCGCCATGAGGACGACGGAGACTCCGATGCCCACGGTGTCCCTCCTTGCACGGACGGTCACAGGAGGCGGTACCCATCGGCTCCGGTCGGCACACCCCTGTGGCAGCACGGGGAGCGGCCCGCACACATACCTGTGGTAGTGCTCTAGGCAGCGGGCATATACTAGAGGTAGTTGGGAAGGCCTCCGCCTGAGGTCGGCACGAGCGTTGCGCTCGTCAGACTCAGAGCGGCTCCGTTCGCGTTGGCGTCGACGGAGACCCTCCGAAGCGAGAAGCCGTCGTAGGAGGCCGCATATGTGCTTCAAGAACCTTCCCATCGAGTTCGACGCGTCTGGAAGGGCGACCCTCCGTGAGGATGTCGCCGATCCCTGGGCCCTCGACGGCGTGGAGCGGACCGGCTACGTCCGCCGGCGCCAGGGGCCGGGGGCTCAGCTTTCGGCCCCACCCCGCCTGCGGGAGTGGTCGATCGACCCCATGACCCGCGTGGCCGGCGCGCTGGCCATCCACACCGTGCTCGACCTGGAGAACCGCAAGGCGGTGGAGTGCCACTCCCGGGCCATGCTCTTCCGCGGCTACGAGATCATCCTCCAGGGCCGTGATCCGCGGGACGCCATCGACATCAGCTCCCGGGCCTGCGGCGTGTGTGGCGGGGTGCACTCGACCGTGTCGTCGCTCGGCATCGAGATGGCCTTCGGCATCCAGCCCCCGCCGCTGGGCGTCGTCGTGCGCAATCTCGGCGAGGTGGGGGAGATGTTCTACGACCACCCCCTGCACCTCGGCCTGCTGGCCGGACCCGACTACTCGACCTCCATCGTGCAGGTCACGAACCCCGAGCTGGTCACCCGGGCGGAGAAGACGCCGGCGTCGAACAGCGACGTGCACGGGTACCGGACCATCAAGGACATCATGGACGCCATGAACCCCTTGACGGGGAAGATCTACCTGGAGTCGATGGAGTTCACCCGGGTCGGTCGCAAGATGTGCATGTTGATGTACGGCAAGTACCCGCACCCGTCGACCCTCGTGCCCGGTGGTGTGTCGACCACGATCACCACATCGTCGTTCAACGAGTACTACACCCAGCTCGGCAAGATCTTCGACTACTGCAAGGTCATGGCCAAGACCTGGGACGACATCGTCGAGTTCTTCTACGACGCCAATCCCGCCTACGAACAGGTCGGCGCACGGCCCTCGAACCTCGCCCAGACCGGTATCTGGGACGACCCCAGCGTGTACGACGCCACCTACGCCAACATCAACGAGTGGGGCAACGCTCGCTGGGCCAAGCCCGGCAT